>NZ_JBXAFA010000006.1:154028-378477 GCF_058792515.1 Pseudomonas sp. MT92
ACAAAGCGGTGCGGAAATCCGGGGCGAAAGGGGGGGGGGGGGAGGGGTCAGGAAAGGAAAAAAAAAATTGAAAAACAACACGTTCTTTGGGGGGGGGGGTTTTCCCCCCTCCCCACAAAACCTATCGCGGTTCGATGTGGGCAATCATCAGTTGAACGGTCTCGTTGCCGCGGAACTCGTTGACGTCGAGCTTGTAGGCCAGCTCCACCCACTTGATGGTCGGATTCGGCCAGATATCGCGGTCGATACCAAAGGCAATGCCATCCAGTTTCACCGAGCCACATTCGCTCCTCAGTACCACTTTGAGGTGCCGTTCGCCGACGACGCGCTGCTCGACTAACTGGAACACCCCATGAAACAGCGGCTCCGGAAAGTGCTGCCCCCAAGGACCGGCATGGCGCAGCGCGCGGGCCAGTTCCAAGTGAAACTCCTCGACCGCCAGGGTGCCGTCCGACAGCAGACGCCCGGTCAGGTCTTCTTCGCGCAATTGCCTGCGCACCTCAGCGTCAAAAGCCTCGGCGAACAGCGGAAAATTCGCTTCCGGCAGCGTCAGACCGGCGGCCATGGCATGGCCACCATATTTGCTGATCAGGTTCGGATGCTGCGCCGCTACCACGCTCAGGGCATCGCGAATATGGAAGCCCTGGACCGAACGCCCCGACCCCTTGAGCAGCCCGTCTCCCGCATCGGCAAAGGCAATGGTCGGACGGAAATAGCGATCTTTCATACGCGAGGCGAGGATGCCGATGACCCCCTGATGCCACTCGGGATCGAACAGACACAGACCAAACGGCATGGAATCCACCGGCAAATCCTTGAGCTGAGCCAGCGCTTCACGCTGCATGCCCTGCTCGATGGATTTGCGGTCCTGGTTCATGCCGTCCAGCTGAGCGGCCATCTCGCGGGCCAGCGCCACATCTTCGGTCAGCAGGCATTCGATGCCCAGGCTCATGTCATCCAGGCGCCCCGCTGCGTTCAGGCGCGGGCCGACAATGAATCCCAGGTCGGTGGAGGTGATGCGCGCCGGCTCACGCTTGGCCACTTCGAGAATCGCCTTGATGCCCGGCCGCGCACGCCCGGCGCGAATCCGCTCGAGGCCCTGGTGCACCAGAATCCGGTTGTTGGCATCCAGCGGCACCACGTCAGCCACGCTGCCCAACGCCACGAGGTCGAGCAATTCGCCGATGTTCGGCTGCGGCTTGTTCTCGTACCAGCCCAGGCTGCGCAAGCGCGCGCGCAAGGCCATCAGCACATAGAAAATCACACCAACGCCGGCCAGCGCCTTGCTCGGGAACTCACAACCTGGCTGGTTCGGATTGACGATGGCATCGGCCTGGGGCAATTCATCACCGGGCAAGTGGTGGTCGGTGACCAGCACCTTGAGGCCGGCCTTTTTCGCCGCCGCCACGCCTTCGACGCTGGAGATGCCGTTGTCCACGGTGATCAACAGCTGTGGCTGACGCTCCAGCGCCACGGCAACGATCTCCGGCGTCAGGCCGTAACCGTAGTCAAAACGGTTGGGCACCAGGTAATCGACATGGGCCGCGCCCAGCAAACGCAGGCCCAGCGTGCCCACGGTACTGGCCGTCGCGCCATCGGCGTCGAAATCGCCGACGATCAGAATCCGTTGCCGCTGTTCGAGCGCGGTCACCAGCAGGTCCACGGCAGCATCAATGCCCTTGAGCTGCTGGAACGGAATCAGCCGCGCCAGACTCTTGTCCAGTTCGACTGCGGATTGCACGCCCCGCGCGGCGTAGAGTCGGGTCAGCAGAGGTGGAATATCACCCAGCAATGGCAAGGGGTCGGGCAACAGGCGAGATTCAATGCGCATGGGGTGACAGGAGCTTCTCTTCAGTACGTGGGATAAAGGCGCATGACGCGGTGCAGAGGCGACTGATCAGCCGCGTTCGCCGGCCAGCCACTGCAACTGGACTTCATGCTGACCACGGTCGTCAGTGACGAAAATCGTCCCCTCACTGATCATCACGTCCCACTTGATAACGCGAGGCATGTCCTTGGCCAGGGTTTCCAGCACTTCCTGGGGCACGGCGGCGATGTTGACGTTTTTCAGGTTTTTGATCGCCGGGATCACCTTGCCTTCCCAGACGCGCAGGCTGCCGTAGGCCAGCAGGCTGGTGCGTTCGGTGCGACGCGAACACCAGGTCAGGCGCTCGGCATCCGGTTGGCCGACTTCGATCCAGTGCAGGACACGGTCATCCAGGCTTTTTTCCCACAAGGCCGGTTCATCCACTTCTGAAAGACCACGGCCAAAGGACAGCTGCTCGTTGTACCAGAGGGCATAGGCCAGCAGGCGCACGGTCATACGCTCTTCGGTTTCCGAAGGGTGACGGGCGATGGTCTGCTTGACGCTCTCGTAAACACTGCGGTCAAGGTCGGTGAGGTTCAGTTCAAACTTGTAAGTCGTGGACGGCTGGGCCATGAACGGGCTTCTTGATACGAGGAAAGTCGGCAAGTCTAACCGATGCGGCAGGCAATCAACGAATAGAAGGCGATCTACCTTGAGCGCCTGACCGTCGGCTATGTTAAAAGTCTGTATTCGCTCAGTCTTTTGTCCTACAGGATTTAGTATGCCGCTCACCGCCAAACCGCTCTCAGGTCTGAAAGTCATCGAATTGGGCACTCTGATTGCCGGTCCGTTTGCCTCGCGCATCTGCGCTGAATTCGGTGCCGACGTGGTCAAGATCGAGTCCCCGGACGGTGGCGATCCGCTGCGCAAGTGGCGCAAGTTGTACGAAGGGACTTCGCTGTGGTGGTTCGTTCAGGCGCGCAACAAAAAATCCCTGACGCTGAACCTCAAGCATCCGGATGGCCTGGCCATTCTGAAAAAACTGCTCAGTGAAGCGGACATCCTGATCGAAAACTTCCGCCCCGGCGTGCTGGAAAAACTGGGGCTGGGCTGGGACGTCTTGCACGCGCTGAACCCGAAACTGGTCATGGTGCGACTCTCGGGCTTTGGCCAGACCGGACCGATGAAGGATCAGCCGGGGTTTGGAGCGGTGGGCGAATCCATGGGTGGCCTGCGTTACATCACCGGGTTCGAAGACCGGCCGCCGGTGCGCACCGGGATTTCCATTGGTGATTCGATCGCCGCGCTCTGGGGCGTGATCGGCGCACTGATGGCCCTGCGTCATCGCGAGGTCAATGGCGGCCAGGGGCAAGTGGTGGATGTGGCGCTGTATGAAGCGATTTTCGCCATGATGGAAAGCATGGTCCCGGAATTTGATGTTTTCGGCTTTATTCGCGAACGCACCGGCAACATCATGCCCGGTATTACCCCCTCCTCGATCCACACCAGCGCCGACGGCAAACATGTGCAGATCGGCGCCAATGGCGATGCGATTTTCAAACGCTTCATGATGATCATCGGTCGCGAAGACTTGGCCAATGACCCGGCCCTGGCCAGCAACGACGGACGCGACAGCCGCCGCGACGAGATCTACGGGGTGATTGATCGCTGGGTCAACTCGTTGCCGCTGGACACCGTCATTGAGCGCTTGAAACAGGCCGATGTGCCGGCCAGCCGCATCTTCAGCGCCGAAGACATGTTCAGCGACCCGCAATACCTTGCGCGAGAAATGTTCCTGCAGGCCAAACTTCCTGACGGCAAAGGCTTCAAGATGCCGGGGATTGTGCCGAAACTCTCAGAGACACCCGGTGAATGTGAATGGGTCGGGCCGCAACTGGGTGAGCATAACGCACAGGTACTCCAGGAACTTGGCTATGACGCGTCGCAGATCGCACAACTGCGCAAAGACGGAGCCATCTGAGCTGAAGCGTCTGCTGGCGCGGTCAATCAAGCACTGCCTGCCACTCAACAGGCGGGTGTTGTTTGCGTTGGTGAGCATGTGGCTGATCAGCGGACTGACCTTGTTGCCGATGCTGGCACAAGCCGGGGAATCCCTGGTCTGGCTGAAGCGGGACCTGCCGCCACTGTTTATTTTCGAAGGACCGGACAAGAATCAGGGAGTCATTGATCAGCTGTTGCGACAGCTAATCGCCGGCATGCCCCAGTACCAGCACAGCGTAAAGAAAGTCAATCGTGCCCGCGGACTGCAAATGCTCCGTGAATCGGCGCTCACGTGCGATGCAGCGCTGAATTGGAGCAAGGAGCGCGATAACTGGATCGCGTTTTCCGTTCCGGTCTTCCGCGCCATGAGCAATGGCTTGGCCGTGCGCCGTGGCGATCGGGAGGTGTTGACGCCTTTCATCAAGGATGGAGAGGTGGATCTGGCGACCCTGCTGGCCAATGGCAGCGTAACGCTGGGGATTATTGCCGAACGCAACTACGGCGAGTTTATCGATGCACTGCTCAAACAAGCCCCCCCTCAAGCACTGACACTGCACTACGGTAACGACGCGCTGGGTAGCCTGCTTCAGATGCAACGCCTGGGGCGCCTGCACCTGTTGCTGGGCTACCGACCGGAGATCCGCTACCAGGCTCAGCGACAAGGGATCGACGAGGATGAATTGCAGTTCTATCCGATTCGCGGCACCGGCAAGTACCTGTCTGGCTACATCGGCTGTACCGACACGCCCCAAGGCCGACAGGCAATCATCGAGATCAATCAACTACTGCATAACCTGCCTCGCGATGACCTGAGCGAGGCCTACGCCGCCTGGCTCGACCCGGAAAGTCGCAGCGAGTATCTGCAGGCGTCCAAGGAATTTTTTGAGCAGCAGGCCGGGCACTGATAACCACCCGACAAAAAGAAACCCCGAGAAGTGGGGAGACGACTCGGGGTTAAACGTGGCCTATCTATAGACCAGTGGCAGCAAGCTACAAGCACCGGAGCACAATGCTTGATCCTGCTGTTAAAAGATCTGACTGATCCGGGCGCAGGAAGGTTCCCACAAAAAACACTTTCAATTACGGCGGGCCAGCAACTTGTCTTGAGCTGCATGGCGCAATGCCGCAATGACACAGGGCTCCAGCCGTCCTTCCGCAATCAGCACATCGCGATGCAAACCGTCGACCACATCCGTGAGCAGACGCCTATCACTCAATTGGGCCTGGTTGAACTCGCGTTCGACCACAACCGCCCCCATCGTATTCGTCAATGACACCCGGCATTCACCATGAATACCCGACGGGGTCAGTGTTACCTGGTACGGGCTCAGAGCCTCACCGAGCAAGAGACTGATACTTTCCATCTCGATCACCACTCAATAGTCCGAAACAAAGTGCCTGGGGCATCTCTACAGTAAATGACCGCTGGCCCGAGAAGAAAGTTCTGAAAACCGGTTGGCGGGACGCTGCGCCTCCCGTCGATAGAGCATGCATGCCAAAGATGACAGAGAAAAAACAAGCGCATCACGCCCGTCGGATGCGCTGGTCGATATCAGTCCAGCCCCCGAGCAAACCTCGCAGTTGGCCGTCCGAACTGTAAAACGGCACCGTCCATTGATAGATGTCCCTGAGGCCATTCATGAACAGCAATTGCCGCTCACTGAAGTGCGACTTGCGAGTCGCCAGTTGGGCCATGAACTCGGTATGCAGCAGTTCAGCGGTCGCTTTGGGCAACACATCGAGTTCAATCAGTTGGCGACCCTGCATTTGATCGAAACGGGTCGACAACCTCTCCTCATAGCTTTTATTGCACATGATCAAACGCCCTTGCAGATCCCGGACGAAAATCGGATCAGGCATGGCGTCAATCAACGCGCGCTGGAACGCGAGCTGATCACTGAGGCTTTTCTCAGCCTGTGCCCGTTGCTGGACCAACGCTGCCAACCGGCGATTCCAGAGTAAGGACAGCAACCCGAAGAGGCCGGCGATAACGACTCCCCAGCAGCCCCACTCGGCAATCCGTTGACCGACGGTGCGTACTGGCGTTGGTGTTATCCCATTGAACCATTTCTGGCGAATGGCACGTAATTCGGCGGGAGGAAACGCCTCAAGCGCCTTGTTGAGGATGCTCAGCAACTGCGGCTGACCTTGACGCACTGCCAGGTAGTCCGGGTCCCACTTGCCCTCGACGATATGGCCCGCCTGAAGCAATCCCGAGGGAAAAAGCTGAGCGCCGATCTCGTTTTCGATAGTTGCATGGGCCAGCCCGCTTTCGACCCAGGCGCGGGCCTCGGCGCTGGTCTTGACAGAGCGCAGCTCAATGGCTGGATATTCGCGCCGAATCAATGCCTCCAGGGCGTGGCGGCTCGGCAACACCAACACTCTTTTTGCCAACTGGTGCAGCGATTGCACTGGTGGCTCCCCGGCCCGACCGACGAACACCCAGCCAGCACCACCAAACGCATAGCTGAAGTCCAGAAACGCTTTGCGCTCATCATTCATCGAGAGCGTGGTGCTCATGTCCGCAGCCCCCCTCTCCAGACTTCCCAGCATCTGATCGATCGAAAAGGACTCGGCATGAACAAACTGCAAACCGGTCATGGCACTGATGCGATCAAGCAAATCCCTGTTCAAGCCATTCCAATGGCCATGCTCATCCTTGAACAGGTACAGCGGGTACTCCAGTGATGCGACGATGACGCGCGGATGCTCGGTAATCCATTTCAGCTCTTGAGCGTCCAGCCTGATCGTCTTCACGGGCTCAGGAGCCACCGAATGTGAGGCCAGCCCCCATTGGGAGAACACCAGGGCGCCAAGCAACAACAGCCAGCATGGGACTGACCTTGACCTTCTGAAAAACAGCATTGCCACTTCCTTGATGATCAGCTCGCCCGTCCTTCATGGGCGACTCTTCCCGGCAAGTGTGGCATGCAGAAACAAGAAAGCCCGTCAGGAGACGGGCTTCAATTTGTGACAGCTTTTGCCGTTACAAAGGCTTGCCACGGTTGCCATGCTGACTGACAAAGGCCTGTACGGCTTTCAAGTCATTCGGCAACACGGTGCACCGCTCATCTCGCTCAAACAAATCAGAAAGATGTGCGGGGAGTTCGAGTGCTTTTCCTACACCGGCTTTTTCCACGGCGTCCGGGAATTTGACCGGGTGGGCGGTGCCCAGGATCACCATTGGAATATCCAGGCTACGACGGCATTCCCGCGCGGCCTTCACGCCGATGGCGGTGTGCGGATCCAGCACTTCACCGGTCTGCTCATAGACTTCGGCGATGGTTTCGCAGGTTTGTGCATCATCCACTGCCAGCGAATCGAACAGTTTGCGTGCTTCGGTCCAGCGCTCCTGCTCGACGCTGAAACCGCCACCTTGCTTGAAGCTGTCCATCAACCCGGCGATCGCCGCGCCGTTGCGACCGTGCAGGTCGAACAGCAAACGCTCGAAGTTCGAGGACACCATGATGTCCATGGAGGGCGACAGGGTGGCGTGCAAGGTTTCCTTGACGTACTGATTGCCGCTCATGAAGCGGTGCAGGATGTCGTTGCGGTTGGTGGCGACGATCAACTGGTTGATCGGCAGGCCCATGTTCCGCGCCAGGTAACCGGCAAAAATGTCGCCGAAGTTGCCGGTCGGGACCGAGAACGACACCGAACGCGCCGGGCCACCCAATTGAAGCGCCGCGTAGAAGTAGTAAACGATCTGGGCCATGATCCGCGCCCAGTTGATCGAGTTCACCGCCACCAGGCGAGTGCCCTTGAGGAAGCCCTGGTCGGCGAAGCTCGCCTTGACCATTTCCTGGCAGTCATCGAAGTTGCCTTCGATCGCGATGTTGTGGATGTTCTCGCCGAAGATGGTGGTCATCTGCCGACGCTGCACTTCCGATACGCGATTGTGCGGGTGCAGGATGAAGATATCGACGTTTTCGCAGTGCTTGCAGCCTTCGATGGCGGCCGAACCGGTATCACCGGAAGTCGCACCGACGATCACCACGCGCTCGCCGCGCTTTTCCAGCACGTAGTCGAGCAGGCGGCCGAGCAGTTGCAGGGCGAAGTCCTTGAACGCCAGGGTCGGGCCGTGGAACAGCTCCAGCACCCACTCATTGCCATTCAACTGACGCAGCGGCGCAACGGCGCTGTGGGCAAATACGCCGTAGGTCTCTTCAAGAATCTTTTTGAAATCGGCGTCCGGAATGCTGCCGGTGACGAACGGGCGCATGACCCGGAACGCCAGCTCGTGATAGGGCAGGCCGGCCCAGGAAGCGATCTCTTCCTGGGTGAAACGTGGCAGGTTTTCCGGGACGTACAGACCGCCATCGGTGGCCAGACCGGCCAGCAGGACGTCTTCGAAATTCAGGGCCGGTGCCTGGCCGCGGGTACTGATGTAGCGCATAAGGGCAAACCTTTGGTTTGGAGCTTCAGCTTCAAGCTTCGAGCTGCAAGTCAAAAGCGGATTGGCTCTTGCTTGCAGCTTGGGGCTTGTGGCTTGCAGCTGCTGTTAGTTCAGATGTTCGACGCGGATCCGTACGACAGGACCCACAACGCCAGCCAAGGCTTCCAGGGCGGTGATCGCGTCGTTGATGTGCTGCTCCAGCACACGGTGGGTCAGCAGGATCATCGGCACCAGGCCGTCGTGTTCTTCGACTTCCTTCTGCATGATCGATTCGATGTTGATACCGCGTTCCGACAGGATGCTCGCGACTTGCGCCAGCACGCCCGGATGGTCCTTGGCCTGAATGCGCAGGTAGTACGCGCTTTCGCAGGCTTCGATCGGCAGGATCGGGTGCGCCGACAGCGAATCCGGCTGGAAGGCCAGGTGCGGCACGCGGTTTTCCGGATCGGAAGTCATGGCGCGAACGACATCCACCAGGTCGGCAATGACCGACGAAGCCGTCGGTTCCATGCCGGCACCGGCACCGTAGAACAGGGTCGAGCCGGCCGCATCACCGTTGACCATGACCGCGTTCATCACGCCGTTGACGTTGGCGATCAACCGATCGGCCGGGATCAGCGTCGGGTGTACGCGCAGCTCAATACCGGCCGCGGTGCTGCGCGCCACGCCCAGGTGCTTGATGCGATAGCCCAGCGCTTCGGCATAGTTCACGTCAGCGGTGGTCAGCTTGGTGATGCCTTCGGTGTAGGCCTTGTCGAATTGCAGCGGGATACCGAAGGCGATGGACGCCAGGATCGTCAGCTTGTGCGCCGCGTCGATGCCTTCAACGTCGAAGGTCGGATCCGCTTCGGCATAACCCAGAGCTTGCGCCTCGGCCAGCACGTCTTCGAAGGTGCGACCCTTTTCGCGCATCTCGGTCAGGATAAAGTTACCGGTGCCGTTGATGATCCCGGCCACCCAGTTGATACGGTTGGCCGACAGGCCTTCGCGAATCGCCTTGATCACCGGGATGCCACCCGCCACGGCCGCTTCGAACGCAACGATCACGCCCTTTTCGCGAGCCTTGGCGAAAATTTCGTTACCGTGAACGGCGATAAGCGCCTTGTTCGCGGTGACCACATGCTTGCCATTCTCGATGGCCTTGAGTACCAGCTCACGGGCAACGGTGTAGCCGCCCATCAGCTCTATAACGATGTCGATCTCAGGGTTCGTGGCCACTTCGAAGACATCGTTGGTAATCGCAATACCGGTCGTTTGGAACTGAGGCTTTGGCGTGCGCATGGCAATTTGTGCCACTTCGATTCCACGCCCGGCACGACGAGCAATTTCCTCGGCGTTGCGCTGAAGTACGTTGAAGGTACCGCCACCGACGGTTCCTAACCCACAGATGCCTACTTTGACCGGTTTCACTGTGAACTCCCCATAAAACGGCCGACTCAAGGCCGGCCGTGAAAACAACCGCATGCTCGCGGCTCTCTATTGATGGCCCGGCCAATGCTGCTGCCGGACCATGATCGTCAATGGCTGACCGTGACGATGCGAATTTACTTCGCGCCCAACGCCAGTTTGGCGACTTGTGGCGCAGGCTGGTAGCCCGGAATGACCTGACCGTCGGCCAAAACGATGGCCGGCGTACCGTTCACGCCAATCGACTGGCCGAGGGCGAACTGTTTGGAAACCGGGTTATCGCACTTGGCGGCCTTGATTTCCTTGCCGTCGACCATCTTGTCCATGGCCGCTTTCTTGTCTTTCGAGCACCAAACCGCTTGCAACTGTTCGTCACCCGGCGAGCCCAGGCCCTGGCGCGGGAACGCAACATAACGCACCTCGATGCCGCGCTTGTTCAGCTCAGGCACTTCGGCGTGCAGTTTGTGGCAGTACGGGCAGGTCGTGTCGGTGAACACGGTGATGTGCGACTTGGTTTCGCCAATGGCCGGGTAAACCACGGTTTCAGCGACCGGAATCTCATTGATCAACTTGGAGATACCCAGGCGCTCGGTCTTCTCGGTCAGGTTGACCGGCTTGCCATCCTTGAGCTGGAACAGGTAGCCCTGAACCACGTACTGGCCATCGGCACTGGCATACAGCACGCGGCTGCCCTTCAATTTGACTTCGTACAGGCCCGGCAGCGGGCTGGCGGTGATGCTTTCTACCGGCACTTCGAGCTGGAGGTTTTCCAGGCTTTTACGGATGGCTTTGTCGGCCGCGTCATCGGCGACGGCAAAGGTGCTGACCAACGCAATGGCGGCGGCAGCGAAAATCTGGGTCAGACGCATGAGAACTCCTGAAGGCGGACAAATGGGACGATCAGAACGCCCGTGCCGAAACACCGGGTCATAACCGCCCATCGTGCAAACCGACAAAGCCTACCACATAAGGCAACGGTGTCCGACTCCCGGTGATGCAAGGCTTTGACGACTGCTTTATGTGGGAGCGAGCTGGCTCGCGATAGCGGTCAGTCAGGCGCCATTAATGTTGGAGTTCAGGCCTCATCGCGAGCCAGATCCACAGGACTTTCATTAGCCTCTAGGGTGGTGCTTGGCGTGCAAGTCCTGCAACCGCGCCCGGGCAACATGGGTATAGATCTGGGTGGTCGACAAATCGCTGTGCCCCAGCAGCATCTGCACCACCCGAAGGTCGGCACCGTGGTTGAGCAAGTGCGTGGCGAAAGCATGTCGCAATGTGTGCGGCGACAGCGACTTGCCGATTCCCGCGACTTTCGCCTGATGCTTGATCCGATGCCAGAACGTCTGGCGGGTCATCTGCTCGCCGCGCTGACTGGGGAACAAGACATCGCTGGGACGCCCGCCAAGCAGCTCGCCACGCCCATCGCGCATGTAGCGCTCGACCCAGACAATCGCCTCCTCTCCCATCGGTACCAGACGCTCCTTGCTGCCTTTGCCCATCACTCGCAAGACGCCTTGGCGCAGATTGACCTGCTCCAGCGTCAGGCTGATCAGTTCCGTCACCCGAAGGCCGCAGGCATAAAGCACTTCCAGCATGGCGCGGTCGCGCTGTCCGATGGCTTCGCTCAAATCAGGCGCCTTCAACAGTGCTTCAACATCGGCCTCCGACAAGGATTTGGGCAGCGGCCTGCCGAGCTGCGGCATATCGATGCGGAGTGTCGGGTCAACAGCGATCAGCTTTTCCCGCAGCAAATAGCGATAGAAGCCACGCACTCCGGAGAGAAATCGTGCGGTTGAACGGGGTTTGTAGTTTTGCTCCACACGCCAGGCCAGGTGGTCGAGGATCAACTCGCGTCCGGCGTTGGCCAACTCCAGCCCCTTTTCCTGCAACCAGCCGTTGAACAGGGCCAGATCACTGCGATAGGCATCGCGGGTGTTATCGGAAAGCCCCTTCTCCAACCACAGTGCGTCGAGGAACTGGTCTATCAATGGATGTTCGATGGCAGGCATGGGCACTCAAAACACACGGCCTTGAAACGGCGCGTAAAAATTCAGGAGGACGGTAGAAGCGGTCGCTAGTCTTTCATAGCCAGCCACTGCACGAAACAGGGAGCTTGAATGAGTGGACAGCAAATTGTGTTGGCATTCTGGCCGGTCCCGTTTTGCACCAATGCGCCTGCGCGCGCATCGCGCAAGGTTCTGTTGCAACCGGGCAGTCGAGTGGACTCTGCTGACGTTGATTCAGCCCGAGGCAGGGCAGGCTCGACAGCACGGGGATCTGCTCAAGCGTCGCTAAATCACAGGCAACAAAAAAGCAGCCCGTAGGCTGCTTTTTTTCTGCATCGGAAGCTGGACTTAAGCCAGTTTTTCCTTGATGCGAGCTGCTTTACCGGACAGGTCACGCAGGTAGTACAGCTTGGCTTTACGTACGTCACCGCGACGCTTAACGGCCATGCTGTCGATTTGCGGGCTGTAGGTCTGGAAAGTACGCTCTACGCCAACACCGTTGGAGATTTTACGAACGGTGAATGCACTGTTTACGCCGCGGTTACGCTTGGCGATAACAACGCCTTCGAACGCTTGCAGACGCGAACGGTCGCCTTCCTTCACTTTCACCTGAACGACAATGGTGTCGCCCGGGGCAAAGGTAGGGATCTCTTTGGTCATCTGCTCTGCTTCGAGTGCAAGGATGATTTTGTTAGTCATGCTGTGCTCCTAAGGTAAATCGTCGGATCTACCATCGATACGTTGTTAACTATCGTCCCGCTCGCGGATATATTCCTCGAGCAGCTTCTTCTCTTCTCCAGAAAGCGAGCGGCTTTCCAGAAGATCGGCGCGTCGTTCATAGGTCCGACCAAGGGACTGCTGTAAACGCCAACGCCGGATGTGCGCGTGATTGCCACTTAGCAATACGTCGGGAACACGCTGATCCGCATACACCTCCGGTCGGGTGTAGTGCGGGCAATCCAGCAAACCATCCGTAAAGGAATCTTCCTCGGCGGAGTCCGCATGCCCTAAAGCTCCAGGCAGCAGTCGTGTAACCGCATCGATCAGGACCATCGCCGGCAGCTCACCGCCAGACAGTACATAGTCGCCAATCGACCACTCTTCATCGACATGAGCTTCAATAAACCGCTCGTCAATGCCTTCATAGCGGCCGGCAATCAGGATCAATGCATCCAGATTCGCCAACTCGCGTACCGCCGACTGAGTCAGTTGACGGCCTTGGGGCGACAGGTAAATCACCTTCGCGCCCTCCCCGGCGGCGGCTTTGGCTTGAACCAGAGCGTCTTCCAGGGGCTTGATCTTCATCACCATGCCCGGACCACCGCCAAATGGGCGATCATCCACAGTGTGATGTCGATCCGTCGTGTAGTCTCGCGGATTCCAACAGGTGAGCTGCAAGAGCCCCTGTTTCACCGCACGACTGGTGATGCCGTACTCGCTGATGGCGGAGAACATCTCGGGAAACAAACTGATCACTTCTACGCGCAAGTTAGCCACGCTTAGAAATCCGCGTCCCAATCCACCTTCATCTCGCCCGCTGCCAGGTCGACGGCCAACACGCATTGCTCGGTATAGGGCAACAGGCGTTCGCGATCATCCAGGCTGCCAGCGCAAGGCTTGACCACCATTACATCATTCGAGCCGGTCTCGAGCAGGTGATCGATCTTCCCGAACAGTTGTCCGAGGGTGTCGATAACCTTGAGACCTTCCAGCTGGTACCAGTAGTACTCGCCGTCGGTCAGTTCAGGGAACAGGTTGCGCGGCACGCAGATCTCATAACCGGCCAGAAGACGAGCTTCTTCACGATCATCGAGACCCTTGAGCTTTGCGACCAGGAACTTGTCGTTCCCGCGTCCGCTGACCAGCTCTACCTGCTTTACATTGCCGTCACGCTTGAGCGTCCAGGTTTTGTAATCCAGCAGGTTCTTAATCGGATCAGTAAAGGAGTACACCTTCACTTCGCCGCGAACGCCGTGAACCGAGTAAATCTTGCCGATAACGATCAAATCATCAGCAACAGCTGGCGTCGCGTTCATATTGCTCAGGCCGCAGCCTTAGCAGATTCCTTCAACAACTGAGCAACGCGCTCAGAAGGTTGTGCACCAACGCTCAGCCAGTAGGCTACGCGCTCTTGGTTCACGGACAGACGGACTTCTTGACCACGAGCAACAGGGTTGAAGAAACCAACCTGTTCCTTGTGCGAACCGTCGCGCGGGTTGCGGCTGTCGGTTACGGTCAAGTGGTAAAACGGGCGCTTTTTGGAGCCGCCAAGGGCAAGACGGATTGTTAGCATGTGAACATCGTTCCTGTAGTCGGTGCTGCAAATCTAAATGCACAGCGGGCATGGGTGCCCGAAAGGCCGCATATTCTAAGGAATATCCGGACTTTTGCAAATGCCTTTTTCCGGCACCTATCAAAGTGCCATTCAGATCTGCCATAGAGCCGTCGTTAAAAACGGCCGATCAGCTCCCGCCAAATGCGGGTTTGCTGGAGATCCCGCGTCCTTGCGGGGTCTGCGCCGGTGCGACGACCGGCGCGGATTCTTTACATCTTCGGCATGCCGCCGCCGGGCAACATACCGCCCATGCCGCGCATCATTTTGGCCATTCCGCCTTTCGCCGAGAATTTCTTCATCATCTTCTGCATCTGCTTGTGCTGCTTGATCAAGCGACCGATGTCCTGCACTTGTGTGCCGGAACCCATGGCGATACGACGCTTGCGCGAACCGCTGATCAGCTCAGGGTCACGGCGCTCGGCCGGGGTCATGGAGTTGATGATGGCTTCCATCTGCTTGAATTGCTTCTCTGCCGCGCTCTGGGCGTTGCCCATCTGCGCCAGGTTCACGCCGCCCATGTTCGGCAGCTTGTCCATGAGGCCGCCGAGGCCGCCCATGTTTTTCATCTGCTGCAGCTGATCACGGAAGTCTTCGAGGTCGAAACCCTTGCCCTTCTTCAGCTTCTTGGCCAGCTTGTCGGCCTTGTCCTTGTCGAGGGTCGCTTCTGCCTGTTCGATCAGGCTGAGCACGTCACCCATGCCGAGGATCCGCGAGGCGATACGCTCAGGGTGGAACGGATCGAGCGCTTCGCTCTTCTCGCCCATACCGATGAACTTGATCGGCTTGCCGGTGATGGCGCGCACCGAAAGGGCCGCACCGCCACGGGCGTCACCGTCGACCTTGGTCAGGATCACACCGGTCAATGGCAGCGCATCGCCGAAGGCCTTGGCCGTGTTGGCGGCATCCTGGCCGGTCATGGCGTCGACCACGAACAGGGTCTCGACCGGGTTGATCGCAGCATGCAGCGCCTTGATCTCGCCCATCATCTCTTCATCGATGTGCAGGCGACCGGCGGTATCGACGATCACCACATCGATGAATTTGAGTTTCGCTTCTTTAATAGCTGCTTGCGCGATCTCGACCGGCTTCTGGGTCAGGTCGGAAGGAAAGAAGGTGACGCCGACTTCTCCTGCAAGCATTTCCAGCTGTTTGATCGCCGCTGGACGGTATACGTCAGCGGACACGACCATGACCGACTTCTTCTTGCGCTCTTTAAGGAAGCGCGCGAGCTTGCCGGCGGTGGTGGTTTTACCAGCGCCCTGCAAACCGGCCATCAGAATCACGGCAGGCGGAACGGCGCTCAGGTTCAGGTCTTCGTTGGCTGCGCCCATCAGGCTTTCGAGTTCGGCCTGGACGATTTTCACGAAGGCCTGGCCTGGCGTCAGACTGCGCGACACCTCGGTACCGACAGCGCGTTCCTTGACCGAGTTGACGAAGTCTTTGACCACCGGCAACGCGACGTCGGCTTCGAGCAACGCCATGCGCACTTCACGCAGGGTGTCTTTGATGTTGTCCTCGGTCAGCTTGGCCTTGCCGGTGACATGGCGCAGCGTCTGCGAGAGACGGTCGGTTAAGTTTTCAAACATTGCGCGATCCTTTCAGGCCCTGTGTAGACCGGGATAGTGGCGGCCCGTACCGGACTAAAACGTGTACTCGGCGAGCCTGCGGCGTGGGCAGGTCGCGGATTATAGCGAAGACTGCGTCTGGCGGACACCTCGCACTTTCGTGCCGTGTGGGTTCTATGCCAAACTCATCGGCTTTCGGGCTTGCCTAACAGGACTTATGCTCCCTTTGTCACCCAGCTTGCTAACCACTCTCGCCGCCGCCTGCTTGTATGCCGCTGCGACTTTCTATCAGGGCACTCGCCTGGCCAACGGCGCCAAGGCGAACAAACGGCTGCTCGTCACGCTCGGCGTGCTGGCGGTACTGGCTCATGGCGCCAGCCTGGTCACTCATCTGCTGACGCCAATCGGCCTGGGGCTGGACTTTTTCAGCGCCGCCAGCCTGATTGCCGCGGCCGTCATAGCCCTGACCCTGCTCGCCTGCTCACGCATACCGGTGGAAAACCTGCTGGTGCTGTTGTTCCCACTGGGGGCCGCGACGGCGCTTCTGGCACAGTTTGCGCCCGCCGGTACCGTGCAGATCATTGACGAAGCACCGGGCATCCTCGCTCACATCCTGCTGTCGATCCTCGCCTACGGCATGTTTACCATTGCGGTGTTCCAGGCCTTGCTGTTGCTGATTCAGGACCATCAACTCAAGCACAAACACCCGTCGGGGCTGATCAAGAACTTCCCGCCGCTGCAAACCATGGAGAGCCTGCTGTTCGGCTTTCTCTGGGCCGGCTGGACCCTGCTGTCCCTGTCGCTGATCTCGGGCTGGCTGTTCGTCGAAAACCTTTTCGCCCAGCATCTGGTGCACAAAACCTTGCTGGCCTGCCTGGCCTGGATCGTCTTCAGCGTACTGCTCTGGGGCCGTAATCGCCTCGGCTGGCGCGGACACAAGGCCATTCGCTGGACCCTTGCCGGTTTCTGCCTGCTGATGCTGGCGTATTTCGGCAGCAAGCTGGTTCGTGAATACATCCTGCACATCTGACGGGCGGCATAAATGGACGACTTGCCCATAGGGCCGATGCTCGCAGTAGTGGCCCTGTTGATTTTATGGTCGGGGCTGTTCACCGCCATTGAAGCCGCTCACCAGCACGTACTGGCCAAGCGCGTCGCCTCACGTTCAAGCGACAAACCGCTGACCAGGCTGAGCTTTCCGCTCAACAGCCTGATATTGTGCAACACCCTGTGCCGCACGCTGGCGGTGGTCATCTGTACATTGCTGGCCCTTTTCACCTGGGCCGAAAAGGGGCCGTGGGTCGCGTGCCTCGGCGCGAGCGCCATCTTGCTGGTGTTCGCCGACTACCTGCCACGCGCCCTCGCCGCCCGCCATCCGGATGCGATTCTGGCACTGGGCAACAACCTGCTGCGCATCCCGCTGAAGCTCATCTACCCGGCCGCATGGCTGCTCAACGCCACCAGCCAATTGCTGCTGAGACCGCTCGAGCGCAAAGCCAAAGTGGTGCAACAGAGCGAAGACGAACCAACGAAAGCCCAGTACGACGATCGCGAACCCGCCATCTGCCGCCCGCACTCGCTGCCTGGCATCCATGCGCTGGACAACATCACGGTCAACGACATTCTGGTGCCGCGCAGTGAAGTCGACGGGATCAACCTCGACGATCCGATCGAGGAAATCATCGAGCAACTGCGCCACAACAAGCGCACCCGCCTACCGGTGTTCCACAGTGATATCAATCAGGTCGAAGCCGTACTCAACACCCGGCAAATCGGCCACCTGCTACCCGACGCGAGCCTGACCCTGGAAGCGCTGCTGGCTGCCAGTCGCGAACCGTACTTCGTGCCTGAAAGCACTCCCTTGCAACTGCAACTGCTGAATTTCCACAAACAGCAACGCCGCCTGGGCATGGTGGTCGACGAGTACGGCGAAGTGCTCGGCATCGTGACCCTGGAAGACATTCTCGAAGAAATCGTCGGCGAGTTCGAAAGCCAGCAAAGCCTGAACAACCCGCACATCCACCCCCAGGCCGATGGCCGCTTGGTGATCGACGGTGCAGCGTCGATTCGCGAACTGAACAAGAGCCTTGGCTGGCACCTGCCAAGCGATGGCCCGAAGACCTTGAACGGCCTGGTGACCGAAGCGCTGGAAACGATTCCCGAGAGCGCGGTTTGCCTGAAGATCGGTCGGTACCGACTGGAAATTCTCGAGACCGAGGACAATCGGGTGACTCGAGTACTGATCTGGCAGACCACCCCACTGCCGGTGGTTATCTAGGATTCAGCGCAACTTCCCCACAAAAAACCGCGAAAACCCGGCCACTTGTTAGATCGTTAGCCACCTTCCTATAATCGAGCCGCTTACCCAAGCCTCGCTACACCCGTGCTACCCGCACCCCGCTCCAAACCCACATCCCTGGGTATCAACCATAATAATTCGCTCCACTGGGGCACATGACTGTCAGGGATAACCGCATGACGACCAGCACGACTTACAGCGATTCCACACCCGCGCAACCGACGAACTCCGCTACCCGCGTGGCCACGGCGAGTTTCATCGGCACCGCCATCGAGTTCTACGATTTCTACGTCTACGCCACCGCAGCCGCGCTGGTGATCGGCCCGGTATTCTTTCCGCAGACATCCGGTACGGCGCAGATGCTTTCGGCCTTCCTCACGTTCGGCATCGCATTCCTTGCCCGCCCCCTGGGTTCGGCGCTGTTCGGTCACTTCGGCGACCGTATCGGCCGAAAGTCCACTCTGGTGGCCTCCCTGCTCTTGATGGGGGTGTGCACCACGCTGATCGGCGTGCTGCCAGGCTACGACAGCATTGGGGCCTGGGCGCCGATCCTGCTCTGCGTGTTGCGCTTTGGCCAGGGCCTGGGTCTGGGCGGCGAATGGGGTGGCGCGGCCTTGCTAGCCACGGAAAACGCACCCAAAGGTAAACGTGCGTGGTTCGGCATGTTTCCGCAACTCGGCCCTTCCATCGGGTTTCTGGCGGCGAACGGCCTGTTTCTGACGCTGGCCATGGGCCTGGACGACGAACAGTTCCGCTCCTGGGGCTGGCGGATTCCGTTTCTGCTCAGCGCCGTGCTGGTGATGGTCGGGCTGTATGTGCGCCTCAAGCTCCATGAAACACCGGTGTTCGCCAACGCCGTGGCGCGCCAGGAACGGGTGAAGATCCCGCTGATCGAGCTGTTCAGCCAATACTGGCTGCCGGTTTTGTTGGGCGCCGGCTCGATGGTGGTGTGCTACGCGCTGTTTTATATCTCGACCGTGTTTTCGCTCAGTTATGGTGTGGCGACACTCGGCTACAGCCGCGAGACCTTCCTCGGCCTGCTGTGCTTCGCCGTGCTGTTCATGGCCGCCGCCACACCGCTCTCGGCCTGGGCCAGTGACCGCTTCGGGCGCAAACCGGTGCTGATCATCGGTGGCGTGCTGGCCATTCTGTCCGGGTTCTTGATGGAGCCTCTGCTGACCCAGGGTTCGACCTGGGGCGTAGCGCTGTTCCTGTGCATTGAACTGTTTCTGATGGGCGTGACCTTTGCGCCGATGGGCGCGCTGCTGCCGGAACTGTTTCCAACCCACGTGCGCTATACCGGCGCCTCCGCGGCCTACAACCTGGGCGGCATTGTCGGGGCTTCGGCCGCGCCGTTCTTCGCGCAGAAACTGGTGGCGATGGGCGGTTTGAGCTATGTCGGCGGGTATGTATCCGGGGCAGCGATACTGAGCTTGATTGCGGTGCTGTGCCTGAAAGAAACGCGCAATAACGATTTGAATCGTATCGACTGACAGACCGCTATCGCTGGCAAGCCAGCGCCCACAGGTTCAGTGTCGTACCACTCTATTGTGATCGACACCGGCCCTTGTGGGAGCTGGCTTGCCAGCGATGGCGTGCACACTGGCAACACACATCCCCCAATTTTCCCCCTCCCGCTGGCACCTCGCTCTACGCGTAACAGTATATCCCCGCTATACTCATCGGCTTTTCCTGAATAAATGCCAATAGGGTCCCGCCGCGCATGGATAAGACCTACCAGCCGCACGCCATTGAAACCTCCTGGTACAACACCTGGGAGTCAGAGAATTACTTCGCCCCGCAAGGCGCGGGCGAGTCCTACACCATCATGATCCCGCCGCCGAACGTCACCGGCAGCCTGCACATGGGTCACGGTTTCAACAACGCGATCATGGACGCCCTGATCCGTTTCCGCCGCATGCAGGGTCGCAACACCCTGTGGCAGCCGGGCACCGACCACGCCGGTATCGCCACGCAGATGCTGGTGGAGCGTCAACTCGAAGCCCAGGGCCAGAATCGTCACGATCTGGGCCGTGACAAATTCCTCGAGAAAGTCTGGGAATGGAAGGATCAGTCCGGCGGCAACATCAGCCGCCAGATCCGCCGCCTCGGCTCATCCGTCGACTGGAGCCGCGAACGCTTCACCATGGACGACGGCCTGTCGGAAGCGGTGAAAGAAGCCTTCGTACGCCTGCACGAAGACGGCCTGATTTATCGCGGCAAGCGCCTGGTCAACTGGGACACCAAGCTGCACACGGCGATTTCCGACCTCGAAGTGGAAAACCACGACGAAAAAGGTTTCCTGTGGAACCTGAAATACCCGCTGGCCGACGGCGCCAAGACCGCTGAAGGCAACGACTTCCTGATCGTCGCGACCACTCGCCCGGAAACCATGCTCGGCGACTCCGCCGTCGCGGTTAACCCGAACGACGAACGCTACAAAGCCTTGATCGGCAAATACGTCGAGCTGCCGCTGGTTGGCCGCCGCATCCCGATCATCGCCGACGATTACTGCGACCCTGAATTCGGCACCGGCTGCGTGAAAATCACCCCGGCCCACGATTTCAACGACTACGAAGTCGGCAAGCGTCACAACCTGCCGCTGCTGAACATCTTCGACAAAAATGCCAGCGTCCTGCCAGCCGCCAAGGTGTTCAACCTCGACGGCACGCTGAACGAAAGCATCGACGGCAAGATCCCGGCCGAATACGCCGGTCTCGACCGTTTCGAAGCCCGCAAGCAGATCGTGGCCGCGTTCGAAGCCGCGGGCCTGCTGGTCAGCGTTGACGATCACGCCCTGAAAGTCCCGAAAGGCGACCGCTCCGGCACCATCATCGAGCCGTGGCTGACCGACCAGTGGTACGTGTCCACCAAGCCTTTGGCCGAGCCTGCCATTGCCGCCGTCGAAGACGGCCGCATCCAGTTCGTGCCCAAGCAGTACGAAAACATGTACTTCTCCTGGATGCGTGACATTCAGGATTGGTGCATCAGCCGTCAGCTGTGGTGGGGCCACCGGATTCCGGCCTGGTACGACGAGTCGGGCAAGGTTTACGTTGGCCGCGACGAAGCCGAAGTGCGCGCCAAGCACCACCTCGGTCCGGATGTTGCGCTGCAACAGGACAACGACGTTCTCGACACCTGGTTCAGTTCGGGCCTGTGGACGTTCTCGACACTCGGCTGGCCTGAACAAACCGAATTTCTGAAGAAATTCCACTCCACCGACGTGCTGGTCACCGGCTTCGACATCATTTTCTTCTGGGTTGCCCGGATGATCATGCTGACGATGCACCTGATCAAGAACGAGGACGGCACGCCGCAGGTTCCGTTCAAGACCGTCTACGTGCACGGTCTGGTGCGTGATGGCCAGGGCCAGAAGATGTCCAAGTCCAAGGGCAACGTCCTTGACCCGCTGGACATCATCGACGGTATCGAGCTGGAAGAGCTGGTCAGCAAACGCACCTCCGGCATGATGCAGCCAAAACTGGCGAAGAAGATCGAGAAGCAAACCCGCGAAGAGTTCGCCGAGGGCATCGCCAGCTATGGCACCGACGCCCTGCGTTTCACCTTCTGCTCGCTGGCATCCACCGGTCGCGACATCAAGTTCGACATGGGCCGCGTCGAAGGCTACCGCAACTTCTGCAACAAGATCTGGAACGCCGCGCGCTACGTGCTGGACAAGGGCGAAGACTGCGGCCAGAACGGCGAAGCCTACGAACTGTCCCTGGCCGATCGCTGGATCATTTCGCAGCTGCAACGCACCGAAGCCGAAGTGACCCGTCAACTGGATCAGTTCCGTTTCGACCTCGCGGCGCAAGCGCTGTATGAGTTCATCTGGAACCAGTACTGCGACTGGTACCTGGAACTGTCCAAGCCTGTGCTGTGGGACGAGAACGCCCCGGTTGAACGTCAGCGCGGCACCCGTCGCACCCTGGTTCGCGTACTGGAAGTGGCCCTGCGCCTGGCCCATCCGTTCATGCCGTTCATCACCGAAGAAATCTGGCAGCGCATTGCGCCGCTGGCCGGCATCGAAGGCAAGACGATCATGCTGCAACCTTGGCCGGTGGCCAATGAAACACGCATCGATCAGGCCGCCGAAGATGACATCGAATGGCTCAAGGGCCTGATGCTCGGCACGCGTAACATCCGTGGCGAAATGAACATCGGCCCGGGCAAACCGCTGCCGCTGTTCCTAAAGAACGTCAGCGCCGAGGATCAGCGTCGTCTCACTGAAAACGAAGCGTTGCTGAAGAAACTGGCACGTCTCGAATCGATCACCGTTCTGGCTGCCGGCGAAGAAGCGCCATTGTCGGCGACCGCGCTGGTCGGCGAGATGGAAGTGCTGGTGCCGATGGCCGGCCTGATCGACAAAGGTGCGGAACTGGCGCGTCTGGACAAGGAAATCCAGCGCCTGCAAGGCGAGGTGCAACGGGTTGGCGGCAAGCTGTCCAACGCCGGCTTCGTCGACAAGGCACCGGCTGAAGTCATCGAGAAAGAACGCGCCAAACTGGCCGAAGCCGAACAGGCTCTGGGCAAGCTGGCGGAGCAACACGCGCGGATTGCCAGTCTGTAACGGCACATCGCAATGAAACAGGGAGGCCCGGGTGGCCTCCCTTTTTTATGCCGCCCTTTTCCCCAAACACTAAATAATCTCTGTGGGACCTGCGGCGCCCCGCACAGTTGGGCTCACGACGGCCGGATGTGGGACAATACCCGCCACTTTTAGCCATGCCCGAATCGACCACCCCCATGACCGCCCCCCGCACTCCCAAACCTGCGCGCCAAAAGCCTGAACCGACCAAGGCAGCCAAAGCCGTCGAGCCACGCGAGAAGGCCAGCCTGCATCCGCGCAATCGCCACCAGGGTCGCTATGACTTCCCGGCGCTGATCAAAACCACGCCGGAATTGAAGCAGTTCGTGATCACCAACCCATACGGCAAGGAAAGCATCGACTTCGCCAGCCCGGATGCGGTGCGCGTGTTCAATCGGGCACTGCTCAAGTCGTTCTACGGCATCGCCCATTGGGACATTCCAGCCGACTACCTGTGCCCGCCGGTGCCGGGACGTGCGGATTACGTGCACTTTCTGGCCGATCTGCTGGCCAGTGGCAATGATGGCGTGATCCCGCGTGGCGCGGCAGTGAAGGTGCTGGATATCGGCATGGGCGCCAACTGCGTGTATCCGCTGATTGGTCACAGCGATTACCGCTGGCAGTTCCTCGGCTCGGAGATCGACGCCACCGCCATCGCCGCCGCCAAAGCCATCATTCAGTCCAACGGCTTGAACAAAGCCATTCAGATCCGTCAGCAGAGCAACCCGAAACAGATTCTGCTGGGCCTGCTCGAAAGCGCCGAGCGTTTTGACCTGACTATGTGCAACCCGCCTTTCCATGCGTCTCTGGAGGAAGCGACCCGAGGCAGCACGCGTAAATGGCGCGCGCTGGGCAAGGCCGATCCGAAGCGCAAACTGCCGGTGCTGAATTTTGGCGGTCAGGCGGCAGAGTTGTGGTGTGAGGGTGGCGAGGCAAGGTTTGTCACGCAATTGATCAGCGAAAGCGCGCAGGTGGGGCAACAGGTGTTGTGGTTCAGCACATTGGTGTCGAAAGCCTCGAACCTGCCTGCGATCCAGATAGCCCTGAAAAAAGCTGGCGTACTGGAAAGCCAGGTGGTGGAAATGTCCCAGGGGCAAAAACAGAGCCGTTTCGTCGCCTGGACGTTCCAGACCAAGGCGCAGCGACAGGCCTGGCGTCAGGCGCGCTGGGTCAAGGCTTCAACGGAGTAACCGAACATCGTTGCGACTGGCCTTGGAGCAAGTCGTTGTCGAGGACAAAAAAACCGTGCCCGAACGACTCCGGCGCACGGTCTTTTTAACAAGCCTTACTTGCTTACAGCATCAGCGCTTCGCTGGCCTGACGATCTCTTTGAATGTACAGCCGCGCACTTCTTTGTTATCGCAGTAATACCGTGAATTCCACTCTTCCCACGATCCGCCGGTATCAATACTCGCGACGGTCCCTTCCCTTTTGAACTTCATGTCCACCGCGCCGTCTTTCTGCAGCCTGTAACCACAGCGCTGGACCTCACCGATGACGGTCCCCTCCTCGACATCCTTGTGAGGCATGAATATCGCCAATTCGAATTCGCCCACCGGCCCCTGGCCGCCTTGAGACACACCGTACCATTCGCCATCGCCGCTGGCCGTGGGCGCTTTGTAAATACCCGGGGCCAATTCCCTGATGTCTGAAGGGCTTGGGCAGTATTCCGTGACCTCTGCCCAGGCATGACCAGACAACAGAATCGAAATGCACATCACCAACTGTTTAAGTTTCATAGAACGTCCCTGTAACTAACAACCAGAATTTAGTTTTTAGCTTTTACGCAAAGCCAAGCGCGAAACCCGATCGATACTACCGATCTACGGCACACACTCAACTATCAGTTCCGTAGGAAAGTTCACTTCATAGACCAAGAAAACTGACTTATTTAACTCACACTGAAAAAACTGAAGCGACGCTTAACCAACAAGTCCATAAATTCATTACCAGAAACATTAAATGTCCGGGAATAAAACGTACTTCAGTGAAATAAACAAAGTGTTACATAGATCTACCTTGCGCAGACCATCCTGGCGGGCACAAAAAAACCGTGCCCGGATTGCTCCGGCGCACGGTTCTTTTAACAAGTCTTACTTGTTGACAGCGTCGGTCAGGCCTTTGGCCACAACCAGCTTGATCACTTTCTTGGCAGCGATTTCGATGGCAGCGCCAGTCGAAGGGTTACGGCCAGTACGGGCAGGACGCTCAGTCACTTTCAGCTTGCCGATACCTGGCAGAGTGATTTCGCCGCCGTTTTCCAGCTGATCGGCAACGATTTGGCCCAGTTGGTCCAGAGCGTTACGCGCGGTGGTTTTTGGCGCGTCGATAGCTTCGGCGATGTCGGCGATCAGTTGGTCTTTAGTAAGAGCCATTTAGTGTTCCTTCCCTATCAAATTCATATGGATTGCAGAGTGCAGTGTCAGCCATCGAGCCCGATCTTCTGGATCTGGCACCCTCGGCCAAATAACCACGGGATCGGGGTTATAGATACCGAAATCAGGGTTTGGTTCGACCTGACAAATGCTGAATGCACGCTTAACGCAGTGACGTCGCGTAAGACGGGGCAAAACTAGCACAGAGACGGGGAAATATCCGCCTCCAGCTACCCATTTGGTCAGCTTTATTGCTCTAAAACGGGAAAAAATCGCATATGTGCCGCCAGCCACCCTGGAATTGACCTTCGCACCGCGCCAAAACCAGTGGTTGCGGTACACTGAGCGCTTTTTCGGGGGAGCACGCCCTCCTCTCTTCAATCAGCCGAGAAACCCATGCCGATCCGTCATTGCATCGTCCACCTGATCGACAAAAAACCCGACGGCACACCTGCAGTTCTCCACGCTCGCGAATCGGAACTGGCCGAGTCCGCAGCCATCGAGAACATGCTCGCCGACCTCAATGAAAGCTATAACGCCAAACAGGGCAAAGCCTGGGGGCTGTTTCATCCGGAGTCCGGGGCCTTTCCTTTCAGCGGCTGGCTGAAGGAATACCTCGATGGCGGCAGGGACTTCACGGCGTTCAGCCGCGTGGCGGTGGAACACCTGCAAAAACTGATGGAGGAATCCAACCTCTCGGTCGGCGGCCACGTCTTGTTCGCGCACTACCAGCAAGGCATGACCGACTATCTGGCCATTGCCCTGCTGCACCACAGCGAAGGCGTCGCAGTGACCGATCAACTGGACGTGACCCCGTCCCGTCACCTGGACCTGGGCCAATTGCATCTGGCGGCGCGGATCAACGTGTCCGAGTGGCAGAACAACAAGCAGTCCAAGCAGTACATTTCGTTCATCAAAGGCAAGAACGGCAAAAAGGTTTCGGAGTATTTCCGCGACTTCATCGGCTGCCAGGAAGGCGTCGACGGGCCGGGCGAAACCCGCACGCTGCTCAAGGCGTTCAGTGACTTCGTCGAAAGCGAAGACCTGCCAGAAGACTCCGCGCGCGAAAAAACCAAGACCCTGGTGGATTACGCCAGCAGCCAGGCCAAACTGGGCGAGCCCATGGGCCTGGAAGAGTTGTCGGAGCTGATCGACGAAGAACGCCCTAAAGCTTTCTACGACCACATTCGCAACAAGGATTACGGCCTGTCGCCGGAAATCCCGGCCGATAAACGCACCCTGAACCAGTTCCGCCGCTTCACCGGTCGCGCCGAAGGCCTGTCGATCAGTTTCGAGGCGCACTTGCTGGGCTCGAAGATCGAGTATGACGAAGAGGCCGGTACGCTGATCATCAAGGGCCTGCCCACCTCGCTCACCGACCAGCTCAAGCGACGCAACTGATGCTGGGCAGGGTGTTGAAGAAATGCCTGCTGATCCTGCTGGTGGTCGTGGTCTACCAGAACTGGGGCAAGATCGAGCGCCTGATGGATCCGACCCGGTTGGTGTCCGAGCAGATGCAGCTCAAAGCCAATGTCGTGATCTACAGCACTGACTGGTGCGGCTACTGCAAACAGACCCGGCGCTTTCTCGATCAAAGGAACATTCCGTACAAGGAATTCGATATCGAAAAGGATGCTGTGGCGCGCAAGGACTATGAAGCGCTGGGCGGCGGCGGGATTCCGATCATCAATGTGAACGGAACGCTGATTCGCAAATATGACCCGGATGCCATTCTGGCCGCATTGAAGTAACCCTGCAGGAGCGAGCAAGCGCGCTCCTGCAGGGACTGTCAGGCCGCTTCGATCCGGAAACCGAACCGCGGAAAGTGCACATGCACCAGACCGCCACGCTCGTCTTCGCGACGAAGAATCAATTCCTCTCGGCCGGCAAACAACAATTCACCCGCCACCGGATCGACGCCATAGTCGGTTGCTGCGATCACCACCGGCTGGCCCGCCTTGAAACCATTCGGTTCATCGAACTGCTCGTCCGGCAATGCCGCCGGCGTGGAAGCCCGCGCCACTTGCAACGCCTCTTCGGCGGTCATCTCGTTCGAGGCGCCATGGCCGAACCCCAACACACGGGCATGCCATGCGGTCACCGCCGGATAGTTATCCACAAGCGCAGACGTCACGGGCGTCGCCTTGAGAAACCATAACGAATGCGCCAGGGCGAAGTCGGCAATCGACGGTTCGCCGAACAGGTAATCCCCCTCCTCGCGCTGCAGCTGTTGTTCCAGCCGCGACATGATCGTCGGCCATTGATGCCTGGCCTGCTCCGCCGACAGGCGCGTGGCGCTGCCGCCGCTGAACAACCCGGCGCGGTCGGCGATAAAGGCCTTGATCGCTTCTGGCGACAAATTGCCGAAGCGCACCGCGATCGATTCTGGCTGGAACACCAGGCTGACCGCATGCTGGAACACCACCGAATCGGCCCAGCTGGCGAAGCTGGCGGTGATCATTTCCTGGCCTTCCGGGAAGAACGCCGGCAGGGCTTTTTCCTGCTCCAGACGACGGGCGATCAACGAAGTGTCGCAATAAATATCCGCGCCGACTTGCAGCACCGGGGTCTTGCGATAGCCACCGGTCAACGCGGTCAGGTCGGGTTTGGGCATCACCGGTGAGATCTTCACCGAGCGCCAGGACAATCCCTTGAAGCCCAGCAGCAAACGCGCCTTTTCGGCAAATGGGGACGTCGGGTAATGATGCAGGATCAACTCGGACATGCTCGGCTCCGCCGCACGAATAGGAATTCGCAGCTTAGCGCGCAATCGGTTAGCGGCCTACAGATCTGCCTGATGGGAACTGATCAGTCAGAGTGATAAGCCGGCGTTCGCGCTGGCCACCAGGCATTCCTTGGCGCTTTTCTTGAGCTTCTTGATCAGGCGCTCCTGCCGCAGCGCTTCGCTTTTATCACGACAGACTTCGGTGTAGACCAGTGCCATGGCAGGGCTGGAAAGAAAGAAGCGTGCTCCTTTGCCGCTTTGATGCTTGGCAAATCGGCGCACGGGATCGTCGCTGATCCCGCAGTAGAGCGAACCATTGGCCGCGCGCACGAGATAGACGAACCAGGGTTTGCTCACCGCAGTGGCGGCGTCGACAGGGCTTTCGCTGGGGGCGTTCACTTAACGATCAGTGCTTGAAGGGGACAAGCCGCGATCTTATCAGCGGCTGGCCTGGAATGCCTTCAAACCCTTCAAGGCCTGAGCACGAACAGCGTTGCTCACCAACGGCGTCCAACCGAGCAGCAGGCCTTTGAAACCCAGCGCCTGACGCGACCACTTCCACAGATCGAAGCTGTCGTGATGCTCGCAAATCTTGCCGTCACGGAAAACGAAACGCGCCTGGATGTCATTGACCACTATGTTGCCGGTCTGACTGAACAGATAGGTCGCCACCCAATGGGCAGCGCCCGTGCGCTCATCGGCGCGGACGTTATCGAAACTCAGGGAGAAATCCTTGGCCCGGGTCGTCAGCATGCGCCACATATCGCTGGCATCGCGGCCGTGAAGCTCACCAAACGCCGGATCGCTGAACACCACGTCATCGGTATAGCAGGCCGCCATGGCCTCGGCATCCAGGCGCTGGAAGGCCTGGTAGAACCGGGTGATCAATGCGCTGTGGATATCACTCATGGGCAGGCTCCCTGTTGTTGCGAAATATGATCGAAAGATGGCCTGCACAATAATCTGCAAATGTGCCGAACACTATGGGCATTCGCCACGAGAATACCGGGACAGCTCGTACGCTGAGCGCCTAGGTCGACATTCCGCTGTCGCGGGCGTAGGAAAAAAGCTCGACATCCGTGGAAATACCCAAGCGGTGCATGGCCATGTTTTTTTGTTTACTGATGGTCGACACACTGCGCTGGAAGTGATTGGCGATTTCGCTGACGGTCATGCCACTGGCCAGCATCCGCACCACCTCGTGCTCTTTGGCCGACAACGGCAACTCGCTCATCTGACTGCCCGTGTCAGCCAGCAGTATTCGCAACGACTCGCTGATGTAGCGTCGCCCCCCACCCACCGCGTTGATCCCCAGGGGCAGTTCGGTCTCCGCGGCGGATTTGGCAACGATGGCCCGTACCCCCTGAGCCAGCGCCGCCCTCGCCGTGGCGACGCTGGTAAACATCGTCAGCACAATGACCGGCAATGCCGGATGGTCGCGCCGAATCGTACTCAACATTTTCAAACCATCGGCCTGCCGCCCTCCCGGCATGGAGAAGTCGGTGATCAACAGATCGCACGGTGTGCTCGAAAGAATGCGCATCAGGCTATCGGTACCCTCAGCCTCTGCAACGACTACGCATCGCCTGGTGGCATTGATCAACATCCGCAACCCGATGCGGACGACGCAGTGGTCGTCAGCAATTACGACTCGCATTGTGGGAGGTCTCCTGCTTGTGATTAAAGGGCGCGGAAATTAACGCCGTTTTCTCCCTCCCACAATGCCTCGCCAAAAGCCGAAAACTGGCTTAGTCAACGTTTCAAGGGCCAGTGTTTTTTGCCCTACGAACATTCAGATTATTCACACATCGCACAACGCAAAAACCTACAGCGGTGAGCTACCAGCGATCGGTGCATCGTCATCGCCCAATAAAATTTCTCATACACAGAGCCATCGCTTTTCGTATTTGTTGCATTCAAATCGCTGACCACACCCGCCTAAATTGCACCTCAATCGCTGCCCCCCATTTGCCGGTAAAACCAAGAGCTATCACATGAACAAGACATTAAGCGCACTCTGTACTGCATTACTCCTGACGGCAGCTTCGCCGGCCTTTGCCGCCAGCACCGACTTGACCGTCACTGGCGTCATCACCCCAAGCGCGTGCACACCAAACCTGTCCGGAGGTGGCATTGTTGATCATGGCAAAATTTCCGCGAAAGACCTCCGACCGGACAACCCCACTATGTTGCCCAGGCAAACGCTGCAAATGACCGTGAACTGCGATGCACCGGTTCAGTTCTACTTTTCTCCAATCGATCATCGGGCCGGTACCGCCTGGAACACGAGCAGCAACTTTGGGCTGGGCTTGACCAATGCAGGCGAGAAGCTGGGCTCGTTCTTCGTTGATGCGTTGAATGTGAAAGCGGACGGAGCCGACGCACAAGCTATTGTGTCGCAGGACGGCGGAAAAACCTGGGTCAAGGATCACTGGAAGGTCTACAACCTTTGGGCTGTCGGTGCCATGGGTGACACCAGTACGCCGCTCCCGGTGAAAGACCTGACCCTGGATCTTCAGGTAACCACTGTAATTGCGAGGGGCAGTGATCTGACCCTGACTGACGAAGTGCTGATCGACGGCTCAGCGACCTTGCAACTCAAATACCTGTAACGTCGAATCGTCCGGGCAACGGTTGATTTACACCGTTGCCCGTTCCTCCTGAAGACCCCATTGATACGTCCCTGCTCTTTTGACTATGTGCCTGCACGCCAACGCCCGTTGCGGCCAAAGGTACGGCGCTGCTCGCAACACTTATCTACACACAGGACAGTAGCTTTCGTACTTGTTGCATTCAAGAAACTGATACCAGCCGCTTAAATGGCACCTCAATCGGTGAGCCCCCCCATTTCCGAAATGCCCTGATGCCCCTTGCACCCATGGCCCCGTCGTCATCTGCAAGCTGACATCCGAGCGGTGCCATCGGCCTTTTCTCGAACCTATCGACGAGACACGTCATGACGATGTTTTTTACCTTCGCGCGCCCCTTGATTCACTGCGGTATCGGCGCGCTCGTTCTGTTGCTGGCCACCCAGGCGCAAGCCGATGGCATGGTCCCGAACACCTCGGTGGTGATCGTCAACGAGGCCGATGGCGAGGCTTCGGTTTCCGTGACCAATACCGACGCCAGCCTGGCATTGCTGCACGTCACCATTGAAGACATCGAGCAGGACAAGGAATCCCTGGTGTTCGTGACCCCACCGCTGTCCCGCGTCGAGGCGTCGAAAACCCAATTGGTGCGCTTCATCCTGCAATCGGAAAAGCCCTTGGTCACTCAACGCTTGAAGCGCGTGATCTTTGAAGGCATCCCCCAGGGCAGGCCTGCCGCTGACGCCGGGCATGCCCGCGTCGGGGTGACCGTGCGCCAGAACCTGCCATTGATTCTGCACCCCAAGGGCCTGGCGCCCAATCGCACGCCGTGGACCGACCTGCAATGGACGCTACGGGACGGCCAACTGACCGTGCGCAACGAAACGCCTTATGTGGTGCGCCTGGCGCAAGAGCTGCAATTGTTGCCATCCAGGAGCGGTGCTTTGTTACCGCGAACCTATGTGCTGCCCGGCGAGAGCATCAGTGTTCCAGCAATGGCCACGACCGCGACGCAGGTGCGCTTCTTGCCCGCCACCGTCTACGGTTTTGCGGTGCCGCACTACGACGCACCCGTCGAATCCTGAAACGCATCCCCCAGCGCCCCAAAGAAACGTGGGCGCTGACGAGAGACAGAGCCTGAACCACAGCGTATCGACCAGCACGCTGGCATAAGACAAGTGACCCCCATGAACACTGTATCAACCTACTGTGATGGCGAAGCCATGCCCGCCATTCGGGTGGCCAAGGCTCACGTTCAGCGACCCCGCCCCTGGGCCAAGGTCGTGCTGGGGTTGGCCAATGCGCTGGTGCTGACCGACGTCATGGCCGACTCGTCGCTGCTGACTTCGTTCGACAAGAGAACGCTACAACAACGCGGCATCGACCCGGCACTCGCGACGCTGCTGCTACAAGCGCCTCGCTTCACCGCGGGCCGACATCCGGTCACGCTCACGGTCAACGGTCAGCGCCGCGGGCGTGTGGATGTCGCGTTCAGCCGCCAGGATGACGTGTGCTTTGACCAGGCCCTGCTCGACACGGCAAACCTCAGGGTTCCTGCCCGTACGCAGGACGATCAGCCTTGTCATGACTTCCTCGGCGCCTGGCCACAAACCGTGATCGACCCGGACCCGGCCAGCCTGGGCCTGTCGTTGATCGTGCCCACTGACTCGATCCGCCCGACAACCCGGGACTTTACCGGCTACCAGACCGGTGGCTTCGCCGGTCTGCTCAATTACGACGTCAGCAGCCTGCACAGCCACTTCGGTGATCAGTCGAGCCGTTACATGTCGGCCAATACCGAACTGGGCTTCAACGCCGGCGACTGGATCGTGCGCAGTCGCCAGGTACAGACCCGGCAGGATGACGTGTCGCGCACCAGCCATTTGGCAGCCTATGCCCAGCGCACCTTCGCCAGTCAGCAAGCAGTGCTGCAGGCCGGACAGATCAGTCTCTATAACCCGGTGCTCGCCGGTACGCAGATCACCGGTGTGCAAGTCATGACCGAGCAGGCACTGCGGGTCGAAGGCCAGAACGCGGCGATCGAAGGCATTGCGCACAGCCAGGCGCAGATCGAAGTCAGGCAGAACGGTTCGCTGATTCATTCGACGGTGGTGCCCGCCGGTCCGTTTTCATTGAATGACGTGCGTCGGCTCAACCATCGCTCCGACGTGGAAGTCACGGTCAAAGAAGCGGACGGCAGTGAGCGCAGCTTTACCGTGCCGGCCGCCATGCTCGGCATCGGCCTGCCCGCGCCCGGCTTCTCGCTGGCAGCCGGCCAGGTACGCAGTACAAGTGATACGCAGGATGACAATCCATGGGTGATCAGCGGTGGCTGGAGCGGTGCGCTGGATCCTCAATTGCAGTTCAGCGCGGGCATGACAACCACGGCTGAATATCGGGCGACAGGTTTCAGTCTCGGCCTGTTGCCCTCGACCGCGACACAGATTCAAGCCAGCCTTTTGCGGACAGACGTCGGTGGACGCGCGCCCTCCCGCGGATTGCAGGGCGACCTGAGCGCATCCCATCGATTCGATGACCAATGGTCGATCAATGCCGGCAGCACCTACCGCACCTTCGGTTACCGCGAACTGGAGGATGCCGTCTTCAGCCTCTCGTCAGACAACGGAAAATCCCGTTACCGCGATCGGCAAAGCGTCGCGCTGGCCTGGTCACACCCGACCCTTGGCGCCTTCGGCGGCGGCATGAGTCGCTCGTCTTCATTCGATGGTCAAAGCAGCCGTCGTGCCCTGGCGTCATGGGGCACCAGCATCGGCGGGGTATCCGTTTCGGCAAATGCTGAATGGCAACTCAGCGGCGCGGGCGGCAGCGGTGACAGCGTCTACCTGAATCTCAGCATTCCCCTGGGCGAAAGTCGCCGGGCGCGAACCTGGGTGCGCAGTGCCGCTGGCGAGTACCGCAGTGGTGTCGGCCTGAACGATCGGATTAACGACCGATTTGGCTATCGGATCGGCATCGAACACGACACCCGCGACAAACAGGTGCAGTCCATTGTCGGCGCCTCGCTGCTGCCGCGATACAGCCAACTGGACCTGAGTTACACCCGTTCCGATGCCGAGCGTTCGAGCTATCAGGCCGGCGCCCGTGGCGGTGCCGTATTGCATGGCGGTGGCTTGACGCTGTCGCCTTATCCGGTGCGCGACACCTTCGCCCTGCTGTCGGTCGGTGAGATGGACGCCATCAGGGTCAGCACCCCCAGCGGTCCGGTCTGGACCGACAGTCAAGGTCAGGCGGTGGTCCCGCAGGTCGCTGCCTATGGCCGCAGTGCGGTGGAAATCGATACCCGTTCGCTACCGCGCAACATCGATATCAACAACGGCATGGCCGTGATTTCGGCCGGTCGTGGTGCGGTCGACCGCGTCGAGTTCGGGGTCACGATGACCCGCCGCGCCTTGCTCAAGGTCACCACGAGCCATGGCGCACCAGTGCCCCGAGGCGCGACGGTGAGTACCGAGGACGGCGAGTTCGTGACGCTGGTCCAGGACGGCGGCCAAGTGTTTTTACCCAATGTGCTCGACTTACGCCCGCTGTGGATAACCGCACCGGGGCTTGAGCGCTGCCGACTCGATTTCGAACTGCCGGTCAAAGCCGACGCCGAGGCGTACTACGAAACCGCCGCGGCCCTGTGCCGAGCCCTCTGAGGATCATTTGATGAGCCTGTCCCGTTACTTGCTGCCAGTCCTCGCCCCCCTGACGCTGAGTGCCTTCTCATCCCACGCCTGGGCGCTGCCGGATGACTGTCAGCTCAGCCTCAGCCAGCCCGTGCTCGACTACGGTTTGATGAACCGTGCGATACGCATCGATACAACACCGGTACTCACCTTGGGTGAACGACGCCTGAGCCTGAACCTGAGTTGTGCGCAGCCCACCGACATGAACCTGTTCTACCGCGCCATCGCGGCGTCCGCCGAGCGCTATCACTTCGCGGAGCACGGCAGTTATGAAATGCGTGTACGCGATGGCGTACTCGATGGGCAATCGGTCGATTTGGGACTGATTTCCACTGTCGGCCAGTCACCGGTGGACACTGCATCGACCCTGACCTGGCGCCCGGAACACGGCATCGCGCCAGTACGCGCCGGTACAGCGGCCCAGGGTCGGAGTTTCTCCGCACAGATTGAGGTGACTGCCTGGGCTCAGGAACAAGCGATGCGGGTGCGTGAGGCCGTCAACTGGGAAACCACGGGCGTATTCGACGCAGTCGCGGCAGGCCGCTCCCGGGAAGCCATTCTGCGCGCCCGCTTCGCGCCGGGGGCTTGCGAACCGGTGCTGTCCAACGCCGGCCTGGTCGACTTTGGCAGGTTGTCCAAGAGCGATCTGAATAGCGACCAGGACACTCGACTGCCCCCCAAGACCCTGACGCTGCGGGTCGGCTGTGATGCTCCGACCCACTTTGCCCTGGTCATGCACGACAACCGCGCAGGCTCGGCGACGGTCAACAGCGAAATCTACTACGGCCTGGCCTTCGATAACCGTGGCAACAAGATCGGCCTGTATTCACTGAACGTCGATCCGGCCGACGCCAGCGCCGACAGCTTCGCTCGCCTGTACCGAACCGACTCGACCACCACAGGCGCAGCCTGGAGCACGGCCAGTTCACGCCCGATACCCATCGGCCAGAAAAGCTACCTGGGCTTTACCGACATCGCTGGCAGCACTGCAGGCCCGGTTGCAATTGAGAACCTGACAACCGGCGTCACCGTCGAGGCCGTCATTGCGCCCGCCTCAAGCCTGGACCTGAGCACCGCCGTCCAGCTCGACGGCTCGGGAACGCTCGAAATTATTTACCTGTAACACCCAACCCACCTTGTTGACCCCGGGGCGCAATGGAGCGCCTTGGGCGAATCAAGGAATCAACCAGCGAAAAGGAAAAAAATGAAACAGTATTTCATCGCCCTGTCGACTGCCGCTCTGGTCAGCGTTGCACCTTATGCCCTCGCGTCGTCAACCGACCTGACGGTCACCGGTGTCATCACCCCGGCTGCCTGCTCACCGACCCTGTCCAACGGCGGTGTCGTGGATAACGGCAAGATCTCGGCGAAGGATCTCGATCAAGTGCGCGAGACGTTGGTCGGCACCCATCCACTGCAATTGTCGGTGTCATGTGATGGACCGACTCAGTTTGCATTGAAACCCGTCGATCACCAGGCCGGTACGGCCGCTTTGACAAGCTGGTTCGGCCTGGGCTTGACCAGCGCGGGCGAGAAACTGGGCTGGGTTCGAGTCAACGTCAAAAACGCCGTGGCAGACGGCGTGGCGGCACAGGCCATCGATTCCGACGACGTGGGTAAAACCTGGAAGGCAACCTGGGTAACAAGCCCCGGATACCTCCTGTCAGTCGGTTCCACCACTGACGTAAGCATCCCGCTGTTCGTGAAAGACCTGACCATGGATTTCGAGGTCAACACCAACATCGCCCGCGCCGACAGCCTGACCCTGACCGACGAAGTGGTCATGGACGGTGCCGTGACCTTTGAAATGACTTACCTCTAACCCCCTCGACGCTGAACCACTCCCAGCGTCCGGGCAAGTGGTTCAGCTCACACCGCCATCCTCGGCGCCTTTGGCAAAGGGAATGGCAAATAACCACTGAGGAGCAGCATCAGCCATTATGAAGAAGTATCTCGCAGCACTTTCCGCCAGCGCACTGATCAGCGTAGCGCCCGCCGCCCTCGCGGCTTCGAGTGCCGACCTGACGGTCACTGGCCTCATCACACCACAGGCTTGCACACCGAGCCTGTCCAATGGCGGCGTCATCGATAACGGCAAGATCTCCGCGAAAGATCTCAACCCGGACACCAACACCCTGGTGGGAACCCATCCGTTGCAATTAAGCGTGATCTGCAGCGCTCCCATCGCGGTAGCCCTGTATGGCATCGACAACAAGGCCAGCTCATCTTTGGCCGACAACTACTTCGGCCTGGGATTTACCGACACGGGTGAAAAGATTGGAATCTTCGGGGCCAGAATCATAAGCGCCACGGCAGACGGCTCAACCATAACGCCCATACGCTCAACTGATATCTCCGCGCCCCGTCCATGGTGGGAACCCGCGCACCTTATGGGCAAAGGTGAGTACACATCGGTAGGTACCGGTGTACCGGGCGGCAGACACATCCCGAGCCCCGTGCAAAACCTCACGATGGATCTGGACGTCGATACTTACATCGCTCCAGCCAACAGCCTGACCTTGACCGACGAAGTCAAAATAGACGGTTCCGCGACATTTGAATTGACCTACCTGTAAGCCCCTCACACTGAATCACTCCCGGCGTCAAAGGGCGTGATTCAGTGCCCGATTCAGACTTTTTCGCTTTCCACCTGCACATACAGCGCACGACCGGCCCCCAGGCCGGCAACGATCGCGCCCAGGCCGATGACCCCGAAGATCCAGCCCACGGCAGACCAGCCGCCGGTCCAGTCATGCACGATGCCCACTGCGAACGGCCCCATGGAGGCCAGGGTATAGCCGAATCCCTGGGCCATGCTCGACAGGTTCGCCGCCACATGGGAGTCCCGCGAGCGCAGCACAATCAAGGTCAATGCCAGGCTGAACGTGGCGCCCTGCCCCAGCCCCAACACGATCGCCCAGCCCCACAAACCTTCAATCGGCGCGTACAGGCAACCGAACAAGCCGCCGAGGGTCAAGGCCATGACGATCACAATGGCCATGCGCTGATCCTTGCCGCGCGTGGCCAGCCACGGTGCGGCCAGCGAGCTGACCAGCTGCACGATCACCGAACCCGACAGCACCAGACCGGCCTGGGTCGGTGTCAGGCCACGGCCGATCAGGATCGACGGCAACCAGCCGAACACGATGTAGGCCAGGGACGATTGCAGGCCCATGTACAAGGTCACTTGCCAGGCCAACGGGTCACGCAGCAGTCCGCGAACGCGATAGGCGACGTTGTGTGCACCGTGTTTCTGGCCGACTTGCGGCAACCAGAACACGGCGGCAACCAGTGCCGGGATCACCCAGAAACCCAGGCCCAGGGCCCAGCTCTTGTCGAAATGCTCGCTCAGCGGCACCGTGGAACCTGCGGCCATGGCTGCGCCCAGACACAGGGCCATGGTGTAGACACCGGTCATGGTCCCGGCCTGTTTGGCGAAGTCACGCTTGACGATGCCCGGCAGCAGCACGCCGATCACACCGATGCTGGCACCGGCCAGCACGCTGCCGGCAAAGAGGCCGATCTCGCCAAAGGAGCTGCGCAGAATGATCCCCCCGGCCAGGGTCAGGAGGATGCCCAGCACCACCCGCTCGGCGCCAAAACGTCGCGCCAGCAGCGGAGCCAGCGGCGCGAACAGACCCAGGCACAGGACCGGCAAGGTGGTCAGCAAACCGGCCTGGGCCGCCGACAACCCGAGACTTTTCGACACGTCGCTGAGCATCGGCGCCATGCTCGACAGCGCCGGGCGCAGGTTCAACGCGACCAGAATCAGGCCCAGCAGCAACAGCCATGGCCGGCGCAATACCGGGTGAGTCTGCTGGACTTGCTCATCATCGGCTTCGGCATCGATCAGCAGCTCTTCCAGCTCCGCCATGCGTTTGGGTTGAGCGGTGTTGCCTGGATCGCTGGTCATGGTGTTCTCGGTTTCAAGGTTCATTGATCAACTGCCTCGACAGGGCTTTGGCTCGCTCCGGATCGCGTTGCTCGACCGCATCGAGCAACGCGATGTGCAGGTCGAACACTTCCTGTCGGCGCGGGACGATGTTCAGGGTCTGCCGCAACTGCGCGCCGACCACGCTGGAGAAGTAGCGATACAACTCGCTGAGGGTCGGGTTGTGCGCGGCGTCGACCAGACGGCGGTGGAACACCAGATCGCAGGCGATGTAGGTATCGAGATCGCCGTGATAGTGACGGCCGCTCACCCCCAGCGCCTCGCGTAACGCCAACAGGTCTTCATCGGTGCGACGCAAGGCCGCCAGGCCGATGGCCTCGACTTCGAGGATGTGCCGGGTTTCCCGGGCCTGCTCAAGGGAGCAACGGGACAAAGCCTTGAGCGTGTCCAGTGGATCGGCCACCGCCCGCAAATAACTGCCGTCGCCCTGGCGGATCTCGATCAGCCCGGAAAACGCCAGCACACGCATGGCTTCACGTACGGTGTTGCGACTGATACCCAGCTCGGCGGACAGCTCGGGCTCGGTGGGCAAGCGCTGGCCCACCACCCAGGTACCCTGGTTGATACGCAGGCGCAACTGATCCAGGGCCTGATCGACCAGGGATCGTTTAACTAATGGAGAGATTTCAGACATTGGATTCGCCCTGTCATCCAATCATAGGATGAATTTACCGACATGTTAGTCAGCCTCGCCCAATCGGGCAAGCCACTACCTATCGCGTCCCACCCTGAGGCCTGAAGCCACTTTAAGGCAGTCGATTCCTAGTGACTGATAGTGATTTCCCACCAATGCCACACGAAAGAGCTGACATCCAAAAATGAGACAGACCATCAGACTTTCGGACTTTGAACGCGGGCACTTTCGCTCGAATGTCTAAAGGGAATGGGATCAGCCTATGGAAGAAGTCATTTTTGGCAAAAAGCACAGCCGCCGTTTTTTACTGGAAAAGAATCGGCAACTGCTCGTTGTACGCAGTCAGGCCGGGAGGAAGCTTGATGAGACGTTACGCTGCGAAAAAGCTCGACAGGCATTGGCCAACAGTGAGTTGGTACTTCACATCGAGGACGCCGACGTTCAGCTATTCAAACTGCCGGACAATTCAGATATCCCCCAATGCAAGGCGCTACTACGCGAGTTACCAGACGTGCGCTTCGCTGGCAGCGCCCTGGTCGATCCTCATACCCAAGAACCTGTTTTCTACACCGAAAACATCTTCCTGAAATTCGTCGATCGGCTCGCTCCGACAGAGTGCCTGGTTATCCTCGATGAGTTGGGTCTGACCATCAAACAGCAGGTTCCCTACGCCACCAATGCCTTCTTCGTACATCACGCGCATTGTCGCGGCACTGAAGTCTGCTCATTCACACTTCAATTGCTCGAACGTCAGGATGTCGACTACTGCCACCCGGAAATACTGCGCCCGGGGCAACGCCGAGCGATCCATGACAACCAATGGCACCTGAAGAAAACCACCGTCACCTATCAAGCGCAGGTCGATGCCAGCGCCAATGTCGAGGCAGCCCATGTCTTGGCCCAGGGTGAAGGCATAGTGATAGCGATCATCGACGATGCCTTTGATATCGATCACCCTGAGTTCGCCGGTACCGGAAAAATCATCGGAGCAAAAAACTTTGACCGCCTGAACGCCCGTCAAGGCCCTCGGCCGAAAAACCCTCTTGAGCGCCACGGTACTGCAGCCGCCGGTGTTGCATGCGCTAATGGTGAAGCCGGCGCCAGCGGCGTGGCCCCTCGAGCCAGTCTCATGCCGTTGAAACTGACCAAGCCACTAGGCGCCAGGGCCGAAGCAGACGCGTTTTTCTGGGCCGCGGACCAAGGGGCCGATATCATTTCCTGCAGCTGGGGGCCGCCGGAAGGACATTGGGCTGACCCTACCGACGCGAGGCACTCTCAGGCGTTTCCGCTGGCCGCGAGCACCCGCCTGGCCATAGAGTACGCCGCGACCAAAGGCCGCCAAGGTAAAGGCTGCGTCATCTTTTTTGGTGCCGGCAACGGCAACGAGAGCGTGGACAACGATGGCTATGCCAGCCATCCCATGGTGATTGCTGTAGGTGCCTGCAATGATCAAAATCGTCGCAGTGCCTACAGTGACTACGGTAAAGCACTGTGGTGCTGTTTTCCCAGCGGGGACCAGCCACACCCGGATCCAAAGTTCAAACCCGCCACCTCAATCCCCCAGACCCGAGGCATTCGAACCACGGATCTGAGCGGCAGGTTTGCCGACCCGATCAATGCTGCCTATACCGAATTGTTCAGCGGCACTTCCAGCGCCTGTCCTGGAGCCGCGGGCGTCGCAGCTCTGGTACTGGGGGTCAACCCGGCACTGGACCGCGAGCAGGTTAGACACCTCCTCGCCGATTGCTGCGACAAAATCAGCCACGCCGACGACGGCCCCCTAGGTCAATACGATCAAAACGGCCACAGTCATTACTACGGTCATGGTCGCCTCAATGCCCTCCGAGCAGTGCAATTGGCACTGGAACGCGGCAAAACCGCAGACTGACCCGCACCCATAAAAAAGCCCCACCGATCAATCGGCGGGGCTCTTTGCGACAGTCACTGACCAATCAATGCAGGATCTGGCTCAGGAACAGCTTGGTGCGGTCGTTCTGTGGGTTGTCGAAGAAGTCGTTCGGCGCAGCCTGTTCGACGATTTCGCCCTTGTCCATGAAGATCACGCGGTTGGCCACGGTGCGGGCGAAGCCCATTTCGTGGGTTACGCAGAGCATGGTCATGCCGTCTTCGGCCAGGCCGATCATGGTGTCCAGCACCTCTTTCACCATCTCGGGGTCGAGTGCCGAAGTCGGTTCGTCGAACAGCATGATTTTCGGTTTCATGCACAGCGCACGGGCAATCGCCACACGCTGCTGCTGGCCGCCGGACAGTTGCCCCGGGAATTTATGCGCCTGCTCCGGAATGCGTACGCGTTCCAGGTAGTGCATGGCGATTTCCTCGGCCTTGCGTTTGGGCATCTTGCGCACCCACATCGGCGCCAGGGTGCAGTTCTGCAAAATGGTCAGGTGCGGAAACAGGTTGAAGTGCTGGAACACCATGCCGACTTCGCGACGGATCGCTTCGATCTGCTTGAGGTCGTTGGTCAACTCCACGCCATCGACCACGATGCGGCCCTGCTGGTGTTCTTCCAGACGGTTGAGGCAGCGGATGGTGGTGGACTTGCCGGAACCCGACGGACCGCACAGGACGATACGCTCGCCCTGCTTGACGTTGAGGTTGATGTCCTTGAGTACGTGAAACTGGCCGTACCACTTGTTTACGCCCTGCATCTGAATAATGCCTTCAGGGCTCACAGGCTGTTTGATTGCTTCGCTCATAAAAGAACTCCTAACGCTTGTGGCCAGTGTCGAGCTTACGTTCCAAATGCATGGAGTAGCGGGACATACCAAAACAGAAAATCCAGAACACCAGGGCTGCGAACACGTAGCCTTCGGTGGCCATGCCCAGCCATTTCGGGTCGGCGGCGGCTTGTTTGACGCTGTTGAGCAAGTCGAACAGGCCGATGATGATCACCAGGCTGGTGTCCTTGAACAGGGCAATGAACGTGTTGACGATGCCGGGAATCACCAGCTTCAGGGCTTGCGGCAGAATCACCAGGCCCATGCTGCGCCAGTATCCCAGGCCCATCGCCGCGGCGGCTTCGTACTGACCTTTGGGAATCGCTTGCAGACCGCCACGCACCACTTCAGCCACGTAGGCCGACTGGAACAGGATCACGCCGATCAGGGCCCGCAGCAGTTTGTCGAAGTTCATGCCTTCAGGCAGGAACAACGGCAGCATCACCGAGGACATGAACAGCACCGTGATCAGCGGCACGCCGCGCCAGAATTCGATGAAGGTCACGCAGACCACACGAATCGCCGGCATGTTCGAGCGACGGCCCAGGGCCAGGACAATCCCCAGCGGCAACGCACCGGCAATACCGACGGTGGCGATCACCAGCGTCAGCATCAAACCGCCCCATTGACTGGTCGCCACGTTGGTCAGGCCGAAGATCCCGCCATGCAACAGGAAGTAGGCAATGATCGGGTACAGCACCAGGAAGCTCAGGCCATACACTGCTTTACGGTGAAAGCGCGAGATGAACAGCGGTGCCACACCGATGACGGCCAGCCACACCGTCAGGTCCACGCGCCAGCGCAGTTCCGGCGGGTAGTAGCCGTACATGAACTGGCCGAAGCGCTGCTGGATGAACACCCAGCAGGCGCCCTCCTTGGTGCAGTCGGCGCGAGTGGTGCCGACCCAGTTGGCGTCGAGGATCGCCCAATGCAGGATCGGCGGCACCACCAGGTAGATCAGATAGAACGCAAACAGGGTCAGCAGGGTGTTGAGCCAGCTGGAGAACATGTTCGCGCGCATCCACGCCACCACACCGATGCTGCTGCTCGGAGGTGGCATGTCGGGTTTGAAAGTATGAGTACTCATGCGCTTTTCCTTACCGCTCGATCAGCGCAATGCGCTTGTTGTACCAGTTCATCAGCAGGGAAATGCTGATACTGATCGCCAGGTACACGCTCATGGTGATCGCAATCACTTCGATCGCCTGCCCGGTCTGGTTCAGCACCGTACCGGCAAACAGCGAGACCATTTCCGGGTAACCGATACCGGCCGCCAGCGAGGAGTTCTTCGCCAGGTTCAGGTATTGGCTGGTCAGCGGCGGAATGATCACGCGCAGGGCTTGCGGGATGATCACCTTGCGCAGGGTCGGGCCGTTGCGCAGGCCGAGCGAATGCGCCGCTTCGGTCTGGCCGTGGCTGACCGACTTGATGCCCGAGCGCACGATCTCGGCGATGAACGCCGCGGTGTACACCGTCAGGGCCAGGGTCAAGGCCAGCAGTTCCGGGATCAGCACCCAGCCACCGACGAAGTTGAAGCCTTGCAGCTTCGGCATTTCCCAATGCAGCGGCGCGCCGAAGATCAGTGCACACAGCGCCGGAATCACCAGGAACAGCGCCAGGCCGGTCCAGAACTTGTGGAATGGCACACCAGTGGCTTCGAAGCGTTTGTTGGCCCAGCGGCACATCAGCACGATGGCGACGATGGCCACCACGACGCTGGCGACAAACGCCCAGAAACCATCGGCCATCAGCGCGGCCGGCATGTTCAGGCCACGGCTGCTGACGAAGAAGGTGTCGCCGAAGTTATGGCTGTTACGCGGCCCCGGCATGGTCAGGAACACCGCGAAGTACCAGAACAGGATCTGCAGCAGCGGCGGAATGTTACGGAAGACTTCCACATACACCGTCGCCAGCTTGGCGATGATCCAGTTCTTCGACAACCGCGCCACACCGACGATGAAACCGAGGATCGTCGCCAGGATCACGCCAATGAAGGTCACCAACAGGGTGTTGAGCAGGCCGATGACAAACACCCGGGCGTATGTGTCCGATTCGGTGTAGTCGATCAGGTGTTGAGCGATGCCGAACCCGGCACTGCGCTCCAGAAAGCTGAAGCCCGAGGTAATGCCCCGGTGCTGAAGGTTGGTCTGTGTGTTATCGAACAGATACCAGCCCATCGAGACCACCGCGACAATGGTGATGATCTGGAATAGCCACGCACGCACTTTCGGATCGCTGAGGCTGAGCCTCTGCTTTGGTGCGCCGATTGAATTTTGCATGAAGTGCCCCGCAAATAATGGAACAGAACATCACCCGGTGGTTGGCCCACCGGGTGATAGAACCATCAGCGCACTGGTGGTGCGTATTGAATGCCGCCAGCGTTCCACAAGGCGTTCAGCCCGCGGTCGATTTCCAGCGGAGTGCTCTTGCCGAGGTTTTTCTCGAACACTTCGCCGTAGTTGCCGACTTGCTTGACGATCTGGACGACCCAGTCCTTTTTCACTTTCAGGTCTTTGCCGTATTCACCGTCGGTGCCCAGCAGACGGGCAACGTCCGGGTTCTTGGTGGACTTGGCTTCAGCTTCGACGTTCTTCGAAGTGATGCCGGCTTCTTCAGCGTTGAGCATGGCGTAGCCAGTCCAGCGCACGATGGCCAGCCACTCGTCGTCGCCGTTACGCACGACCGGGCCCAATGGCTCCTTGGAAATGGTTTCCGGCAGAACCACGTAGTCTTTCGGCGAAGCCAGCTTGCTGCGCTGGGCGAACAGCTGGGACTTGTCGGACGTCAGTACGTCGCAACGACCGGATTCCAGCGACTTGGCGCTTTCGTCGGAGGTGTCGAACGTGATCGGGGTGTACTTCAGGTTGTTGCCACGGAAGTAGTCGGAAACGTTCAGCTCGGTGGTGGTACCGGCCTGGATGCAGATGGTCGCGCCGTCCAGCTCTTTGGCGCTCTTGACGCCCAGCTTGTTGTTAACCAGGAAACCGATGCCGTCGTAGTAAGTGATGAAGCCGGGGAATTTCAGACCCATGCCTGCGTCACGGGAACTGGTCATGGTGGTGTTGCGCGACAGGATGTCGATTTCGCCGGACTGCAGCGCGGTGAAGCGCTCCTTGGCGTTCAACTGACTGAACTTGACCTTGGTCGCGTCGCCGAAAACAGCTGCAGCCACCGCGCGGCAGTAGTCCGCGTCGATGCCCACGATCTTGCCGGTGGAGTCTGGAACCGAGAAACCAGGCAGGCCATCGCTGACGCCGCACTGTACGAAACCTTTCTTCTGCACTGCATCCAGGGTCGCGCCCGCCTGAGCGAACCCACTGACGCCGAGTACTGCGGCTGCAGTCACGACTGCCAGGGTGGATTTCAACATCTTCATTCAAACCTCCAGTTTTGCTCTTGTTGTGTCGGAGCGTGGTCCAATCGCACCCTTTTGAGGCATTGTTGACCCTTGTTGGCTTTTTTTAGGGTCAAGCGACGTAGGACCGTAGCTATGAGTCTAGTAGGAGAAAATCCACATCAGGGACAACTCACTTCTCACCAATCGGCCGAACGGGCTGTAGCCCTTCACGTTCGCGAAGCCCGTAGCGGCCACTGGCGAACATCCATCACCGGATTTTTTGCTCTCCCACGGTCAGCGGTACACTGATAGTGTTACCGACAGGCGTAGGATCTTTCGTACGAGCATGTGCATAGCAAACCCCGTACCACACCGCTTGCAAAATCGTTTCAGGCGCAGGTCAAGAGCAAAACTTTCAGCCTTGCGACATCTACTTAACTGATCAACCGGACGCGCACTCAGACCTCGCACTTAATGAGCGCGCATGCACAACATTGGAGCAGCCATGACCGAGCCCTTGATTCTAGAACCCGTCAAGCCCGCAGACGCCTGCGTCATCTGGCTGCACGGCCTTGGCGCCGATCGCTACGACTTCCTGCCGGTGGCCGAAGCACTGCAAGAAACCTTGCTGACCACCCGCTTCGTACTCCCCCAGGCGCCCACCTGTGCTGTCACTATCAATGGTGGTTACAAGATGCCGAGCTGGTACGACATATTGGCCATGAGTCCAGCGCGCGCGATCAACCGTGAACAACTGGAGGAGTCGGCACAACGGGTCATCCAACTGATCGATGTGCAACGAGCAGCCGGAATAGACGCCTCGCGGATTTTTCTGGCCGGTTTTTCCCAGGGCGGTGCCGTGGTACTGCACACCGCGTTCCTGAAATGGCAGGGAGCATTGGGCGGCGTACTTGCCCTCTCGACCTATGCACCGACGTTCAGCGACGCCCTGGAACTGTCCGCCAGCCAGCAGCGCATTCCGGTGCTGTCGCTGCACGGTCAGTACGACGATGTCGTGCAAAACTCGATGGGCCGAACCGCCTACGAGCATTTGAAACAGCGTGGTGTCACCGTGACATGGCAGGAATACCCAATGGGTCACGAAGTGTTACCCGAGGAAATTCGCGACATAGGCGCCTGGCTCACCGAGCGCTTGCGTTAAACCGAATGTTTAAAAACACCCTTTGATCCATCCCACTACGCCGCGCCCGATTCTTGCATTACACTGGCCGGCGTACATTCCTTAACCAATTGATGAGATGACCGTGCTCAAAGCACTCAAGAAAATGTTCGGTAAAAGCGAGACTGAGCAACTCGCGCCAGTCCCCAGCGCTCCGTCTCAAACGCCCAGCCACCGCGCCGACGGTCATCCGTCTGGTCGGGCCGCTACCGTAGCGGCACCGAAACACGAGCCCAAGCCCGCTCCGGCCGTCGAACCTGCGGCGCCAATCACGTCCGAACAACCCCGCAACGAAACACCGAAACCCGCCAAACCGCGCCGCGAACCGAAGCCAAAGGCCCCGGTGATCCCGTGGAAACTCGAAGATTTCGTCGTCGAGCCGCAGGAAGGCAAAACCCGCTTCCACGATTTCAAACTGGCCCCGGAACTGATGCACGCCATCCAGGACCTGGGTTTCCCGTATTGCACGCCGATCCAGGCCCAGGTGCTGGGCTTCACCCTCGCGGGCAAAGACGCCATCGGCCGCGCCCAGACCGGCACCGGCAAGACCGCTGCGTTCCTGATTTCGATCATCACCCAACTGCTGCAAACCCCGCCGCCGAAAGAGCGCTACATGGGTGAGCCACGGGCACTGATCATCGCGCCGACCCGCGAACTGGTGGTGCAGATCGCCAAGGATGCCGCCGACCTGACCAAGTACACCGGCCTCAACGTCATGACCTTCGTCGGCGGCATGGACTTCGACAAGCAGCTCAAGCACCTCGAGGCCCGTCACTGCGACATCCTCGTCGCCACGCCGGGCCGTCTGCTGGACTTCAACCAGCGCGGCGACGTGCACCTGGACATGGTCGAAGTCATGGTACTGGACGAAGCCGACCGCATGCTCGACATGGGTTTCATCCCGCAAGTGCGCCAGATCATTCGCCAGACACCGCCCAAGAGCGAGCGTCAGACGTTGCTGTTCTCCGCGACCTTTACCGAAGACGTGATGAACCTCGCCAAGCAGTGGACCACCGACCCGGCCATTGTCGAAATCGAAATCACCAACGTTGCCAACGAAAACGTCGAGCAGCACATCTACGCGGTCGCCGCTGCCGACAAGTACAAACTGCTCTACAACCTGGTCAACGATAACGGCTGGGAGCGGGTGATCGTGTTCGCCAACCGCAAGGATGAAGTGCGGCGCATCGAAGAACGCCTGGTGCGTGATGGCATCAATGCGGCGCAGCTGTCCGGCGACGTGCCGCAGCACAAGCGCATCAAGACCCTGGAAGGTTTCCGCGAAGGCAAGATCCGTGTGTTGGTGGCCACGGACGTGGCCGGGCGCGGCATCCACATTGACGGCATCAGCCACGTGATCAACTTCACCCTGCCGGAAGTCCCGGACGACTACGTGCACCGCATCGGGCGCACCGGTCGTGCTGGTGCCGACGGTGTCTCCATCAGTTTTGCCGGTGAAGACGACTCCTACCAGCTACCGTCCATCGAAGAGAAGCTGGGTCGCAAGATCAGCTGTGAAACGCCACCGACGCACCTGCTGCGTGCGGTTGAGCGCAAGCGTCCGTAACGGACGACGCGTAGAAAGAGGCGCAGCCGGAAACGGACTGCGCCTTTTTTTCGCCCGGCTTTTTTAATAGGTGCTTGCTCACGATATTAAAATGTCCATAATGGACAAATTAGTTTATCCCGATACCCGGAGCCACCATGACCAACAGCCCCCATGTGATCACCCAACCGCAGGCCCGTGAGTGGCTGGCCCAGGTCGACGTACCGCAAATCATGCGCAACCTGTTCCGCGACCTCGCCGCCGGCCAGGCGGTGCAACCGGCGCAGCAACTGGTGGAGTTTCCCCAGGGTGCCGGCGACTTCATCAACTATCTGGGTGTGCTGGCCAAAGAAGGCGTGTACGGGGTCAAGACGTCGCCGTACATCGTGCGCGAGCAAGGCCCGCTGGTGACCGCCTGGACCTTACTGATGTCGATGCAGACCGGTCAGCCGCTGCTGTTGTGCGACGCGGGCGAACTGACCACGGCGCGCACCGCCGCGACGACCGCCGTGGCGGTCGATGCACTCGCACCGCTCAAAGCGACTCGCCTGGCAATCATCGGCAGCGGCAAGGTCGCCCAGGCGCATTTGCGCTACGTGAAGAACCTGCGCGACTGGCAGAACATCAGCCTGTACTCGCCAAACCTGAGCGACGACGTTGAAACCGTGGCCCTGCTGAAAAGCATCGAGCCACGCCTGACCGTCGTCGACAGCCGCGAAGCCGCTGTCGACGACGCGGAGGTGATCATGCTCTGCACCTCATCCGCCGGCCCGGTGATCGACCCGTCCAGCCTGCGCAAACCGGCGTTGATCACCTCCATCAGCACCAACGCCCCACGCGCCCACGAAGTGCCGCCGCAAAGCCTCAATGACATGCAGGTGTTCTGTGACTATCGTCTGACCACCCCCGGCTCGGCCGGTGAGATGCTGATTGCCGGCGAACAACATGGCTGGAATAACGATGCGATTGTCGGCGACCTGGCCGATCTGCTGAGCGAGAAGGTGCAGCGCCCTGACTACCATCGCCATGTGTTCTTCCGCTCCATCGGCCTGGGCCTGGAAGACATCGCGCTGGCCAATGCCATCTACCGCCTACAACCCTAACACCCCACCCTGTGGGAGCTGGCTTGCCAGCGATGCAGACGCCACGGTCCATCATTTACACTGCGGCGATGCGATCGCCAGCAAGCCGGCGCCTACAGGGATGACCGATAACAGGAGACGTTCATGAGCCACGCAGATTTCATCATCATCGGCGGCGGGATTGCCGGCGCTTCCACCGGTTTCTGGCTGTCGCAGCACGGGCGCGTGGTCGTGCTCGAACGCGAATCCCATCCGGCCTATCACTCCACCGGACGCTCGGCGGCGCTGTACAGCGCCGCTTATGGCACACCGCAGGTTCGCGCGTTGACCCAGGCCAGCCGAGCGTTTTTCGACACGCCACCGACCGGCTTCTGCGAGCACCCGCTGCTCACCCCGCGCGGCGAAATGACCGTGGACTTCACCGGTGACCCGGCCGAGCTGAACAAGCAATACCTGAGCGCCAAGGCCACGGTGCCCGAGATGCAATTGCTCAGCGTGGAAGAGGCCTGCGCCCGGCTGCCAATCCTGCGCCAGGAAAAAGTCCACGGTGCGATCTACGACCCGACCGCCAGCGACATCGACACCGACGCGCTGCACCAGGGCTATCTGCGCGGCATCCGCCGCCACAAAGGCGAAGTCCATACAGACTGCGAAGTACTGGGCCTGAGCCGCGATGCCGAAGGCGTGTGGCAGGTACAGACCCACGCCGGCACCTTCAGCGCGCCGGTGATCATCAACGCCGCTGGCGCCTGGGCCGACAAGATCGGTGAACTGGCCGGCGCCAACCCCTTGGGCCTGCAACCCAAGCGGCGTGCGGCCTTCATTTTCGCCGGCCCCGAGGGCGTGGACATTCATCACTGGCCCATGCTGGTCAGCCTCGACGAATCCTTCTACATGAAACCCGATGCCGGGATGTTCCTCGGCTCACCGGCCAACGCCGATCCGGTAGAACCGCACGATGTGCAGCCTGAAGAGCTGGACATCGCCATGGGCATTTACCAGATCGAAGAAGCCACGACCCTGACCATCCGCCGTCCGACCCGCACCTGGGCCGGCCTGCGCAGCTTCGTCAGTGACGGCGACCTGTTGTCCGGTTTCGACCCACAGGTGCCAGGCCTGTTCTGGGTAGCGGCACAGGGCGGCTATGGCATCCAGACCTCGCCCGCCATGGGCCAGGCCAGCGCCGCCCTGGTGCGCGGTGAAGCATTGCCCGAGCCACTCACACGCTTCGGCCTGAACGAAGCCATGCTCTCCCCTGCCCGCCTGGGCTGATCCTCACCCTCAGGTGACGCGCCGACACGATTGCGGCACACTTTCAGAGCCCCGTTTTTCGGGGCGCTGAAGCTGCCCGGAGCCCCATGTGATGAACGCCCCCGAAAAAGACCCGGCCCTGAACGACGCCGCCCTGGATAACTTCCGGGCGATTGCCGACGCCATCGCCACGTTGTTCTTTCCCCACGCCGAAGTGGTGCTGCACGACTTGCGCACGCAGAAGGTCGACTACATCGCCAACAACCTGTCGAAAAGGGAGATAGGCGACGACTCGGCGCTCGAAGACATGCTCAGCGACGATGTCACCGAACGAAATATCGGTCCGTATGAAAAGCTCAACTGGGATGGTCAGAAAATTCGCAGCCTGAGCACCGTCCTGCGCGACCGCGACGGTCATCCTGTGGCGGTGCTGTGCATCAATCTGAATATTTCGCTGTTTGAAAACGCCAAGGCGGCGCTGGACCTGTTTCTGTCGCCGACCAAACTGATTCCGCAACCGGACTCACTGTTCCGCGATGACTGGCAGGAGCGCATCAACACCTTCCTGCACAACTGGCTGCGCGAGCGGCAACTAAGCCTGAACCTGCTGACCCGCGACCACAAACGCGAACTGGTGCTGGCACTGCACGCCGAAGGGGCGTTCAAAGGCAAAAGCGCTTCGAACTATGTGGCCAATGTGCTGAACATGGGACGGGCGACGGTGTACAAGCATTTGAAGGAATTGAAGGGCTAGAGATCTGCATTGGCAGTTCCGGCCTCATCGCTGGCAAGCCAGCTCCCACAGGTTCTGCGGTGATCACATAGTTGTGCACGGCGCAGACAATGTGGGAGCTGGCTTGCCAGCGATAGCGGACTATCAGTCGCCGTAAATATCCGACTTGAAGTACTTATCGGAAATCTTCTGGTATTCGCCATTGGCGCGAATGCCGTCGATGGCGGTGTTCAGTTCGCTGACCAACTCGGCATTACCCTTGCGCACGGCAATCCCGGCGCCCTCGCCGACGTATTTAGGGTCCTTCAACTCAGGCCCGACAAATGCGTAGCCTTTACCGCGCGGCATCGACAGGAAGTCATTGAGCGGAATGGTGTCGGCAAAAATGGCGTCGAGGCGACCGGCCGCCAGGTCCATGTAGATCTCTTCGTTGTTGCTGTAACGCTTGACGTTGATGCCTTTGGGCTCGAACACCTCGGTGGCATAACGGTCCGTGGTGGTAGCACGCTGCACGCCGACTGTCTTGCCTTTGAGGCTGGCGTACTGGTCATCCACCGCGGCGCCTTCCTTCATCACCAGGCGCGATGAAGTGAAGTAATACTTGTGGGTGAAGTCCACCGACTTCTTGCGGTCGTCGTTGATGGTCATGGACGACAGCGCCATGTCGATCTTCTTCACTTTCAGGGAAGGAATCAGACCATCGAACTCACCTTCAACCCACACACACTTGACCTTCATCTGGGCGCACAGAGCATTCCCGATGTCGTAGTCGAAACCGACGATTTCGCCTTTATCGGTTTTGGAAGCGAACGGCGGGTAAGCGGCCTCGATACCGATGCGCAAGGTTTTCTCGGCGGCAAACACGCTACTGCACGCCAACAGGCTCAGGGCCAGACCGGTGATGAGGGGAAACTTCTTCATGTTCGTTCTCTCGCGGGTTGTTGTTGGTTTGGCAAGACAGAAGAAAGAGCTGAAACGGGGAATGCCTTTTTTGTACTTATAATTCCATACTGGACTTTTACGTATTATTCGTCAATCAGACAAATGCAGCCCGTATCGGCCGGCGGTCGGGAGGGGAGTCAGTAAAAGTGGTGGTGGTGCGGATGACGCCATCGCGAGCAGGCTCCCACACAGTGGGTCTGTGTTTGCAGTTGCAATGTGGGAGCGAGCCTGCTCGCAATGGCTTACTTGGAAACGCCGCAGAACTTACTGCTTCCAGCGATCCGCTGCCGCATGATCGCTGTCGCGCCCTTCGACCCAACGCGGGCCGTCGCTGGTGTTTTCTTTCTTCCAGAACGGTGCGCGGGTTTTCAGGTAGTCCATGACAAAGGCACAGGCGTCGAACGCGGCCTGACGGTGCGCACTGGCGGCGCCGACAAAAACGATGGGCTCGCCCGGCTCCAGCGCGCCAATGCGATGCAGCACGTCCAGCTTGAGCAGCGGCCAGCGCTGCTCGGCCTCGCTGGCAATCTTGGCGAGGGCTTTTTCGGTCATGCCCGGATAGTGCTCGAGGAACATTCCGGCCACGTCGAGCCCGTCATTGAAGTCGCGCACGTAGCCGACAAAACTCACCACCGCGCCGACGCCGACATTGGCATCGTGCATGGCGTTGACTTCGGCTCCCGGATCGAACGCCGTGGACTGCACGCGAATCGCCATGGCTCAGCCCCCGGTCACGGTCGGAAAAAACGCCACTTCGTCGCCCTCGCTCACCGGCTCGTCGAGCTGGCAGAGGTCTTCGTTGCGCGCGCACATCAGGTTCTGCTCGCTCAGCACCTCGGCACCGTCGCGCTGCGCCAGCAATGCCCGAACGTCGTCGACAGTGGCGAAATCACCCTGAACCCGTAACGAGTCCACGCCAATCGCCTCGCGATAACGGGCAAAAAACTTCACCGTGATGTTCATGGCTGATCCGCCTGGAAATGCCCGCTCTTGCCGCCGACCTTTTCCAGCAGACGCACGCTTTCGATGGTCATGCCGCGATCGACGGCCTTGCACATGTCGTAGATGGTCAGCGCTGCCACACTGGCGGCGGTCAGGGCTTCCATCTCGACACCGGTCTGCCCGGACAGTTTGCAACGCGCCACGATACGCACACTGTCCTCGCCCTCGGCACTGAGCTCGACTTTCACGCCGGTCAGCATCAGCGGGTGGCACAGAGGAATCAGGTCGCTGGTTTTCTTCGCTGCTTGAATGCCGGCAATGCGCGCCACAGCGAAGACATCACCCTTGGGGTGACCGCCGCTGACGATCATCTGCAGGGTTTCGGGCAGCATGCGCACCAGCGCTTGGGCCGTCGCCTCACGGAACGTCACGGCTTTTTCGGTGACGTCGACCATGTTGGCGCGACCTTGGGAATCGAGATGAGTCAGCACGGGGTTACTCCTGATCAGGAGCGTCGATTGTAAACCTGCGGGTCAGATTTCCGCACGCACGATTATCGCCCCACACAGGCATAAAAAAACCGGGCGGCTGTCGAGGCCGCCCGGTTTTGGTTGAATGGTTACAGATGCGATTCGGCGTATTCGGCCAGGATCGAACGTGGCACCCCTTGCAGGGTGATGTGCACCCCGTTCGGGAAGTCCTTGAAGCGTTCAGTGAGGTAGGTCAGCCCGGAGCTGGTCGCGGACAGGTAGGGGGTGTCGATCTGCGCCAGGTTACCCAGGCACACCACTTTGGAACCGGCGCCGGCACGGGTGATGATGGTTTTCATCTGGTGCGGCGTGAGGTTCTGGCACTCGTCGATCAGGATCAGACTCTGCTGGAAGCTGCGGCCCCGGATGTAGTTGAGGGATTTGAACTGCAACGGCACTTTGCTGAGGATGTAATCGACGCTGCCATGGGTGCTTTCGTCATCCATGTGCAAGGCTTCGAGGTTGTCGGTGATGGCGCCCAGCCATGGCTCCATTTTTTCCGCTTCGGTACCGGGCAGGAAGCCGATCTCCTGGTCCAGGCCCTGCACGCTACGGGTGGCAATGATCCGCCGGTAGCGCTTGCTGACCATGGTCTGCTCGATCGCCGCCGCCAGTGCCAGGATGGTTTTACCGGAGCCGGCCGCACCGGACAGGTTGACCAGGTGGATGTCCGGATCCAGCAAGGCGTAGAGCGCCAGGCTCTGATAGATGTCCCGTGGCTTCAGGCCCCAGGCTTCCTGGTGCAGCAGGGGTTCCTGGTGCAGGTCCAGAATCAGCAGCTTGTCTTCTTCGATCTCCTTGATCCAGCCGACAAAGCCCTGCTCATCGATGATGAACTCGTTGATGTGCACGGCCGGCAAGTTGTCGATCAGTTGCACCTGATGCCAGGTGCGGCCATGGTCCTGACGGGTTTCAACCTTGCTCACACGGTCCCAGAAGGAACCGGTCATGTTGTGATAACCATTGGGCAGCAGCGATACGTCGTCAACCAGTTGGTCGGTGCTGTAGTCCTCGGCCGCGATCCCGCAAGCGCGGGCCTTGAGGCGCATGTTGATGTCTTTGGTGACCAGCACCACGGGCAGTTTCGGATCGCGCGCGTGCAGGTCGATCAGTTGGTTGATGATTTTGTTGTCGTTCAGATGCTCGGGCAGAATCAGGTTCGGCTCGGCACGCTTGCTCATCAGAATTGACAGCAAGCCCTTCGGCCCGCTCTTGCCCCGCTGGATTGGCACACCCTGTTCAACGTCCTCGGGGGAGGCATCGCCCAGGGTCTTGTCGATCAGGCGAATGGCCTGGCGGCATTCGGCCGCGACGCTGTGATGCCCGCTCTTGAGCTTGTCGAGCTCTTCCAGCACGGTCATCGGGATGGCGACGTGGTGTTCTTCGAAATTGAGGAGCGCGTTTGGATCGTGAATCAATACATTGGTATCGAGTACATAAAGGATTGGCTGGTTGGAAGAAGAGCTACGTCCGTGATCATCCATACTCGGTCACCTTTGTGGGAGCCAGTCGACGCAATACCTTGGCGGTGCTGCGCCTCGAAGTGGCCGCCGAATCTCACCTGCGGAGATCCAAGTGACTGCAAACAAACGGGTCTTGGAAGACGCCACCTGTGTTGCAGGTTTCGGCGGTCTGTCTTCGTAATACTCCAAAACACATGACAGAAAAAAGCACTTTGACGTTTTTTTGAAGTTTATTTTTCAGAATGACCAATAGCACTTGGCGGACTGCCATCACCCGTTTAAAGTCGGAAGTCCGCCTGCATCGAAATCCCTCCCAAAATCGCCCTTCGCCCAATGTTTACGGGCTTTCGCCGTTTTCAGCGAAACGCGCTCCGGCTTTTCACTGGAACCCGTTCTGGCAATCTTCCCAACCGATCCCGCTTTGCGCCGTTTGCGTAATCAGCCAGGGCATCGCCGTTTTCACCCCATCCTGTTTCACATTGAAATTGATCACGCCATGACGCCACAGCAGCATCAGGGTCAACACCCGTTGCGCGCTCTGGCTGGCCTTGAGCTTGCCGGCGCCGTCCTGGGCATCGATGTCCCATAACGCTACCCGCACCCCCTGAGACTTGAAGAAGCCTTGCGCGTCGGAACGGCGCTGGCCATCGGGCGGGCGAAACAGCGGCACGTAGTTCTCCGGCAGTTTGCTTTTGACCAGCTCGGCGCTGCGCCGCACCGAATCCTGCCAGTCCTGCCAATGGCTGTGGGAGCGGAACTCCCAACCCTGTACGCCGACGCACTGCATCGAGTAGGTCGATTGCAGGCTCGCCACCGAACGCTCGGCCAGACGCGTCTGGATATCCTTGCCAAGGACGAAGAACGTGCCGCTCATGTTCGACTTGCGCAGGTACTCGGTGACCCAGTCCGTGTTGTCCGGCATGGCATTGGCGGCACTGTCGAAGGTGAGCAGAAACAGCCGGTCATGCATCTCGTCGCCATTGCGCTCAAAGTCGCCGAAACGATCGACTTCGCTACTGGCTTGCGGAAACAGCGCGGCCTTGCGCAATTGCTCGTCCAGGTACTGGGCATGAAACAGGCGACTCGGTTCGGCCCACTTGATGTAGTAGCTGTCCTCGCTGATCTGGAACTTGGCGGCTTGCTCGCGCAGGGTGGGCATGTCCTCGACCAGGAAACAGAAAGACGCATCCTGGTCGCAGCTCTGCTGGGCAAAGTTGTAGCTGCTCAACAGACGCAGCCACAGGCGCTGGCGAACATGGTTGACCGACGCCATGTTGATCGTGCGCAAGCCCAGATGCTGGGCCAGTGCCGGTTCGTCCATCGCTTCGCTGGCCAGCAGCACACGGGCAAACATCAGGATTTCGGCGCGCGACGCGACGTCGAACAGCGTCGGGTTGCCGAGTTGTTCAGGCCAGGTGCTGCGATCAAGGGTCGCCACATCACCCGGCGCCGCCATGGTCCCGAAGCTCAAGAGCCAGGCCGAAAAAAGAAAAACGATGCGCAATGGGATGTCTCCATAACAAAACCCGCGCGGCACTATAGCCGATCCAGTCCCAACTCCCGCAGCAGGCTCGCACACAGGGCCTTGTGCAACCCCACCGATCATCACCTATGGCCTTGATAGCTGGAGTCAACCAGGACAACCCCCTAGAATCGCCCCCACGATTAAAGGAGACGACTTCATGCTGATGGTGATTTCACCCGCCAAGACCCTCGATTACGAAACACCGCCGGCGACCCAGCGCTTTACCCAGCCGCAATACCTGGACCATTCCCAGGAGCTGATCCTGCAATTGCGCGAGCTGACACCGGCGCAAATCAGCGAGCTGATGCATGTCTCCGACAAGATCGGCGGGCTCAACGCCGCGCGTTTCGGCAGCTGGACGCCCGCGTTCACCCCTGAAAACGCCAAACAGGCCTTGCTGGCGTTCAAGGGCGACGTTTATACCGGCCTCAACGCACAAACCTTCAGCGAAGCCGATTTCGATTACGCCCAGGAACACTTGCGCATGCTTTCCGGCCTGTATGGCTTGCTGCGCCCGCTGGACCTGATGCAACCGTACCGCCTGGAAATGGGTACCAAGCTGGCCAATGCCCGTGGCAAGGATCTGTATGCGTTCTGGGGCACGCGGATCAGCGAATGGTTGAACGAAGCCCTGGCCGACCAGGGTGATGACGTGCTGCTGAACCTGGCCTCCAACGAGTACTTCTCGGCGGTCAAACGCAACGCCCTGAGGGCGCGCATTATCAACACCGAGTTCAAGGACCTGAAGAACGGTCAGTACAAAATCATCAGCTTCTATGCGAAAAAGGCCCGCGGCATGATGAGTCGCTTCGTGATCGAAGAACGCATCAACGACCCGGCCGCCCTCAAACAGTTCGACGTGCAGGGCTATCGATACAGCGCCGAGCAGTCTAAACCGGACAATCTGGTGTTCCTGCGCGATCACGCTCCAGACTGAAACGCCGGGCTGGCGCATGACGCTCAGATCCGTCATGCGCCCCATTGAGCCCCCACAATTCTCCCGCCAGATTCGCCATTTTCATGGCGCCAAAAATACATCGCGCCGATTTATAACTTTAGTTTCACTCGACTTTGATGATTTTTTTCAGTAGTGGCACTGAAATTTTTTATCGGTAGTGGCAAAAAACTATCCCCTCCAATAAATCGCCTATATATAAAGGGCGAAACGGCAAGTGCTATCAATATGAAAGCAGTGCCATCTTTCTCAATATTTCAAGAAATTTCAGAATTCATGATCAGCGGGTCGGAACTATGTCCGAATGCACCGCTCATACCACCGGTAACGATTCTCACACTGCTTGTACGAGATAACTTACGCAGAACAGAGATCCATGTAGCAAAGTTGCCACATCAACTTGTGCTGAATAATTCCTGATTTGGGCAATACACAACGGACAGGAGATAACGTTTTATGACTATCCCCTACAAGGCCATGGCAGCGCCCCTATAAGCGTGCTCAATGGAGCACCCAAGCGCTTGATTTACGGGCTCACGGCCTGGTATCGAGCGCGCAAGACGATTGCACGGACATCCTCTGAATAGTGGATTGGCTGCATAACAGGGCACGTCATAACAATAAGGCCCGATTGCGCACATCTTGAGTGCACTTATTTAGACACTCATCATTCATATGCCAGAACACGGCATTGTTGCGCCTGTAAGCCGCACTTGCGAATGCACTATGAACGCTGAAACACCCTTAACTCCAGCCATCTAATGGCTTGATGAATACAGGCTTGATAATAGAGAGGTAATTGCGATGCGCATCAGCATATTTGGTTTGGGTTATGTCGGCGCAGTCTGTGCCGGATGCCTGTCTGCACGGGGCCATGACGTTGTCGGCGTCGATGTTGCCAAGGACAAGATCGATATGATCAATGCCGGCAAATCGCCGATCGTTGAACCGGGCCTGGGCGAACTTCTGGCGCAAGGTATCCAGACGGGTCGTCTGCGTGGCACGACCAACTTCGCCGAGGCGATTCGTGACACCGACCTGTCGATGATCTGCGTCGGCACGCCGAGCAAGAAGAACGGCGACCTGGAACTGAACTACATCGAAGCGGTGTGCCGCGAAATCGGTTTTGTCCTGCGCGACAAGAGCACCCGCCACACCATCGTGGTCCGCAGCACCGTGCTGCCAGGCACCGTGGCCAACGTGGTCATCCCGATTCTCGAAGATTGCTCCGGCAAGAAGGCCGGTGTCGATTTCGGTGTCGCCGTGAACCCTGAGTTCCTGCGCGAAAGCACCGCCATCGCCGACTACGACCAGCCGCCAATGACCGTCATCGGCGAATTCGACAAGGCCTCGGGCGACGTTCTGCAATCGCTGTACGAAGAGCTCGACGCGCCGATCATCCGCAAGGACATCGCCGTCGCCGAAATGATCAAGTACACCTGCAACGTCTGGCACGCCACCAAGGTGACCTTCGCCAACGAGATCGGCAACATCGCCAAGGCCGTCGGCGTCGACGGCCGCGAAGTGATGGACGTGGTCTGCCAGGACAAGACCCTGAACCTGTCCCAGTACTACATGCGCCCCGGCTTCGCTTTCGGCGGCTCCTGCCTGCCCAAGGACGTTCGCGCCCTGACCTACCGCGCCAGCTCGCTGGATGTGGAAGCGCCGCTGCTCAACTCGTTGATGCGCAGTAACGAGTCCCAGGTGCAAAACGCCTTCGATATCGTTGAAAGCCACGACAAACGCAAAGTCGCCCTGCTGGGACTGAGCTTCAAGGCCGGCACCGACGACCTGCGCGAGAGCCCGCTGGTGGACCTGGCGGAAATGCTGATCGGCAAAGGTTTCGACCTGAAGATCTACGACAGCAACGTCGAATACGCCCGCGTCCATGGCGCGAACAAGGACTACATCGAGTCGAAGATCCCTCACGTCTCGTCCTTGCTCAACGCCGACTTCGACGACGTCATCAACAACTCCGACGTGATCATCCTCGGCAACCGCGACGAGAAATTCCGCGCCCTGGTGCAGAACGTTCCTCACGGCAAGCAGGTGATCGACCTGGTCGGCTTCATGTCCAAGGCCACCAGCGTCAGCGGCCGTACCGAAGGGATCTGCTGGTAAAGCAGCAATAAGCGACAAGCTTCAAGCGGCAAGTTAAGCGCTCCTCGCTTGCTGCTTGAGGCTTGAAGCTTTCAACTGACTTTAGGATTCCGATTATGCACAGGCTAAAGCACGGCCTACTCCAGGCCGCCGGTTGGCTGTTTTATCTGAGTTTATTGATGGGCATCGCCATGGCGTTGCCTGTGTCCACATTCGACTCCGAGTCGAAGGACTTCATTTTCCTGATCGGTATCGTCGGCATCTGGCGCTACTCGATGGGGGCCACGCACTTTCTGCGCGGCATGCTGTTTCTGTACGTGGTCTACCCGCACCTGCGGCGCAAAGTGCGCAAGCTGGGTAAAGCGGCAGACCCGTCCCATGTATTTCTGATGGTCACCAGTTTCCGCATCGACGCCCTGACCACCGCACAGGTCTACAGCTCGGTGATTCGTGAAGCCATCGACTGCGGCCTGCCGACCACCGTGGTCTGCTCCATCGTGGAGATGTCCGATGAGCTGCTGGTGAAAAGCCTGTGGAACCGGATGAATCCACCGGCCCGGGTCAAGCTCGATTTCGTGCGCATTCCCGGCACCGGCAAGCGTGATGGCCTGGCCTACGGCTTCCGCGCCATCTCCCGTCACCTTCCGGATGACCGCGCCGTGGTCGCCGTGATCGATGGCGACACCGTGCTCGCCGAGGGCGTGGTGCTCAAGACCGTGCCGTGGTTCCAGCTGTTCGGCAACGTTGGCGGCCTGACCACCAATGAGTTCTGCGAAGTGCGCGGCGGCTACATCATGAGCGAATGGCACAAGCTGCGCTTCGCCCAGCGTCACATCAATATGTGCTCGATGGCCCTGTCCAAGCGCGTGCTGACCATGACCGGCCGCATGTCGGTGTTCCGCGCCAGCGTCGTGACCAACCCGGACTTCATCGCCGACGTGGAAAGCGACTCGCTGCAACACTGGCGCCTGGGTCGTTTCAAGTTCCTCACCGGGGACGACAAATCGAGCTGGTTCAGCCTGATGCGCCTGGGCTACGACACCTTCTACGTGCCGGACGCCGCGATCCACACCGTGGAACACCCGCCGGAAAAGAGCTTCATCAAGGCCAGCCGCAAGCTGATGTTCCGCTGGTACGGCAACAACCTGCGGCAGAACTCGCGTGCCCTGGGCCTGGGGGTCAAGCGCCTCGGTGTGTTCACGTCGGTGGTGCTGTTCGATCAGCGCGTGTCGATGTGGACCTCCCTGCTGGGCCTGACCGTGGCCCTGATCGCCAGCTTCAAGTACGGCACTGCGTTCATCCTGGTGTACCTGCTGTGGATCGGTATCACCCGCCTGATCCTGACCCTGCTGCTGTCCTGCTCCGGTCACCGGATCGGCCCGGCGTACCCGGCGATTCTCTATTACAACCAGATCGTCGGCGCGCTGGTGAAGATCTACGTGTTCTTCCGCCTCGACCAACAGTCCTGGACTCGCCAGCCCACTTCTCTGACCCGTGATCTCGCCAGCTTTCAACGTTGGTTCAACACCTGGTCGTCTCGGACCATGACCTTCTCTGCCGGCAGCATTTTCGTCGCCGTGCTGCTGATGATGGTCTGACCGCCCCCTTATTGAATTAACCAGGAAACCACCCCTATGAATACCGCCGTCAACGCCAACGTAGTGCATGAATCCGAAGCCCAGCGCCAACACGCCCGAGTGAAAATCCCGGCCAAGCTGCGCTTCTACGGTCCCGACCGCACGCCGGTCGAAGCACGAGTGCTCGACCTCTCCGCCGGTGGCCTGGCCTTCAATGCCGGCCAGTTGCCGCTGAAGATCGGCGACGTGTACAAGGCGCGCCTGCAATTCGTGATCGACAACCTCGGCCTGGCCATGGACGTCGAGTTGCAGGTTCGCTCCTTCGATCGCCAGAGCGGTCGCGCCGGTTGCCAGTTCCAGAACCTGGAACAACAAGACATCTCGACCCTGCGTCACCTGATCACCTCGCACCTGGCCGGCGACATCGTCAGCATCGGCGAAGTGCTGGCGACGCTGCAGCGCGACAACTTCACCAAGGCACGCAAGGTCAAGGACGGCGGCCACGGTATGTCCGCGTTCGGACGCATGAAAGCCGTGACCTTCAGCCTGGGGATCTTCGTCGTTGGCCTGGCCGCGTTCGGCTTCATCTTCAAGTCTGTGTACGGCATGTACTTCGTCAGCCACGCCCAGGCCGGCCTGGTCAGCGTGCCGGGTGTGAACATCACCATGCCTCGCGACGGTACCGTGCAAAGTCTGTTGAAACCCGATGGCGTGGCCGCCAAAGGCGCGCCGCTGGCGACCTTCAGCACCAGCATGCTCGACGTGCTCAAGGGTCATCTGGAAGACGATCAACTGACACCGGCCAAGGTCGAAGAGCTGTTCGGCAAGCAAATGACCGGCACCCTCACTTCGCCGTGCGATTGCACCGTCGCCCAGCAAATGGTCGCCAACGGTCAGTACGCCAGCAAAGGCGATGTGATCTTCCAACTGGTGCCGCGCAACAGCGAAGCCAACGTTGAAGCGCGCTTCTCCTATCGCCAGTTCAGCGACGTGCTGCCAGGCACTGCGGTGCGCTTCCAGATCGCCGGCGAAGACAAATCCCGCACTGGCAAGATCGTCAGCAGCACCAGCCTGAAAAGCGCCGACCTGTCGTCCGACATTCGCGTCCTGATCCAGCCGGACGAAGCCCTGGACACCACCTTCGCCGGCCGCCCGGTGGAAGTGAGCAGCGACCGTGGCCCGAACCTGAACTGGCTGATCGACAAAGCCATGGCCGCTGGTCTTTAAGCGGAGGACATGCCTGTGACGATCATCAGTCTTCTGAGAACACCGAGCTCCCACAGTGGCTTGGTGGTGTGCTCGCTGGCCTTGGCAGTCAGCCTCGCCGGCTGCGCTGGCCTGCCCGACCAGCGCCTGGCCAACGAAGCGCTCAAGCGTGGCGATACCGCCACCGCGGCGGCGAATTACCAGCAACTGGCCGATCTGGGCTACAGCGAGGCGCAAGTCGGTCTGGCTGACATTCAGGTCGACAGCCGTGACCCGGCGCAGATGAAACAGGCCGAGGCAACTTACCGCGCCGCCGCCAGCGTTTCACCGCGAGCGCAAGCACGCCTGGGTCGTCTGCTGGTGGCCAAACCCGGCTCCACCGAAGCCGAGCAACACGAGGCCGAAGGCCTGTTGAAAAAAGCCGCCGCCAATGGCGAAGGCAACACATTGATCCCGTTGGCCATGCTGTACCTGCAATACCCGCACAGCTTCCCGAACATCAATGCCCAGCAGCAGATCAGCAGATGGCGCGCCGAAGGCAAACCGCAAGCGGGTCTGGCGCAGGTGCTGCTCTACCGCACCCAGGGCACTTACGACCAGCACCTGGACGAAGTGGCAACGATCTGCAAAGCCGCGTTGAACACCACCGACATCTGCTACGTCGAGCTGGCCACGGTTTATCAGAAACAGGCCAGGCCCGAGCAACAAGCCGAATTGATCAAGCAGCTGCAAGCCGCTCACGCTCGCGGCACGGTTTCCGCGCAACGGGTCGACAGCGTTGCCCGTGTGCTGGCGGATGCGACCCTCGGCACGCCCGATGAAAAAACCGCGCAGTCGCTGCTCGAACCCATCGCTCCGGGTTACCCGGCATCGTGGGTCACCCTCGCGCAACTGCTCTACGACTTCCCCGAACTGGGCGACGTCGACCAGATGATGAAGTACCTGGACAACGGCCGTGCCGCCGACCAGCCGCGCGCCGAACTGTTGCTGGGCAAGCTCTACTACGAGGGCAAGAGGGTTCCGGTCGATGCCAAGGTCGCCGAAGAACACTTCCAGAAAGCCGTCGGCCGCGAAGTCGCCGCCGATTATTACCTCGGCCAGATCTACCGCCGTGGCTACCTGGGCAAGGTCTATCCGCAAAAGGCCCTCGATCATCTGCTGACCGCGGCCCGCAACGGTCAGAACAGCGCCGACTTCGCCATCGCCCAATTGTTTTCCCAGGGCAAGGGCACCAAGCCTGACCCGCTCAACGCGTATGTCTTCAGTCAATTGGCCAAGGCCCAGAACACCCCGCAAGCCACCGAACTTGCACAAACACTCGAAGCCCAACTGCCGCCTGCGCAGATCAAAGAGGCCCAGCGTCTGTTGAAACAGGAACAGGCGACTCGTGGTGCCTTGAGCCAGAACACGCTGCAACTGCACGCCCTGCAAGAAGACGGCGAGGAATCCCTATGAAGTTGAATCCATTCGTCAAGGCCGGTATTGGCCTGACATTCGCGCTGATCTGGTCCTGCCCGACACTGGCGGCGATCACCGAAACCAAGAACTTCGGCCTCGAAGTGAAAATCACCGGCCAGTCCGAAGACGACCGTGACCTCGGCACACAGCCCGGTGGCGACGTCAACGGTGTCGGTCTGGACCTGCGTCCCTGGGTCTATGGCGAAAGCGGCGCGTGGAGCGCCTACGCCATGGGTCAAGCCGTGACGTCCACCGACATCATTGAAACCGACACCCTGCAACAGTCCGAAGGCACCGAGAACACCAGCAACAATGATCGCCAGACCAAGAAGAACTACCTGGCGATGCGCGAGTTCTGGGTCGGCTACAGCGGCTTCACGCCCTACCCCGGCGAGATCCTGAAAGTCGGTCGCCAGCGCCTGCACAATGACGACGGACAATGGCGCGACACCAACATCGAAGCCGTAAACTGGACCTTCGACACCACCCTGTTGCGCGCCAACGCCGGTGTCGCCGAACGCTTCAGCGAATACCGCACCGACTTGAAAGAGCTGGCGCCCAAGGACAAGGATCGCCTGCACGCTTACGCCGAGGCCGAATACCAGTGGACACCGGGTCAATGGGTCGGCATTCGCGGTCATCACACCCACGACGACGGCAAGCTCGACTATGCGCAACCGGGCGTGCCCAGCGATTCGCTGGACAAAAAACAGAACGGCGACATCAGCTGGATCGGCCTGCAGGCCAACAGCGACGCCTACAACTGGCGCAACACCAACATGGTCAACTACTGGGGCAGCGTCACCGGCATGAGCGGCGACCGCGACACGGTCAACCCGCTGAACGCCGATGGCACCGCACCCGCGCAACCCAAGCAAAGCGGCGATGTCAGCGGCTGGGCCACCGATCTGGGTGTGCGCCTGCGCCTCGATCCGCAATGGCAAGTCGGTGCGGCCTATGCCCGAGCCAGCGCCGATTACGAACAGAACGGCCTGGAAAGCAACCGCTCGAACTACACCGGCACCCGCTCGCGGGTGCACCGTTTCGGCGAGGCCTTCCGTGGCGAAATGAACAACCTGCAAACCGCCACGCTGTTCGGTTCGTGGATGCTCAACGACGAGTACGACGCCAGCCTGATCTACCACAAGTTCTGGCGTGTCGACGGCAACAAGCCGGTCGGCAGCAACGGCATCGATGCGGTGCAGAACAACACCGATGACGTCACCGGCGCCGTGCTCTCCACCACCTCCCTGCCGCTGAACGATGGCGAGAAAGACATGGGCCAGGAAATGGACCTGGTCGTCACCAAGTACTTCAAGCAAGGCCTGTTGCCAGCAGCGCTGAGCCAGAAGATCGACGAGCCTTCGGCCCTGGTGCGCTTCCGTGGCGGCGTGTTCAAGCCCGGCGATGCCTACGGCAGCCAGGTCGATTCGTACATGCACCGCGCGTTCATCGACGTGATCTGGCGCTTCTGATGCACACCGCGAAGGGAGTTTTCCAGATGAATCATCAAGCCCGACAAGGCTCGATCAGCTTGTTGGCCGGCGCTTTGCTGCTGGCCAGTGCAGCTGCCTTCGCCAGTACGGAGCCGGCAGCCAAGCCGGCCACCATGGCCAAGGAACTGCAACAGGCCAAGACCTACACCGTCAGCAGCGCACCGACCGCGCCGCTGGAACTGGCCACGCCGAAATTGCCGGACATCTCCGGCTACACCGCCGAAACCATCGCCGCGAAAATCGTGCGCAGCAAGGCCGGCAAGATCAGCGTGCGCCGGATGATGCAGGAAGACGCCCTGAAGGACTTCATCGGCGGCGACAACAAGATGGCCGAATGGGTGGTGCGTCAGCATGGCATCCCCCAGGCGATCTTCGTCGACGACGGCTACATGAACCTCAAGGACGTGGCAAAAAAGCTGCCCAAGTACGTCATCGAAACCGCGCCGGGCGTGTTCCTCGCCAAGCTGCCGATCGTGGTCGGTCGCCACGGCATCCTGGAAATCGACAAACAGACCCAGGAGCTGCGCCTGTCACAGGAGGCCGGTTCGTTCCTGGTCAACGACGGCCAGTTGTTCGTGCGTGACACCAAAATCACTGGCTGGCGCGAGAAGGACAACGGCCCGGCGACGTTCACTTCGCCGAAGGAATTCCGTCCGTTCCTGCTGTCCTGGGGCGGCACCGAGACCTACATCGCCAACAGCAAGATCGCCAGTTTCGGTTACGCCAACAGTAAGTCCTACGGCGTGAGTATTTCCCAGTACACGCCGAACATGGCCAAGGTGCTCAAGCGCCCTGAACCGACCGGCTGGATCGTCGGCTCCGAGTTCTCGGACATGTGGTACGGCTTCTACTGCTACGAAACCCGCGACTTCGTGGTCAAGGGCAACACCTACAAAGACAACATCGTCTACGGCATCGACCCGCACGACCGCTCCCACGGTCTGATCATCGCCGACAACACGGTGCACGGGACCAAGAAGAAGCACGGAATCATTATTTCCCGTGAGGTCAACGACAGCTTCATCTTCAACAACCGCAGCTACGACAACCACCTCTCGGGGCTGGTGATCGACCGTAACAGCGTGAACAACCTGATCGCCCACAACGAGATCTACCAGAACCACACCGACGGCATCACCCTCTACGAGAGTGCCGACAACCTGTTGTGGGGCAACAAGGTCATCAGCAACCGGCGCCACGGCATCCGCATTCGTAACAGCGTGAACATCCGCCTCTACGAAAACATCGCCATGGCCAACGGCCTGACCGGCGTCTATGGCCACATCAAGGACCTGACCAACACCGACCGCGACATCAAGCTCGACCCGTTCGACGCCCAGGTGTCGCTGATCGTGGTCGGCGGCGAACTGGCCGGCAATGGCAGCGGGCCGCTGTCCATCGACTCGCCGCTGAGCGTCGAGCTGTACCGCGTGTCCATGCTCGCACCGACCAAATCCAGCGGCATCAGCTTCTCGGGGATTCTCGGCGAGCGTCAGGATGAAATTCTCGACCTGCTGGTGCGCCAGCAGAAAGCCGTGCTGATCGACCCTGTCGAACGCCAGACCGAAATGCAGGACTGAGGATAATTTTATGCACCCACACTTGATCAAATTACTCAGCCTGTCGGGCCTGACACTCGGGATGATGGCGGCCGCCAGCGGTGCCCGTGCCGACGAAGTCAAGGCGCCCGTCTTCACCGCCGAACCGTGCTGCAGCCTGTGCCCGGCGGCCCACGACCCGAAGAACTACACCACGCGCTATCAGCAGAACTTCACCACGCTGGTCCAGGCCCAGGGCGACTGGTTGTTCCGTACCCAGGAAGACCTGCGCACCGAATTCGACACCACGCCTGCCGGCTACAAACGCATGAAGCAACTGCACGATGCGTTCAAGAGCAAAGGCGTGGAACTGGTGGTCGTCTACCAGCCGACCCGTGGCCTGGTGAACCGCAACAAGTTGAACCCGGCGGAAAAAGCCAGCTTCGATTTCGACAAGGCACTGAAAAACTACAAGACCATGCTCGGCCGCTTCGCCGCCATGGGCTACGTGGTCCCGGACCTGTCGCCGCTGACCAACGAGTCGTTGCCCGACACCCTGCCCGCCCACGACTTCTACTTCCGTGGCGACCAGCACTGGACGCCGTACGGTGCCCAGCGCACGGCAAAAATCGTCGCCGAGAAAATCAAGCAATTGCCCGAGTACGCGGACATTCCCAAGCGTGAATTCGAGACCCACAAGTCGGGTCGCATGGGCAAGACCGGAACATTGCACAACATGGCCGGTCAACTCTGTGGCACCAGCTACGCCATCCAGTACATGGATCAATTCACCACCGAGCCGAAGGGCGAAGCAGGCGATGGCGATCTGTTCGGCGATTCCGGCAACCCGCAGATCACCCTGGTCGGCACCAGCCACAGCGGCAAGAACTACAACTTCGCCGGTTTCCTCGAAGAGGCCATCGGCGCGGACATTCTCAACGTGGCGTTCCCCGGCGGCGGCCTGGAAGGTTCAATGCTGCAGTACCTGGGCAGCGAAGAATTCCAGAAGAAACCGCCGAAAATTCTCATCTGGGAATTCTCGCCGCTGTATCGCCTCGACCAGGAAACCATCTACCGCCAGATGATGGCGCTGCTGGACAACGGTTGCGAAGGCAAAGAAGCACAGATGTCCGGCAGCACCACCCTGAAGCCGGGCAAGAACGAATTGATGGTCAACAGCAAAAACCTGAACCTGCAAAACAGCAGTCACCAGGTCGACATCCGCTTCGCCGACACCTCGGTGAAAACCCTGCAAGCCACCCTCTGGTACATGAACGGGCGCCACGAGGACATCAAGATCGACAAACCGGAAACCTCCGAGACCGACGGGCGTTTCGCCTTCGAGTTGCGCACGGACGAAGACTGGGCCTCGCAGAATCTGCTGGCCGTCGAAGTCCAGGGTCCTGAAGCAGGCACCGCGCCACAGAAAGTCGAAGCGAAAATCTGCAAACGCAACGTATTCCCGAGCGCTGAGCAACGTACCGCTCAGGCCGGGCAATGAGGTCTGCCATGCGAAATCCAAAACTGAAAAGCCTGTTGGCACCCACGCTTTTGAGCCTGGCGATGTTCGCCGGCGCGACCCAGGCTGCCGCGCCATTGCGCCCGCCACAGGGTTATTTTGCACCGATCGAAAAACTCAAGACCGGCGACAAGGGCGAAGGCTGCGAAGCGATGCCGACGCCGTACACCGGTTCGCTGCAATTTCGCAGCAAGTACGAAGGTTCGGACAAGGCCCGCGCCACGTTGAACGTGCAATCGGAAAAAGCGTTCCGCGACAGCACCGCCGACATCACCAAACTGGAGCGCGGCACCAGCAAACGGGTGATGCAGTTCATGCGTGACGGTCGTCCGGAACAGCTGGAATGCACACTCAACTGGCTGACGGCCTGGGCCAAGGCCGATGCGTTGATGTCCAAGGACTTCAACCATACCGGCAAGTCGATGCGCAAATGGGCGCTGGGCAGCATGGCGTCCGCGTACATTCGCCTGAAGTTTTCCGACTCCCATCCGCTGGCCAACCATCAGCAGGAATCGCAGCTGATCGAAGCCTGGTTCAGCAAGATGGCCGATCAGGTGGTCAGCGATTGGGACAACCTGCCGCTGGACCAAACCAACAACCACTCGTACTGGGCCGCCTGGTCAGTGATGGCCACCTCCATCGCCACCAACCGCCGCGACCTGTTCGATTGGGCGGTCAAGGAATACAAGATCGGCGCCAACCAGGTCGACGCCGACGGCTACCTGCCTAACGAACTCAAGCGCCAGCAACGGGCGCTGGCTTACCACAACTACGCCCTGCCACCGCTGGCGATGATCGCCAGTTTCGCCCAGGTCAACGGTGTGGACTTGCGCCAGGAAAACAACGGCGCGCTCAAACGCCTGGCTGATCGCGTCCTCGCCGGCGTGAAAGACCCGGACGCGTTCGAGAAAAAGAACGGCAAGGAACAGGACATGACCGACTTGAAAGAGGACATGAAATTCGCCTGGCTCGAACCGTTCTGCACCCTCTACACCTGTGCGCCGGACGTGCTGGAAAAAAAACACGGGATGCAGCCGTTCAAGACCTTCCGCCTCGGCGGCGACCTGACCAGGGTCTATGACCCGGCCAACGAGAAGGGCAAAGGTTCTTAGGCAAACATATAACCCTGTGGGAGCGGGCTTGCCCGCGATAGCGGTGGGTCAGTCGACATCAATGTTGAATGTCAGATTGCAATCGCGGGCAAGCCCGCTCCCACAGGGTCGGTGTCGAGTTTGAGTTTTTGTGTGTTACGCCCCCCGGTTTTTGGTGGGGGGGTTTGGGGGGGCTGCGGCCCTTGACTGTGGTTAAACAAGGAGAGATCGGGATGGTTTTTTCGTCCAACGTGTTCCTGTTTTTGTTCTTGCCGATCTTTCTCGGCTTGTACTACCTGAGCGGGCAACGCTATCGCAACTTGCTGCTGCTGATCGCCAGCTACGTGTTCTACGCCTGGTGGCGGGTGGACTTCCTGGCACTGTTCGCCGCAGTCACGCTGTGGAACTACTGGATCGGCCTCAAAGTCGGCGCCGCCGGTGTGCGGACCCAACCGGCGCAGCGCTGGCTGCTGCTCGGCGTGGCCGTTGACCTGTGCATCCTCGGCTACTTCAAATACGCCAATTTCGGCGTCGACAGCATCAACGCGATGATGACGTCGGTGGGCCTGGAGCCGTTCATCCTGACCCACGTGCTGTTGCCGATCGGGATCTCGTTCTACATCTTCGAGTCCATCAGCTACATCATCGACGTCTACCGTGGCGACACCCCGGCGACCCGCAACCTGATCGACTTCGCGGCCTTCGTGGCGATCTTCCCGCACCTGATCGCCGGCCCCGTGCTGCGCTTCCGTGACCTGGCCGACCAGTTCAATAACCGCACCCACACCCTCGACAAGTTCTCCGAGGGCTGCACGCGGTTCATGCAGGGTTTCATCAAGAAGGTGTTCATTGCCGACACCCTCGCGGTGGTGGCCGACCATTGCTTCGCCCTGCAAAACCCGACCACCGGTGATGCCTGGCTCGGCGCGCTGGCCTACACCGCGCAACTGTATTTCGACTTCTCCGGCTACAGCGACATGGCCATCGGCCTGGGCTTGATGATGGGTTTCCGCTTCATGGAAAACTTCAAGCAGCCTTACGTCAGCCAGTCGATCACCGAGTTCTGGCGACGCTGGCACATCAGCCTGTCGACCTGGCTGCGCGACTACCTGTACATCACCCTGGGCGGCAACCGCAAAGGCACTTTGATGACCTATCGCAACCTGTTCCTGACCATGCTGCTCGGTGGTCTGTGGCACGGCGCGAACATCACCTACATCGTCTGGGGCGCGTGGCACGGCATGTGGCTGGCGATTGAAAAAGCCATTGGCCTGAACACTTCGCCACGCCGTTTCAACCCGATCCGCTGGGCACTGACTTTCCTGCTGGTGGTGATGGGCTGGGTGATCTTCCGTGCGGAAAACCTGCACGTGGCCGGTCGTATGTACGGCGCGATGTTCAGCTTCGGCGACTGGTCGCTGTCGGAACTCAACCAGGCCAGCCTCACCGGCCTGCAAGTGGCAACGCTGATCGTGGCGTATGTGACCCTGGCGTTCTTCGGCCTGCGCGACTTCTACACCAACCAGCCACCGGTCAAGACCAAGCCTGCGGTGAACGTCGACAGCGACGGCCCGGCCGCCGCCGAACCGGGACTGATCAATGCCGCGCCTGGGGATAACCCGGCGAGCATCCATCAGCCCGGCTACACCGTCGGGGTTGAAGCCCAGGTGCAGCCGGCCTACTGGACCGCCGACTGGTCGCGCTACGTGATGCGTGCGCTGGTGCTGCTGCTGTTCATCGCCTCGATTCTCAAACTTTCGGCACAAAGCTTCTCGCCGTTCCTTTACTTCCAGTTCTGAGGGATCTGACCATGACCCGCTCATTACGCATCTTCTACATCGCCCTGTTCCTGGTGACCCTGTTGGCCCTGGGCCTGTGGTCTACGCGCAGCTTCTTCGGTTTCAGCACCAACGCCGACGCCACCGTGCTGAACGGTCGCTGGACCAAGGCGGTAGAGACGCACTACGACGACGAGTTTCCGATCAAGCGCCTGGGCACCAACCTCTGGGCGGCGCTGGACTTCAAGCTGTTCAACGAAGGTCGTCCGGGCGTGGTGCTCGGTCGCGACCAGTGGCTGTACAGCGATGAAGAATTCCACCCGATCGTCAACGAAGAGCTGAACCTGCAAGGCAACTACGCGCTGGTCGAAGGCGTGCGCCAGACCCTGAAAGCCAAAGGTGTGCAACTGGTAATGGCAGTGGTGCCGGCCAAGGCACGGCTGTACCCGGAACACCTCGGCGAGGTGAAACCGGCAAGCATCCACGCCAACCTCTACAAGGACTTCCACCAGCGCCTGGCGGCCGACCGGATTCCGGCACCTGACTTGTTGGGCCCACTGCTGGCGGCCAAACGTGACGGCAAGCAAGTGTTCCTGCGCACCGACACCCACTGGACCCCGGAAGGCGCCGAAGTCGCGGCGAACAAGCTGGCCAGGACCATTGCCGACAAGTTCCCGCTGAGCGGCGAACCGCAGAACTTCGTCACCGAGCCTGCGGAGAAAGTCACGCACAAGGGCGACCTGCGTCTGTTCCTGCCGCTGGACCCGCTGTTCGAAAACCTGATGCCGGCGCAAGAGCCTTTGCAGAAACGCAACACCGTGGCGGCCGGCGACCCGCCGGCCAGTGACGATGCCCTGTTCGCCAACACCGAAGTGCCGGTGGCACTGATCGGCACCAGCTACAGCGCCAACCCCAACTGGAACTTCGTGGGCGCGCTGAAACAAGCGTTGCGCAGCGACGTGGTCAATTACGCCGAGGACGGCCACGGCCCGATCCTGCCGATGCTCAGCTACCTCAAAAGCGACGCTTTCAAGAACAGCCCGCCACAAGTGCTGATCTGGGAATTTCCCGAACGATATCTGCCTGTGAATAACGAAATCGGTGACGCCGACCCGCAGTGGGTCGCAGAGCTTAAACAAGCCGGCGCGCGCCAACAAAACGTAGCAATCAACACTAAATCCGAGACGCCCGACCGGGCGCAAAACTGAAAGAGAGAGGTACTTCCATGACTTTCACGACTACTCCTCGCCGTCTCGCTAAGACTTTTGCTCTTGTCGCTGGCATGAGCGTTCTGTCGATGCACGCCTTCGCCGGTGGCGACGCCGCACTCTACGGCCCGACCGCACCGAAAGGCTCGACCTTCGTACGGATCTACAACGCCAGCAACGCTGAAGTCAGCGCCACCGTCGGCAGCACCAGCCTGAGCGATGTCGCACCGCTGTCCAGCAGTGACTTCAGCTTCATGCCGGGCGGTGACTACAGCGCCAAGGTCGGTAGCCAGACACTGCCGGTGAAACTGGCCGGCGATCACTATTACACCCTGGTCAACAACGCCAGTGGCGCACCGCAATTGATCGAAGAGCCGCCGTTCAAGAACAAACAGAAATCCCTGGTTCGAGTACAGAACCTCAGCGACAAGGCACTGACCCTGAAGACCGCCGACGGCAAGACCGATGTGGTGCCCAACGTTGCGCCCAAAGGTCGTGGCGAACGTGAAATCAACCCGGTGAAAGTCAGCCTGGCGCTATACGATGGTGACAAGAAAGTCGGCGACTTAAAACCGGTCGCCCTGGAACGCGGTGAGGCCGCGGTGCTGTACGTCACCGGCAACGGCAGCAGCCTGTCGCCAGTCTGGGTGAAACGCCCGGTATCGACGCGCTAATGAATTTTTCCGGCTGACCAGGAACCCCGTAGGAGCGAGCCTGCTCGCGATGAACTCAAGGACACCGCGTTCATCCAGACAGCACGCGTTTTCGTTGACGTCCATCGCGAGCAAGGCTCGCTCCTACAAGGGACCCAGGTGTCAGCTGGGACACGGAACAAGAACAAGAGAGAAACGACACAGCGTTCGTAGCTCTAACCAAACGATTTTCAAGGAGTAACAACATGATTCCGGTGATCTTGTCAGGTGGTAGCGGCTCACGTCTTTGGCCGCTTTCCCGTAAGCAATTCCCGAAACAGTTCCTGGCCCTGACCGGCGAGCACACGCTGTTCCAGCAAACCCTGGAGCGCCTGGTGTTCGAAGGCATGGACACGCCGATCGTGGTCTGCAACAAGGACCACCGTTTCATCGTTAACGAGCAACTGACCGCGCGCAAACTGGAAACCCAGCGCATCCTGATGGAACCGTTCGGTCGCAACACCGCGCCGGCCGTGGCCCTGACCGCGATGATGCTGGTCAATGAAGGCCGCGACGAGTTGATGCTGGTGCTGCCCGCCGACCACGTGCTGGAAGACCAGAAAGCCCTGCAACGCGCCCTGGCGCTGGCCACGGTCGCCGCCGAAAACGGCGAAATGGTGCTGTTCGGCGTGCCGGCCACCAAACCGGAAACCGGTTACGGCTACATCAAGTCGACCAACGACTCGCTGCTGCCCGAAGGTGTCAGCCGCGTCTCGCACTTCGTCGAAAAACCCGACGTGAAACGCGCCACCGAGTTTGTCCAGTCCGGCGGTTATTTCTGGAACAGCGGCATGTTCCTGTTCCGCGCCAGCCGTTTCCTCGAAGAGCTGAAAAAGCACGACCCGGACATCTACGACACCTGCCTGCTGACCCTGGAACGCAGCCAGCAGGATGCCGACACTGTCGACATCGACGCCGCTACCTTCGCCTGCTGCCCGGACAACTCCATCGACTACTCGGTGATGGAAAAAACCCAGCGCGCCTGCGTCGTACCGTTGACCGCAGGCTGGAGCGATGTCGGCTGCTGGTCGTCGTTGTGGGAAGTGAACGAAAAAGACGCCAACGGCAACGTCACCAAAGGCGATGTGGTCATCCAGGACAGCCGCAACTGCATGATCCACGGCAACGGCAAACTGGTGTCGGTGATCGGCCTGGAAAACATCGTGGTCGTCGAAACCAAGGACGCCATGATGATCGCCCACAAGGACAAGGTCCAAGGCGTGAAGCAGATGGTCAACACCCTCAACGAACAGGGTCGCAGCGAAACCCAGAACCACTGCGAGGTCTATCGTCCGTGGGGCTCCTATGACTCGGTGGACATGGGCGGCCGGTTCCAGGTCAAGCACATCTCGGTCAAGCCGGGCGCGTGCCTGTCGCTGCAAATGCACCACCACCGCGCCGAGCACTGGATCGTGGTCAGCGGCACCGCTGAAGTGACCTGCGACGAGAACGTGTTCCTGCTCACCGAGAACCAGTCGACCTACATTCCGATTGCCTCGGTTCACCGTTTGCGCAACCCGGGCAAGATTCCACTGGAGATCATCGAGGTGCAATCGGGCAGTTATCTGGGCGAAGACGATATCGAGCGGTTTGAAGATATCTACGGTCGCTCCACCCCGATCGAGCGTGGCGTGTCGGTGAAGACCATCGCGCAGTAACCCTCGGAAAAACTCAAAGCCCCCGTCCAGCCCGCTGCGTTCCCCATCCGCAGCGGGTTGGGCTGGGGCTTCTTTTTTTTTGGCACTGAATAGTGTGGAGCCTCGGCTGGCCGCTTCGTCGGAATCCTGCCCATCGCCAACCTCACCTACGCTTAGGTAGGATGCTCCTCTCTGCTTCCGAGGTTTGCGCGTCATGTTCATCGGTGTCCTGCTCGTCATCACCTGGCTGATCCTGCTACTGCGCTATCCGGCCAAAGCGCTGCCCGTTTCCATGGCCGCCGCCGTGGGCCTGGGTATTGTCGCCACGTGGGTGATCTGGATGGACCACCGCGAGCTCAAGCAACTGGAGCGTCTTGAATTGCGCATCAGCTACGCACCGCAACACTGCCCCGCCGACCGGCCGCTGCAATTGACCCTGAACAATGGCAACGACGTGCCGCTGACCGAACTGCGCTGGCGTGTCGCCGCCTATGCGCCGGGCGACACGGTCAATCTCGCGGACAACCAGTACACCGCCCCACGCTACCGTGGCCCCGGCGAATTGCAGGCCGGTGGCAACTGGGAAGACTGTCTGCCGCTGCCGCCGTTGCGCCCCGGCTACCGCCCGGAAACCCTGGAATTTCGCGCCGAGCGCTTGCAGGGTAGTTTCTCCGACTGAGCCTTCCCCCCACTTTTTTGCACAAGGACCGCGCCATGCCCGTTGCGTTGATTACCGGATGTTCCAGCGGCATCGGCCGCGCCCTGGCCGATGTGTTCAAGGCTGCCGGCTACACAGTCTGGGCCAGCGCCCGTAAGCCTGAAGACGTGGCAGCCCTGACCGCCGCCGGTTTCACCGCCGTGCAACTGGACGTCAACGATGGCCAGGCGCTCGAACAGTTGAGCGAGCGCATCAACCAGCAACACGGTGGCCTCGACGTGCTGATCAACAACGCCGGTTATGGCGCCATGGGGCCGCTGCTCGATGGCGGTGTGCCGGCGATGCAGCGTCAGTTCGAAACCAATGTGTTCGCCATTGTCGGCGTGACCCGCGCACTGTTCCCGGTGTTACGCCGGGCCAAGGGCCTGGTGGTGAACATCGGCAGCGTCTCCGGCGTGTTGGTGACGCCATTCGCCGGCGCCTACTGTGCTTCGAAAGCGGCGGTACATGCCTTGAGCGATGCCTTGCGCATGGAACTGGCGCCGTTTGGCGTGCGGGTCATGGAGGTTCAGCCGGGCGCCATCGCGTCGAGTTTCGCCAAGAACGCGGGCCATGAAGCCGAACAACTGATCAGTGAGCAATCGCCGTGGTTTCCATTGCGCGAAGGTATCCGCGCCCGGGCCAGGGCCTCCCAGGACAATCCGACACCCGCCAGCGAATTTGCCGCCGGAGTAATCAAGGCTGTGCAGCAAGGCAAGCCGCCACGACTGTTACGCCTGGGCAATGGCAGCCGGGCGTTGCCGTTGATGGCCGGACTGTTACCCAAGGGCCTGCTGGAATCAGGCTTGATGAAGCGATTCGGATTGCGCGGGCAGCTTTAAGACCGGGTTATCGTTCTTCGCGGCCAAGCAGACTTTGAGGAAACACCATGACCGACTACACCGAATACTTCGACGAAGTGATCAAGGCCCACGTCGCCATCGAACAATGGTTGGCCGAAGAACGCGATGGGCGCGAACTTGAACAGTTGCTGACCCGTTTTTCGCCGCAATTCTCCATGGTTTCGCCATTGGGACGAGTGCTGGACTTTGCCGCGCTGAACGAGCTGTTCATGCTGGCCGGCGGCAAGAAGCTGGGTTTTCGTATCGAGTTGAGCGAATTTCGCGGCATTGCGCTGCATGACGGTGGCGCCACCGTCAGTTACCGCGAGCAGCAGACCGATGCGACGGGGCTGCATTCGGATCGCCGCTCGACCGTGGTGTTCGAGAAACAGGCGGACGGCAAGGTGCTGTGGCGACATCTACACGAGACGTTTAGCCAGGGCTGATCCCGGACTCGACGACAATCAACTGTAGGAGCGAGCTTGCTCGCGATGAAGGTCAACGATAACGCGTTCTTTCTGGATAAACGCGGCGCCCTTGATTCCATCGCGAGCAAGCTCGCTCCTACAATGGCTTCACCACCACCGTACAGGTAATCCCCGCCGCCAGCAGCACGCCTTCCGGCACTTCGTCGATGTGAATCCGCACCGGCACCCGTTGCGCCAGGCGCACCCAGTTGAAGGTCGGGTTCACGTCGGCGATCAACTCACGGCTTTCCGGGTTGTCGCGGTCGTAGATACCGCGCGAGATGCTTTCCACATGGCCCTTGAGCACTTCGCCGCTCATCAGTTGCATGTCGGCCTTATCGCCCACGCGCACATGGGGCAGCTTGGTTTCTTCGAAGAAGCCATAGACCCAGAACGAGTTCATGTCGACCACGGCCATTTTCGCCTCGCCGATGCGCGCGTAGTCGCCGCGATGCACGTTGAGGTTGGTCACATAACCGTCCACGGCGGCGCGGACTTCGGTGCGTTTGAGGTTCAGTTCGGCGGCTTCCAGTTGCGCCTGGGCCTGCTGGTAATCGGCCAGGGCCGAGTCGGCGAGGTTGCTGGCGTCGTCGCGGTTTTCCCTGGAGATCACCAGGTTGTCCATATCGGCCCGGCGATGGGCGTTGACCTTGCGCATCTCCCACGTGGCCTTGCGCGAAGCCACCAGCGACTGCGCCTGCTTGACCGCGAGGCGGTAGTGCTCGGGGTCGATCAGCATCAGCAGGTCACCCTTCTTCACCAACTGGTTGTCACGCACCGGCACGTCCACCACCTCGCCGGTGACGTCGGCGGCGACGTTGATGATGTCGGCGCGCACCCGGCCGTCGCGGGTCCATGGCGTCTCCATGTAGTGCACCCAGAGGGTCCGGCCGATCCATATCGCCAGAGCCAGTACCAGCAGGGTTGCAAGCAGGCTGAATAGCTTTTTCATCAAGGTGTTCTCAACGGTAGACAGTCAGCGCCAGGGCGCCGAACAGACAGGTAAACAGACTCAGGCGCAGCAACGCCGGGTGCCAGAAAAAACGGTACAGGTCGAACCCGGACAAGAAGCGGTCCAGCGCCCAGGCCAGCGCCGCCGCGATCAAAAACATCAGGGTCATGGTCGGCATGTACACGCCATGGAAGGCGATTTCACGAGGCATGTTCAAGTCCTTGGGGCTTGGCGGTGGCATGGTTGTAGCCGGCGAGCGGTGATTGCGGGTCCAGCAGCGAGGTGCGGATGAAGTGCAAGTAGCTCTTGACCCGACGCAACGCCGAGGTGTCGAAGTGCGGAGCGAAGGGTTCGTCGGTGGCTTGCACGCGACTGATCGCATGGTCGACCGCGATCAACGCACGCTCCAGATTGCTCTGGCCGGGTTGCAGGAACAGCCGCACCAGCGAACGCCCCATCACACGGATCGACTGGCGCCACGGCTGGGATTCGGCATAGGCGGGATGCACCGGCAGGACGGCTTGTTCCTTGCGCAGTTCGATGATCGCGTGCCCCACTTCCAGCACCACGAACATCCAGCGCAACAGGTTTCGCTGGACCTGCGGCTGCCCCGCCGCGAAGCCATAGGCCTGGTGCACCAGGTCGCGGGTGCGGCTTTCGAAACGCGAGGCCAGGCCCTTGAGTTTGCCGCTGATGGCATACACCACCTGGCCCCGCAGATCCTGCTCCAGTCGACGCCACAACCAACGGCTGTTGGGCGGCAGAATGATCGCCCCCGCCGCCGCGCACACCAGCATGCCCAGCACCATGGCGATGTAGTCGTTGATGAAGGTGTACGGGTTGTAGACCGTGAGATTGTCCGGCACCGAACCGGTACTGAAGAAGATCAGCAATCCCAGCCCTACCCCGACGTACTGCGGCCGCGAGGTGAGGAACGACCCCAGCACGATCACCGGGGCGAGCATCACACAGAGCAACGGAAACCCGTCGATCCGCGGAAAAATGAAAAACATCTCGACAAAGCCGATCAACGCCCCGAGGAAAGTGCCGCAAGCCATTTGGAATGACATGCGCTTGGGGTTCGGTGTGGCGGCGGAAAGGCCGACGGTGGCGGCGGCGATCAAGGTCATGGTCGCCCCGCTCGGCCACGCCGTGGCCACCCAATAGCTGCCCAGCACCACCAGAATGAAAGCAGCGCGAATCCCTGAGGCGGCCGATACCAGCCAACTGGTCTGCGGCGTGAACGGCTCGTCCCAGCGCTCCCGTTCGTGGCTATGATCGGCCAGCGACGCGTGGGTCTGTGCATAACTGTGCAGGTCATCGACGAAGCGATAGAGCAGTTCGTACGCCGTGTGGAAATCCAGTTGCTCGGCGTCGCTTGGCTGACTCTCCTGGAAAAGCGCCCGAAGGCTGCGTACCCGCGCCGGAAGCCCTTCCTTATAAGCACTCAGAGCCTTCACCAGACGCGCCGCATCGGCGTTGGTCAGGGCGCGGCCGCTGAAGCCGTCGAGCAATTCGGCCAGATCAATCAACCCCGGCTTGATCGCGGCCACCACTTGGTCCGCTGCGCTGCTGCGCAGGCGTTCCAGCAACTGGTGCAAAGCGTTGAAGCGGGTGGTGATGCCCATGAACTCGCTGTTCAGGCGACTGAGCCGGCCGTTGCGGCGGCGCATGTGCGGGTCTTCGAACATGGTGACGCTACGCAGCCCCTCCAGGCCCACGGCCTCGGCGATGAAACGCACGTTGCCGGCCTCGAACGCTTCGCGCTGACTGCGCCCACGCAAACCGTCGGTGACGAACAAGGCGAACACGCCGAAACGCTGGTAAAGGGCGTTGCGCATGGCGGCACCGGACGATTGCGGCAGGATCGCGGCACTGACCAGGGTCGAACAGAGGATCCCCAGGGAGATTTCCAGCACCCGCCAGACCGCCGCCATGAAGGCGCCGTCCGGATGGGCCAGCGCGGGCAAACCGACCATCGCCGCGGTGTAACCGGCCAATACGAAACCGTAGGCGCGAAAATTACGATAACGGGCCGCGCCGGCCGTGCAGATACCGACCCAGATCGCCAACGAACCGAGGAACAGTTCGGTGTTCTGCGCAAACAGGGCGATCAACGCGACCATCACCGACGACCCGGCCAGGGTGCCAAGGAACCGATAAAAACTCTTGGCGAACACATGACCGCTCTGCGGCTGCATGACGATGAACACCGTGATCATCGCGGTGCGCGGCTGCGGCAACTCCAGGCGCATGGCCAGCCACAGGGTCAGGAATGCGGCGATCAACACCTTGAAAATGTAGACCCAGGTCACGCCATCGCTGCGTGCCCAGTCGAAGAACCCCCGGCGCCATTCCAGGGAATACAGCCAGCGCAGAGGTGCGGGCAAGGGAGTCATGGAGTCCTGCTCACTTAGGAAAGTCTGGAAACAATTGAAGCCCTGTGGCGAGCGAGCTTGCTTGCGCCGGGCTGCAAAGCAGCCCCAAAACGCTGGCAGTCATTGCTGATGTTGTGAGCGCTGCGCACTCAAGCGCGAGCAAGCTCCCTCGCCACAAAGATGGCCTTGCCTGATGCATCCGGGTCATCTCAGCAGCCTCGGCGTTTTCGGCGCGGCGGTCTGACTGTCCTTGGGCACATCGTTACCGGCCCCCAGCCCACCGCCCAACGCCGTCACCAACTCGGCATGAGCACTCAGTCGCGCCGCCTGAACCTGTTGCTGCACTTGCTGCTGTTTGAACAACAAGGTCTGGGCATTGAGCACGTTGAGGTAATCGGTGAGCCCGCGTTGATAAGCGACCATTGCGATGTCGTAAGTCTTCTGCGCCGTCGCCACCGACTCGGCGGCAAACATTTGCTGCTTGTCCATGGACTCCCGGCGGATCAACTGATCGGAGATGTTCTTCAGCGCGTTGACCAGGGTCTGGTTGTACTTCGCCACGGCGATATCGTAACCGGCCGAGGCTTCACCCAGCTCCGCGCGCAATCGCCCGCCGTCAAAGATCGGCAAGGAAATCGCCGGGCCGACGCTGTAGTTGAGTTTCTTGCCGGTCAAAAACTCCAGCGCGCCACCGCCAGTGGCCATGTAGCCGAGGCTGCCGACCAGATCGACGTTGGGATAGAAACCGGCATGGGCAACATCGATACCGCGCGCCTGCGCCGCCACTTGCCAGCGACTGGCGACCACGTCCGGACGTTGACCGAGCAACTGCGCCGGCAACGATGATGGCAACTTCAGCGCCGCGCCCAACGACAGCGTCGGTCGCTGCAACTGCGCGCCCTCGCCAGGACCTTTACCGGCGAGCGCGGCCAATTGATTGCGGCTCAGGGCGATTTCTTCGTCCAGCGCATCGATCTGACGATGGGTTTCCGGCAGTGGCGTTTCGGCCTGGCTGACTTCGAAATGGGTGCCGATTCCGCCGTTCAAGCGCTTTTGCGCCAGCTCGAGGATCTGCTCTTGCTGCTTCAATGTGGCTTCGACAATGTCGCGCTGCGCGTAATGCAGCGAGAGTTCGATATAGACGCGCACGATGTTGTTCTGCAGTTCGAGCTGGGCCTGGCGCGCTTCGGCGACGGTCATGTGCGCCATGTCCACGGCGCGCTCGGTGGCATTGCTTTCACGGCCCCAGAGGTCGAGGGCGTAGCTGAAACCCAATGCGGCGTTGTTGTCCCAAGTGGTGGTGTTGGCCAGGTTACCGGGGCCATAGAACTGATCGGTCGGCCAATTGTGGCGCTTGAGGGTCGATTCGCCATTGATCTGCAGCGATTCGGCAGACTCGGCGAGGCCAGCCATGGATTTGGCCTGACGCACCCTCGCGGCGGCCATGGCCATGGTCGGACTGCCTTGCACGGCGAGGTCGATCCAGCGATTCAGTTGCGGGTCGCCATACGCCTGCCACCACTGTGCGGTGGGCCAATGCGCATCCTGAGCGGCGCTTTGGATGGCTTCGTCGGTGACCAGTGAATCGGCCTCCAGCGCCTTGCCCTGCGGGGCAATACCTCCGGTTCCGATGCAGCCGCTGATTGCCAGGGTTAAAGCCAAAACACTGAGCGGTTGAAGCGCTCTGCTAATGCGACGCGGCACTGCTGCGATTTCCTGAAATAGAGGAGGTAACGAGATCTGACAGGAGCCGGCTGCTGGCGATGCAGACACCCTGGAACATCGGGATGACAGCAGCGACGCATGCGCCAGCAAGCCGGCTCCTACAGTCCATACAATTCTATGGATGAGCCTTGGTCGCGATAAGCCGGAATTCCTGTGAATCTTTGTTACCGTTAACGCGATAATCCCTTGGTCGGGGTCTCAAATCCTGAAACTTCATGTCACAATTTGCCATCGAACCCGAGAGCCCCCCATGGACACATTGCAAAACATGCGCGCCTTCAGTTACGTGGCCGAAGCGGGAAGCTTCACCGCCGCCGCCGTACAACTGGACACCACCACGGCTAACGTCTCGCGCGCGGTCTCCAACCTGGAAGCCCACCTGCAAACCCGTCTTCTCAACCGCACGACCCGCCGCATCGCCCTCACCGAAGCCGGCAAGCGTTACCTGCTGCGCTGCGAGCAGATCCTGGCCTACGTCGAAGAAGCCGAAGCAGAGGCCAGCGACGCCCACGCGCGCCCGGCCGGGCAACTGAAGGTGCACACCATGACCGGCATCGGTCAGCACTTCGTGATCGACGCCATTGCCCGCTACCGCAAGACCCACCCGGACGTGACCTTCGACCTGACCATGGCCAACCGCGTACCGGACCTGCTCGACGAGGGCTACGACGTGTCCATCGTCCTGGCCAGCGAACTGCCGGACTCGGGTTTCGTCTCCCAACGCCTGGGCATCACCTTCAGTATCGTTTGCGCCTCCCCGGCCTACGTCAAAGCCAACGGTTGCGCGCAAAAACCCAGTGACCTGCTCAACCACGCCTGCCTGCGCCTGGTGAGCCCGGTGATCCCCCTGGAAAAATGGGCCTTCGACGGCCCGGACGGCCAGGAAATGGTCACCATCAACAGCTCGCCGTTTCTGGTGAACTCCGCCGACGCCATGAAAAGCGCGATCACCAGCGGCATGGGCGTCGGCGTGCTGCCGCTGTACGCAGCGATCGACGGCCTGCGCAACGGCACTCTGGTACGCGTGATGCCCAAATACCGCTCCCAGGAACTGAACCTGTACGCCATCTACCCTTCGCGGCAATACCTGGATGCAAAGATCAAGACCTGGGTCGAGTATTTGCGCGGATCGCTGCCGGAATTGTTGGCGGCACATCAAGTGGAACTGGCGGCTTATGAAATGAGCGGGAGCATGGCCGGGGCGCGAATGGCGAACTGAGCCTGCCAGAGACACACAATGCCCCCACGGGAAATGGCTGCGTAACCCTATTCCGCGTTCGACCAAGACCATGGGTAGGAGCGAGCCGGCTCGCGATGGACGTCAACGATGACGCGGGCTGTCTGAAGGCCCGCGTTGCCCGGACTTTCATCGCGAGCAGGGCCGCCAAGGTCAAACCAAACTGACAGCGCCGTCAGTTAGCAGTCACCTTCCTGACCGTCAAACAGGTTTATAAAGGAACGTAACGACCTACCGACCACCAGCCCTGGCGCCCCACTCGCATGCGAATCCAGCAAAAACCTGCCCTGCTCGTCGCCCTCCTGATCGTCCTGGCAGGGCTGGGCCTGTGGTATGCCAGCCAACCCGCCAAAACCAGACTCGCCGCCCCCACCGCCATCCCCGTACGCGTCGTCAGCGTCATCCAAAAAGACGTCCCCCGCTACGTCACCGGTATCGGCTCGGTCCTGTCCCTGCACAGCGTGGTGGTGCGCCCGCAAATCGACGGTATTCTCACCCAACTGCTGGTCAAGGAAGGCCAACTGGTGAACAAGGGCGACCTGCTGGCCACCATCGACGACCGCTCGATCCGCGCCAGCCTCGATCAGGCCAGGGCGCAACTGGGTGAGAGCCAGGCGCAACTGCAAGTGGCGCAGGTCAACCTCAAGCGCTACAAACTGCTGAGTGTCGACGACGGCGTCTCCAAACAGACCTACGACCAGCAACAGGCGCTGGTCAACCAGCTCAAGGCCACCGCCCAGGGCAACCAGGCCTCGATCGATGCGGCGCAAGTGCAACTGTCCTACACGCAGATTCGCTCCCCGGTCACCGGCCGCGTCGGGATTCGCACGGTGGACGAAGGCAACTTCCTGCGCATGACCGACGCTCAAGGGCTGTTTACCGTGACCCAGATCGATCCGATTGCCGTGGAATTCTCCCTGCCGCAGCAAATGCTGCCGACCCTGCAAGGCTTGATCGGCGATCCGGAGCGCGCCCAGGTGAAGGCCTACATCGGTGCCGATACCGAGGGTGAAACCGGCAACCTGCTGGGTGAAGGCCATCTGACCCTGATCGACAACCAGATCAATGCCAACACTGGGACCATTCGCGCCAAGGCTGAATTCAGCAACCCCGCGCAGAAGCTCTGGCCTGGCCTGCTGGTGACGGTCAAGATTCAGACAGCACTGGATAAAGATGCCCTGGTGGTTCCACCCACCGTCGTACAGCGTGGCCTTGACCAGCATTTCGTTTACCGGGTGAACGGCGACAAAGTCGAAACCGTTAGCGTGCAGATGGTGTCCCAAGGCAGTGGCCAGGACATCATCAAAGGCGTCAAGCCGGGCGATCTGCTGGTCAGCGACGGTCAGTCGCGGCTCAAGCCCGGGTCGACCGTGCAGGTCCTGACCGACCCGCCGCAAGTGGTCCAATCGGAATCGAAACCATGAAGGGCCACGGTTCGGTTTCGGCCTGGTGCATTGATCATCCGGTCGCGACAATCCTGCTGACCTTTGCCCTGGTCCTGCTCGGCGTGATCGCCTTCCCTCGACTGCCCATCGCGCCACTGCCGGAAGCAGAGTTCCCGACCATCCAGGTGGCGGCGCAATTGCCGGGCGCCAGCCCGGAAACCATGGCGTCGTCGGTGGCCACACCACTTGAAGTGCAATTCAGCGCCATCCCCGGCGTGACCCAGATGACCTCAAGCAGTGCCCTGGGCTCCACCAACCTGACCCTGCAATTCACCCTCGATAAAAGCATCGATACCGCCGCTCAAGAGGTTCAGGCCGCGATCAACACCGCCGCCGGCAAACTGCCCAAGGACATGCCGACCCTGCCGACCTGGCGCAAGGTCAACCCGGCCGACAGCCCGGTGCTGATCCTCAGCGTCAATTCGACCCAGATGCCCGGCACTGAACTCAGCGACCTGGTGGAAACCCTGCTTTCGCGTCAGATCAGCCAGATCGACGGCGTAGGCCAAATCAACATCACCGGTCAGCAACGTCCGGCGATTCGCGTCCAGGCATCGGCCGACAAGCTCGCCGCCATCGGTCTGACGCTGGCAGACATTCGTCTGGCCATCCAGCAAACCAGCCTCAACCTGGCCAAAGGCGCCCTGTATGGCGAGTCGAGCATTTCGACGCTGTCTACCAACGACCAGTTGTTTCACCCCGAGGAATACAGCCAGCTCATCGTTTCCTACAAGGACGGTGCCCCGGTTCATCTGAAGGATGTCGCCAACGTCGTCAACGGTTCGGAAGATGCTTACGTGCAGGCCTGGGCCGGGGACAAACCCGGCGTGAACCTGGTGATTTCCCGGCAACCGGGCGCCAACATCGTCGAGACCGTGGATCGCATCCAGGCCGCATTGCCCGCCCTCGAAGCCATGCTGCCGGCCTCGGTGCAGGTCAAAGTGTTGGTCGACCGCACCCAGACCATTCGCGCCTCGTTGCATGAAGTGGAAGTCACCCTGCTGATCGCCATCCTGCTGGTGGTCGCCGTGATGGCGCTGTTCCTGCGCCAATGGTCGGCGACGATGATTGTGTCGGCGGTGCTCGGGGTTTCACTGACGGCCAGTTTCGCCCTCATGTACATCATGGGCTTCAGCCTGAACAACCTGACGCTGGTGGCCATCGTAGTGGCCGTGGGATTTGTGGTCGACGATGCGATCGTGGTGGTGGAGAACATTCACCGACACCTCGAAGCCGGCGACGGCATGCGCGAAGCGGCGATCAAAGGCGCCGGCGAGATCGGTTTCACCGTGGTGTCGATCAGTTTCTCGCTGGTGGCGGCGTTCATTCCCCTGTTGTTCATGGGCGGCGTGGTCGGGCGACTGTTCAAGGAGTTCGCGTTGACCGCCACTTCGACCATCATGATTTCGGTGGTGGTGTCACTGACATTGGCCCCGACCCTGGCCGCGCTGTTCATGCGCGCCCCCGCGCATCATGCCCACAGCACACCGACCTTCGGTGATCGTTTGCTGGCCCTCTATGAAAAAGGCCTGCGCCGCGCCCTGGCGCATCAGAAATTGATGATCGGGGTGTTCGGCCTGTCCCTCGGGCTGGCGATTGCCGGATACATTTTCATCCCCAAAGGTTTCTTCCCGGTGCAGGACACCGGTTTCGTCCTCGGCACCACCGAGGCGGCTGCGGATATTTCCTACAGCGACATGGTGAAAAAACACCTGGCGATGGCTGAAATCGTCGCGGCAGACCCGGCGGTCGCGGCCTTTTCCCACTCGGTCGGGGTGTCGGGCAGTAACCAGACCATCGCCAACGGACGCTTCTGGATTTCCCTGAAAAAACGCAGTGATCGCGATGTTTCGGCCAGTCAGTTCATCGACCGGATTCGCCCGCAACTGATGAAAGTACCGGGCATCGTGCTGTACCTGCGCGCCGGACAGGACATCAACCTCAGTTCCGGCCCGAGCCGCGCCCAGTACCAATACGTACTCAAGAGCAACGACGGCGCGGTCCTGAGCACCTGGACCCAGCGCCTGACGGAAAAGCTGCGTGGCAACCCGGCATTCCGCGATGTGTCCAACGACCTGCAACTGGGCGGCAGCATCACCCATATCACGATCGACCGCAGCGCGGCGGCACGTTTCGGCCTGACCGCCAGCGATGTCGACGAGGCACTGTACGACGCCTTCGGCCAGCGCCAGATCAACGAATTCCAGACCCAGATCAACCAGTACAACGTGATCCTGGAACTGGACACCAAGCAACGTGGCAAGGCGGAAAGCCTCAACTATTTCTACCTGCGCTCCCCCCTGAGCGGCGAGATGGTGCCGTTGTCAGCATTGGCGAAATTCGATGCGCCGACCGTTGGGCCGCTGTCCATCGCCCATGACGGGATGTTCCCGGCGGCCAACCTGTCGTTCAACCTGGCGCCCGGTGTGGCGTTGGGCGATGCGGTGATCATGCTCAACCAGGCCAAGGTCGACATCGGCATGCCCGTGGCCATCAGCGGTAATTTCCAGGGCGCGGCCCAGGCATTCCAGAGTTCCCTGGCCAGCCAGCCATGGTTGATCCTGGCGGCGCTGGTGGCGGTGTACATCATTCTCGGTGTGCTCTATGAAAGCTTCGTGCATCCACTGACGATCATCTCGACCCTGCCCTCGGCGGGCCTGGGTGCGGTGATCATGCTGTGGATTTGCGGTCAGGACTTTTCGATCATGGCGCTGATCGGCCTAGTGCTGCTGATCGGTATCGTGAAGAAGAACGGCATCCTGATGATCGACTTCGCCCTCGAAGCGCAGCGCAAAGGTGGCTTGCCACCGGAAGAAGCGATCTTCCAGGCCTGCATCACGAGGTTCCGGCCGATCATCATGACCACCCTTGCAGCCCTGCTCGGCGCCTTGCCACTGATGCTCGGCTACGGCACCGGCGCCGAACTGCGCCAACCCCTGGGGATTGCGGTCGTTGGCGGTTTGCTGGTGAGCCAGGCGCTGACGCTGTTCACCACGCCGGTCATATACTTGTGGCTTGAGCGGTTATTTCATAGACCCAAACCTTCGCCCGTACCGGCGCTGGCAACCACAGACTGAGGCGGGTCATGCGCGTTCTGATTATCGAAGACGAAGAAAAAACCGCGGATTATCTGCACCGCGGCCTGACGGAACAGGGATACACCGTGGACCTGGCACGCGATGGCGTGGAAGGCCTGCACCTGGCGCTGGAAAGCGACTATGCGGTGATCGTCCTCGACGTGATGCTGCCGGGCCTCGACGGCTTCGGCGTCCTGCGCGCCCTGCGTGCGCGCAAGCAAACGCCGGTGATCATGCTCACCGCCCGTGAGCGTGTCGAAGACCGGATCAAGGGCCTGCGCGACGGTGCCGATGATTACCTCGGCAAGCCGTTTTCCTTCCTGGAACTGGTGGCGCGCCTGCAAGCGCTGACCCGGCGCAGCGGTGGCCATGAACCGGTGCAAGTGAGCATCGCCGACCTGTGGATAGATTTGATCAGCCGCAAGGCCACCCGCGCCGGTACGCGCCTGGACCTGACCGCCAAAGAGTTCTCGCTGCTCAGCGTGCTGGCCCGCCGACAAGGGGAAATCCTCTCGAAAACGGCGATCGCCGAGATGGTCTGGGACATCAATTTCGACAGCGACGCCAACGTCGTCGAAGTCGCGATCAAACGTCTGCGGGCCAAGCTCGACGGGCCGTTCGAAGAGAAACTGCTGCACACCATTCGTGGCATGGGTTATGTGCTGGAGAGCCGTGGTGTCCAGTAACTCGATCGCCCTGCGCCTGAGCGGCATGTTCACGCTGGTGGCGCTATTGGTGTTCCTGTTGATCGGCTGGGCGCTGTATCAGCAGGTGGATAAAGGCTTGGGATTGTTGCCCGAAGCCGAACTGGATGCGCGCTACAGCGTGCTTGAGTCCACCGTCGGCCGCTATGGCACGCCCGAGCACTGGGTGAAGATCAACAACAAGCTCAAGCTGCTCGGCGAAGAGGACAAGCGCATCAGCTTCTGGATCACCAGTGGCGATCCGCACTACGAATACGGCAACCTCACCCCGCAGATCCGCGCCTTCGCCCAAGGGCCGCTGGGCATGCGCGACCTGCAACTGCCGGATCAGCCTTATCCACTGAAAGTGCTGGTCAGTGAATTCCCGGCCAAGGATCAGCGCCCGCCGCTGCGCTTCATGATCGGCATCGACACCGAGACGTTTTTCCAGACTCAACACCACTTGCTGGTTGCCCTGATCAGCCTGGCGATTATCGGGGTGCTGCTGGCGTCGGCGCTGGGTTACTGGGTGGCGCGAATCGGCCTCAAACCCTTGATCAAGCTGTCCCAGGAAGCTCAGCGCCTGGCCCCGCCATTGCGCTCGGGGCGTCTGCAAATGTCGTCTTTGCCGCCCGAACTGAATCAGTTCGTCAACTCGTTCAACTCCACGCTGGAACGGGTCGAGCAGGCCTACTCGCGCCTTGAGTCATTCAATGCCGACGTCGCCCACGAACTGCGCTCGCCGCTGACCAACCTGATCGGCCAGACCCAGGTTGCGCTGACCCGCGGTCGTTCGGCCGAGCATTATTTCGAGGTGCTGCAATCGAATCTCGAAGAGCTGGAGCGACTGCGTTCGATCATCAACGACATGCTGTTCCTCGCCAGCGCCGACCAAGGCAGCAAGGCGACCAAATTGACCTCCACCTCATTGGCGGACGAAGTGGCGACGACCCTGGAATACCTGGATTTCATTCTTGAGGATGCCCAGGTTCAGGTGCAGGTCAGCGGCGATGCGCAGGTGCAAATCGAGATCGCGCATCTGCGGCGGGCGTTGATCAATCTGCTGAGCAACGCAGTGCAACACACCCAGCCCGGGCAGGTCATTCAGGTAATGATCGAGGCCGAAGAGCATCTGGTCAGCATTGGCGTGGCCAACCCTGGCTCGCCCATCGCCAGCGAGCACTTGCCGCGTTTGTTCGAGCGTTTCTACCGTGTCGATGCTTCGCGCAGCAACAGCGGCAATAACCATGGATTGGGGTTGGCGATCGTCAAGGCGATTGCCCTGATGCATGGCGGCGATGTGTTCGTGCGCAGCGACCATGGGATGAATACCTTCGGGATTCACCTGCCTGTCTGACGCCCTATCCCTGTGGCGAGCGAGCTTGCTCCGGGCGGCGTTCCGCCAAACTCCTTCTTCACAAAGTCCTGGTGTCTTCAGGAACACGAACTATTGCTTAATACGCAATAGTCCTTTCTTGAATCAGGTCTGTTTCTCGGCGCTCAAGATCCTTATCTTTGCCCGCACTAAATAGCACTTGCCAAGCAAGAAGGTTTTAAAGATGTCCAACAGTATGGGTATTGCCAGCGCTTTCGTTTTGTCCTCTTTGTTCGTGTCTCCGTTCGCCATGGCTGAAGAGTCGCACGCCTTCGTCGCACAAAATTCCGCACGCGCCGCAGCGTTTGAAGAGCATCAGGGCGAAATGACCGCCAAAGCCCAGAAAGCCAACCAGGCCCCTCAAGCAGCGAGTTCCAAGACCCAGCCTGAAGCCCGGAAAGACAGCTGATTGCTGCGCGCCACACCTCTTTCCCTCGACGCTTTTCATCGGCTCTTCCCTTTGAAAAGTTGTCTTCAAAGCCGCTGCTATCAGCGGCTTTTTTTCGTCGCGTTATTTAAACGACACGCTCGATTTCTTCTGTAAGCGACGTCTTCCACCGCAAAAATACTAACGTTCAACCTGGACCAGGGCGCTTGGCTGCACGTGCATTTCCCATTCGGTTTCAATCCGTCATTCATTACAGTCACTGCAACGATGGCGACTATTGCCTACAGGACGATGCGCCGGCCATCGAAGGTTCGAGTTTGAATTTCAATGTTCGTCATTGTCTTTTAAGCGTCAACAAGCAAAAGGCCAGCACGTTTTGCTGGCCTTTTTTTTGTCTGGGATTTATATAGTCGCTCTGAATGTCACCGGTTTCTGAGACTCTGCCTTACTCTCGAAAAACTTCAAAATGGCCCCTTAGCAGAAGTCAGAACCATGAGTGTGAGCAGTACGCCATCTCAACCACCGACCCGGTCAATACAGTCTGAGTGGTTTCTGGTGATCAGCAGTTTGTTGCTGGTAACGGCGATATTGAGCATTGTCGCCTTCCTGCTGATCCGTGAACGCGGCAATGCACAAGAATCCGCCACGCGTGCTGCCTCCAATATCGTGCAGTTGATCGATGCAGATGTACTGCGCAACGTCGAACTCTATGATCTGACATTGCAAGGCCTGATCGCTGCATCCCGCCGCGACGACCTCAAGGCGGTTTCTCCAACCATACGTCATTTGGCCTTGTTCGACCGCTCCACTGCCGTGCCCTACAAGGGCGACATTCTGTTGCTTGATGCGCAGGCAAATGTGATCGCGGACTCCGCGTCAGTGCAACCACGCAATGGCAATTATACCGACCGCGAATACTTTCAATCCCACGTCAACAACCCGGACCTGGGGATGTTCATCAGCCGCCCCTTCCGCTCCCGACATGCCGGGCATGAGTGGCGCATCAGTTTCAGCCGCCGACTCAGCGGCGAACAGGGCGAATTCCTCGGCGTCGCTGAAGCGGCAATGCGCCTGAGCTACTTCGACCAATTGTTCAGCAGTCTGAACATCGGGCGTAACAGTTCGGTGAATCTGATCAGCAAGGACGGGATTCTTCTGGCCCAGGAGCCACGTCTGATGGACGAACTGGTCGGCAAGGATTTCAGTAATCGCCCCAACTTCCAGCGCATTGTCAGAGAAGGCGATGGCAGTTTCACCGGCATCTCAAGCCTCACCCATGATGAACGCTTGTACACATTCTCCAAGGTGGGCGACTTGCCATTGATTGTCATCGTCGCGCAGTCCAGCAATGAGGTGTTTGCGTCATGGAGACGCACTGCAATCGTGGTCAGCCTGGCGACCCTTGCACTGTGCATCAGCCTGCTCTGGCTGACCTGGTTGCTCTGCCGGGAACTGCGTCTGCGCCGACAGGCCGAGAAAGAACTGGCGCAACTGGCCACCACCGATGGCCTGACCGGCGTGGCCAATCGGCGGATGCTCGATCAAACCCTGCGCCACGAGTGGTTCCGCGCCCAACGTTCGGGTGAACCGTTGTCGGTGATGATGATCGATGCGGATCATTTCAAGGCGTTCAATGATCGGTATGGGCATCAGGCCGGGGATCGGGCATTGCGCGAGCTGGCCAAGGTCGTCGTTTCGAACGTGCGGCGCCCGGCGGATCTGGTGGCGCGTTATGGTGGCGAAGAGTTCTCGGTGATCCTCGCCGACACCAACGTTGCCGGTGCGCGGCAGATTGCCGAGCATATTCGTGCGGCGGTGGAGCAGATGCCCAAGGTCGAGGGCGCAGAGGTGGCAATGACCGTGAGCATCGGCATCAGCACCTGGACGACTGCGAGTGAGATGACGCTGGAGCAGCTGTTGTTTGCGGCGGACAAAGCGTTGTATCAGGCCAAGGAAGGTGGGCGCAACCGGGTGGTGGCGACTGACTGATGGTGGTTTTGCTCTTCCAGGCAATGCAAACCCTGTGGGCATAAAAAAAGGCCACCCAAAGGTGGCCTTCAAAAAACTAGAGAGGTTTTTTACTTACACGGCCGCAACAGGACGCATGTAAGAGATCGGTGCAGTGCTGGCGTCTTCGAAAGTCACGACTTCCCAAGCATCTGTCTGCTCAATCAACTTGCGCAGCAGCTGGTTGTTCAATGCATGTCCGGACTTGAAGCCCTTGAACTCACCAATCAGGCTATTGCCCAACAGGTAGAGGTCACCAATTGCATCGAGGATTTTGTGCTTCACGAATTCGTCTTCATAGCGAAGGCCGTCTTCGTTCAGTACACCATCCGCGTCGACCACAATAGCGTTTTCAACGCTGCCGCCGAGTGCGAGGTTGTGCTTGCGCAGGTACTCGATGTCACTCATGAAACCAAAGGTACGGGCGCGGCTGACTTCTTTTACGAACGAAGTGCTGGAAAAATCCACGCTTGCACTTTGTGTGCGGTCACGGAAAACCGGGTGATCAAAATCGATCTCGAAGCTCACCTTGAAGCCTTCGAAAGGGACGAAAGTGGCGCGCTTGTCGCCGTCTTCCACTGTCACTTCCCGCAGGATACGGATGAACTTCTTGGCGGCGTCCTGTTCTTCCAGGCCAGCCGACTGAATCAGAAATACGAAGGGTCCAGCGCTACCATCCATGATCGGGACTTCGGACGCGGAGAGCTCGACGTAGGCGTTATCGATGCCCAGGCCAGCCATGGCCGAGAGCAAGTGCTCCACCGTATCCACTTTGGTGTCACCGTTGACCAAGGTGGTCGACATCGTGGTTTCACCAACGTTTTCCGCGCGGGCAGGGATCTGCACCGCAGGGTCCAGGTCGGCACGAACAAACACGATGCCGGTGTCGACAGGCGCAGGCTTGAGGGTCAGATAGACCTTTTCCCCGGAGTGCAGACCTACACCTGTGGCACGGATAATATTTTTCAGTGTGCGTTGTTTAATCATGGCTTGGGCCGCTTCAGCGCAAATTGCGAACTGGTATCAACAAAGGCTGGCGATGATAGCAGACCACGCCTTTGCTGAACACCAATCACCTTCATAGCCCTGATACATTTCATCAATCGGCCTGACGACGCAGGAATGCCGGGATATCCAGGTAGTCCAGATCATCTTGCGGATTCATCTTCGCGGCAGTCGCAGCACCGGCCTGAGCCTGGTTGCGCATGACGGTCGGACGGTCCAGGTCACGGTAGTTCACCGCTGGAGCTTCCTGACGAGCAGGGGCTTGCTGTTGTGGCTGCGAAGCCATCGAGGTGTGAACGGTATTGTCGATGACCTTCACAGGCTTCTCGATTTTTGCGCCCAGACCAGTGGCAACCACAGTCACGTGCAACTCGTCGCGCATGTCCGGATCGATAACGGTACCGACCTTGACCATTGCGTGCTCGGAAGCGAAGGCTTCGATGATGCTACCCACGTCGGAGTACTCACCCAGGGACAGGTCAGGACCGGCGGTGATGTTCACCAGGATGCCGCGTGCACCTTGCAGGTTCACGTCTTCGAGCAACGGGTTGCGAATGGCGGCTTCAGTCGCCTCACGCGCACGGTTCGGACCGCTGGCGCAGCCTGTGCCCATCATCGCCATGCCCATTTCGCTCATTACGGTACGTACGTCGGCGAAGTCGACGTTGATCATGCCCGGACGCTTGATGATGTCGGAGATACCGCGAACGGCACCGGCCAGTACATCGTCAGCCTTGGCGAAAGCCGACAGCAGGCTGGCGTCTTTACCGAGGATGGTCAGCAGCTTCTCGTTGGGAATGGTAATCAACGAGTCGACGCTTTCGGAAAGCAGACGGATGCCTTCATCGGCGATCTGCATGCGCTTGCGACCTTCGAACGGGAACGGACGGGTCACCACCGCAACGGTGAGGATCCCCATTTCCTTGGCCACTTCAGCAATGATCGGCGCAGCACCGGTACCGGTACCACCGCCCATGCCAGTGGTGATGAACACCATGTTGGTGCCCTGCAGGACTTCGGCAATGCGCTCACGATCTTCGAGAGCGGCCTGACGACCTACTTCAGGGTTGGCGCCAGCGCCCAGACCCTTGGTCACGCCGGTACCCAGTTGAAGGATGGTCCGTGCGCCAATGCTTTTCAGCGCCTGGGCATCAGTGTTGGCGCAGATGAACTCAACGCCTTCAATGTTGCTCTTGACCATGTGATTCACGGCGTTGCCGCCGCCACCGCCAACACCGATAACTTTAATAACCGGGCTTGCGGGGATGTTGTCTACGAGTTCGAACATTTTCCCTCTCCTTTACGTTCTCTAGTTTTTTCGCCTACTGCTTTTGCTGCCTGCCGCTTTACCACTTTGCTCTGCTCTTGCCGCTTGAAGCTTGTGGCTTGAAGCTGCTTTTAGAAATTGCCCTGGACCCAGCTCTTGATGCGATCGAGCAAGGCGCCTTTCGGTTCTTCGTTGCTGTAGCTGTCGCGGCTGCCGATGCCCGAGAACGAAATGCCGTCGGATTGCTTCTGCAGGCCGTACATCAACAGGCCGACGCCCGTTGAATAGATCGGGTTGCGGACCACGTCATCCAGGCCTTTGACGCCATGCGGCACGCCCAGGCGCACCGGCATGTGGAAGATTTCCTCAGCCAGTTCGGTGGCGCCTTCCATTTTCGACGTACCACCGGTCAGCACGATGCCGGCCGGGATCAGGTCTTCGTAGCCACTGCGGCGCAGCTCGGCCTGGATCAGCGTGAACAGTTCGTCGTAACGCGGCTCGACCACTTCGGCCAGGGCCTGACGGGACAGTTCGCGTGGTGGACGGTCGCCAACGCTTGGCACCTTGATGGTTTCACCGGCGCCAGCCAGTTTGGCCAGGGCGCAGGCGTAGCGGATCTTGATTTCTTCGGCGTACTGGGTCGGGGTGCGCAACGCCATCGCGATGTCGTTGGTCACCTGATCGCCCGCAATCGGGATCACCGCGGTGTGCCGGATCGCGCCTTCGGTAAAGATGGCGATGTCGGTGGTGCCGCCGCCGATGTCGACCAGGCATACGCCCAGTTCTTTCTCGTCGTCGGTCAGTACCGAGTAGGCCGAAGCCAGTTGCTCGAGAATGATGTCGTCAATTTCCAGACCGCAGCGGCGCACGCACTTTTCAATGTTCTGTGCGGCGTTGACGGCGCAGGTGACCACATGAACCTTGGCTTCCAGACGCACGCCGGACATGCCCAATGGCTCGCGGACACCTTCCTGGTTATCGATCACGTAATCCTGCGGCAGGGTGTGCAGCACACGCTGATCAGCCGGGATTGCCACGGCCTGGGCAGCGTCGAGTACGCGCTCGAGGTCGGCGGAGCTGACTTCGCGATCACGAATCGCCACGATGCCGTGGGAGTTCAGGCTGCGGATATGATTGCCCGCCACACCGACGAAGGCCGAATGAATGCGGCAGCCCGCCATCAGCTGTGCTTCTTCGATCGCGCGCTGGATCGACTGCACGGTGGACTCGATGTTCACCACCACGCCTTTCTTCAGGCCACGGGACGGATGGGTACCGATCCCGACGATTTCCAGCGTGCCGTCGTCCGCAACCTCGCCTACCAGCGCCACCACCTTGGAGGTGCCGATATCGAGACCGACGATCATTTTGCCGCTTTGCACGTTTGCCATGGGTCCTGCCTCTTCTTAATTCTTCGCGACAGCGGGTTGGGCTGTCGTGGGCGCTACAGGTTCCCGCCAGCCAACAGCGAGGCCGTTGGCATAGCGCAGATCGATGCGCGCAATGTTCGTAATCTGTTCTTTGAGCGTCTTGTCATAGATGGCAATGAAGCGGCGCATCTTTTCCACCAGGTTGCCGCGTCCCAGCAACAGTTCGATACCGGGGCCCGAACTGCCGGGGCCGGTGGTCAGGAACCAGCTGCCACGCTCACGCAGCTCCAGGCGTGCAATCGAAAAGCCCAGCGGCCTGAGCATCTGGCTCAACACCTGGTATTGCTGCATCACTTGCTGTTGAGCCCGTTGTGGACCAAACAGCTGAGGCAAGTGTTCGTAGTTCGCCAACTCGCGCGGAGTAAACGCCTGACCCTGGTTGTTCAACAGCGACTCGTCGCCCCAGCGGGCCACCGGCAGTTGCTCTTCCAGGCGGATCACCACTTGATCCGGCCACACCCGACGCACTTCGGCGTGGGCAATCCATGGCATTTGTTCCAGCTCGGTGCGCATGCTTGCCAGGTCGATGGTGAAGAAGCTCGACGCCACGTACGGGGCGATCCGCTGCTGCACGGCTTGCTGGCTGATATAACTCAAGTCGCCCTGCACGTTGATCTTGGTGATCGGCCGGTCGGCGTACGGCAATAAACGCTGCGCGCCTTCGTAAGTGCCGAAACCCAATGCAACCAGCAGTACCGGCCAGAACAACGCTTTGAGAAAACCGAAGTTGGCTTTCGGCAGGCGCACGGACATCGGCTCTTTGGCCACCATTCGGCTGGCACCCCGCGGCACCGGCTTGCGGCCGGGAGCGGGTGGCTGATGTCTTAGCTGTGCGCCTTGCATGGTCTTAACCTCGCGTCGACTCTTGGTTGCCAGCCGTGTTGCCGGCAACGCTCGCAGCCAGGATGGCCAGAACCAGTTGCTGGAAATCCAGACCGGCGGCACGGGCCGCCATCGGAACCAGACTGTGGTCGGTCATGCCCGGTGCAGTGTTGACTTCCAGGAACCAGAACTGCCCTTCGGCGTCCTGCATCACGTCCGCCCTGCCCCAACCGGCGATACCCAGCGCCTCACAGGCTTTCGCCGTGAGGTCCATGAGTTCCTTTTCCTTGGCGCTGTCCAGCCCGCACGGAATGCGGTACTGGGTATCGTTGGCGATGTACTTGGCGTCGTAGTCGTAGAAACTGTGCGTCGTACCCAGGGCAATCGGTGGCAACACCTGGTCACGCAGGGTGGCGATGGTGAACTCGGGACCTTGAATCCATTGCTCGACCAACACTTGCGAATCGTAGGTACTGGCCGCTTTCCAGGCGTCGATCAACTCGGACGTGGAACTCACTTTGGCCATCCCGATACTTGAACCTTCATGGGCCGGTTTGACGATCAAAGGGAAGCCCAGTTCCGTCGCCGCCGAAATACAATCGGCCTCGCTGCTCAGTACCGCGTGACGTGGCGTCGGAATGCCCAGGCTGTGCCAGACCTGCTTGGTGCGCAGCTTGTCCATGGCCAGTGCCGAGGCGAGGATGCCACTGCCGGTGTACGGAATGCCCAGGCATTCGAGCAGGCCCTGCATGCTGCCGTCCTCACCGCCACGACCGTGGAGGATGATGAAGGCGCGGTCGATTTTTTCGTTCAACAGGCGCTGCAGAAGGTCATCGCCCACGTCGAGGCCGAACGCGTCCACACCCGCGCCTTGCAGCGCATCGAGAACGGCGTTGCCGGACTTCAGGGACACTTCGCGCTCGGCACTCTTGCCACCGAACAGCACGGCGACCCGGCCGAAATCTTTCGGCGCGACGGTGGAGACGAGGTTGGCGTAGGCAGCAGTCATTTCAACTTCCCCTCGACCGACGCCGCAACGGCGCCAGCGAACAACTCACTCTTCAACAGTTTGGGTGCAAGGCCACCGATGTCACCGGCCCCCTGGCACAGCAGGATGTCGCCGGCGCGCAGCAGCGGCTTGACGATTGGCGCGAGGTCCACGCCGCGATCGATGTAGATCGGGTCGAGCTGGCCGCGCTGGCGGATGCTGTTGCACAGCTTGCGGCTGTCGGCCCCCGGGATTGGCTCTTCGCCCGCCGGATAGACTTCCATCAGCAGCAGCACATTGGCGTCGGCCAGTACATTGACGAAATCGTCGTACAGGTCGCGTGTGCGGCTGTAGCGGTGCGGCTGGTAAACCATCACCAGACGACGCTCCGGCCAGCCACCGCGTACCGCCTTGATGACCGCCGCGACTTCGGTCGGGTGGTGACCGTAGTCGTCCACCAGCATCACGTTGCCACCCTCTACCGGCAGTTCGCCGTAGACCTGGAAGCGCCGGCCAACGCCCTGGAACCCGGACAAGCCCTGGACGATGGCTTCATCGCTGACACCTTCGTCGGTGGCGATGCAGATGGTGGCCAGCGCGTTCAGCACGTTGTGGTTGCCCGGCATGTTGACCGAGACATCCAGCGGCTCGCGATCGGGGCGCAGCACGGTGAAGAAAGTCTGCATGCCTTGCTGGCGCACGTTGATAGCGCGCACATCGCAGTCATCGCCGAAGCCGTAGGTGACGGTAGGACGTTTGACCAGCGGCAGGATTTCACGCACCACCGGATCGTCCAGGCACACCACCGCCAAACCGTAGAACGGCAGGTTGTGAAGGAACTCGACGAAGGTTTTCTTCAGTTTGTTGAAGTCACCGTCGTAGGTCGCCATGTGGTCGGCGTCGATGTTGGTGACCACGGCCACCAGCGGCTGCAAGTGCAGGAAGCTCGCGTCGCTCTCGTCGGCTTCGGCGATCAGGTAACGGCTGGTGCCGAGCTGGGCATTGGTGCCCGCGGCATTCAGACGGCCGCCGATCACGAACGTCGGGTCCAGGCCACCGGCCGCGAACACCGAAGCGATCAGGCTGGTGGTGGTGGTTTTGCCGTGAGTACCGGCGACGGCGATGCCGTGGCGATAGCGCATCAGTTCAGCCAGCATTTCTGCACGAGGCACCACCGGAATGCGGCGCTCCAGCGCGGTGGCGACTTCCGGGTTGGACGTGTTCACGGCACTCGATACCACCAGCACATCGGCGGTGGCTGCGTTTTCGGCGCGATGGCCGATGAAAATATGCGCGCCAAACGATTCCAGACGCTCGGTGACTGGCGACGCCTTAAGGTCGGAACCGGACACTTCATAGCCCAGGTTCAACAACACTTCGGCGATCCCGCACATGCCCACGCCGCCGATCCCGACGAAGTGGATGCGACGGATGCGGCGCATTTCCGGTTGTGGCATGGCTTTCTGATTCTCAACCATGGGCCACCTCCAGACAGGTATCGACCACGTTACGGGTGGCATCGGGTTTGGCCAGGCGGCGGGCCGCAGTAGCCATATCGTTGAGTCGTTGTGGTTGCATCAGGACCTCTGTCAGGCGCGCGGAAAGATCCGCTGCGCCAGTCGTTCTTTGCGGCATCAGGAAGGCTGCACCTTCACGGGCCAAATAATCGGCGTTGCGGGTCTGGTGATCGTCGATCGCGTGGGGCAAAGGCACCAGCATCGAGGGCAGACCGGCGGCGGCCAGTTCACTGATGGTCAGCGCACCTGCGCGGCACACCACCAGGTCGGCCCAGCCATAGGCTTGGGCCATGTCTTTGATAAAGGGCTGCACTTGCGCCTCGACGCCAGCCGCGCGATAGCGCTCTGCAGTCACTTCATCGTGGTTTTTGCCAGCCTGATGGAACACTTCCGGTCGCAAGTCGACGGCGACTTGCGACAGGGCTTCAGGCAGCAACTTGTTCAACGGTTCTGCGCCCAGGCTTCCGCCCAGGATCAGCAAACGCGCCTTGCGACCGGCCAGGGCTGGTCGCGGTGTTTCGAGGAACAGCTCCGGGCGCACCGGGTTACCGGTGGTCCGACGGCTGCCCGACAGGGTAAAGGTGTCGGGGAAGGCTTCACAGACCCGGGCGGCCAACGGCACCAGCAACCGATTGGCGGTACCTGCCACGGCGTTCTGCTCGTGAACGATCACCGGAACACCGGCCAGTTTGGCGGCAACGCCCCCGGGACCGGTCACAAAGCCGCCAAAACCGACGACACAGACCGGCCGCAACCGGCGAATGATCGCTCGTGCCTGCCAGACCGACTTGAGCAACATGAACGGCGCCTTGAGCAGCGACAACTTGCCCTTGCCGCGCAGGCCGCTGGCATTGATCCGATGCAGCTCGATACCGGCCGCCGGGACCAGATCGTTTTCAATGCCGCGCGGCGTACCGAGCCAGTGCACGGTGTAACCGCGGGACTGAAACTCACGCGCACAGGCCAGCGCCGGGAACACGTGGCCACCGGTGCCGCCGGCCATGATCAAGACGTTAGCGCCCATGGTTCGGCTCCTCGGCGAAGTCGCTCTCATGGAACTCCATCTCTTCGCTGCCCAGGTGGGTTCGACTCTCCCACTCGATGCGCAGCAACAAGCCCAGACAGGCACAGCAGATCACCAACGAACTGCCGCCATAACTGAGGAACGGCAGCGTCAGGCCTTTGGTCGGCAGCAGACCGACGTTCACGCCGATATTGATCAGGAACTGACCGATCCACAGGAACGACAAACCGTAGGCGACATAGGCCGCGAAGAACTGCTTGGCCTTCTCGGCCCACAAGCCGATGTACATACCGCGAATACAGACGAACACGAACAGCGCCACCGTGCACAACGAACCCACGGCACCCAGCTCTTCGGCCAGGACCGAGAACACGAAGTCGGTGTGGGCCTCTGGCAGGTAGAACTGTTTCTGCACGCTGTTGCCCAGACCAACACCCAGCCATTCGCCGCGACCGAAGGCGATCAATGCCTGGGACAACTGATAACCGGCACCGAACTGGTCGGCCCACGGGTCGGCAAAGTTGGTCAGTCGCGCCATTCGATAAGGCTGCATCTGGATCAGCAACACCACCGCGCCGACGGCCAGCACGACCATCAGGGAGAAACGGAACAGCCCCACTCCGCCGAGGAACAGCATCGCCGCAGCAGCCCCCATCATCACGACAGTGGCCCCGAAGTCAGGCTCCATCAGCAACAGGCCGGCCATCGGCAACAGAACGATGAATGGCTTGAAGAAGCCCATCCAGCTTTCACGCACTTCTTTCTGGCGACGCACCAGATAACCGGCGAGGTAGATCACCACGAACACCTTGGCGATCTCGGAAGGCTGAACGTTGAAGAAGCTGAAGCCGATCCAGCGCATCGAACCGTTCACTTCACGGCCGATGCCCGGGATGATCACCATCACCAGCAAACCGAACGCGCCGATCAGCATGAGCCAACCCAGGCGTTGCCAGGTCGCGATCGGGATCATCATGGTGACGATGCAGGCGCCAAGGCCGAGTACGACGTAGATAAGGTGGCGAATCATGTAATACAAAGCGCTGCCCGACTGCACCGCCGCCACTTCGGTCGATGCCGAGGCAATCATGATCAACCCGAGACCGAGCAAGGCCAGGCAGCCGGCGAGCATCGGAAAATCGAGGTCGATTCCGCGTCCGGTGATGATCGGCGACGGGTACGGCTTGATGATGTTTCTCAGGCTCATGCCAGTTCCTCCACAGCGCGGACGAACTGGTGACCACGGTCTTCGTAGTTTTTGAACATGTCGAAACTGGCGCAGGCCGGAGACAGCAACACTGCGTCGCCCGGTTCGGCGACAGCACGGCAATGCTCGACCGCTTCGATCAGCGAACCGACACGAATCAGCGGCACGGCATCGCCGATGGCTTCACCGATCTTGTCGGAATCGCGCCCCATCAGGATCACGGCGCGGCAGTTGGCCGCCACGGGATCACGCAGGTCCTTGAACTCGGCACCCTTGCCATCGCCACCGGCGATCAGCACGAGTTTGCCGTCGATGTCCGCGCCCAGACCTTCAATCGCGGCCAGAGCAGCGCCGACGTTGGTGGCTTTGGAATCGTTGTAATAACTTACGCCGTCGAGATCGCGGACCCATTGGCAACGGTGTTCAAGGCCAGCGAAAGTACGCAAGCTCGACAGCATGGCATCGAAGGGCAGACCGACGGCGTGCCCCAGCGCCAAGGCCGCCAAGGCGTTGGACTGGTTATGGGCGCCGCGAATCTTCAGCTCGCGCACCGGCATCAGGTTCTGGAACTCGAAGGCCAGGTACTTCTCGCCGTTTTCCTCGCGGATACCAAAGCCCTTGAAATCCGGCTTGCTCAAACCGAAGGTCCAGCACGGCTGCCCCTCGCCCATCAGGGGACGGCTCAAGGCATCCTGACGGTTGACCACGAACTGTCTGGCACCACGAAAAATCCGGTGCTTGGCCAGGTGATAAGCCGGCAGACCGCTGTAGCGGTCCATATGGTCTTCGCTGATGTTGAGTACGGTCGCCACTTCAGCATCGAGTTGATCGGTGGTTTCGAGCTGGAAGCTCGACAGTTCCATCACGTACAGCTCGATGTCATCGCTGAGCAGGTCCAGCGCCGGTGTGCCCAGGTTACCGCCAACGGCGACACGCTTGCCGGCCGCTGCCGCCATCTCGCCGACCAGGGTGGTCACGGTGCTTTTCGCGTTGGAACCGCTGATGGCTACGATCGGTGCCTTCGCGTTACGCGCGAACAGCTCGATGTCGCCGGACAATTTTACGCCACGGGCGGCGGCGGCCTGCAGGGCCGGGGTCGCCAGCGCCAGGCCGGGGCTCACGTAAAGCTCGTCGGCACGGCACAGGAATTCCACGTCCAGCTCGCCACAACGCACTTCCACGTGCGGATAGTCACGCTTGAGCGTGGCCAGTTCCGGTGGATTTTCCCGCGTATCGGCCACGGCAAAGGCCACGCCCCGGTTCGCCAGGAAGCGAACCAGGGACATGCCGCTCTTGCCGAGGCCGACAACGATGCGGAAGTGGTCAGAAGCGATCAGAGACACTCGTTCTACCTCAGCTTCAGGGTGGCAAGGCCGATCAGCACGAGAATCACGGTGATGATCCAGAAACGGACGATCACGCGCGGCTCGGGCCAGCCCTTGAGTTCAAAGTGGTGGTGAATCGGCGCCATGCGGAATACACGGCGACCGGTCAGTTTAAAAGAGGCAACCTGAATGACGACTGACAGGGTTTCCATCACGAACACGCCGCCCATGATGAACAGGACGATCTCCTGACGGACGATCACGGCGATGGTGCCCAGGGCCGCGCCCAGTGCCAGCGCGCCGACGTCGCCCATGAAGACCTGGGCCGGATAGGTGTTGAACCAGAGGAAACCCAGGCCGGCACCGATCAGCGCGCCGCAAAAGACGATCAGCTCACCCGCCCCCGGTACGTAGGGAATCAGCAGGTATTCGGCGAACTTCACGTTACCCGACAGGTAGCAGAAGATGCCCAGGCCACCGCCGACCATCACGGTCGGCATGATCGCCAGGCCGTCGAGACCATCAGTCAGGTTGACCGCGTTGCTCGATCCGACGATCACGAAATAGGTCAGCACGATGAAGCCTGCGCCCAGCGGAATGCTGTAGTCCTTGAGCATTGGCAGGATCAGGGTGGTTTCCACCGGAGTGGCGGCAGTCATATAGAGGAAGATCGCCGCGCCCAGGCCGAATACCGATTGCCAGAAATACTTCCAGCGGCTAGGCAGGCCACGGGAGTTTTTCTCGATCACCTTGCGGTAGTCGTCGACCCAGCCGATGGCGCCGAACAGCAACGTCACCAGCAACACCACCCAGACATAACGGTTGGTCAGGTCAGCCCACAGCAGCGTGCTGACCCCGATGGACGAAAGAATCAGTGCACCACCCATGGTCGGCGTGCCCGATTTGGACAGGTGCGATTGCGGACCATCGTTGCGAACGGATTGACCGATCTGACGGTTCTGCAGGGTGCGGATCATCCACGGGCCATAGCACAGCGACAAAACCAGCGCGGTCAGCACACCGAGGATCCCGCGCAGGGTCAGGTACTGGAAGACCGCGAAGCCTTTGTAGAACTGTTGCAGATACTCCGCTAGCAGCAGCAGCATTAATGTTTCTCCAGACGGGTCCCGCACAAGGCGGCAACGATGTTTTCCATCGCGGCGCTGCGCGAGCCCTTGATCAAAATGGTGGTGTTTGTGTCTTGCTCGGCGTCCAGGGCCTTGATCAGTTCAGCCTGCGTGCTGAAGTGAAAGGCTTGAGGACCGAAGGCGTTGACGGCGTGGACCATCATCGGCCCGACGGCGTACAGCGCAGAAACCTTGCCACGGGCGTATTCGCCCACGTCGCGGTGCCCCTGCTCCGCCCAGTCGCCCAACTCGCCGATATCTCCGAGCACCAGAACGGTGCGACCGGAAAAGCCGGCGAGTATATCAACCGCCGCGCACATCGAGGTGGGGTTCGCGTTGTAAGTGTCATCGATCACGCGCATGCCGTTGCTGGCCAGTTGCGCGACGGTCCGGCCCTTGACCGGCTGTACCGCGCCGAGTCCTGTCGCAATGCCGAACAGCGACACGCCCAAGGCATGGGCAGCGGCTGCGGCAGCCATGGCATTGGCGACGTTATGGGTGCCGAGCAGGTTCAGTTGAACGTGCTCCACGCCTTCGGGGCTGTGCAGATTGAATGCCGGGCAGCCGCGAGCATCACGGCCAAGGTCGCTCGCATGGAAGTCTGCGCTAACGTTGCTCAGGGCAAACGTCAGCACTTTGCGACCAGCGGCGCGAGCCTTCCAGATGTCGAAAGCCTTGTCGTCCAGATTCAGAACGGCGACGCCATCGGCATCGAGCCCTTCAATAATCTCGCCCTTGGCCTCGACGATTTTTTCCGGCCCGCCGAACTCGCCGACGTGAGCGGTCCCGGCATTGTTGAGAATGGCCACGTGCGGCTTGGTCATGCCGACGGTGTAGGCAATTTCGCCGAGACGCGAAGCACCGAGTTCGATCACGGCAGCCGTATGCTCCGGCGCCAGCTCCAGCAAGGTCAACGGTACGCCGAGGTCGTTGTTCAAGTTGCCGCGGGTTGCCAGCACCGGACCACGGGTACGCAGGATGCTCGCGAGCATTTCCTTGACCGTGGTCTTGCCGCTGGAGCCGGTGACGGCGGCGACTGGATGGGTGTAGGCCGCCCGGTTGAGTGCGCCCAGTTGACCCAACGCCTGGCGGGTATCGCTGACCACCAACTGCGGCAGCGTGCTGTGGGCGCTTTCGCGCTCGACCAGTGCTGCCACCGCGCCTTTTGCCGCGACATCATTCAGATAGTCGTGACCATCGAAACGCGGACCTGTCAGCGCAATAAACAGTTGCCCCGGCTTGATCGCGCGACTGTCGATGCTGACGCCGTCGAAGCTGACATCGGCACCGACCAGGCGAGCATTCAGCGCGCCAGTCAATTCGCTGAGTTTCAAGGCCTTAAGCATGGGCCACCTCCCACGCGGTCAAGGCATGATCAGCCTCGACCAGATCAGAGAAGGCGTGACGTTCGCCATTGATTTCCTGATAGTCCTCGTGACCTTTACCGGCCAGCACGATCACGTCATCCGCCGAGGCACTGCCAATCAGCTGGGCAATGGCCTGGCCACGACCGGCAACGAAGGTCACGTTATCCACAGCCGTGAAACCGGCGCGGATGTCATCGAAAATCACCGAAGGGTCTTCCGTGCGCGGGTTGTCATCGGTCACCAGCACGCCATCGGCCAGACGCTCGACCACTTCAGCCATCAGCGGACGCTTGCCGCGATCGCGGTCGCCGCCACAGCCGAACAGGCAAAGCAGCCGTCCTTTGACATGCGGACGCAGGGCTGTCAGGACTTTTTCCAGCGCATCCGGGGTGTGGGCATAATCGACCACGACCAACGGCTGAGTCCCGCCGCCCAGGCGCTGCATGCGACCGGCAGGACCTTCGAGCTTCGGCAGAACCTTGAGAATTTCGTCCAGCGCGTAATCCAGGCCGAGCAAGGCGCCAACCGCCGCCAGCACGTTGCTCAGGTTGAAACGGCCAAGCAGCGTGCTGCGCAAGTGGTGCTCGCCTTGTGGGGTAACCAGTGTGGCGCGTACACCTTCGTCGTCGAATTGCGCTTCGCGGCAATACAGATAGGCACTGGAGTCTTCGAGGCTGTAGGTGATCAACCGCGACTCACGTTTTTCGGCCGCCAGTTGCCGGCCGAAGTCGTCATCAAGGTTAACGACCCGGCACTTCAAGTCGTTCCAGGCAAACAGCTTGGCCTTGGCGTCGCCGTAGGCCTGCATGGTGCCGTGGTAATCCAGGTGATCCCGGGACAGATTGGTCATCACGGCCACATCGAACGCCAAAGCAGTCACACGGCCCTGATCCAGACCATGGGAAGAGACTTCCATCGCCACGGCTTTGGCCCCGGCCTTTTTAAGGTCCGCCAGGGTGGCTTGCACGGCGATTGGATTCGGCGTGGTATGCAGGCCGCTTTGCAGCGCGCCGTAGAAACCGGTACCCAGGGTGCCAACGATACCGCAGTGCTGGCCGAGCAGGTCCAGCGCCTGGGCAACCAGCTGAGTCACACTGGTTTTGCCGTTGGTACCGGTCACGCCGATCAGGTTCAGATGATGACTCGGCTCACCGTAAAAACGCCCGGCGATGTCCGAAAGTTGTGCCGCCAGGCCTTTGACCGGAATCAATGGCACTTCGGTGATCGGCAGCACGGTGGCGCCTTCCACTTCATAAGCCACGGCGGCAGCGCCGCGCGTCAGAGCGTCGGCGATGTGTGCACGACCGTCGAATTTGCCGCCCGGTACCGCGAGGAACAGGTCACCGGCGCGGACGTTACGACTGTCCAGCGCCAATTCACGGATCAACAGATCGTGGCCGGCGTGGGGGAAAATCTTGTTCAGACTTAATGACATCAGCCGCGCCCTCCATTGGCTTTCAGTGGAACAACCGGCGTAGCGTTCGCTTGTTGAGTGGGCGGCAGGTTGTCCGGAGTGACGTTCATCAGGCGCAGGGTGCCGGACATCACGCGACTGAACACCGGCGCCGATACCAGACCACCGAAGTAACCGGCCTTGGTCGGCTCATCGATAACGACCACGATGGCGTAACGCGGATCGCTCATCGGGCCGAAGCCGGCGAACAGCGAACGGTAGGAGTTTTCGGCATAGCCTTTGGTACCCACCGATGTTTTACGCGCAGTACCCGACTTGCCGCCCACGTGATACGCCGGCACCTGTGCACGGAATACACCGCGCGGGGCTTCGATCACTTGCTGCAGCATGCCTTGCATCGTCTTCGCGACCGCTTCCGGCAACACCTGGGTCGTTTGCGGAGCCTTGTCGGTTTTGATCAGGGTCAGTGGCGCGAGACGGCCATTGTTGGCCAGCGCCGAAAACGCGTGAACCAACTGGATCGCCGTCACCGAAATACCGTAGCCGTAGGACAGCGTGGCGGTTTCGGCCTTGCGCCATTCGCGGTAGTTCGGCAGGTTGCCGACACGTTCGCCGGGGAAACCCAGGCCGGTGTCCTGACCGAGACCGACTTTCTGCGCCAGCCGGAAAATCGTTTCGCCGCCGATATCGAACGCAACCTTACTCATGCCGACGTTACTGGAATTGATCAGAATACCGGTCAGGTCGAGTACCGGACCTTCGGTCTTGGATACGTCCTTGATGGTGTACTTACCAATCTGCAAGGAGCCTGGGTACACCTCGACGGTATCGCTCGGCTTCCAGCGCCCGGTTTCGATGGCGGCGCTCATGGAGATCGCCTTCATGGTCGAACCCGGTTCGAACACGTCGATCATCGCGCGGTTGCGCATCATCGCCGGTTGCAGGTTGCGGCGGTTGTTCGGGTTGTAGGTCGGCTGGTTGACCATGGCGAGGATCTCGCCGGTCTTGACATCCATGATCACCAGGCTACCGGCCTTCGCACCGTTCTCGATGATCGCGTTGCGCAGTTCGCGGTTGGCCAGATATTGCAGGCGCAAGTCAATGGACAACGCCAAGGGCTTTCCGGCCTTGGCGTTTTTGGTGACCTGAACATCCTTGATCAACCTGCCGCGCCGGTCCTTGATGACCTGGCGTTTGCCGGGCACGCCGGCCAGCCATTCGTCATAGGCGAGCTCGACACCTTCACGACCGTGGTCATCGATATCGGTAAAACCAACCATATGGGCGGTCACTTCACCGGCCGGATAAAAACGCCGGAACTCTTCAATGCCGTAGACACCCGGTACTTTCAGATCGAGCACTGCCTGACCTTGCTCAGGCGTCAGCCCGCGCACCAGGTAAATGAATTCTTTATTGGCTTGAGCCTCAAGACGCTCGGCCAGGGCTTTCGGGTCTTGCCCGAGGGCAACGGCCAGCGCGGGCCACTTCTCTTTGGCCAGCTGCATTTCCTTGGCGTTGGCCCACAGGGTGGTCACCGGCGTACTGACAGCCAATGGCTCGCCGTTGCGGTCGGTGATCAGGCCGCGGTGCGCCGGAATCGGAATATGACGAACGCTACGAGCGTCCCCCTGACCTTTGAGGAAGTCACGGTCGACAACTTGCAGATCGATGATGCGCCAGCAAATTGCGATCACCATGACGCCGAGCAAACCCAGCACCACACGGAATCGCCAGGGAAAGAGTGCGCCTTCGAGTTTCATCATGGCGCCACCATCTGCACTTCGGCGGCACCGGGAATGTGCATTTTCAGTTGTTCGGTGGCCAACACTTCGATTCGGCTGTGGGCAGTCCAGGTGCTTTGCTCAAGAATCAACCGCCCCCACTCGGCCTGCGCCTTGTCGCGCACGCTCAGCTCGTTGTACAGCGAGTTCAGCAACTGACGATTCCAGTGCGCGCTATAGGACACGCCGATCGCCGACACGAGCACGCCGATAAACAGCAGCAGCATGAAAAAGCTTCCGCCGGGCAGTGGCTTGGCGAAAAGCTTGCTCACCGCAGCTTCTCCGCCACACGCATGACAGCGCTACGGGAACGTGGGTTGGCCTTGAGCTCGGCATCGGAGGCCGTCTGCGCTTTGCCATGGATTTTGATTTTCGGTTCGAAAGCGACATGCCGAACCGGCAGGTTGCGCGGCAGGTTATCGGCTTCGCCTTTCACCAGTTTGCGCATGAACAATTTGACGATGCGATCTTCCAGCGAGTGGAAGCTGATCACGACCAGACGACCGCCCACTTCCAGGCAGTCCAGCGCGGCTTCGAGGCCGGCTTCCAGATCACCCAGTTCATTATTGACGTGAATACGCAAACCCTGAAAGGCGCGGGTTGCCGGGTTCTTGCCCTTTTCCCACGCCGGGTTGGCGACTTTGAGGACTTCGGCCAGGTCAGCCGTACGCTCGAAAGGCTTGATATCGCGACGCTCGGCCACGGCACGAGCCATGCGACCGGAGAAACGCTCTTCGCCATATTCCTTGAACACGCGGGCAATTTCTTCCGCCGGCGCGGTATTGACGAATTCGGCGGCGCTGATCCCGCGGGACGGGTCCATGCGCATGTCCAGCGGACCGTCGTTGAGGAAACTGAAGCCACGCTCAGGGTCGTCAAGCTGTGGCGAAGACACGCCCAGATCGAGCAAAACGCCGCTGACCTTGCCGTGCAATCCGCGATCCGCGACTTCCGAACCGAGCTCGGCAAAGCTGCGCTGCACAACGACAAAGCGGCCGTCTTCGGCCGCTAGCGTCTGCCCGGTGGCAATCGCCTGTGGATCCTTATCGAATCCAAGCAACCGACCATCGGGACCGAGCTGACTGAGGATCAACCGGCTGTGCCCGCCGCGCCCGAACGTACCGTCCAGATAGCAGCCATCAGGACGTACGGCGAGAGCCTCTACGGCTTCGTCAAGCAGTACGGTGATGTGGTTAAAGCCGCTATCTATAGTCACAGGATCAAATCACGCAGTTCGTCAGGCATCGCGCCCGGTTCTTGAATAGCAGCCAGGTCAGCGGCAGAAACCGCATCCCAGGCATCCTCATCCCACAATTGGAACTTGTTCAACTGGCCTACCAACATCGCGCGCTTATCCAACTTGGCATATTCACGAAGACGCGGCGGAACCAGAAATCGACCACTGCCATCGAGCTCGAGGTCGACAGCATTACCAATCAGTAAACGTTGCAGGCGGCGGTTCTCTTCGCGTAGCGAAGGCAGTGCGCGCAGTTTGGTTTCAATGATTTCCCACTCGTCGAGGGGGTAAACACACAAGCACGGATCAACGGCATCAATTGTGACGATTAACTGACCGGAACTACGCGAAACAAGCTCGTCACGGTACCGGCTCGGCATGGCGAGACGGCCCTTTGCATCGAGACTGATAGCGTTGGCTCCGCGAAACACGTCAGCGCTTCTCCAAATATTAGCGTTTTGCGCTCAAAAAACCCACTTCATGCCACTTTCCGCCACTTGCGCACACTATAGGAATGCGCCCACCACACCGTCAAGGCGCGGAGTAAAGGAAAACCCTTACGAAACTGAGATTTAGGAGCATAAAAGGAGGGGTAACGAGAATCTGGCAGATGAAACTGCTCGATAACTTGAACCAGCACAGAAGGCTGCATTCGGAAGTTAAAGTAATTTATTAAGAGTAAGATTTTTTCGGTATTACGAAAGTGCTTCTGCTGACGATTCTGAGAGGAGGGAAAATCGGTGCTGCATCGAGTTTAGGCGTTCATCACCAGCGCAGGCAAATTGATATCACGCAACCCCGTCTACTGACAACGCTGCATGACAACATTTTCACCATCCACACCCTGCTCAATGATTTAAGCAGGAGGGGAGAAAAAGGTGGAGAGTCGATCTGTAAGCCGGGTTCTGTCTTGAACAGTCATTCGTCTACGATGGCCATCACTGGACATCTTTAGCAACCTACCCGGTCCCAGCGCGGGCCACGCCTTGGGACCCTATTTGGTCTTGCTCCAAGTGGGGTTTACCTAGCCACGAACTGTTGCCAGACGTGCGGTGCGCTCTTACCGCACCTTTTCACCCTTACCGGCGCCGAAGCGCTTAGGCGGTTATTTTCTGTGGCACTTTCCGTAGGCTCACGCCCCCCAGGCATTACCTGGCACTTCGCCCTATGGAGCCCGGACTTTCCTCCCCCCCCTAATTTTCATAGAGGGCAGCGACTGTCCGATCGACTCTCCGGCGCGAAGGTTAACGGCAGAGCGCCCGAAGAACAAGCGCTAAACGCCTTTTACCGCGCCTGCGCGTCGGGTTTTACTCGCCCTTCTGTTTATCCAGCGCGACCTGGTACAAAACATTCTTACGCTCGCCGGTAATTTGCGCAGCCAATGCGGCAGCACGCTTGAGCGGCATTTCTTCGAGCAACAGGTTAAGCACGCGCATCGCCTCGCTGCTGACAGCGTCCTCACTCTCGGGAGCCGTCCACCCCGCCACCAGCACTACGCATTCGCCGCGCTGCTGATTGCTGTCCGACTCAACGAACTCACGCAGCTCGGCTAATGGCAAGCCTTTGAGTGTTTCAAAGGTCTTGGTCAGTTCACGCGCCAATAACGCCGGACGCTCGCCACCGAATACCAGTTCCATGTCCTGCAAACATTCGAGGATACGGTGTGGCGCCTCGTAGAATATCAACGTACGCGGTTCCTCCTTGACGAGTTCGAGGCGTGCGCGCCGTCCCACGGCCTTGGCCGGCAGAAACCCCTCGAAAATGAAACGATCCGATGGCAACCCCGCCGCCGACAGCGCTGCGATCAATGCACAGGCGCCCGGCACTGGCACTACGTTAATGCCTGCCGCACGAGCCTGACGCACCAAGTGATAGCCAGGATCGGAAATCAGCGGCGTACCCGCATCGGAAATCAGCGCCACATCATCACCGGCCAGCAGCCGGGTAATAAAGCGGCTACCTTCATCCCGCTCGTTGTGCTCATGACAGGCAGCCAGCGGCGTCGCGATGCCGAAGTGTTGCATCAGCCGCTGGGAATGCCGGGTGTCTTCGGCGGCGATCAGTGCGACCTCGCGCAGAATCTTCAGCGCACGCGCACTGATGTCGTCCAGGTTGCCGATGGGCGTCGCCACCACATAAAGCGAGCCCGCAGCGGAATTCAAAGCACCTGGAGCAGTCAAAGCGCACACCTCATGATCGATAAAGCCGCCATTGTAACGCGTCGCGACGCCTGCGATACGCGCAAGGAACACTCGCCTTTGCGACCTCTTGTGCCCTCGCGCAACATTTGTACGAGCTAAATTGATCGATTCACGCCAGTAACATCGCGCCCCGGCCAGCGCTTGGGTACAATTCCACGCTAATTTGATCGAGTATCAGGAACGCTTACATGATCGCTTGCCTGCGGCTGTTCACTGCCCTCTGCCTCGCTGCCTTGCTGGCCGCTTGTGCCAGTTCGCCCTCCTCCAGCCTTGGCGAACTCCCACGAACCCCGGATGCCAGCATTGAGCAACTGCTTGAAAAAGCGGCTCAAAGCAAAACACCGGAAGAAGCTGCACTGTTTCGCCTGAGCGCAGCAGACCTGGCCTACCACCAAGGCAATGCCGGCCAGTCCGCGCAGATCCTGCAACAGGTTCAGGTCGAACAACTCAAGCCGGGGCAACAGATCTTCGCCAGCACCCTGGCGGCGGAACTGGCCATGACCCGCAATCAGCCCAAAGCCGCGCTGAGCGCCTTGAGCCACCCCAGCCTGCAGCGCCTGAGCGAAATGCCTGCCGAGCAACAGGTCCGCACCGGCACGGTTCACGCCCGCGCCCTTGAAGCCGATGGTCAGACACTAGCCGCCGCAAAGGAACGGATCTTCATCGCGCCGATGCTGAACGGCGACGCCGCTCGCAAAAACCACGAAGCCATCTGGGCACTGATCGCTTCGCTGCCAACCGATCAATTGCAGCCAAACACTACCGATGACCTCGGCGGCTGGATGGCGCTGGCACTGGCCGTAAAATCGGCCGGCACCCTGGAACAGCAGCAGGCCGCGATCGACAACTGGCGCACCCAGAACCCGAAGCACCCCGCCGCTATCCAACTGCCATTGCCATTGACCAACCTCAAGCAACTGGCCAGCCAACCCTTGAACAAGATTGCCCTGCTGCTGCCTCAAGACGGCCCGCTGGCGTCGGTGGGCAAGGCACTGCGCGAAGGTTTCATGGCCGCCCACTATCAGGCGCAACAGGCCGGACAAAAGCCGCCAGCCATCGAGTTCTATGACAGTTCGCACCTGACCAATCTCGACGAGTTCTACCGCAAGGCCCAGGCCGATGGCGTGCAGCTGGTCGTCGGCCCACTGGAAAAGCCACTGGTCAAACAACTCAGCACTCGCCCACAACTGCCGATCACCACCCTGGCGCTGAACTACAGCGAAGGCGAGCAAGGTCCGGCCCAACTGTTCCAGTTTGGTCTTGCAGCGGAAGACGAGGCACGCGAAGTATCGCGCCGCGCTCGCGCCGACGGCCTGCATCGCGCCGCCATCATGGTGCCGAAAGGTGAATGGGGCGATCGCGTCCTCAAGGCTTTCAGCCAGGACTGGCAAGCCAACGGTGGCAGCGTCGTCGCCACCGAACGCGTCGACCAGCCAGTGCAACTGGCCCAGCAAATTGCCGACATGTTCCAGCTGCGTCAGAGCGAAGGTCGCGCCAAGAGCCTGCAAAGCACCATAGGCTCGCAGGTTGCCGCCCAACCTTCCCGCCGTCAGGACATCGAATTCATCTTCCTGGCTGCCACCCCGCAACAGGCCCAACAAATCAAACCGACCCTGAACTTCCAGTACGCGGGTGATGTTCCGGTTTACGCCACTTCCCACGTCTTCAGTGCCAGCGGCGATGTGAACCAGTACAACGACATGAACGGCATTCGCTTCTGCGAAACCCCATGGCTGTTGGAGGCTAATGATCCGCTGCGTCGTCAGGTCACCGCACAATGGCCACAGGCGGCCGGCAGCCTGGGGCGCCTGTATGCGATGGGCGTCGACGCCTATCGCCTGGCTCCACGCCTGGGCCAACTCAAGGCCTTGCCTGAAAGCCGTGTCGAAGGTCAATCGGGCAGCCTGGGCATGACGCAGAACCAGCGCATCGTAAGGCAGTTGCCATGGGCCCAGTTCGTCAATGGCCAGGTTCAACGCCTGCCGGACACTCCACGCTGATGCCTGACAGGTCACGCCAGCAAAGCGGTAAGGATGCCGAGCGCCATGCGCTCGAGCATCTTCAACAACAAGGTTTGCGCCTGCTGGCGCAGAACTGGTTGTGTAAACGCGGCGAGCTTGATCTGGTCATGCTTGATGGCGATACAGTAGTATTCGTTGAAGTTCGCTACAGAAAAAACACTCAATGGGGTGGCGCGCTCGATAGCATCGATGAGCGCAAACGGCAGAAACTGATTTTTGCCGCGCAGTATTTTCTTCAGTGCGAGTCGCGCTGGGCCAATTCCCCTTGCCGTTTCGACGTGGTTGCCATCGACAGTAAACTCGATCAGTTGAACTGGTTGCAGAATGCTTTCGACGGCTGATCGTTTACGCTCCGAACCGGACACCCGACAACATTTTTGCTCTTTGTTTTGCGGGCTGCACATTCACGTGCCGGACAGCCGCGCTCATTAAGGTCACACAGATGGACATGCAATCCCGAATTCGCCAGCTTTTTCAGGCCAGTATCGACACCAAGCAACAGGCGATGGACGTACTTGCACCGCACATCGAGCAAGCCAGCCAGGTGATGGTCAATGCCCTGCTGAACGAAGGCAAAATGCTTTCCTGCGGCAACGGCGGCTCTGCAGGCGACGCCCAGCACTTTTCGTCCGAGCTGCTCAACCGCTTCGAGCGCGAACGCCCGAGCCTGCCGGCCATTGCACTGACCACTGACAGCTCGACGATCACCTCGATCGCCAACGACTACAGCTACAACGAAATATTCTCCAAACAGATCCGCGCCCTTGGTCAGCCGGGTGACGTTTTGCTGGCAATTTCCACCAGCGGCAACTCGGCAAACATTATTCAAGCGATCCAGGCCGCACATGATCGCGAAATGATTGTCGTAGCATTGACCGGTCGCGATGGCGGCGGCATGGCGTCGCTGCTATTGCCCGAGGACGTCGAGATTCGCGTACCGGCCAACGTCACCGCACGTATCCAGGAAGTCCACCTGCTGGCGATCCATTGCCTATGCGACTTGATCGACAGCCAACTGTTCGGGAGTGAAGAATGACCCCTAATCGCCTCGGCCTACTGGCCCTGACCCTGTGCCTCGGCATCAGCGGCTGCACCTCTGTGGTGAATGCCAGCCGTGAAGCACCGATCGAAGATGACCGCGGCACCCGCACCTTCGGCAGCAAGATCGACGACTCGCTGATCGACACCAAGGTCGGGGTGAACATCGCCAAGGCCGATCCGGCCCTGGACAACGACTCGCATATCGTCGTCACCAGCTTCAACGGCGTGGTACTGCTTGCCGGGCAAACCCCGCGTGCCGACCTCAAGGCCAAGGCCGAACAGGCCGCTGCCGCCGTTCAGCGCGTGAAGACGGTCCACAACGAACTGCAGATCCTGCCACCCTCCGGTTTCCTTGCCCGCCAGAACGACACCTGGCTGACCTCCAAGATCAAGGCCCAGATGCTCACCGATCCGAACATCCCCGGCTCGCGCATCAAGGTTGTCACCGAGAACGGCATCGTCTACCTGCTGGGCCTTCTGACCAAACAGGAAGCCGCTCAGGCGACCAATTTGGTGCAAAGCGTTTCTGGCGTGCAGAAGATCGTTAAGCTGTTCGAATACATCGATTAAGGCCTGCAGGAGCGAGCCTGCTCGCGAAAAACGTCCGATGAATACGTTCATTCAGACAGCCCGCGTTATCGTTCACGCCCATCGCGAGCAGGCTCGCTCCTACATCGTTTGAAGGCGCTGAAATAAAAAGGGTGATCCTTGCGGATCACCCTTTTTTTATTTCACCACTTTCAAACTAGGTCGACCGCTGGGACGCGGCGGCTCGCTGTCGGGTGGCGGAATATCGTCATCCGGCTCGAGCCCTTCATCGTCTTCCATGGGCGACTCCAGATCGAACACCATACCCTGGCCATTCTCCCGGGCATAGATACCCAGGATCGATGCGATAGGCACGTACAGCGTGTGTGGTACACCGCCGAAGCGCCCCTCGAAACTGACCGCTTCGTTATCCATGTGCAAATGACGCACGGCTTGCGGCGATACATTCAGGACAATCTGTCCATCACTGGCAAAACCCTGTGGCACCTGCACCGACGGATACTCGGAATTGACCAGCATGTGCGGGGTGCAATCGTTGTCCACAATCCACTCATAGAGCGCGCGGACCAGATAAGGTCGACTGGAGTTCATAGCGGCTCCTTAAGCCTTAGCGCATATCGCGTTCGACACCAGACAGACTCGCCTGGAAAGCCTCACGCGCAAACTGGCGCTCCATGTAATCAAGCAGCGGCTTGGCTGGCCGCGGCAGTTCTATACCCAGAATCGGCAATCGCCAGAGTATTGGCAATAGGCAGCAATCCACCAGGCTTTGTTCCTCGCTGAGGAAAAACGGCTTGTCGGCAAACAACGGCGACACGCCGGTCAGGCTTTCGCGCAGTTCTTTACGCGCTACGGCGCGAGCGGCCTCTTTGGTCCGCGAATCCAGGATCAGATCCACGAGACCGCACCAGTCACGCTGAATACGATGAATCAGCAAACGACTGTTGGCACGCGCCACCGGATAAACCGGCAGTAGTGGCGGGTGCGGATAACGCTCATCCAGATATTCCATCACCACCGTTGACTCCCACAACGCCAGGTCACGATCGACCAGGGTGGGCAAGCTGCCATAAGGGTTCACTTCGATCAGTTTAGGCGGCTGGCGGCCAGCTTCCACGTAAATGATCTCGGCGCTTACACCCTTCTCTGCCAGTACGATTCGCACTCGGTGGGAATAGTGGTCGGCGGGGTCGGAGTAACAGGCCAACCGATTGGTCACGCCCATGGCGATCCTCCTCGCTTGTAGAAATTATCGGAAGCGGAAAAACGAGCGCGCCCAGAGGGCGCCTCCCGTAACGCCTGGATCACCAGACTCGTTACACCTTCAGAGACGCCCTTGGGCGCGCGCGATTAACAGCAAATGCTTAAAGCTTTATCAGTGCACATCTTTCCAGTATTCGCGCTTGAGCAAGTAGGCGAATACGAAGAAGAACGCCAGGTACAGCAATACATACGTACCGATGCGCTGATGCTGCAGCTTAACCGGGTTAGCCGAGTAAGCCAGGAAGGTTACCAGATTCTTGACCTTCTCATCGAACTGCTCTTCGGTCAAAGCACCACTTTTCGGCACAATCGTCAGCTGATCGCACGCCTCATGTGTCAGCGGCGTACCGGTGAGCGGATCAAATTGCTTCTTGCCGTCTTCGACGATCTGAACCTGTTTGCAACCGACAACCTGACGACCTTGCAGGCCGACCAGGACGTTTGGCATGCCAACATTCGGGAAGACCTTGTTATTCACACCCCATGGGCGCGCCGGATCTTCGTAGAACGACTTCAGGTAGCCATAGAGCCAGTCAGTACCACGAACGCGGGCAACCAGCGTCAGGTCGGGCGGAGCCGCACCAAACCAGGTCTTGGCGTCAGCTGGCTGCATGCCGATGCTCATGTGGTCGCCAATCTTGGCGCCAGTGAATATCAAATGGCTTTGCATCAGATCCGCAGGGATATCCAGATCATTGGCCACTCGCTCATAGCGCTGGTATTTCGCGCTGTGACAGCCCATGCAATAGTTGGTGAATGTACGCGCACCATCTTGCAAGGCGGCTTTGTCAGCAACGTCGATCTCAACCTTTTCGAGCTCAGGCTCAAGAGCGTTGGCAAAAGACACGACAGGAAGCGCAGCAAGAATCAAAACTGCAAATAACTTTTTCATCAGCCAGTCACCCTTTCCGGAACCGGTTTGGTCTTCTCAAGCCTGGTGTAGAACGGCATCAGAATGAAGTAGGCGAAGTACAGGAAGGTACATACCTGCGACAGCAGCGTCCGCTCAGGGGTTGGAGCCAGAACGCCCAGAACGCCCAGGATCACGAACGCGATGCAGAACACCCAGAGCCAGATCTTGCTCAGCCAGCCCTTGTAGCGCATCGACTTGACCGGACTACGGTCCAGCCAAGGCAGGACGAACAGCACAGCAATGGCAGCACCCATCGCGATTACACCCAGGAGCTTGTCAGGAACAGCCCGAAGGATCGCGTAGAACGGAGTGAAATACCAAACCGGAGCAATATGCGCAGGCGTTTTGAAAGCGTTCGCCGGTTCAAAGTTCGGCTTCTCAAGGAAGTAGCCGCCCATTTCCGGGAAGAAGAACACGATCGAACAGAAGATGAACAGGAACACCACCACGCCGACGATATCTTTCACGGTGTAGTACGGGTGGAAGGCAATGCCGTCCAGCGGTACACCGTTTTCGTCCTTGTGCTTCTTGATGTCCACGCCGTCCGGGTTGTTCGAACCGACTTCGTGCAATGCCAGAACGTGCAGCACGACCAGGCCGAGAATAACGATCGGCAAGGCAACCACGTGCAAGGCGAAGAAGCGGTTCAGCGTAATACCCGAAATCAGGTAGTCACCACGGATCCACTGGGTCAGGTCGTTACCGATGACCGGGATCGCACCGAACAGCGAGATGATCACCTGGGCACCCCAGTAGGACATCTGGCCCCATGGCAGCAGGTAACCCATGAAGGCTTCAGCCATCAGCGCCAGGTAAATCAGCATGCCGAAGACCCACACCAGCTCACGCGGCTTCTGGTACGAACCGTAGAGCAAGCCACGGAACATGTGCAGATAAACCACGATGAAGAACGCCGAAGCGCCGGTGGAGTGCAGCAGACGCAGGATCGAGCCGTACTCCACGTCGCGCATGATGTATTCGACAGAAGCAAACGCCTCTTCCGCCGACGGGGTGTAGCTCATGGTCAGCCAGACACCGGTAACGATCTGGTTGACCAGAACGAGCAGGGCCAGGGAGCCAAAAAAATAGAAGAAGTTGAAGTTTTTCGGGGCGTAGTACTTGCTGAGATGGTCTTCCCACATCTTGGTCGCGGGAAAGCGCGCATCAACCCAATCCATGAACTTGCTCATCACGCTTTCTCCGTATCGACGCCAATGACAATGATGTCATCGGTCTCATAGGAATGCGGGGGAACTGGCAGGTTCAAAGGCGCGGGTTGCGACTTGTAGACGCGGCCAGCCAGGTCGTAGTGGGAGCCGTGGCATGGGCAGAAATAGCCACCTACCCAGTCTTTGCCAAGATCCGCGGGAGCGACTTCCGGACGGAAAGTCGGCGAGCAACCGAGGTGCGTGCAGATACCAATCAGCAGCAGAACCTCAGGTTTGATCGAACGGGTTTCCGGATCTACATAGGTCGGTTGAGTCGAGTTCTTGGAGGTAGGGTCAGACAACTGGCCCTCGATCTTCTTCAGATTCCCCAGGATTTCCTGCGTACGGCGGACGATGAATACCGGCTGACCGCGCCACTCAGCAATCATCTGCTGGCCTGGCTCGATTTTGCTGACATTCACTTTCACCGGTGCACCTGCGGCTTTCGCCTTGGCACTGGGAAACCATGACCCCACGAACGGGACCGCAGCCCCCACCGCTCCTGCAGCACCCACCACGGATGTGGCTGCTACCAAGAAGCGACGCCGGCCTGCATTCACGCCGTCATTGCTCATTCAGTCCTCTCCCATCAGCTTTGTGGCCTGTTAAATCAGGCATCTACTAAGTAAAACTCTGTACTTATAAAAATTTTGCCGAATGGTAATGAAAACCCCCAATTCTGACAAGGTAATTACCTGAGGGCACCACTCCCAAGCCTTGTAGTATAGGGGCTCTGCGCGTGTGGCAAGTTGTCACAGAGCAATTCTTTGATAAATCGCACGCATAAAAAAACGCCCAGCTCCGTGAGGAAACTGGGCGTTCTTTTTTTGAACGTGGAAGCGAATTAACGCTTCGAGTACTGCGGACGCTTACGCGCTTTACGCAGACCAACTTTCTTACGTTCAACTTCACGTGCATCGCGGGTTACGAAGCCGGCTTTACGCAGAGCGCTGCGCAGAGTCTCGTCGTAATCCATCAGAGCGCGAGTGATGCCGTGGCGGATTGCGCCAGCTTGACCACTTACACCACCACCGATCACGGTGACGTAGATGTCGAACTTCTCGACAGTCTCAGTCAATTCCAGCGGCTGACGAACTACCATGCGGGCAGTTTCGCGGCCGAAGAAATTATCCAGCGAACGGTTGTTGATGGAGATGTTACCAGTACCCGGACGCAGGAAAACGCGTGCGGTTGCGGTCTTGCGACGGCCAGTGCCGTAATTTTGAGTCGCCGACATAATGAACTATTCCGTTAAATCTTCAGTTCTTGGGGCTGCTGAGCAGTATGAGGGTGTGCAGCGCCCGCATAGACTTTCAGCTTACGGTACATGTCGCGACCCAGCGGGTTCTTAGGCAGCATGCCTTTGACCGCGGTCTCGATCACGCGCTCAGGGGCTTTGGCGATCAGCTTTTCAAAGTTGATCGACTTGATGCCGCCCGGGAAACCGGAGTGGGAGTAGTACATTTTGTCAGTGGTTTTAGCACCGGTAACACGGATCTGCTCAGCGTTGATTACGACGATGTAGTCGCCGGTGTCAACGTGAGGAGTGTACTCAGGCTTGTGCTTGCCACGCAGACGGCTCGCGATTTCGGTGGCCAGACGACCCAGGGTCTGACCAGCAGCGTCGACGACAAACCAGTCGCGCTTTACTGTTTCCGGTTTAGCAGTAAAAGTTTTCATTCTTTATAGCCTCAGGGGCCGCCCTGTAAATTAGACGGCGGATCTTACTGAATAGTGCGTACTTTGACAAGTCAAAGGCAGCCGGATACAGACGCTTTCGGGGGCTCGGGTCGGCGCGTCCGTTCAACGGCAAGATTCTTCGGCGGCGGCGCATCACTTCCACTGCAGAAAGAGGTGCGCAATTATGCAGATTGCGAAAAATAATTCAACCTGCTTTTATGATTGTTTTGCCCAAGGAGCACCCGATGGACTATCGCCAGCTAGGCCGGACCAATCTCAACGTGAGTGCCATCTGCCTCGGAACCATGACCTGGGGCGAGCAAAACAGCGAGGCTGAAGCCTTCGCGCAGATTGAACGGGCCAAGAGTGCCGGGATCAACTTCATCGACACCGCCGAAATGTATCCGGTGCCTCCCAAGGCCGAAACCTACGCCACCACCGAACGCTACATCGGTAATTACTTCAAAAGCCGCGGCGACCGGACCGACTGGATCCTGGCCAGCAAGATCGCCGGCCCGGGCAACACCATCGATTACATCCGCGACAAGAACCTGCGGCACAATCGACAGCACATCACCGAAGCCGTGGATGCCAGCCTGAAACGCCTGCAGACCGATTACATCGACCTGTACCAGTTGCACTGGCCGGAGCGCAGCACCAATTTCTTCGGTCAACTGGGTTACAAGCACAAGATCGAAGCCAACCTGACGCCCCTGGAAGACACCCTCGAAGCACTGGACGAGCAGGTCAAGGCCGGCAAGATCCGCCACATCGGCCTGTCCAACGAGACACCCTGGGGCACCATGCGCTTCCTCGCCCTGGCCGAAGCACGAGGCTGGCCACGCGCGGTGTCGATCCAGAACCCTTACAACCTGCTCAATCGCAGCTTCGAGGTCGGCCTGGCGGAGATCGCCATTCGTGAACAGTGCGGCCTGCTCGCCTATTCACCGCTGGCGTTCGGGTTTCTGTCCGGCAAATACGAAGGAGGCGCGCGCCCACCAAAAGGTCGCTTGAGTCTCTACAGCCGCTTCAGCCGGTACTTCAACCCGCAGTCGGAAGCTGCTTGCAGCCGTTATGTGGCGCTGGCTCGAGAACACGGCCTGGACCCGGCGCAAATGGCCCTGGCGTTCGTGACACAGCAGCCGTTCGTGACCAGCAACATCATTGGCGCGACCACACTTGAGCAACTGGACAGCAACATCGCCAGTTTCGATCTGAAGCTGTCGGAGGAAGTGCTGGAAGGGATCGAAGCGATCCACAAGGATCAGCCGAACCCTGCGCCTTGATTGATTCGTAGAACCCATCGCGGGCAAGCCCCATACAGGAGTCATTGAACCTGTGGGAGCAAGGCTTGCCCGCGATGGCGTCCACCCTGCCAACGCCGATCAAAGCGATCTGGCAATAATCTCCTTCATGATTTCATTGGTCCCGGCATAGATCCGCTGTACCCGCGCATCCGCCCACGCCCGGGCGATCGGGTATTCCCACATGAAGCCGTAACCGCCATGCAACTGCACGCACTCATCGAGGACCTTGCATTGCAGGTCAGTGCCCCAGTACTTGGCCATCGCAGCGGTTGGCACGTCGAGCCTGCCTTGCAGATGCAACTCCAGGCAGCGATCCACAAAAACTCGACCGATCTGGATCTCTGTCGCCATCTCCGCCAGTTTGAAGCGGGTGTTCTGGAAGTCTGCAATCGCCTTGCCGAACGCCTTGCGCTCGCGGGTGTACTCCAGCGTCCATTGCAGTGCCGCTTCGGCCGACGCGAGGCCGCCGATGGCCACGGTGAGGCGCTCCTGCGGCAATTCCTGCATCAGGTACGCAAACCCCATCCCGGCCTGGCCCAGCAGGTTTTCCTTGGGCACCCGCACGTCCTGAAAAAACAATTCCGAGGTGTCCTGGGCCTTCATGCCGACCTTTTCCAGGCGCTTGCCCTTTTCAAAGCCGGGCGTATTGGCTTCTACCAAGAACAGGCTGGTGCCTTTCGCGCCAGCCTTGGGATCGGTCTTGGCGACGACAATCACCAGATCGGCGAGAAAACCGTTGGTGATAAAGGTCTTCGAGCCGTTGATCACGTATTCGTCGCCGTCCAGCACCGCCGTGGTCTTGACGCCCTGGAGGTCGGAACCGGCGCCAGGTTCGGTCATGGCGATGGCGGTGACCAGCTCCCCGGAAACCAGTTTCGGCAGGTATTTGTGTTTCAACATTTCACTGCCGTAATGCAGGATGTAGGGCGCCACGATGTCCGAATGCAGGGAAAAACCGATGCCGGTCAAACCCAGGCGCCCCACCTCTTCGATCACCACCGCACTGTAGAGAAAGTCTGCGCCCAACCCGCCGTATTCCTCCGGCAGATGCGAGCACAGCATTCCCGCCTCCCCTGCCTTGTTCCAGAGTTGACGGTCGATGTAGCCCTGTTTTTCCCATTGTCCGTGGAACGGCACGGCCTCTTTTTCGAGGAACGTTCGCACACTGTCACGAAAAAGTTCGTGCTCGGAACTGAACAAGGTTCTGGGAATCATGCGGCACCTTTCTTGGTATTGGCAGGAATGAACCTTCAGAGACTAAGCCCCGCGTCCGATACAGGACACTGGACACATCCGACAAAAAATAAGACGATCCAGCCGTCTGGTGACCACTTTCCCCTATAAGAATAAAGTTGAATTATGTCTAACCAAGCCTCCACGCCCCTGCGGCGCGTCAGCATCCTGGCTATCGACCGGGTTTTCGCTTCCACCCTCATGCAAGCCAAGGATTTCTTCCACCTCGCCAGCCTGCGCTACGGCAAACAGCTGGGCCACGGCCTGACACCGGCGTTCGAAACACGCCTGGTCAGCCCCGACGGCCAGTCGGTCAACACGTTCAGTGATGTGAAGATCCCGGTAGACGGCGGCCTGGAAAATGCCGACATCATTGTCATTCCGGCCTTCTGGGACGATTTCGACACCCTGAGCAAACGTTATCCACAGGTCCTGCCCTGGCTGCGCCAGCAACATGCCCGTGGCGCGGTGCTCTGCGGCGAAGCGACCGGCGTGTTCTGGCTGGCCGAGGCCGGACTGCTAAACGGCAAGGAAGCGACCACCTACTGGCGCTTCTTCAATGCCTTCGCCGAACGCTTCCCGCAGGTCCAGCTCAACCAGGACAAACATCTGACCGACGCTGACAACCTGTACTGCGCCGGCGGCACCACATCGGCGTGTGATCTCTATATCTATCTGATCGAGCGTTTCTGCGGCGCCAATGTGTCCCAGGCCGTGGCACGGGACATTCTTTACGAAGTCCAGCGCAGCTACTCACCGGGTCGCATCGGCTTTGGCGGACAAAAGCTGCATCAAGACGTGATCATCCTGCAGATCCAGCATTGGCTCGAAGAACACTTTGCCGACAAGTTCCGCTTCGAAGATGTCGCCCGCGAACACGGCATGAGCATCCGCAACTTCATGCGCCGCTTCCAGACCGCCACCGGCGACAAGCCCCTGCACTACCTGCAACGCCTGCGCATCGAAACCGCCAAGGGCCTGCTGTCCGGGAGCCGCAAGAGCATCAAGACCATCAGCTACGAAGTCGGCTACGACGATGCGAGCTTCTTCGCCCGCCTGTTCCGCCAGCACACGGACCTGTCGCCGAACCAGTATCGGCAGCAGTTTCAGCAGGCGGCGTAATTGGATAAAAAAGGGTCTGCATTGCAGACCCTTTTTTCATTGAACATTCATTGCCTACAAAAAAAGCGGAAAGCGGAGCACCTCAGCACCCGACTTGGCTGATATACGCTACGCGCTCAAAACTTCAACGTCGTCCCTGCAAAAAACATCAGTACTGTCAGGGAAGATCACAATGACTATAGGTTCAAGCTACAACTACCCTTCATTCGCAGCCAAGCAAACCACTCGAACAAAGCGCTCGACTGACAACAAATGGGCTGCCCGCTTTCCCAATCCACCAGACTTGTGTTTCGACTATCGATCACTGGTTGAACAGGCAAACGGAATAGCGAAGGCTACTTCCCTCGATCACCGAATTTGCATCATCGGTGCAGGCGTAACCGGACTAACCGCCGCCCGTGAACTGTATCGCTGCGGTTTCACCAATATCACCCTCATAGAACAATCCCGCCGCATAGGGGGCAGGCACTTAACCATCCCGGGAAGCCCTAACTCCACAGAAAGTCATACTCCCTTTGAACTAGGGGCAATGCGCATGCCCTTTTTCAACCGGGCAGACGAGCCACCAACAGATGGCAGGTCTCTAATGGCTTACTACGCCAAGGCGTTTGAGTTGTCGTTTTCAGACTTTGCCAATCCTGGAAGTCAGTGGGTTCGCTCGACCGGCATCTATCTCAGAGAAGGTAGCGTGGGCAACAGCGGGACGCCGCAGATGTTGATTTGGAAAAATGCCGATGGCTTGACCCCACCTCCCGGCGAATATCTGCAGAAGGTCTATGCCAAGTGGAAGGATTTCGCCGATCGCATGACAAAACATGTTGCAGAAATTTACGCCAGTCAAAAATGGGAAAGCATGTGGGCTGCAATCGTTAAAAAGTACGAGAGCGTCTCATTTCGCGATCTGGTCAGTATGCCGGCCCTGACAACCTGGGATGAACGTTCGCCCGGTGACTTTGGCGGAATGGGAATGTCCGCAGAAGAATCCGCGATTTTCTATGCGATCGGCATCGGTGACGGGAGCTGGGGAGCCTTTTATGACGTCTGCTGCCTTTATCCTCTGCGAACTGCCATTTTTGGGTTTAGCAGTCAGTTGCAACTGATCCACGGTCGGGTAAACGCTGCTGGAGACCCACTAGCCTCACCCTACCTCCACAGCAGCGCAGTTTCTGACTCGGCGGGATTGAGCTTCGATGCCCCGCGCTACATCGGACTCGCCGCTTTGGACGAATCTCTGATGTTCCTGAAAACCGCCGAAACCGGAAAATCCGTTTATGAACACAGTCTCGAAAGAAGCAATGGCCTCCTCACAGATTCGTCCGTTACAAAACTAAAAAAACTGACTAATCAGAAGATACGCGTCTACTTCAACTGGAAACACAGTCAGGCCGAGCAAACCCAGGAGCGCTTCGAAGACTTTGATTCGGTCATCATGACCCTACCGTCTTGGTTAATAGAGACTCGAATCGAACTGAAAAACTTCACTCAGGAGATGCTGCCATTCGAGATAATCAACGCCTACAAAACGGCACACTGGGAAACCAGCTGTAAAGTCTATGCACCGTTGAAAAAATCATTTCTTTCGAAAAACCACAAAATTCCGCAAACCATCGTTACCGATAGTTTTATCCATGATGTCTATACCTATCGCTACAACGACAACTACAGCTATGACTGCATTCTCCTGAGTTATACATGGGAGGATGACGCAACAAAACTTGCCTACTTCTCCGACAAGGAATTGGTTGCCACGTGCGCCAAAGAGCTTGATCGCATCCTTATGAACGCCACCAATATTCAGGAGAAAATTTCCCCTTACATCGGCATTGAGCAGGCAGTGGTTCAGCGCTGGATAACTGACAAAAACGCCTTGGGATGTGCAAAGCTCTACCGGCCCGGGACCTATTACGATGCCGTGAGCCTGATGAAGTACAACAGGGACTTTGCGCGAACTTCAGGCCTGTATTTTTCTGGTGAGTCATTTTCAGTCGACGCTGGCTGGACGGAACCTTGCTTTCGGACGGCTGTTGATGCGGTTATTCACATCTGTGACAAAACCGCAGCCATTTTCAATGGCGGTTTTTCCATGAGTGACTATCCACACTACAAACTCAAAACCTGATCCCCCCCGTTCAGAGCCATGCAGGTCTGGCATGGCTCTGCTTTTCCCCCTGACCAGGCCGACGAACACAAACGCCTCGCTCATACATCTTCGGATAAAGGCTACAGCCATACCGGAAGCATCCGACTTACGCCAGCTGGCTTTTGGACTCTTATAAACACGCAATTAAACAGCGTGAATAAAAATAAAAAGAGGTCACCCGAAATGAGCGAGCCAACAAGCCCCGTTCGTGTAGCAGTCGTGCAATTCGATCCACAAGTCGGTATCGAGAATTGTGATGCAAATCTGCGTCGCAGCCAGGAATTGGCGTTGGAGGCGGTAACCGGCGGTGCGAACCTCATCGTTCTGCCTGAGCTATCCAGCACCGGCTATTTCTTCAGCAATAGGCAGGATGCCTTTGAACATGCGCAGCTGATTCCCGGCGGGCCAAGCGCACAACTCTGGATCGACTTCGCCTCCGAGCACAATGTGTACCTCGTAGCCGGCTTGGCCGAGCGCGACGGCATGCAGCTCTTTAACACCGCAATGCTGGTCGGCCCTGGCGGCTTTATCGGCAAGTATCGAAAAGCCCATTTATGGAATCTGGAGAAACTCTGGTTCACACCGGGCGATCTCGGTTTTCCGGTTTTTGATACACCCATTGGCCGTATCGGAATGTTGATCTGTTGGGATATCTGGTTCCCCGAGGTGCCGCGCATTCTGAGCCAACAGGGCGCCGACATCATCTGCAGTCTCAACAACTGGGTCTGGACACCTCCGCCGCTGTTCGATGATGCCGGCAAGTGCATGGCGTCGTACCTCACGATGACAGCAGCCCACGTCAACAATGTGTTTATTGCAGCTGCCAGCCGAATCGGTGAAGAACGAGGTGCCCGCTACTTGGGCTGCTCACTGATTGCCGGGACCAATGGTTGGCCGATTGGCGCGGTAGCATCGGCAGACCAGCAGGAAATCCTGTTTGCCGATATTGACCTGACAGCCTCTCGCAGCGCCCCTATTTGGAACAACCTGAACGACTTGCATCGTGATCGTCGAGCCGATCTCTACGATCAAATGCTCGGTTACACCCAACACCCATGCCTCCCGCGCTGATGAGGGGGACCTGACACATGGTAACCACAACCGATAAAAACCGGTCTGGCCCCAGATCACCATTTGATGTAGCCGTCCTCCTGCTGATGATCGGCACGACACTGCTGATTATCTGGCTTTCACTCACCTATCGTTCGTTCTGGTCCGCCCACTGGCCGAGTTACAGCGATATGGTATCGAGCCTTCCCCAGCCGAGTGCCTGGCTGCGCTGGCTGATGGGCGACATCAGCGAGGTGGCATTCTATAAACACGAATTCGCCTCAATAGGACTGTTGGCGGGCGCCTATCTCGCCTACTGGGCGAATCGAACGAGGAGATCGTGGCAAGGCTTCAGCATTTCTTATGGCACAGGGCTATGGCCGTGGCTGATCACCAGTTCGCTACTCGGGTTACTGCTGAGCAACGCTCTGTGGGGGTGGACAGTGACCACCACCAGCTGGCAACCGACATTTGTCGCGTTCGTTTCGCTACCAGCGGCTATGGTGCTGATGTTTGGCGGCGGCTGGAAGGTCACGATCAACGGCGCAATCATGGGTGCCGTATTCGTCACACCAATGTGCCTGCTGATCGTCAATTACGTGTGTAACCCGCTGGGGTTGCCGGCAGTGATCGGAAATGTTCTGGGGATGGCAGTCGCCAGTGTCATGGCATTTCTGCTCTGCCGCTACCGGCCGAGCCTGATGAAGTCCGAACACCCCAAGACACCGCCCTCCTCGCCCCCTGCACCCGCCACCAATTCCCCGGACTACGGGGTCATCTGGAGCATACGCCGGGTCCTGGCAGATTTTTCCGAAGCGCCATTTTTCGGTAACGAACTGGCTAGCCTCGGCTTGTTACTGGGGGTACTGCTAGCTTACACCATGAACCCGATGAGCCCGGCGTACGGTTCAGGCCTGTTGCTGCACATTATCGCTGCACAGGCGCTGACCTCGGCCATCGGCGTGCTGATCTGGCGTCGACAATGGAAGCTACACGGCTGGTATCCCACTTATGTTCCCCTGGTGTCAGTGGTGCCAGCCGCGATCCTGACCCATGGTGGCAGTTGGCTGGTGATCGGTTCAAGTGCATTGCTGGGGGCATTAATCGCACCGCCTCTGGCCAGTGCGATCACCAAGCGACTGCCGGCCGACATGCACGCTTACATCGGCAATGTCCTATCCATGGCCATCAGCACGGCGCTGATCGTGCCGCTGATCGGCGTTCTTATCGCGGAGTAAATGCTACCCACCTTTCGGCTGTATCCGTCTCGAACCGGGTACAGCCACTTCTCTTCCCGAACACGCGAGGTATCACATGGATCTGCCTGAACTTGCCATCGCGGCGCTCGGCGGCACGGTGAGCATGCAAGCCAGAAATGCCGGCGAGGGCGTTATCCCGACAGTCAGCGGCGCAACCCTGCTCGCCTCTGTACCAGAGTTGACGACATTGGCCAGGGTGTCAGTTGAAACGCTTGGATTGTTACCAAGCGCATCCTTAAGTTTCGAGTTTTTGCTGGGCGTCCTTTCCTGGGCGAAAGATCAGATTGCACAAGGCGTCAGTGGTGTTGTCATTACCCAAGGCACCGACACCCTCGAAGAAACCGCCCTATTTTTCGAGTACTTGTGGGACCACCAGGAACCATTGGTCCTGACAGGTGCCATGCGTTCGGCAAAGCAGGCGGGAGCCGAAGGACCGGCAAACCTGCTCGACGCTTGCCGAGTCGCATTGGCTGACAACAGTCGACAACGCGGCGTTCAGGTCGTCATGAACGGAGAGATTCATGAAGCGCGCTACGTACGAAAAACCGATTCACTGGCACTGCATGCGTTTTCCTCCCCGGTCTTTGGACCCGCAGGCTTGCTCGTCGAAGGCGTCGTTCGCTATCTACGGCAGCCAACGCCGCGCATGCTTTTGCCGCTGCCACAACACACCACACAAAACGTCGCGATGCTGGAAGCGTCGCTTTCTGCCGATACCCTGCTATTGGAAAACATTCTTGAACTGGGCTACGACGGGCTCGTGATCGCTGGTTTTGGAGCCGGACATGTCTCGGAGCATTGGGCCTGCGCCATTGAGCGCATCGCTCAAAGAATCCCTGTAATAGTCGCCACCCGTACCGGCTCCGGCTCCACCGCGCAATCGTCGTACGGCTTTATTGGCGGTGAGGTGGACTTGAGTCGCAAGGGTGCATTGATGGCCGGTTTTCTCTGCCCGCGCAAAGCCAGGATCCTGCTCTGGTTGCTCCTCGGCTCCCAGCGGGAAAATGAGCTGGCGCGCTACCTCAACAACACTGCATAAACCCTGCTTACTTCCGTGGGGAATCTCCAGCCGATAAAAAAGGGCCTGCATGTGCAGGCCCTTTTTGTATTCCGAAATACCCTACGGCTTGTGCGGACGCGACAGGAATTCGTGGGACTGCATTTCCAGCAGACGGCTGAGGGTGCGCTGAAACTCAAAGTTCAGGCGACCGCCGGTGTAGAGATCCTTGAGCTCGACTTCGGCGGAAATGATCAGTTTCACGTTACGGTCGTAGAACTCGTCGACCATGTTGATGAAGCGTCGGGCGATGTCGTCGGTGGTGACGCTCATCTGCTCGACACCGCTGAGCAACACAGCGTGGAAGATCTTGCCCAGTTCGATGTAGTCGTTCTGGCTGCGCGGGCCGTCGCACAGCTCCCGGAAGTCGAACCAGGCCACGTCATCGCAGGTGCGCAGGGCAAGGATTTCGCGGTTTTCGATCATCAACACGTCGTTCTCGATCGCTGCCGTGCACTCTGGCGTCAGCGCACGGAAGCTTTTGCGCAGGCTTTCGTGGGACGCTTCGTCGAGCGGAAAGTGGAACAGCTCCGCTTGTTCGAGGTGACGCAGACGGTAATCGACACCGCTGTCGACGTTGACGATCTCTGTGTTCTGCTTGATCAGCGCAATGGCCGGCAGGAAGCGCGCGCGCTGCAAGCCGTCCTTGTACAGGCCGTCCGGCACGATGTTCGAGGTCGCGACCAGGGTCACGCCATTCTTGAACAGCTCTTCCATCAGGGTGCCGAGAATCATGGCATCGGTGATGTCGGAAACGAAGAATTCATCGAAGCAGATCACCCGGGCTTCGGCGGCGAAACGCTTGGCGATGATGGTCAGCGGGTTTTTCTCGCCGCCCAGGGTCTTCATCTCTTCGTGCACGCGCTTCATGAAGCGGTGGAAGTGAGTGCGGGACTTTTCCTTGAACGGCAGCGCCTCGAAGAAGGTGTCGACCAGGTAAGTCTTGCCGCGACCCACGCCACCCCAGAAGTACAGGCCTTTGACCGGGGTCTGATCCTTCTTGCCAAACAGTTTGCCCAGCAGGCCCGGTTTGTTCTGCTCGGCTGCGACCAGATCGTCGTACAGGCGCTGCAAATGACGCACAGCCGTTTCCTGCGCAGCGTCATGGAAGAATTCCGGGCGTTTCAGATCAGCTTGATATCGTTCTAGGGGCGTCATAATTCGTTAGCAAGGCAACAAAAACGGGCCGTCACTGTAGCGATGGCCCGTGGGAATGGCAATCAGCCCTTGGTCGGGCCGTGCCGTTGATTATTCCTGAACCGGCGTCAGAGCGAGCCGCAATGCTTCGATTGCAGCATCGCGTGAAGCGCTGTCAGCGAAGGCAGGGCTCTGGGCGACACACTCGCCTTCCAGCCAGACGCTGAAGCTCAAGTCTTCATTGCGCACGTCCAGTGGCTGGCCCGATTGCAGTTGCTTGGTCACCTGGCCGGCGGTTTTACCGTCAGCGAAGTGGCGCGACAGCAGCAGTTGCTCGCCATCGGCCGCCAGCAGACGGAAGCGGAAACTGCCGTCGTCTTCACGGAAGCTGACAAAACGTGCAGCTTTTGCCGCTTTTTTCTTGGCGGTCGCTGCAACCTGGGTTTGGGCAACGAACGAACGCAGACCCACCGCCTCACGCAGTTCATTGAGGAACGGTGTCGCCACTGAGCGGGCCTTTTTCGCGCCGTGCTGCAGGATGTCTTCCAGGTCCGCCGGGCGCTCGATCAACTGGTGATAGCGTTCGCGCGACTCGCCCAATTCATTGTCCAGCAACTGGAACAGGCGATTCTTCGCCTCACCCCAACCCAGGCCCTGCAGCAGTTCGCTGCGGAACTCGTCGGATTGCGCCGGTGTGGCGAACGCCTGGAACAGTGTGAACAAGTGCGAATTGTCCGGATCCTTTGCTTCGCCCGGCGCGCGGGAGTCAGTGACGATCCGCGAAATCGCGTCCTTCATCTCTTTGGCGCTGCTGAACAACGGAATGGTGTTGTCGTAGCTTTTCGACATCTTGCGACCGTCGAGGCCTGGCAGCGTGGCAACGCTTTCCTCAATCAATGCCTCGGGCATGGTGAAGAACTCTTTGCCCTGGCCGAACAGGTGGTTGAAGCGCTGACCGATATCCCGGGCCATTTCCACGTGCTGGATCTGGTCGCGACCGACTGGCACCTTGTGTGCGTTGAACATCAGAATGTCCGCCGCCATCAGCACCGGGTAGCTGTACAGGCCCATGGTGATACCGGCGTCCGGGTCTTCGCCGGTCTCGACGTTCTTGTCCACCGATGCCTTGTAGGCGTGGGCACGGTTGAGCAGGCCCTTGGCGGCAACGCAGGTCAGCAGCCAGGTCAGTTCAGGGATTTCCGGGATGTCGGACTGGCGGTAGAAAGTCACGCGGTCCACATCCAGGCCACCGGCCAGCCAGGTCGCGGCGATTTCCAGACGCGAGCGCTGGATGCGCAGCGGGTCATCGCATTTGATCAGGGCGTGGTAGTCCGCCAGGAAGTAGAACGAATCGGCATTGCTGTCACGGCTGGCGAGGATCGCCGGGCGAATGGCGCCGGCGTAGTTGCCCAGGTGCGGCGTGCCGGTGGTGGTGATGCCGGTGAGGATACGGGTACGAGTCGTCATGGGTAATCGCTTGTCAGACTGCAATCATTTCGAAAGACGCGGCAGGATCAGATCCTTGAGATCGGTCAGCTTGCCATGAAAAAAGTGTCCGCATTCTGCCACTTTCAGCAGCTCATGGGGACGTTCGAGCTTGTCGGACCATTGGTAAACGAGGTGCGGATCGATGACTTCGTCGGTTTCCGGCTGAATCAGGGTCAGTTCGCCGTTCTGCGGCAGCTGATCCTGATCCCCCAGGCGCATGACCGCCGGCGCGACCATGAACAGATGCTTGAGACGCTCGCCCTGCGCTTCCAGGCGCCCGCCGAGACTGGCGGCGACAAAACCGCCGAAGGAAAAACCGAAGAGGTTCAGTGGCAAATCCGGGTGCCGGGCCCGAAACCACTTGGCCACGGCCTGGGCATCATCGACTTCGCCCGTGCCCATGTCGTGGGTGCCTTCGCTGGCACCGACGCCACGGTAGTTGAAACGCAGGGTAATCAAACCGGCATCGCGTGCGGTGCGCTGCAGGGTCGAGACCACTTTGTTGAGCATGGTGCCGCCCTGCACCGGGTTAGGATGGCAGATCAGCGCCAGGCCGCGCGGCTGTTCGTTATCCAGGTAAAGTGCTTCCAGTTGACCGACCGGGCCATCAATCACTACAGGGGTTTCACGCATAAGCAAGGAAGGAACTCCGTGACCTCGAATCGGGTCGACTCGTCTAGCAAATTGTCTGTCGCTGTCTATTGCGAGTGAATCGCGGTATACAGCGCAGGTTCGAGCCGTTAACGTAAAGCAAAGCCGTTTATAGAGGAAGGACTCGTGGAACACTCGCTCTTAGTTTGGTTGTTGCCGACTCTTGCCCTGGTTGTGGGTGTCGCCATTGGATTCCTGATCGCTCGCCTTGCGCCGAATGCCGCGCCTAGCAGCACGCAACGTCAGCTGGACGATATTCAGGAACGTTTCGACAGTTATCAGAATGAGGTGGTGACCCACTTCAACAGCACTGCAACACTGGTCAAAAAACTGACTCAGAGCTACCAGGAAGTGCAGGATCATCTCGCCGAAGGCGCCAACCGCCTGGCCTTGGACGAGCAGACCCGCCAACGCCTGCTGGCCTCCCTGCACGCCGACGCGGCGCAGGCTCCACGGGAACGCCTGACGCCGCCGCGCAATCAGGAACCACCGCGTGACTACGCGCCTAAAGCCCCGAACGCACCGGGCATGCTCGACGAGCATTACGGCCTGAAGAAGTAATCAGGTTTCAGGTATGAAAAAGCCCCCGGACGAGTGATCGTCCGAGGGCTTTTTTGTTTTTGAACGCTTCTTTGCCCGGCCTGCTCGCGATGGGGCCGCAATCAACGACAAAAAACCGCCCGATCTTTTCAGGATCGGGCGGCTCTTTCACGCCTGGGATTCAGTCAGACGATCAAGGGTATTGCTGGACGGTGCCTTGTTGCTGGCCGCCATACTGCTGACCCGGAATCGCCTTGAGGTTAACCTCGACACGGCGGTTCTGCGCACGGCCATTGACGTCGCCGTTGCTGGCAATCGGGTTATCCGGGCCGGCGCCACGGGCGCTCAGGTTGGCACCGCTGACGCCTTGCGACGTCAGGTAGGTCGCCACGCTCTGCGCACGACGCTGGGACAGGTCCATGTTGTGCTGACGGCTGCCGGTGCTATCGGTATAACCGACGATCTCGATCTGGTTCTGGTTGAACTCTTTCAGCGAGCCGGCCAGGTTGTTCAGTGGCTGGTAGAAGCTCGGAGCAATGTTCGCCGAATCGGTGGCGAACGTGATGTTACCCGGCATGATCAGTTTGATCTGATCGCCCTGGCGCTGCACTTCAACACCGGTATTGGCCATGCTGGCCCGCAGTTTTTTCTCCTGCTGGTCGGCGTAATAGCCATAACCGGCAGCGGAGGCACCGCCCAGCGCCGCGCCGATCAATGCCCCTTTGCCACGGTTATCGTGGTTGATGGCCGCACCCGCCACAGCACCTGCCAGAGCGCCGAGACCACCGTATTTGGCGGTTTTGCTCATACCCGTGGAGCCGCTATCCGCCTGACCCTGGCCGTCGTACGGGTTGGGCGAGGCACAACCGGACAACAGCGCCACGGCAGTAGCAACAATAATCAAACGACGCGTGGTGAACATGTAGAGCTCCTACTTTTACATTCTGTGGTGCAACGAACTTAAGCATCGAACCATTGCGGGCGTTGGATCGTCTCGCCGAGCAAAAATTCCGCCCGTTACAATTCAAACCCGAACAAAAGGATTCTCGCGCATTTCATCGCCGAGTCGGGTGTCGGGACCATGGCCGGCCACCACGATGGCTTCCTCGTCGAGGGTGTACAGACGCTGCTTGATCGAGCGCACGATAGTCGCCTGATCGCCGCCCCACAAATCCGTGCGCCCCACTCCGCGGCGAAACAGGGTATCGCCGGCAATCAACAGCTTCGCGTCGGAAAACCAGAAGCTCATGGACCCCGGCGTATGCCCGGGCGTGTGCAGCGCCACACCGCAACCGCAAGCCAGCTCTTCATCATCGGCCAGCCAACGGTCCGGTGATGGCACTGGCGTGTAGGGCACGCCGAACATCTGGCACTGCATCTCCAGATTGTCCCAGAGGAATTGATCTTCTTTGTGCAGGTGCAAGGTGGCGCCGGTTTTCTCCTTCAACTGACCGGAGGCCAGGAAGTGATCGAGATGCGCGTGAGTGTGAATGATGCTGACCACTTTGAGGCCCAATGCATCGAGCCGAGCCAGGATCAACTCATGGTTGCCTCCCGGGTCGACGACAATGGCCTTTTTCGTTACCCGATCGCCGATGATCGTGCAGTTGCACTGCAAAGGGCCGACGGGGAAGGTTTCTCGAATGAGGGTGGTTGGCGGGGACATCGCAGAGGGCTCAATCAACAGGGATGGGTAATGTTCGCACAAATCGGCGCCCGGCAATTTACCGCCCTGTGTAACTTTAGTTTCACCCTTAACCCAGCACCCCCAACTCCTTCGCCCGTGCAACCGCCTGCGTACGCCGCTCCACCCCGAGCTTGCTGTTGATGTGGCTGGCGTGGGTTTTGACCGTGTGCAGGGAAATAAACAGCTGATCACTGATTTCCTGGTTCGAACAGCCTTGGGCGATCAGGCGCAGCACAGACAGTTCCCGCGTACTGAGCTGTTCTGTCGCTGCGGTGGATTCCAGCGCCGGGCGGACCACGGGCGTCGGAAGTTTCTCGGCCAGGTCCTGGCAAACGGTCGTCGGCGCACAGAGTTGAAGCTGTCCACGCAGCCAGTCCGGGTGCTCGGCCAACAACCTGTCGAACGGTTGCAGCACGCCACCGGCAGCCGCCTCTAAGGCCTGTCCCAAGGCCTTTCGAGCCTCGGGTTCGTGCCCAGTGCTCAGCAACAACGAGGTGATTTGCGTCAGTGCCATCGTACTGAGCAATTGCCGACCGGTTTGCTGACCACGTTCGAGCAAAGCATTCAAACGCCCCTCGGCCAGCATCGGTTGGCCCTGAATAACCTCCAGCAAAGCTTGCTGCAGCTCGATGTGCAGTGGCAGTTGCGGGTGGAATTCAGGAGGCGCCGCCGGGTGTTCGCCGTTGTAGGTCTGACTCAATCTCGTCAGCCATGCTTCGGCCAGATCGGTGCGCCCCTGGGCCAGCCAGAGTTCGCATTTGACCAGCGTGATCATCGCCAGATAGTAGATGGGCGGCACGTCCCAAATGTGCATCAGCCGTTCGGCTTCGGCCAGCTCGGCAAAGGCCTTGGCAAACTCGCCAATGCTGCCTTCCAGCCGCGCGATCACGCAGTGGCCGATCAGCACGCTGATGTCGCGACAGGCACGTGCCTCGCTCAACCCGACCTGCAATCGCGCCTTCGCCGCTTGTGGTTGCAGGCGCTGCGCCAGCAGAAATCCTTCGTACAAGGCCAGTCTCGCGCGTACCGCATAAAGCCGTTGCGGAGATAAACCTTGCAGACGTTGCAACCCTTGACGGACTTCATCCAGTGAACGAAGGATTTCCCCGCGCGCCTGCAGCACTCGGGCGCGGTCGTAGTGAGCCAGCGCTTCGAACAACGGATTGCCAACCCGCTGTGCCAACTCCAGAGAATCCCGGTTCAACTCGCGTGCACGCCACAAGTCGCCATCGGCGATGGCGAGATTGGACAGGGTCGAGAGGCACATCAAACGCTGCCCGTAGCGTTTGCTCGGAAGGCTTTCCAGCGCCTCGCTGCAATAGAGCAGCGTGAGCTCGCGGTTGCCGCGCCCGCGAGCGATGATCCCGCTCAGTGCCAGCCACTGCGCCAGCATGGATTTCTGCGCCGTGGCCGACGGGGCCGGCAGGAAGCGGCTCAAATGGCTCGACAGCTCCTCGGCCGCATCCAGTTGACAGGCCAGCCCCAACGCCCAGCTGTAGAGGACGATCAGACGCGGCGTGCTGATCAGCAAGCTGTCGGGCAAGTCCATTTTCCAGCGCAGCAACATGCCGACGTTTTGCTCGGCCAGCAATTGCTCTTCGGAAAGGTTTTGTACCAGGTTCGCCGCCACATCCAGGTGTCCGGCGCGCAAGGCCTGCTCCACCGCTTCGTCGAGCAGACCCTGGGCATTGAACCAGCGACAGGCACGCAGGTGCAGGCTCGCGGCCGGCACCACTGGCTGTGCGGTAGGCCGCGTGCGCAGCAGATCGGAGAACAGATGGTGATAACGAAACCAGTGGCCGTGTTCGTCCAGTGGCACCAGAAAAACCTGGTGTGCCGCCAGAAAACGCAGGATCTCGGCGCTGTCATGCGCGTCGCGAATGGCGTCGCAGAGCTCACTGCAAAAACGCTCCTGGGGCGCCGTGTCGTAAAGGAACGACTGAACCTCGGCGGGCAGGCAATCGATCACTTCTTCAAGCAGGTAATCGCGGATCAGTCCCTCTCCGCCGTGCAGCGCCTGAGGCAATGCTCCTTGGCTGCCGGCCTCCGAGGCCGCCAGCAACCAGAAGCGCAACCCGGCTACCCAACCTTCGCTGCGCTGGATCAGGCTCTCCAGGGCCTCACCGCGCAATGAACTGCTGTGCCGGTCGAGCAAGGTCAAGGCTTCGTCGTGGGTCAGGCGCAAGTCCTGTTCATTCAGCTCAAGCAGTTGCCGCGACAAGCGCAGCCGCGCCAGATGCCAGTCAGGGCGCTGGCGACTGGTGACCATGACCAGCAAGCCGTCGGGCAAATGGTTGAGGAAAAACTGCAGGCAGCGATCAAGCACCGGCCCCTGGGCCAGATGATAGTCATCGAGCACGAGTAACAGCGGCGTCGCTGTCGAAAGGTGCACCGCCAGCTCGTCGAGCAAGCCGTCCAGCCATTCCTCGAAAGCAAACGGCTGATGCCGCTGGCGCATCTTCAACAGCCCCAGGGACTGCCTGCCCAGTTGTGGAAAATAGTCCTGAAGGCCTTCGAGCAAGCGTTCGAGGAATCGACCCGGATCACTGTCTCGCGGGCTCAATCCCAGCCAAAGGCTTTGCCAATGGGCCGGCAGCGACTGACAGAACTCCACCGCCAACGAACTTTTTCCGAACCCTGCCGGTGCACTGACCAGTAACAGCCGACCATTGAGCCCGGCACTCAGACGCTCGCAAAGACGAGGCCGCAGCACATGGCCGTCGGGCAAGGGTGGCCGGAAAAAACGCCCGGCCAGCGTGGCGACGGCAACGCTTGCAGGACCTGGTGGTGGGGACAGATCAGTCATGGCCGGCTCTTGTTTGAATTGCGGATGGCGGCGTTGCAGATGTCCGCAGACTAGCGGTAAACGAAGTGGTTATGAAGGTTGTTGCTACAAATGACTACAAAAAGTCTACGAACAAAAGATCACAGCCTCGTTTCACTCCATGGCGCCGACGTTGAAATGAGGCCGCCAGCTTTATCAACGCACAAAAAAAACGCCCCGAACCAGTCGGGGCGTTTCTAGAGGATGCGGCCTCTGTTCAGTGCACGTTAGCGAACACCATCCTGACGCAACGCTGCCGGGGTGAAGTCACTGGTGGTGGCCGTGAAGCCGAAGTCGTACGCAGACTTTTCTTCGTTTTTCATGCCCAATGCCAGGTAACGGCCCGATTGCAGGTCGTACAAGGCTTCCAGCGCATACCACGGTACTTGCTTGTCGTAGTAGTTCTCGGCATGAGCCTCGGCGACACGCCACAGTTGGTTACGACCGTCGTAGTGATCGATCACCGCTGCTTGCCAGGTGTCTTCGTCGATGTAGAAGTCACGCTTGGCATAGATATGGCGCTGACCTTCCTTCAAGGTGGCGACCACATGCCAGACGCGGCGCAGCTCGTAACGCGCCAGGTCCTGGTTGATGTGACCGGCCTTGATGATGTCGGTGTACTTCAGATTCGGGTCGTCGAGCTTGTAGGCGTCGGAGGCGATGTACATCTCTTTCTTGCCTTCGAGTTTCCAGTCGTAACGATCCGGCGCACCGTTGTACATGTCCAGGTTGTCGGAGGTACGCAGGCCATCGGCTGCGGTACCCGGCCCGTCATAGGACACTTGCGGCGCACGACGCACACGGCGCTGGCCGGCGTTGTAGACCCAGGCCGAACGCGGCTCCTTAACCTGGTCGAGGGTTTCGTGAACCAGCAGCACACCACCGGCCAGACGTGCCGGAGCGGTCACTTTCTGCTTGAAGTAGAACAGGATGTTGCCCGGGTTTTTCGGGTCGTAGTCCTTCATCTTGTCGCGGAACACGAACTGGTCCTGGAAGTACACCAGGCTGAACGAGCCGTTTGGCTGCGGCGTAGCCTGGGTGACCAGGCGGGTTACGCTGCCGCCGCGATAGCGGGTGATGTGGTTCCAGATGACTTCAACGCCGCTTTTCGGAATCGGGAACGGCACTGCGGTTTCGAAGTTTTCCAGACCGTTGCCGCCGGATACCAGATTGGTATTGGTGGCGTTGCGCTTGATGGCGGCGAACACGTCATCCGGCACGGTAGCGCCACGATGGGACGGGTAAACCGGCATCTTGAAGGTTTCCGGGTAACGCTTGAACATCGCGTACTGGCCCGGGGCGAGCTTGTCCTTGTACTGCTCGACGTTCTGCGCCGTGATGATGAACAGCGGTTTTTCGCTGGCGTACGGATTGGACAGGAAACCTTTGCTGTCGACGGAACCGGCGTTCTTCGGCATGGGTTTCCAGGCCGGGATCGAACCGTCGGCGTTACCCGCCATTTCGGCCCCCATGGGGGTCAGGCTCTTGCCCAGTTTGTCCGCCTCGGCTGCCGGGACCGCCGCCATGACACTGGTCGCCAGCAGCGAAAGCCCCAGAACACCGGCGTGGAACAGACTCTTTGTTATTTTCATATGTGCGTTCGTCCTGAAAATACAGTGCTTAGAAGTTCACGCCGAAGCTGAGCGCAACGAAGTCGCGGTCATCCACGGTGGTGTACTTGCCATCGAAGAAGTTGGTGTAAGCCAGGCTCGCGGTGTAGGTGTTCTGGTACTCGGCGTCCAGACCCAGGCTGACCGCTTTGCGACCTTCCTCGAAGTTGCCGCCAGGGCCAGGGGAGTAACCGCTCACGTCATGAGACCAGGCGACGTTGGGCTTGAGGTTCACGCCGGCGAAAACGTCGTTGTATTCCCAGATGGCCCGGCCGCGATAACCCCAGGAAGTGGCGGTAGTGAAGCCATCATCGTTGCAGTTACGGCTGCGGTTGTTGGTTGCAGCACCTGGACCTGCACCGTTGATGGTGCTGGTGTTGAGCGCCACGCAGGTGTTCTGGCCGCCGGTGGCAGGCAGCTCGCCAGGCCCGTAGACCGGATCACGGCCGTAGCGGACGTCGGAGGTGCTTTCCAGGCCGCCGACGTGGGTCACGCCCACTTCACCGACCAGGGTCAGACGGCTGGCGCCCATGACCTGATCGAAGAAGTGCGTCAGGGTGGTCTGGAACTGGGTGATTTCCTTACGGCGATAGCCGTGCAGATCCGTGCCCGGTGGTGCGGAAAGCAGCGAAGCGTTGGTCAGCGCGCCGCCCAAAGGACGTACGCCGGCGAACAGGATGTCGGTGGAGTTGAGCTGCACCGGTGCGTTCGGACGGTAGCTGACTTCACCGCTCCACGCCGTACCGGTAGGCAGGGTGGTGGAGAAGCTCAAGCCGTACAGGCGAATGTCTTCCGGGTATTCGACGAAGTAGCTCGAGTTACCCGCGACAATCAGCGGCGCCAGTGCTTGCAACTGCGCCGGCAGCGCCCTGACCCCGGCAAAGGTCGACGCAGGAGCACCGGTGGCGCTGAAGATCGGCGCACGGCTGTGGTAGTTCATGAAATAGGCACCGAATTCGGTGTCTAGCGGATCGAACATGTACTTGAAGGACGCGCCCCATTGGCCGCTGTCCCGTGCATCGCGGTCGCCGGCACGACGCACCAGCACACCTTCGTTGTCGACGTCGACGCCCAGTCGGGTCAGCGTAGGCAAGGCTGCGGCCGGAATGGTCGAACGTTTGTTCAGCACACGCAGGTTGTTGTCGCAGCCGTCGGCAATGATGTCCGGCTGAGAGAAGAAGGTGCCGCAGTTGTCAACGACGGTCTGGTCCCATTCCAGCTGGTAGAACGCTTCGGCCGACAGGTTTTCGGTGAGGCTCTGGGACACGTAGAACATGTTGACCGGGATCAGGCCTTCCTTGATCTCGGCACCCGGACGACGGAACGCGGACACGTCGATCGGGTTGATGGAGTTGATGCCGCCGCCGATGAAGGTACTTTCACCCCAGCTCACCACCTGCTTGCCCAGACGCACGGAACCTGGCTGATCGGCAATCGAATAGTTGTGATAAACGAAGGCATCGAGGATCTCGCCACCAGCAGACTTGGCGCCTTCCTTGCGATTGTCGTCGCTGATGTCCTTGAACGGACGGCTTTCGTCCTTGAGCTCAAAGTCGTACCAGTATTTGCCACGGACGAAGACACCGGTATCGCCGTACTTCAGTTCCAGGTCATGGATGCCCTTGAAAATCTTCGAGAAGGTTTCCCCGCTCTTGAAGTTCAGGTGACCGTCATCGGAAGTCTGGGACAGGCCATGGCCGCCGTTGTTGACGCCGATGAGGTTTTTGTTCGGCTGCTGGGTAGACCAACTGGCACCAACGGACAGGGACGAGTCGAACTGGCCTTCGATTTCACCAACGTTGAAACTGACGCCGAATGCTGGCCCGGCGAGCGTAGAGGCAAGACTGACGGCCAGAGGCAGTTTCGCCCGGCGCCAGAACTGATTTACTGATGTCATCGACGCTACTCCATGTGCATTTTATTGTTATGGCAGTGAGCACTTCTAAAAACGTTGTGGATGACGGGGAGCCAAGGCATCCCGAAGTCATTCCAAAATTGCATCGCCCCGTTTTGTGCGTTTGCTCCGTTCTTAAAAATCCTTGAGCGGACTATAGCCAGCAGGTAGTAGTGCTTGATCCCTCTAAAGTGTGATTTGCACCTGTCAGCCACTCTGGAACAGTCCTTTTGCCAGACCGACGCCCGTCGGCAGGGCAAGGATGGCTTAATTTTCTGATTTGACAAGCCAAGCGCTTGCTTGGTGGGGCCGGCGTGCCCTTGTGGGCACGCCGGAGCACGCTTAAAGCGTGGAAAGGAAGGTACTGTTGTTGGCTTGCCATTCGGTGATATCGACGCGAATTCGCTTCTTGTCGAGCTTGCCGACGCTGGTCTTGGGAATTTCAGTAACAAGAGCGATCTGACTCGGGATCGCCCACTTGCTCAGGTGCCCCAGTTCCACGAACGGTTTGAGGTGTTCCTTGAGTTCCCGGGCATCGATAACATGGCCTTCGCGGACCACCAGCAAGGCAAACGGCCGCTCGCCCCACTGCGGATCGGCAATGCCCACCACTGCTACTTCGCGTACCGCCACATGGCGACTGATCAGGTCTTCCAGGTCCAGGGAGGACACCCACTCGCCGCCGGTCTTGATCACGTCCTTGATGCGGTCGCGAATGTCGATCACGCCCATGCCGTCCAGGGTCGCCACGTCACCGGTGTGCAGCCAGCCCCCAGCCCAGAGCTCGGCGCCCTTCTGCGGCTCTTTGAAATACCCCTCGGTCAGCCACGGCGCACGCAGCACCAGCTCGCCCTGGGTCTCGCCATCGGCGGGCAGGAAATTGCCCTCGGTGTCGACGATCGCCGCTTCCACCAGTGGCCCCGGCACGCCAGCCTTGATCCGGTAGGTGGTGCGCTCGTCTTCGGTGCCGGCCATCAACTCGTCGTTGAGGTGCGCGCAGGAGATCAGCGGCCCGGTTTCCGACATGCCATAAGCGGCCGTCAACTGAATGCCCTTGGCCTTCGCCGCTTCGTACAGGGCACGATTGAGTGCACTGCCGCCGATGACGATTTTCCAGCCAGCGAAATCGGTGTTTTGCGCTGCCTTGGCATTGAGGACCATTTGCAGGATGGTCGGCACACAATGAGAGAAAGAGACCTTTTCCTTGCGCCACAGCTCCACCAGAAACTCCGGGTCATAGCGCCCGGGATAAACCTGCTTGAGCCCGAGCATGGTTGCCACATAGGGCAGGCCCCAGGCATGCACATGGAACATCGGCGTGATCGGCATGTACACGTCGTTGGTGCCCAGCAGGCGCACGCTGTCGATCGCGCCCATGATGGTCGACACGCCCATGGTGTGCAGCACCAGTTGTCGATGGCTGAAGTAAACGCCTTTGGGATTACCGGTGGTACCGGTGGTGTAGAAAGTCGTTGCGACCGAGTTTTCGTCGAAATCCTGGAAGTCGTAGTGCGGGCTCGCGGCCGCCAGCAGTTGCTCGTACTCGCCGACCAGGTTCGGCAGGTCGGCGGTCTTTTCCGGCAGGTCGGTCAGCAGCAGGGTTTTCTCGACCGTGGTCAGGTGCCCGGCAATCGCGTTGTACAGCCCCACGAACTCGCTGTTGACCAGTACAAACCGGTCCACGGCGTGGTTCATGGTGTAGAGGATCTGTTCCGGCGACAGGCGCACGTTGATGGTGTGGATGACCGCGCCGATCATCGGAATGGCAAACATGCATTCCAGATAACGATGGCTGTCCCAATCCATCACCGCCACGGTGTCCCCAGGCTTGACCCCGGCCTCTGTCAGCACATTGGCCAACCGAGCGACCCGTTCGATCAAGGTCGGATAGCTGTAGCGCAACTGGTCGCGGTAAACGATCTCGCGGGTTTTCTCATAGCGCGCGCCGGACATCAGCAGCCGTTTGATCAGCAGCGGATACTGGTAAGCGCCTTCGGCTGGGGGGATAACGCGAGTCTGCAACATAAGAATCCCTTTTCTGACTGCACGGTCGTGGCTGAAAGCAAGCACTCTAGTGCCCTTGATCGCCAGCCAAATCAGCCAAAGGAATGATTTGCAGAGCCGCACAAATGCTGGCGTTGCGCCAGCATTTGTCGGTATGCACAGGGCTCAGGCCGTTTGTCCTGCCAAAGCCTCCGAGGGCGTGCGCGGGAAGACCAGGGCCGCCACGAAGGTCAATGCCGCAATCGCCGCCAAAATCAGATAGAGCCCGACCAATCCCTGGACCGGTTCGACGTAAGAGATCAGAGGGATGGCGGTGGCGCTGGCGCCGAAAGACAGGCAGTAACGCAACGCAAAGACCCGTGACTGCCATTGAGGCGCAACGAAATTGGCAACCATCGCATCGTTGACCGTGACTTGGCCGAACACCACGAACATGAACGCCGCCCCCAACGCAATCACGCCCCAGCCTTCGCCATAGGCGAGTGCGTAGAGCAGCGGCGCCTGGCACATCGTCAGCACCACGAACGGCCACTTGAGACTGACGCGATGCAATACCCGGCCAATGCTCAACTGAGCCACGGCGCCAAAGGCATAAGCCAGGCTGACCACGACACCCAAGGTTTGCGGCGAAGCGAACAACTCGTGCAACCGCTCCTGGAACAGTTTCGGATAAGTCATCGTCGTCGCGTTGAACACCACGCCGCCGGTCGCCGTGGCCAATGCCAGCACGCCGAACACCAACGCCATGGAGATTCGCTGACCGCCCGCCCCTTTGAGCGGCGTGTGGGGACGCTTGGGGACGGGCTCCTCACGCACCTGCAAGGCGAACCCGACACCCAGTACCATCGCCACCACACCTGGCAGAATGAACGCCGCACGCCAGCCGAAGTGCGCCACCAGCAGCCCGGTGATCAGCGCTGAAAACGCCACGCCCAGGTTGCCCCACATGCCATTGATGCCGATCTCCCGGCCACGGTTTTGTGCGTAGGCCACCAGCATCGCGGTGCCCACCGGATGGTAGATCGCTGCAAAAATACCGATCAGCGTCAGACCCAGCACCAACATCGGCGCGCTGTGACTCAAGCCGGTAAAAATCGCTGAAGCGCCAATGCCGAAGAAAAAAACCAGCATCATTCGCCGTCGGCTCCAGTGATCCCCCAGCCAGCCGGCCGGCAAGGAACAAGCGCCAAAGGCGATGAATCCGCCCAGGGACAAGCCGATCAGTGCCGCGAAATCGAGGGCAAACGCCTGCGTCATGCCGAGCACCGCGGCGGGAAATATGAGCATGAACATGTGGTCGATCACATGGGCGGCATTGATGTAGCGGATTACGTTTCTGGACTGATTCATCGCGGCACGCTTTTACGTTGGAGTGAGCAACCTATGCTAAGTTGGCGAAAAAGCGCATTCCTGACAACAAAGTCATCGGATCTGACATGTTAATCAGCCATTTCCAGCACGGGCCGGTCAGTGCCTATCCGCGAGATTACGTGGATGGCGCACACCAGGAACTTCATCGACATCGCGAAGCGCAGTTACTGTATGCCGTGTGCGGGATGATGCGAGTGGTGACGGCGCAGGGTGCGTGGATCATTCCACCGACCCGCGCCGTGTGGATTCCGCCAGGGGTGGAACATGAGATTTTCATGTCCGGGGAGGTGCGCATGCGCTCGCTCTTCATCGACGCCGAACTGTCGCCGGCGAACCTGCAGCAGTGCTGTGTGCTGGCGGTCACGCCGCTGCTGCGCGAGCTGATCGTGCGGGCAGTGCAAGGCCCGCAGCACGCTGAAAATCCTCTGATTCAGCAACTGATGCTGCAAGAGCTGGCCAGCCTGGAAAACCTTGCGCTGCACATACCCATGCCCGAGGATCGGCGCTTGCAGAGCATCTGTCTGGCACTGCTGCAAAAACCTGATCACCTCAACACGCTGGAGGACTGGGCGCAGCAGGTCGGCGCCAGTTCACGCACGCTGGCACGACTGTTTCAGCAACAGCTCAAGATGACTTTCAATGACTGGCGCCAGCAACTGCGCTTGATGGAAGCCCTGCCCCGCCTGCTCGCCGGGGAAAGCGTGCAGAGCGTGGCGCAGGACCTGGGTTACGGCAGCGCCCGCGCGTTCAGCGCGATGTTCCGTCGTTTGCTGGGAGAAAATCCCCGGCAATACCTGAACACCCTGAACAAGCTGAGCGAACTCGGCGCCACGTAGGATCAGTGCATCTCGGTAAACGCGAGCTTCACACCGATTGCAATCAGTACGGCGCCCATGGTGCGGTCGAACCAGTGTCCCATGCGGGCAAAACCGGCGCGCACACGTTGCTGGCTGAACAGCATCGCCACCAGGCAGAACCAGGTCGCGGTCGCGGCGGCCAGGTAAATGCCGTAGCCGGCTTGCACCATCAGCGGTGTGTGAGGATTGATCACGACGGTGAACAGCGACAGGAAAAACAGCGTGGCTTTCGGATTGAGGCCATTGGTCACAAAGCCCGAAGTGAACGCGCCACGGGCCGTGCGTTCGCCCGCTTCCTTGTGCAGATCATCCGCCACCGGTTTGGCCGGTTGCGCCCGCAGGGCCTTGAAGCCGATGTAGAGCAAGTAAGCGGCAGCGGCCCATTTCAAGGCATTGAACAGCACGATCGACTGCGACACGATCAGGCCGATGCCCAGCAGCGAATAGCCGACGTGCAGGAAAATCGCGGTGCCGACACCGAGTGCCGTCCAGGTCCCGGCACGACGACCGTGGGTCACACTCTCACGCACCACCACGGCAAAGTCCGGGCCGGGGCTGGCCACGGCCAGCAGGTGAATCAGGGCAACGGTCAAGAACTCCGTCCAGTACATGAAGGCTCCTTTTTGGACAAGCGTAACTGGTTGTTTCATCTGGTAGGCTCGCAGATTACGCCTTCAGTTCATTGCACAAAAGGTACAGTTGATGACGAACATTCGCCGCGCCGTTTTCCTCGACCACCCGTCCCTGGATCTGGGCGACCTCGACCTCAGCCCGTTCCGCGATTGTTTCAGCGAGTTGCAGCTTTACCCCCAGACCCTGCCGGTTCAGGTGATCGAGCATCTCAAGGGCGCCACTGTCGCCATCACCAATAAAATCCAGATCGACGCCGCCGCCATGGCCGCCAGCCCCGAGCTGAAGCTGATCCTCATCACGGCGACCGGTACCAACAACGTCGATCTCGCTGCCGCCCGCGCCCACGGGATTACCGTCTGCAACTGCCAGGGCTACGGCACGCCTTCGGTGGCCCAGCACACCCTCATGTTGCTGCTCAACCTGGCCACACGTCTGGCTGATTATCAGAAAGCTGTCGGTGAAGGCCGCTGGCAACAGGCCAAACAGTTCTGCCTGCTGGACTACCCGATCGTCGAACTGGAAGGCAAAACCCTCGGTTTGCTCGGTCACGGCGAACTCGGCGGCGCCGTCGCGCGCCTGGCCGAAGCCTTTGGCATGCGCGTGCTGTTGGGTCAGATTCCAGGCCGCCCTGCCCGCCCGGATCGCTTGCCGCTGGAAGAACTGCTGCCGCAGATCGACGCGCTGACCCTGCACTGCCCGCTCAACGAACACACCCGTCATTTCATCGGCGCCCGCGAACTGGCCTCGATGAAACCCGGCGCTTTCGTGGTCAACACCGCCCGTGGCGGCCTGATCGACGAGCAGGCGCTGGCCGATGCCTTGCGCAACGGCCATCTGGGCGGCGCCGCCACCGATGTTTTGAGCGTCGAACCGCCGACCCATGGCAATCCGCTGCTGGCCCACGACATCCCGCGACTGATCGTCACCCCGCATAACGCCTGGGGCAGTCGCGAAGCGCGGCAACGAATCGTGGGTCAAGTCACGGAAAACGCTCTGGCGTACTTCAGCGGTAAGGCGCTGCGGGTCGTCAGTTGATAAACTGCGGCACTTTTTTCCACAGGAGCAGTTATGGATCCGCGCAGTGAAGTACTGCTTCGTCAGGCCGAGTTATTCCAGGGTTCGGTGCTGCTGGCCGGTTTGCCCGCCGACGACTTGCTCGGTCGCCTGCCGACCGCTCACGGCTGGTGCTGGCATGCCGGCGACCAGGCGGCCCTGGATGCGCGCTTTGCCGAGCGCAGCCATTTTGGCGTGAATGTCCCACAGCGCGAGTTCGACAGCGCGGTGGTGTTCCTGCCCAAGTCCAAGGACCTGACCGATTACATCCTCAACGCCGTGGCTTCGCGCCTGGAAGGTCGTGAGGTGTTTCTGGTCGGCGAGAAAAAAAGCGGTATCGAGGGGGCGGCCAAGCAACTGAACCCGTTCGGCAAGCCGCGCAAGCTCGACAGCGCGCGGCATTGCCAGCTCTGGCAAGTCACCGTGGTCAATGCACCGGCAGCCAAACCGCTGGAAAGCCTGGCCCAGGAATACGAATTGCCGCTGGCGGAAGGCCCGCTCAAGGTCATCAGCCTGCCGGGCGTGTTCAGCCATGGTCGCCTGGATCGCGGCAGCGCGCTGTTGCTGGAGCATCTGGACAAACTGCCAAGCGGCCATTTGCTGGATTTCGGCTGCGGCGCCGGTGTACTGGGGGCCGCGGTCAAACGTCGCTACCCGCACAACCAGGTCACTTTGCTGGACGTGGATGCGTTCGCCGCCGCCAGCAGTCGCTTGACCCTGGCTGCCAACGGTCTGGAAGCAGACGTCATTACCGGTGACGGCATCGACGCCGCGCCTATGGGTTTGAGTGCGATTCTGAGTAACCCGCCGTTCCACGTCGGCGTCCATACCGACTACTTCGCCACCGAGAACTTGCTGCGAAAAGCCGCCAAACATCTGAAAAACGGCGGCGAACTGCGCTTGGTGGCGAACAGTTTCCTGAAGTATCAGCCACTGATCGAAGAGCATCTGGGCGTGTGCGCGATCAAGGCCGAGGGACAGGGCTTCAGAATCTACCGGGCCAAACGCGGATAAGAAATTTCTGCTTGCCGAATGGATTTTGCCTAGGCAGAATCCGCTCCGTCCTAGGGGAGTAGTCTCCCACGAGCGCCACGCTCGTCCGGCATGCGTCAACATACTTGGTCCTCAGACCATGGCGTATGCGACCCAAGCGTCCACATCAGATGGATCGCCGGGGTTTGACAAGACCTATGACACGAACACCTTACCCGGGGCGGGAAGGCTGTACGTGTCATAGCCGTGTCGACCCGCCCCTTAGGAAAACCCCTGATGCTGGATTCACTACTCGTACCTACCGCAATCGTTGCCTTGGCCGAAATCGGCGACAAGACGCAACTGCTCGCGCTCATTCTCGCCGCTCGCTTCCGCAAACCCTGGCCAATCATCGCCGGGATCATCGCCGCGACCCTGGCCAACCACGCGGCAGCCGGCGCGGTAGGCGCCTGGGTGGGAAGTTTCTTCTCGAATACGATGCTGCACTGGATTCTCGCGGCGAGCTTCACCGCCACTGCGCTGTGGACCCTCGTGCCGGACAAGATGGATGACGACGAAGCCAGCACCGCCCGCAAGTTCGGACCGTTCCTGACCACGTTGATTGCATTCTTCCTCGCCGAAATCGGCGACAAGACTCAGATCGCGACGGTGATGCTCGCCGCGCAATATCCGGAGCTGTGGCTGGTCATTATCGGCACCACGCTGGGCATGTTGATTGCCAACGTACCCGTGGTTCTGGCGGGTAACTTTGCCGCTGAAAAATTGCCACTGACACTGATTCGCCGGCTGGCGGCTTCGGCCTTTTTCATCCTCGCCATCGTGGCGGTGTACAAGGCGATGCAGAGCAGCGGCTGGGTTTGACCACACCCCTGTGGCGAGGGGGCTTGCCCCCTCGCCACATCATCACTGCCGCAAGATCAGGACTTCTTGGCCTGCTCGTAAAGCGGCATGACTTTCGGGATGGCCGCCTGCAACGACGCAATACGACTCGACGAAGCCGGGTGGGTGCTCATGAACTCCGGTGGGGCACCTTCCGAAGCCTTGCTCATCTTGTTCCACAGGGTGATCGCGGCATTCGGGTTGTAACCGGCGCGCGCGGCCAGTTCGAGACCAATCAAGTCCGCCTCGTTTTCATTGGCGCGGCTGTTGGGCAAGGTCATGCCGTAGTTGGCCACGGTGTCGGCCAGTGCCAGGCTGTCCTGGCTCAATCCGAGCAAGGCACCGGCGCCCTGCTTGGCCATTTCGATGCCATAGGCCTTGGACATCGCCTCGCGACCGTGCTCGCGCAGGGCGTGGGCGATTTCATGGCCGAGGATGGCGGCGATTTCGTCGTCGGTCAGTTTCAGGCTGTCCATCAGGCCCGTGTAGAAAATGATCTTGCCACCCGGTCCGCAGTTGGCGTTGAGCTCATCGCTCTTGATCAGATTGACTTCCCACTTCCACTGGGCCGAATCCGGACGAAACACCGGAGCCTGGGCAATCAGTCGATCGGAGATCGCCTGAATCCGCTTGGCATCGTTACTGGTCTTGTCCAGCACACCCTGAGTGCTCGCCTCGCCTACCGTCTTTTGATAAGACTGGGCGTACATCTGATTAACCTCATCGGTGGACAACATGCTGAACATGTATTGCTTGCGTTCAACACCTACGGCCCCACCGCTGGTCGTGTTGACCGACTGACAGCCGGCAAGCAGCAGACTCGCGCTCAGCCCACACAACACCCATGTCTTGTTCATCAAAAAACTCCGTAAAAACATGCCCGTATCCTATGCGCGCAAATGTATCGACGCCAGATACAACTGATGTAAGACGCTGATTTCTTGCAAAGCGCTCACCGCTGCAGGAAAAAATTCACAAAACGATGCACGCCACGACCGCTCATGGTTCATTTACGACCTCGAACACGCCAAAACAGTCATTTCGTCCACGTCTGCTAATGCCTGATCGACTCCCTGCCGATACACCACCGCAGTCGTCTTTTCGCGTGCGGAGCCCCCATGAAATTCAAGTCAATCCAGTTTTCCGTGGCAGCCCTTGCCGGCGCCATTGTTCTAAGTGTCGTGGCAGCACTGGTTGTTTATGCACTGTTTTCCGGGGCACGGACGCAAGACATGGTCCAGGAGCGGACCCAGGCGCAATTCGAGCAGGTGATCGAACAACGCTTGACGTCGCTGGCGCAAACCCAGGTCAGCCAGATTCAGCGTGAACTCGAAGCGCCACTGCTGATCGCCGGCGGACTGGTGCGGGTCAATGCACTCATCGGTACGCCGGGTGTCGATGGCCAGCCTTCGCTGAGCCTCAGCCGTGAGCAGTTGATCGGCCTGATCAAGGAAAACGTCGCCAGGAACCCGAAAATCCTCGGCACCTACATCGGCTGGGAAAAGGACGCACTGGATCACAACGATGCGGCCTACATCGGGACCAAAGTCGTCGGCATCGACCCCGCCAACGGGCGCTTCCTGCCGTGGTGGTTCCGCAACGAGGACGGCAGCCTCGGCCTCGACAAACTGGTGGACGTCGACGACCAGAAAACCCTGTCCACCGGCGTGCGCGCCAGCGAGTACTACCTGTGCTCGAAGGAAACCAAAAAATCCTGCGTGATTGATCCGGCGCCCTACAAGGTCGGCGACAAGATCGTCATGCTCGCCTCCTTTATCGAACCGATCATGCTCAACGGTGCGTTCCAGGGCATCGTCGGCGCTGACCTGTCGGTGAACTTCATTCAGGAGATGCTCCTGGGCGCCAACCAGAAGCTCTACAGCGGTGCCGGTGAAATGGCCCTGATCGGCGGCAACGGCCGAATCGTCGCCTATACCAAGGACTCGACCAAGTTCGGCGAAAAGGTCAGCGACATCCTCGACAGCAAGCAGATCGCCAACATGGCCAATCTCAAGCGCGGCGAAGTCACCTATACCGTCGACAAAAACCAGGGCCGGATCGAGCTGTACCTGCCCTTCGGCATCGGCCAGACCGACGCGCGCTGGACCCTGATGCTGCAACTGCCGCTGGACGCGGTGATGGCTGATCTGCAAAAGCTTCAGGCTGACCTCAACACCCAACGCAAATCCGACACCTTCGGCATGGCCATGGTCGGCCTGTTGATTGCCGGCATCGGCTTGCTGGTGATCTGGCTGGTGGGCCACGGCATTGCTCGCCCACTCAAGCAAATGGTCGCCATGCTCGACGACATCGCCCAGGGCGAAGGCGACCTGACCCGCCGCCTGACCAGCGACCGTGCCGACGAACTGGGTTCGATCGCCAAGGGCTTCAACACCTTCCTGGCCAAGTTGCAGGCGATGATCACTCAGGTGGTGGCTTCGGTGCAGAGCGTCAGCGATTCGTCGGAACATACCGCCGACATCGCCATTCGCACCAACACCGGGGTGCACAAGCAGATGGCCGAGATCGACCAGGTTGCCACGGCGGTGCACGAAATGACCGCCACCGCCCAGGACGTGGCGCGCAATGCGACCCAGGCTGCGCAAGCCGCCAGCCACGCGGATCAGGCTGCCAGCCAGGGCATGCAAATCGTCCGCGACACCTCGACCTCCATCGGCGCACTGGCGCTGGAAATCGGGCGCGCGGTCGGTGTCGTACAGACCCTGGCCAAGGACAGCGAGAACATCAACGCAATCCTCACCGCCATTCGCGGGATCGCCGAGCAGACCAACCTGCTGGCCTTGAACGCCGCCATTGAGGCGGCACGGGCCGGTGAACAGGGGCGCGGTTTCGCGGTGGTGGCTGACGAAGTGCGCAATCTGGCGCAGAAGACCCAGAAAGCCACGGAAGAAATCCAGACCATGATCCAGCAGTTGCAACAAGGCACGCGGGATGTGGTGCGGGTGATGGAAGATAGCCAGAATCGCACGGACGAAAGCGTGCAACACGCGGCAAAAGCAGCAGAAGCGCTGGAAACCATTACCAAAGCGGTGTCGGTAATCAATGACATGAACACCCAGATCGCCAGCGCCGCCGAAGAGCAAAGTGCGGTGGCCGACGACATCAACCGGAACGTGATCAACATCGGCCAAGTGGCCAATGAAGTGGCCGGCGGCGCGGATGAATCGAGCGCGGCCAGTGCAGATCTGACCAAGCTGGCCGAGCAGCAGCGGCGGTTGATCAATCAGTTCAGGGTTTGATCGAGGCCCCCCATCGCTGGCAAGCCAGCGATGGGGACGGTCCAGTCGCCCAAGAACTCAACCCGGCGTCAAACACTCCGGCCCATTGAGCTTCGGATCATTGACCATGTTCGCCAGTACCCGTTCGCGCAAGGCGGCGGGCTCGCTGGCCAGCAATGCCTGCAAGGCATGCAATGGCGTTTCGGGATCGAGCCAGATGTCCTGCGCCGCCGCATCGAGAATCAACGGTCGGCGCTGACTGGCGGCCGGCTGGGTAATCACGGCCGTACTCAACCACACCTGTTCCTGCACCGGATACGCCTCCCAGATGGCCGCGAAAAACAACGATGAGCCCTCCCCTGGCGTCAACCAGTACGGGCGTTTGCGCGTGGTGCCGCGCCATTCGTAGAAACCGTTGGCCGGCAACAGGCAGCGACGTTCGCGCAAGGCCTGGCGAAACATCGGTTGTTCGGCAACGGTTTCGGCGCGGGCGTGGGCCGGGGTGCGCGACAGATCGGTCAGCCAGGGCGGCGTCAGGCCCCAACGGGCACGGGCCAACTCGCGCTGACCGTCCGCACCGGCACGCAGCATCAACACCGAATCATTGGGGGAAATGTTCCACTGCGCCTGCTGATCGGCGGGAAAACCGGGCAAGGCCGCAAAGGCGGGATTCCAGCGAAACAGGGCATAACGTCCACACATGGGGCAACACGACTCTTGATCAAACGAACGCCAGCCTAACAGACCAGCGTGCCGGGAAAACTGTCCGGTTCATCGCCGGACAGCGGCAGCGCGGCATTGTACGCGGTGATCAGCTCCCGGGCGTATTGCGCCTGATCGTTCTCCACCGCCAATCCCAGCAGGCCGAAGATCGGCAGTTCGCCGGCGCCGCCCACCAGATCCCGACCGACCAGATGCGCCTCGATGCCCTCACTGGCCAGCATGCTTTGCAGCAACTCGCCTTCCATCAGGTTTTCCGGTTCGTAGATGCGCTGCATAAAGGGCTCTCACTCGTTTTCGCCATGCACGTCGAGCATCCATTCCTGACCATCGGTTTGCAGCGTGAACACAATCGGCCGACAACACACGGGACAGTCCTCAATGTACTGCTGATCACCGCCAGACAAGTCCAGAACCGCCTCGCAAACTTCACCACAATACGGACATTGATAATGCTCGGTTTCCAGCATCGCGGTCTCCCAGGTGACTTGTGCGTATAATCGCCGGTCTATTTGCAGGGCTATTTTTGTCTGACTACTTTTCAGACCGTGCCCCGTCGGTTTTCGATCAAAACCTTTACTTACCCTAGCCGTTTCCAACAAGAGAGCATGATGGGCGAATTCGATGCCATCCGACCTTACGACGACAGCGAAGTCCCAGCGGTGCTGGCACGGTTGCTCGGCGACAAGGCGTTTCTAGATATCCTCACCCACTTCCGCTTCCCGCGTTTCGCTGGCGCTTTAGGCTGGGCGCTCAAACCTCTTATAGCTCATCGGCTGCGTCGTGAGTTCGCCGGCGTCAATTCGGTCGCCTCGTTGCAGGACAAAGTCGAGGTGTATGTCGACCACACCATCGAGAGGGCCACGGACGGTGTGACGTACACCGGCGTCGAGCAGTTCAAGTCCGGCAGCGCCTACGTGTTCATCGCCAACCACCGCGACATCGTGATGGACCCGGCTTTCGTCAACTACGCCGTGTACCACGCCGGCCTGCCGACGCCACGCATCGCCATTGGCGACAACCTGCTGCAAAAGCCCTTCGTCAGCGACCTGATGCGCCTGAACAAAAGCTTCATCGTGCACCGCTCGATCAGCGGTCGCCGCGAGAAGATGGCGGCGTACCAACTGCTCTCCGCGTACATCAATCATTCGATCCGCAACGATTGCGCCTCGATCTGGATCGCCCAGGCCGAGGGCCGGGCCAAGGACGGCGACGACCGTACCGAGTCGGCCATCCTCAAGATGTTCCACATGAGCCGCAAGGACGAGCCATTTGGCGAAGTCATTCGCTCGCTGAACCTCACGCCGGTGTCGATCAGCTACGAATACGACCCGTGCGACCTGGCCAAGGCCCGTGAGCTTTATATCCGAGCCACCACCGGCAGCTACACCAAAGTGCCAGGCGAGGACGACGTCAGCATCGCCAAGGGCATTACCGGCTACAAGGGTCGGGTCCATGTGAACTTTGCCGCACCGATCACCGAGCTGTTCGAAGACACCAAGCAACTGGCCGTCGAAATGGACAAGCAAATCCTCGGTGGCTATCGCCTGTTCCCGGTGCACTACCTCGCCTATGCGCAATGGAAGGACGCCGACCCGCAATTGCAGGTACCGAGCGCCGCCAAGATATTCCCGGCCGACGAACTGGCCAAGGCCCGGGAGCAATGGCAACAGCGCCTGGACGCCTGCCCCGAGGAGCACCGCCCCTTCCTGGTGCTGCAATATGCGACGCCGGTACGCAATCAGTACCGTGTGAAGGCAGGATTGCCGCTGTAAGGCAGTTCGCGGATACGACAACGGCGCCTTTGGGCGCCGTTTGTTTTTTCTGATCAACCCACACAGGGTTCAGGTCAACTTCAGACCCGCGTGCTGATCCACGACACCAGCAACGCCAACCCCAGGCAGGCAAAACCGAAGCTGTAGAAAAACCGGTTCATGCGCACGGTCGCGCCATCAAGAAACAACATGGGCTCATCGATGCGACGGCTCTGGCTCTGCGCCTCGAGGCTGGCCATCGCGCGCTGCTCGCGGCGGCGGGTCGCGTGCAGCAGCCATCCGCCGGGGCAAGCAAAGAGCAAGGCCAGCAGATTGATCAATTTGGCGGGATGGGCGGTAAACAGCGTCATCAAATGCAGCGACATCATGGGCCTCGGGGGAAACAGATGTGGCAGACGCCGAACCGACGACCGCGCGCGAATTCTACCGAAAGCCTGGGCGTCTGCCCGCTCTTTCCGACAAATAACAAGCATTTGACCAACGGTTGCCCTGCGTCACGGCATCGTCATCTGTATCGGTCAGTCTGTCGCCCCTCGAAACCGACAGGGACCGTGTCATGTTGCACGCAGAAAACCAGGATCGCCTCTATCTCATCAATCACAGCGACGAACAACAAGCCCTCGTCGGCAGCCTCGCCTTCAACGTTCAGGACCGCCATTGGCTGGTGTATTGCGCGCTGGGCGGCCATCAACATGCCGACTTGCCCGAAGCGGATTTGCTGACGGGTGTGAGTGTGCTGGATTTTTACTCGCAAGCAGCTTGATACGACGTCCCCCTGTAGGAGCGAGCCTGCTCGCGATGGTCGTTAACGATTACGCGGGGTATCTGATGCCCCCGCGGCGTCCTCAAGTCCATCGCGAGCGGGCTCGCTCCTACAGGGGCTCGCATTACTCGCCGAGAATCTGCCCCACGGTCGGGTCCTTGAACAGTCGGGTCAAGGCATCGCTCAACACGTCGCTAACCAGTTTGGTGTTGGTTTCCTGGTTCGGCGCCATGCCGAAACGCTGGTCCAGGGATGAACCATAACGACCGCTGTAGCGACGATTGGCGTTCTGCACATCGGAGCGGAAGGTCGCGCCGATGGTCGCCTCGGTCACATACATGCCTTCTTTGGGCGACTGATACTTCAGCTCGGTCAGGGTCACGGTCAGTTGTGGCGCATTCATCGCGTTGGCTGTCGGGGTGAAGCCCAGCAGGCGCACGGCGGCTTCGGCCTGAGCCTGCAACTTCGGCAGGATCTGCTGGCCTTGCACGGTAATCGCGCTGGTTTCCGGGTACAGGCCACCACGGGTGCCCAGGGTCGGCGACGGACGGCCGTCCACCACACGCACCACCACCGGCTGACCGTGGCCCACCGGCGCCAGTTGAGCGGTGAGCTTGGGTTCCGGGCTCAGTTGTTGCGGACTGTGGGCGCAGCCGACCAGCGTCAAGCTGGTCACAGTGATCAAACCGAACAACAGGCGTTGCAACATGCTCTTCTCTCCAGAATCAGGCACAAACAGGCCGGCAGTATAGCGGTGCGCCACTGCGGCTAACTAGGGTCATGCAACGATTACTGAAATCTCTGACACACCCTCGCCCACGCGGTTCCTGTCACACATTTTTCATCCGCCATTCACTTGTGTGTCACGACTGGCTGCCACCTTTGTCGGTAACCACCCAAAAGGTAATCCGCCATGCGCTTTCTCGTTTCGCTCTTCACCCCACGTCCGCGCCACCGCAGCTTTGCCCTGCTCGACAGCAATGGCCATTGCCAGGCATTCAAGCAATGCAGCCTTCAACCGATGGGCGATGGCTGGGTCGAAATCGAAGAAATTCGCCTCAACTGGTTGCACCGACCTCTGCCCGCTGGCGCCCGTATCAGTCAGCATCAATCCCGTTCGCGGGTGCAACATCTGCTAACGACCTGACCAGACGCCTAATAAAAGTCATTAAACACGACCATTTCCCTGCATTTCTTAGATACAATCTCCCCCCGATTATAAGGACGTCTCCTGATCGGGCCTCGCAGCATCGTCAATGCCCAGGTATTGGCACCCCCGCACCGCCCACAGAGAGCCGCCCACACAGATCGAGTGAAGCTGGCGCGCTTGCTGTTTTCTTCGGCAAAACCTCCACTTACCGCGAATCTGTAGAGCTGTCATTACGCTCGGTCACTGAGCTGTTTGCCCGTTTTGCCTGCCATGGATTCCCTGGCGGCAAGCCATCCGGGCACGGTGCCAGGCTGGGACAGCCCTTTTTTGAGGTTCACGTCTTCAAAAGAGCGTGAAAAAAACGGGTTTTCACAACTTCACAAGAGTGTGGCGAGCAAATGAATAGTTTTGCGTCTGAACATGCACCATTAGCGTCTACAACAGCCCAACGACACAGGATCGAGTACTCCTCGAACACCGGAGCCTGAAGCCTGTCCGCTACGGATTTGGTTGCACAAACGGATGTATCGACCATAAGTCGAATTGCCTCCCGCGCGCTGAAATGAGTTCATATGGCTCATAGGCCCGGCAGGTAGCGTCCGTCGAAGTTGCGAAAAATTGCGAAGATTCGGACATGGCGATCCTGGCCATGAGTACTTGGGGCATCACTGACACGCCCCGGAACGCCTGGCAGCCATGCCGTCAATTTGGTGCTGCAGATTTTGGAGACGCGTTAAATGGCGCATAACGAAGCAGTCGACGTAGTACTGGTTGGGGCCGGCATCATGAGTGCCACCCTCGCGGTACTGCTCAAAGAGCTCGACCCCGCGATCAAGCTGGAAGTCGTCGAGCTGATGGATTCCGGTGCTGCGGAGAGTTCCAACCCCTGGAACAACGCCGGCACCGGTCACGCTGGCCTGTGCGAGTTGAACTACACGCCCCAGGCTGCCGATGGCACCGTCGACATCAAGAAGGCCGTGCACATCAACACCCAGTTCGAGGTGTCGAAGCAATTCTGGTCGTACCTGACCAAGAAAGGCACGTTCGGCTCATGCAAATCATTCATCAGCCCGGTTCCACACCTGAGCTTCGTGCAGGGTGAAAGTGGTGTGTCGTTCCTCAAGGAACGCTTCAAGGTGCTGAGCAAGCACCACGCTTTCGCCAGCATGGAATACACCGAAGACAAGGCTAAAATGGCAGAGTGGATGCCATTGATGATGCCTGGCCGCGACCCTGGCGAAACCCTCGCCGCCACCCGCGTGATCAATGGCACCGACGTCAACTTCGGCGCCCTGACCAACCAGTTGCTCAAGCACCTGACCAGCGCACCCGATGCCCAGGTCAAGTACTGCAAGCGTGTGACCGGCCTGAAGCGCAATAACGGCGGCTGGACCGTCAGCATCAAGGACGTCAACAGCGGCAGTTCCCGTGATGTCGATGCCAAATTCGTTTTCCTCGGTGCTGGCGGCGCGGCGTTGCCACTGCTGCAAGCTTCGGGCATCGAAGAGAGCAAAGGCTTCGGCGGCTTCCCGATCAGTGGCCAATGGCTGCGTTGCGACAACCCGGAAGTGGTCAAGCATCACCAGGCCAAGGTCTACAGCCAGGCTGCCGTGGGTTCGCCACCGATGTCCGTACCGCACCTGGACACCCGGGTCGTCGATGGCAAGAAGTCCCTGCTGTTCGGACCTTATGCCGGTTTCACCACCAAGTTCCTCAAGCACGGTTCCTTCATGGACCTGCCGATGTCGGTTCGCGCCGGCAACATCGGCCCGATGCTCGCCGTGGCGAAAAACAACATGGACCTGACCAAGTACCTGGTCAGCGAAGTGATGCAATCGATGGAACAGCGTCTGGAATCCCTGCGCCGCTTCTACCCGGAGGCGAAAGCCGAAGACTGGCGCCTGGAAGTGGCTGGCCAACGGGTACAGATCATCAAGAAAGACCCGAAGAAAGGTGGCGTCCTGCAATTCGGCACCGAACTGGTCGCCGCCAAGGACGGTTCCCTGGCCGCGCTGCTCGGCGCTTCGCCGGGTGCCTCGGTGACCGTTTCGATCATGATCGAGCTGATCGAAAAATGCTTCCCGGGCAAAGCCAAGGGCGAATGGGCTGCCAAACTGGCAGAAATCTTCCCGGCCCGTGAGAAAGTCCTGGAAACCGACGCTGCGCTGTATCGCAAGATCAACGCGCAGAACAACGTCGCGCTGGAACTGGTTGAAGCAAGCAGCGAAACCGAAAGCTACGCTTGATTGAGCCACACAAAAAACGCCCCGTTCTCATTGAGAGCGGGGCGTTTTTTTATGGGCGGTCAACCTATCGTTGTAGCGACGGAGCTTGCTCCTTCGCTACAAATCAGCCGCGCGCTTTCTCGATCAGCTCGATGTAATCCGCTGCGTTGCGCTGATCCTTGATCAGGGCGACAAAATCATTGCCGTGCTCATCCTTGCCGTTCAGGTCCAGACCGGCCTCGACGAAGAACGTCAGAAAACGCTCGAAATCATCGATACGCAGGCCACGATAAGCCTTGACCAGTTTGTGCAACGAAGGCGAAGTGGCGTCGACCGGTTCGAAATCGAGGAACAACTTGATCTGCTCATCGCCGATCTCGTCACCAATCACTTGTTTCTTATCTTTACGCATTGCCGACTCCAGCTCGCAGACATTTCACGGGGCGGGCAGTTTACCCCTGCGCGGGCCCGGCACTCAACGCGGACGAACACTGCCAGTGTGAAGATCGGCCCAGATATGGCCATTGGCATAACTGAGGAACTGGCAATACACCGTGTCATTGCGTAGCAAGTCCATCACCACCCGGTAATGAGCCAGGGGGTAATAGAGCGTCAGGGTCTTGCTCTTGTCGTCGTAGGCCGGTTTTTTCAGGCTTTTGCTTTCACCGTCGAAGTTGACCAGCACCTGATTGATCGTGGCGCCCTTGTTCAAGGATTTGCCCTTGAGGCGGATCGACAGCGGCGAGGTGACCGGAATCGGTTGCTGGTTGGACTGGCGTTGCGCACCAACCACCACTGAATAGTCGGTGACCTGCATCAGTTGTTGCTGCTCAGGCGCGGCATCGCGCAGGGTCAGGTCATCCGGTGGCAGGAACTGCGCATGCATCGGCGCCGGGGCGGCGGCCAGGGGAAGGCTGAGGGTCAGCAACAGGGCGGCGCAGCAGCGGATCGAACGGCTCATGACAGGCTCCGGAATCGGGGCTGAGCACTCTAGCATGAGCTAACAGGACTGGAGGGGTGAACACATCTCTTGCAGGCTCGCTCCTGCAGGTCATGGTTCAGTCGAACTGCGCGCGCATCCAGGCGTGATACTCCGCGACACCCGGTTCACCTTCACGCGGTGCCCAGTGGGCCTGCTCGCCTTCACCCACCGGACGGTAAGGACCGGCCTTGCATTCGAACATCAGGCTGTCGGCCTCCAGCGCCACCAGACCATGGAACACGCCTGCTGGCAGGTCCACGCCAACGCAATCACCACCGGCCTGCAGGACCGACCTGCTCAACACTGCACCGGATTCGTCGAAGATCAACAAGCCCAGCTTCCCCTTGAGCACCAGCAAGGTTTCAGCCTTGTTTCCCCCCAGGTGCCGGTGAGGCGGGATATAGGTGGCGGGCTGCAAACCCACCGCCATGCGGTGACAAGCCTCTTCCATCTGGTGGAAATTGTGATGTTGGCGCCCGCGAGGATTAGCCGCGGCTTTCTCGGCCAGTTCAGCGAACAGCGTTTGATCAAGAAAGCTCGCGTTGGTCATGGTCTTACATACCTTTAACGGCAAAAATCCCGTTGGCGTTGCGCCAGTAGCCTTTGTAGTCCATGCCGTAGCCGAAGATGTAACGGTCGATGCAGGGCAGCCCCACGAAATCGGCCTTGAGATCCGGACGCGCCTTGCGGTCATGGTCCTTGTCGATCAGCACGGCGGTGTGCACTTTGCGCGCGCCGGCGTGTTTGCAGAAGTCGATGATCGCGCCCAGGGTGTGACCTTCGTCGAGGATGTCATCGATGATCAGCACGTCGCGGTCGATGAACGACACTTCCGGCTTGGCCTTCCAGAACAGCTCGCCGCCGCTGGTTTCGTTGCGATAGCGGGTGGTGTGCAGGTAGGAAGCTTCCAGCGGGAAATGCAGATGGGTCAGCAGTTTGCCGGCGAAAATCAGCCCGCCGTTCATCACACAGAACACCACCGGATTGCTGTCCGCCAGTTGTTCGTTGATGTGCGCACCGACGCGAGCGATGGCCGCCTCGACTTCAGCTTCGGTGTACAGGCAGTCAGCCTCTCGCATGATTTGACGGATATGCTCGAGATCAGCGGACATGGTGCTCTCCAGGGGGTGACGGATTCGGGAAAAGCGGGCAAAGGTACGCATCAAGCGAGGTCAGATCAAGCGTTTGTGGACTAACGTACTGAATGTCTATAGGACAACACCCTCGGATAGATTAATCTAGGCCGGTTTTTTTGCCCGCCGCCGGAGCCTTTCCCATGCCCATCCTCGAGATCCGCCATCCGCTGATCCGTCATAAACTTGGCCTGATGCGCCGCGCAGACATCAGCACCAAGAATTTCCGTGAACTCGCTCAGGAAGTCGGCGCCCTGCTGACCTATGAAGCCACCAAAGACCTGCCGCTGGAAACCTACGATATCGAAGGTTGGTGCGGCACGGTGTCGGTCGAGAAAATCGCCGGCAAGAAAATCACTGTAGTACCGATCCTGCGCGCCGGCATCGGCATGCTCGAAGGCGTGCTGAGCCTGATCCCGGGCGCCAAAGTCAGCGCCGTGGGCGTGGCCCGCAACGAGGAAACCCTCGAAGCCCACACCTATCTGGAAAAACTCGTACCTGAAATCGACGAACGGCTCGCGATGATCATCGACCCGATGCTCGCCACCGGTGGCTCGATGGTCGCCACCATCGACCTGCTCAAGAAAGCGGGCTGCAAGGACATCCGCGCCATGGTGCTGGTGGCTGCGCCGGAAGGCATCGCCGTGGTCGAGAAAGCTCACCCGGACGTGACCATCTACACCGCTTCCATCGATGAAAAATTGAACGAGCACGGTTATATCATCCCGGGCCTGGGCGATGCCGGTGACAAGATCTTCGGCACCAAGCAGAAGGACGCTTGACCATGCAGGATGAGTTCAACGATCCGCTCTGGCGCACGGTACTGTCCGGCGCACAGATGCTGTTCGTGGCCTTCGGCGCTTTGGTGCTGATGCCCCTGATCACCGGCCTGGACCCGAACGTGGCGCTGTTTACCGCCGGCCTGGGGACGATTCTGTTCCAGATCGTCACCGGGCGTCAGGTGCCGGTGTTCCTGGCCTCGAGCTTTGCCTTCATCACCCCGATCATCCTCGCCAAAGGCCAGTTCGGCCTGGCCGCGACCATGGGCGGCGTGATGGCGGCCGGTTTCGTCTACACCTTCCTCGGCCTGGCCGTGAAGATCAAAGGCACCGGTTTCATCGACCGTTTGCTGCCGCCCGTGGTCATCGGCCCGGTGATCATCTCCATTGGCCTGGCCATGGCGCCGATTGCCGCCAACATGGCGATGGGCAAGGCCGGTGACGGCACTGAGCTGATTCATTACCAGACGGCGATGATGATCTCGATGCCAGCGTTGCTGACCACCCTGATCGTCGCGGTGTTCGGCAAAGGCATTTTCCGCCTGGTGCCGATCATTTCCGGCGTGCTGGTGGGGTTTGCCATGGCGTTCTACTTTGGCGTGGTCGATACCGCGAAAATTGCCGCCGCCCCCTGGTTCGCCATCCCGCACTTCACTGCGCCGGAATTCAACTGGCAGGCGATCCTGTTCATCGTTCCGGTGGCCCTGGCTCCGGCCATCGAGCACATTGGCGGTGTGATTGCCGTGGGTAGCGTGACCGGTCGCGATTACCTGAAAAAACCCGGCCTGCACCGCACCCTGCTCGGCGATGGCATTGCCACCACCGCTGCCGGCCTGTTCGGCGGCCCACCGAACACCACCTACGCCGAAGTCACCGGCGCGGTGATGCTGACCAAGAACTACAACCCGAAAATCATGACCTGGGCGGCCATCTTCGCCATCAGCCTGGCGTTCATCGGCAAGTTCGGCGCACTGCTGCAAAGCATTCCGGTGCCGGTGATGGGCGGGATTCTCTGCCTGTTGTTCGGCTCGATCGCGGCCGTGGGCATGAACACGCTGATTCGCCACAAGATCGACCTGGGCGAAGCACGCAACCTGGTGATCGTGTCGGTGACCCTGGTGTTCGGGATTGGCGGCGTACTGGTCGGCACCGGCACCGGCCCCGATGACTTCGGCCTCAAAGGCATCGCGCTGTGCGCGGTGGTGGCGATTGCGCTGAACCTGATTCTGCCGGGCAATGACAGCTGGAAGCACAAGAAGGCGGATGAGCCGCTGCTGTAACAGATGATCCCCTGTGGCGAGGGCGCTCGCTCCCTCGCCACAGGTTGTAGGCCTACAGCGCCAACGGCGCTCGCTCGCACAACGCACTCAACGCCCGCGCCCACTGCGGGTCATCGTTGAGGCACGGCACCAGCACCAACTCCTCGCCGCCCGCTTCGCGGAATTGCTCCCGTCCGCGATCACCGATCTCCTCCAGTGTCTCGATGCAGTCGGCGACGAACGCCGGGCACATCACCAGCACCTTTTTCACGCCACTCTTGGCCAGTTCGTCGAGGCGCGCTTCGGTGTAGGGTTCGATCCATTTCGCGCGGCCCAGTCGCGATTGAAATGACACCGACCACTTGCCGTCCGGCAAGCCCATGCGCTTGGCAAATTCAGCCGCGCTACGCAGGCATTGGGCGCGGTAACAGGTCGCCAGGGAGGCCGGCGAAGCATTCCTGCAGCATTCGTCATTCTTGAAGCAATGCTGGCCGGTCGGATCGAGCTTGGTCAGGTGGCGCTCAGGCAACCCGTGAAAGCTCAACAACAGGTGATCGTAGTCCTGTTGCAGATAAGGTTTGGCGCTGGCCACCAGGGCATCGAGGTATTCCGGCTGATCGTAAAACGGCTGGAGCACCGACAGTTGCACGTCGAGTTTCTTTTCGCGCACCACCCGCTTGGCTTCTTCGATCACAGTGGTAGTGGTGCTATCGGCGAACTGAGGATAAAGCGGCGCCAGGGTGATTCGCTTGATTCCCGCAGCCACCAGACGCAGCAGCGACGACTCGATGGACGGTTCGCCATAACGCATCGCCAGCTCCACCGGGCCATGCTTCCAGTGGGCAGTCACGGCCTGTTGCAGGCGACGGCTGAGCACCACCAGTGGCGAGCCCTCCTCCCACCAGATCGAGGCATAGGCATGGGCCGATTGCTCGGGGCGCTTGATCAGGATCAGCGACACCAACAAGCGCCGAACCGGCCATGGCAGGTCGATCACATACGGGTCCATCAAAAACTGATTGAGGTAGCTGCGTACATCCGCCACCGAGGTGGAGGCTGGTGAGCCCAGGTTGACCAGAAGCAACGCGTGATCCGTCATGCAACATCCTATTTCAGAGGCGGCCGGACAGATCGTCCAGGGCCGCGCGCAAATCAGTGAACCGGAAAGTGAAACCCGCCTGCAGCAAACGAACCGGCGTGGCTCGCTGACCGCCCAGCAGTAACAATGACAACTCGCCCAGGCCGATCTTCAATACAAAGGCCGGCAACGGCATGAACGCCGGGCGGTGGAGCACGCTGCCCAACGTTTTGGCAAATTCGCGATTGCGCACCGGCTTCGGTGCGCAGGCATTATATGGACCGCTGGCTTCATTGCGATGCAGAAGAAAATCAATCAGGGCAATTTGGTCGTTGATATGGATCCATGGCATCCACTGGCGACCATTGCCAATCGGGCCGCCCAACCCTGATTTGAATGGCAACAACAGCCGCGACAAAAAGCCGCCTTCGGCCGACAACACCAGCCCGGTGCGTATAAGAATCACACGAATCCCCAAAGCCTCGGCGCGCTGCGCGGTTTCCTCCCAGGCGATGCACAACTGACTGGCGAAATCTTCGTTGACCGGTGGCGATTCCTCGGTCAGCTCGCGCTCGCCACCATCACCGTACCAACCGACCGCCGACCCGGAAATCAATACCTGTGGCTTGTGCTCACGGCCTTCAAGCCAGGCCAGCAAGGTTTCAGTCAGGGTGATACGGCTGCTCCACAACAAGGCTTTGCGTTTGTGAGTCCATGGACGGTCCGCGATCGGTGCGCCGGCGAGATTCACCACGGCATCGACGGGGGCGGCGCCCAGGTCTTCGAGCCGCGCGATTCCACGCACTTGATCGCCACAGATCTTCGCGACTTTTTCAGGCGTCCGGCTCCAGACTGTCAGGCGATGCCCCTGACTCGACCAGTGTCGGCAGAGCTGACGTCCTATCAAACCAGTACCGCCGGTCAGCAATATGTGCATGACATCTTCCTCACGTGGCGTTTTACCCTGATCACTAGTCTATTTTTATAAGCAAGGGATCTTTTGGTATCGGGCAGGCTCTGTGTTTAACAATAGGCCAAGCTGTCAGAACAAGAACGCTAAAAGTTATACCAAAAAACAATATTGTACAGGTTTAAACCCCGGCGTAGTCTGTACAGAAAGGTAAACGAGGCCCTTATGACTGTACCTATCGCGATCATCGGCACCGGCATTGCCGGATTATCCGCCGCACAAGCCCTGACAGATGCAGGGCATGTCGTTCAACTTTTCGATAAAAGCCGCGGCAGTGGTGGACGCATGTCGAGCAAGCGTAGCGACGCGGGCGCCCTGGACATGGGCGCACAATATTTCACCGCTCGCGATCGCCGCTTCGTCACCGAAGTGCAGCGCTGGCAAGCCAACGGCTGGGTCGCCGAATGGACGCCGCAGCTGTACACCTTTCATGGCGGCCAGCTCAACCTGTCACCGGACGAACAGACCCGTTGGGTCGGTACGCCACGCATGAGCGCCATCACCCGCGCTTTGCTCGGCGACCTGGAAGTGCATTTCGCCTGTCGCATCACCGAGGTCTATCGCGGCGAAGAACACTGGCACCTGCAAGACGCCGAAGGCTTCACCCATGGTCCCTTCAGCCATGTGGTGATCGCCACGCCGGCGCCTCAGGCAACCGCGTTGCTGGCCTCCGCGCCGAAGCTTGCCGGTGCCGCCGCCGGGGTAAAAATGGACCCTACCTGGGCGGTCGCACTGGCGTTCGAAACCCCGCTGGACACCCCCATGGAAGGCTGTTTCGTGCAGGACAGTCCGCTGGACTGGCTGGCACGCAACCGCAGTAAACCGGGCCGCGACAACACCCTCGATACCTGGGTGTTGCATGCCACCAGCGCCTGGAGTCGCCAACACATCGACCTGCCGAAAGAAGCCGTGATCGAACAACTGCACGGCGCCTTCGCCGAGTTGCTGCACAGTGCCATGCCCGCCCCGAGCTTCAGCCTCGCCCACCGCTGGCTCTATGCCCGTCCCGCGAGCAGCCATGAGTGGGGCACGCTGGCCGATGCCGACCTGGGCCTGTATGCGTGTGGCGACTGGTGCCTGTCCGGACGCGTGGAAGGCGCCTGGCTCAGCGGTCAGGAAGCCGCCCGCCGCTTGCATGAGCACCTCCAGTGAACCGCATCAACCCAAACAAGTTGCTGCTGTCGAAATGGACAGCAGCCCATCCGCAAAACCGCGAGAAACACTTTCTGGTGACCGAGCTGATCCGCAACGACGAAGGGGAGGTGCTGGAGGTCGAGTTGCAAGCGGTGTTGACCCAACGCAGCGAACAGCTCAAGTGGCAGGCCCTTTGCGATAAGGATCACTGGAAGTTCGGCTGGCTGTAGGCCCGCCTCGGAAAAACTTGTGCAAATTGTTTGACTTGTACACCTTTGAATCTATGATGAACCTATGTTGTACAGATCGTGACATCTGTATAGGTTTTGATTTTGAGGTGCTCCAATGCTCCCATCTCCTGCCAAACCAAAAATCGCCATCAGCGCCTGCCTGATGGGCGCAGAAGTGCGCTACAACGGCGGGCACAAGGAATCGCGACTGTGCAGCCGCGTCCTCACCGACTACTTCGATTTCGTGCCGGTCTGCCCGGAAGTCGCGATTGGCCTTGGCATTCCCCGGGAGCCGATCCGGCTGGTGGGTGATCCGAATCAACCCGAAGCCGTCGGCACGATCAACCGCGAGATCAATGTCACTCAGCCATTGGCCGATTACGGCCGCAAAATGGCGGCCGAGCTACGCGATATCAGCGGCTACATCTTCATGCAGAAATCGCCGTCCTGCGGACTGGAGCGGGTCAAGGTCTACCGCGCCAATGGCGCACCGCAGGACGGTGGCGGCCAAGGCATCTATGCCCAGGCGTTTTGCGCCTTGCATCCGGATTTGCCGGTGGAAGAAGACGGCCGACTCAACGACCCGGTGCTGCGCGAAAACTTTCTCACCCGTGTATTCGCCTACAGCGAATGGCAGCAATTGCTGAAAGAAGGCCTGACTCGACGCGGTCTCACAGACTTCCACTCGCGCTACAAATACCTGCTGATGGCCCACAACCCGGTGCAATACAAAACCCTGGGCAATCTGCTGGGCAGCATGGGCCGCACCGACCCGAAGGTGCTTGGCCCACGCTATTTCAGCGAGTTGATGGCGGCCCTGAAAAAATGCGCGACCCGCCGCACCCACACCAACGTTCTGCATCACATCAGCGGTTACTTGAAACAGGCAATCAGCGCCGAGGACAAACAGGAAGTGCAACACGTCATTGGCCAGTACCGCCACGGCATCGTGCCATTGGTGGTGCCGCTGACGCTGCTCAAGCACTACTTTCGCCAGCACCCGGACCCATACATCGCGCAGCAGGTTTACCTGCAACCGCACCCGGAAAACCTCAGCCTGCGAAACGCCATCTAATGAAAGTCCCTCTCGACAGTAGCGCCAGCGAAGACCTTGGCGCCGATTTCAAGAAAGCCCTGGATGAGGGCTGGCTGCCGATCCGCGAAGTGGCCCGGCAAACCGGGGTCAACGCCATCACCTTGCGCGCCTGGGAGCGACGCTACGGCCTGATCGTGCCGCAGCGCACGCCCAAGGGGCATCGACTGTTCTCGACCGAACATGTGCAACGCATCCTGACCATCCTCACCTGGCTCAATCGTGGCGTGGCCGTCAGCCAGGTCAAGCAATTGCTCGACACCCCGCAAGACTTCAGCGAGTCCGCGGAGAACGATTGGCAGCGTCTTCGCCAGACCTTGTTGCAAGCCGTTGCGACGTTATCCGAGCGCACCCTGGACGACACCGTCAACCAGGCCATGGCCCTGTATCCACCGCGGACCTTGTGCGAACAACTGCTGATGCCATTGCTCACCGACCTGGAGCAACGCTGGCAAGGCCAGTTCGGTGCGCAAATGGAGCGGGTGTTTGTGTATTCCTGGCTGCGCAGCAAATTCGGCGCGCGCATCTACCATAACAATCGTCAGCTACACACCGCGCCGTTGCTGTTGATCAACCACTCGGACCTGCCCCTGGAACCTCACCTGTGGCTGACCGCGTGGCTGATCAGCAGTGCCGATTGCCCGGTGGAGGTGTTCGACTGGCCCCTGCCCGCCGGCGAACTGGCGCTGGCGGTCGATCATCTGCAACCCCGTGGCGTCCTGCTGTATTCCAGCAAAGCCATCACGCCTTCGCAGCTGCCGAAACTTTTCAATGGCGTCAGTTGCCCAAAAATGATCGCCGGACCAACGGTATGCATCCACCACGCCGAGTTGTCCGTAAAAACATCAGAGATCGCTGATCTGTACGTGGCTGAAGATCCTTTGGCAGCTCATCAAGTACTGGTTCAGCGCGGGCTTATTTAATGCGGGCATTCCCATGCAATTGATCTGGTTGCGCAGTGACTTGCGCGTGAACGACAACACCGCACTCTCGGCCGCCGCTGCGGCTGGCCCCTGCGTGGCGGTGTATCTGCCGAGCCCGGAGCAATGGCTGGAACACGATGACGCGCCGTGCAAAGTCGACTTCTGGTTACGTAACCTGAAGACGCTGAGCCAGGCGTTGGGCGAACTGAACATTCCACTGCTGATCCGCAACGCCCCGCGCTGGGACGATGCACCCCAGGTGCTGCTGGACCTGTGCCGGCAGTTGAACGTCGACGCCGTGCACTTCAACGAAGAGTACGGCCTGCATGAAACCCGCCGCGATGCCGCGGTGGCCGATCGGCTCAAGGCCCAAGGCATCGACGCCCGCAGTTATCTGGATCAACTGCTGTTCAAGCCCGGCAGCGTACTGACCAAGACGGGCAGCTACTTCCAGGTCTTCAGCCAATTCCGCAAGGTGTGCTACGAACGCCTGCATCGATCATTGCCGCGCCTGGTGAGCGCGCCAATGGCCCAAGCGCCGCTGAACATCATCAGCGATCCGATCCCGGCACAGGTCCAGGGTTTCGATACACCCGGCGACAGCTTGCGCGCGTTGTGGCCGGCCGGTGAAGCCGAAGCCCGCCGCCGCCTCGACACCTTCGCCGACGTCCAGATCGACTACTACCAGAGCGAGCGTGACTTCCCGGCAAAACCCGGCACCAGCCAACTCTCGGCGTACCTCGCCGCCGGGGTGATTTCCCCTCGCCAGTGCCTGCACACGGCGCTGCAAAGCAATCAGGGCGAATTCGAAAGCGGCAAGGTCGGCGCTGTCACCTGGATCAATGAGCTGCTGTGGCGCGAGTTCTACAAACACATTCTGGTGGGCTACCCACGGGTCTCCCGTCACCGCGCCTTCCGCCCGGAAACCGAAGCCCTGGCCTGGCGCGACGCTCCAGAAGAACTGACGGCCTGGCAAGAAGCGCGTACCGGCGTACCCATCATCGACGCGGCCATGCGCCAATTGCTGGAAACCGGCTGGATGCACAACCGCTTGCGCATGGTGGTGGCGATGTTCCTGACCAAGAACCTGTTGATCGACTGGCGCGAGGGCGAACGCTTTTTCATGCGTCACCTGATCGATGGTGACCTGGCCGCCAACAACGGCGGCTGGCAATGGAGCTCATCGACCGGCACTGACTCGGCACCCTACTTCCGGATTTTCAACCCGCTGAGCCAGTCGGAAAAATTCGACGCCGAAGGCGTGTTCATCAAGCACTGGTTGCCGGAACTGGCCGGGCTGAACAAAAAGGAAGTGCACAACCCGGCGAAACTCGGCGGCTTGTTCGGCGTGGCGGATTATCCGCCCCCGATCGTCGATCTGAATGCTTCCCGTGCTCGCGCCCTGGCGGCGTTCAAGAACCTGCCGTCGCGCCAGAACGCCGGAGGTCGGGATGAGTAGCTTCCTGCGCCAGTTCGCCCAGCGGTTTGCGCAATTGGATAAAGACAATCTGCAACGCCTCGGCGAGTTGTACACCGACGACGTGCGCTTCACCGATCCGCTGCACGAAGTGCAGGGTCTCGGGCAACTGCGCGGCTACTTCACCGAGCTTTACGCCAACGTCAGCGAGCTGCGATTCGACTTTCATGGTTTCGACCAGATCACTGAAGGCGAAGGCTATTTGCGCTGGGTCATGAGTTATCGCCATCCGCGCCTGGCGGGTGGCCGGCTGATCCGGGTCGACGGTTGTTCGCACCTGCGCTGGCGCGACAAGGTCTATTGCCACCGGGATTACTTCGATGCCGGGGCACTGCTTTATGAACATCTACCGGTTTTGGGCCGGGCGATTGCCTGGCTGAAAAGGAGAATGGGATGAGCATTACACCTCCACGAAGATACTGGCTGACCGGCGCCAGCAGCGGTATTGGCGCCGCGTTGGCCGAAGAAATCCTCAAGACCGGCGCCCACCTGGCGGTCAGCTCACGCTCGGTGGCCCCGTTGAAAGTCTTGTCCCAACGTTATCCGGGACAAGTGCTGGTGGTGGCGGGAGACCTGACCAACAGCCAGACCGTGCGTGAAATCGGCGAACAGATTGCCGAGGACTGGGGCTCGCTGGATACAGTGATCCTCAACGCCGGCACCTGCGAGTACGTGGATGCCCGGCAGTTCGATGCCTCGATCATCGAACATGTGGTGCGCACCAACCTGCTTGCCAGCAGCTATTGCATCGAAGCCGCGCTGCCACTGTTGCGGGCAGGCACTGCGCCGCACCTGGTGGGCGTGGCCAGTTCCGTGACCTACCTGCCGCTGCCCAGGGCCGAAGCCTACGGCGCCTCAAAGGCCGGGATGCGTTATTTGTTCGAATCGCTGCGTATCGATCTGGCACCGGAAGGCATCGAAGTCACCGTGGTCAGCCCCGGATTCGTCGACACCCCCCTGACCGCAAAAAACGACTTCCCCATGCCTCTCAGTTGGCCGGCGGATAAAGCCGCGCGGCACATCTTCGCCAAACTCAAGGATCGACCGCTGGAAATCGCGTTTCCAGGGTTGTTCATGGCCGCCCTCTGGCCCTTGTCGAAGTTGCCCGGCCGGATGAAGCTGGCGATCGGCAAACGCATGGTTCGCAGCCATCCACCGATCAAGGACGAGCCGTGAACATTGCCATTATCGGCAGCGGTATCTCGGGGCTGACTTGTGCGTATCTACTCAATCGCAGCCATGAGATCACCCTGTTCGAGGCCAGCGACTGGATCGGCGGCCACACCCACACGGTGGACGTGACCGTCGATGGTCACCGCTATGCCGTGGACACCGGCTTCATCGTGTTCAATGACTGGACCTATCCGAATTTCATTCGTCTGCTGGGCCAGATCGGCGTGGGCTTCAAGCCCACCGAAATGAGCTTCTCGGTCACTGACCCCGACAGCGGCCTGGAATACAACGGCAACAACCTCAACAGCCTGTTCGCCCAGCGCCGCAACCTGCTGTCGCCGGGATTCTGGGGCATGCTGCGGGACATCCTGCGCTTCAACAAACAAGCCCTGCGTGACCTGGAAGAACAGCGGATCAAGCCCGATACCACGCTGGACGACTACTTGAAAGCCGGCGGCTACGGCGAGCGTTTCATCCTGCACTACATCGTGCCGATGGGCTCGGCGATCTGGTCGATGCCCATGGCTGACATGCTGGCCTTCCCGCTGCACTCGTTCGTCAGGTTTTTCAAGAATCACGGCTTGCTGTCCGTGAGCAATCGGCCGCAATGGCAGGTCATCGAAGGCGGTTCAAGCGCCTACATCGCGCCATTGACCGCCAGCTTCCGCGAGAAAATCCGCCTCAACTGCCCAGTGATGCGAGTCGAACGCGATGCAGAGGGTGTCGTTATCCACAGTCACGCCGGGAGCGAGCGCTTTGACAAGGTGGTGTTCGCCTGCCACAGCGATCAGGCCCTGCAACTGTTGGCAGCGCCCAGCGAAGCCGAACAATCGATCCTCGGCGCCCTGCCCTACGCCGACAATGAGGTGGTGTTGCACACCGACACGCGCCTGCTTCCACAGCGAAAACTCGCCTGGGCCAGCTGGAACTTTCGTCTCGGCGGCGCTGGCCATACACGTGCCGCCGTCACCTACGACATGAACATCCTGCAAGGCATCCAGAGCGACACGACGTTCTGCGTCAGCCTCAACCAGAGCGCCGCCATCAACCCGTTCAAAGTGCTCGCCAAATACACCTACGCCCACCCGCAATACAGCTTGGCGGCGGTGGCGGCCCAGGCGCGCCGGGGAGAACTGGACGGGCAACAGCACACCTGGTACTGCGGCGCGTACTGGGCCAACGGTTTCCATGAAGACGGCGTGGTCAGCGCCCTGCATGTGGCCCGCGCCTTTGGAGAACACCTGTGAACAGCGCCCTTTACAGCGGCTGGATCGCCCATCGACGCTTTACCCCTCGGCACCACGCCTTCCGCTATCGGATCGGCCTGCTGTACCTGGACCTCGATGAACAGGATGCGGTGCTCGGCCTGTCAGGATTGGCGGGGGTCAGCCGCTTTGCGCCGTTTTCATTTCGTGAACGCGATTACCTCAAGGCGTACACCGGCAACGGCATGCGCCTGATCGACGCCGTGCGCCAGCTGGTCAGCGAAGCCATCGGCCATGTGCCGCAAGGCTCGATCTGCCTGCTGACCCAACCGCGCAGTTGGGGCTTGTCGTTCAATCCGGTGAGTTTTTTCTATTGCCATGAAGCCGATGGGCAACTGGCGGCAATCGTCTGCGAAGTCAGCAACACGCCGTGGCGCGAGCGTTATCACTACGTGTTGCCTGCCAAGGCACCGCAGGACCTGTTGGATTTTCATCAACACTTTGCCGTGCCCAAGGCTTTTCACGTTTCGCCATTCCTGCCGCGCGATATCCAGTACCGCATGAGCTTCAGCCCGGTGGCCAAACGACTTGGCGTGCACTTGGCCGACTGGCAGGGCGAAGAGAAACTGTTCGACGCCACGCTCACGCTCGAACGCGAACCCCTCGATCGCGCCAGCCTGCACCGTTACTTGCGGCGCTTTCCATGGATGACCGCGAAAACTGCCCTGGCCATCTATTGGCAAGCCCTGCGCCTGTTGCTCAAGCGCGTACCGTTGTTTGCTCATCAGACGGCCGACGGCAACGTTCAAATCGCCACCACCCTGCCCAAGGATCGCCACCATGAAAGCCTCTAGCGTCTCGGCCAAAGCCAACTTGTTCAATACCCAGGGCCTGACCGGATCGCTGCTGCGTCGCGGCGTGCTTCGGCAATTGACGCAACTCAAACACGGACAGTTGGTGCTGATCGAAGATGGCGTACGCCATGTGTTCGGCAGTGCCAGCCATGAATTGCTGGGGGAGATCCATATCCTCGATGCCGCAGCCTGGGGACTGGTGGCGAGCAACGGTTCGATTGGCGCGGGCGAAGCGTTCATCCAGGGCTACTGGAGTTCGCCGGACCTGACCTCGGTGGTCAGGGTGTTCGTCAGCAACCTTGATGTGCTCGATGGCCTCGAAGGTGGCCTGGCGAAACTCGGTCGGCCACTGGTCCAGGCCCTGCACTGGCTCAATCGCAACACCCGCAAGGGCTCGCAGAAAAACATCGCCGCCCACTACGACCTGGGTAATGACCTGTTTGAGCAGTTTCTCGACCCAACCATGATGTATTCGGCGGCGCAGTTTTTGACCGATGAGGACAGCCTTGAACAGGCGCAGTTGAACAAACTGCAGCGGATTTGCCAGAAGCTTGCCCTCAAACCAACGGATCACTTGCTGGAGATCGGCACCGGCTGGGGCAGCATGGCGCTGTACGCGGCCCAACACTACGGCTGCAAAGTCACCACCACCACCTTGTCCAAAGAGCAATATGCCTTCACCGCACAACGCATCGATGCCCTCGGACTGCAAGATCAGGTCACGTTGCTGCTCAAGGACTACCGCGACCTCACTGGCCAATACGACAAACTGGTATCGATCGAGATGATCGAGGCTGTCGGCCATCGCTTCCTGCCGACCTACTTCAAGCAATGCGCTCAGCTGCTCAAGAGCAACGGTCTGATGCTCTTGCAAGCCATCACCATCCGCGAGCAGCGCTATGAACAGGCCAGGAACAGCGTCGATTTCATTCAACGCTACATCTTCCCCGGCGGCGCCTTGCCCTGTGTGCAGAAGATGCTGGAGATCGTGAGCCGCGACACCGACATGAACCTGCTGCACATGGAAGACTTCGGCCTGCATTACGCTCGAACCTTGCGTATGTGGCGCGAGAATTTTCGCCGCGCCCAGGGTCGCTTGAGTGAGCTGGGTTACGACGACTATTTCCTGCGACTGTGGGAGTTTTACCTGTGCTACTGCGAAGGCGGCTTTATGGAGCGCACCATCGGCACCGCGCAACTGCTGCTGGCCAAGCCTTCGGCAATCACGGCGCCGCTGTTGGGTCGCTTCGATGCTTGATGACCGGGCGTCCCGTCTGAGTGTTCACACAGCGGCGGGCGACTGACTTACACTGCGCGCCATGAAAACCATACCTCACACGCAAATCGCCGAACCGGCCGTCACGTGCTCGACCTGTGCAGCCTGCTGCTGCCAGCTCGAAGTCATGCTGATCACCGACACAGGCGTGCCCGAGCGGTTCATCGATACCGATGACTGGGGTGGGGAAGTCATGCTGCGCCTGGACGACGGCTGGTGCGCCGCGCTGGATCGCAACACGATGATGTGCACCATCTACGAAAAGCGCCCGCTGATCTGCCGGGAATTCGAGATGGGCGCGCCGGAATGCATCGATGAGCGCCAGGGCATTTCCACGGCGTATCGCTGAATGTGCGCTCTGTGGGGGCCAGCTGGCTCCCACAGAGGGGCACGACAAATTGTCCAGGCCGTGATCGTTACAACGGCATCGTATAGTGCAACGCGTAACTCTCTGTGCCGTCGTTCGGGTTGGTCATCCCTGCGTTGGAATAATGCGTGGCCCGAATACCGACTTCATGCCCGCCGGCAAAACGCAGACCAAAACCCAAGCGGTCCTCAAACTGGAAGGCGCTGCCCAGGTGATTGTCTTCGACCTGGGTGTTGGAGAACAACGCCACGCCTACCCCCAGTTCCACGTACGGTTTGACGCTCTGGCCGGCAAACTCGTAAACGAACACTGGCGAGAACGAAAGACTGTTGTTACTGGCACTCTTGTCGCCTTCCCAGTAGGTGTAGGCGCCACTCCAGTAACCGGTCAGGCGGCCGACATCGCTCTGCCACCAACTCTTGTCCCAATCGAACTGCATGCCCAATCGATAAGTCATGGTCGAGTCGCTGGTCTGGCCGATCCCGAATTCCACACCTGCCGCTTGTGCGGTAAAACTGTGCCCCATCAGTGCGGCCGCAATCGCGGCCAAGCAGAATAGTCGCTTCATTAGAAACTTCCTTTTCCGAACGATTACGTTTGGTTTTTTTGTTGCTCGACACTCACAGCTATAGAAGTCGGCGATTTATCAGAAGTTCACCCCAATTATTCGCTTGCCCCACAACCTTCTTACTCGTTGAAGCTTTGCACAACGCCAGCGGTATTCCACAGTATCGGCAAAATATTTGCGAAGTGTAGGGGATCGGCACTGGTCCAGAATTGCGCCGCGCGAGCAGGGCCTCGAGCGAGCAAATTGCGCTCGGCCAGCAGACGTTGAAGTTGGCGCGCAACAGCGGCGCCGGTGTCAATCAAGCTGATGTCATCGGGGATCATCTGCTTGAGCATCGGCTTGAGGAAAGGGTAATGGGTGCAGCCCAGGATGATGGTGTCAGCACCTTCGGCAAGCAGGGGCTCGACGTAACCGGCCAACAATTGACGCAGTGCGGGACTGTGCAGATCACCCTTTTCAATCAGCTCCACCAGCCCTGGACAAGGCTGGGTGATCACGCGCACATCCGTGGCGAAACGATCGAGCAATGCCGCGAACTTGGCACTCTGCAATGTACCGGTCGTGGCCAGCACGCCGACCACGCCACTGCGGGTCGCGGCAGCGGCCGGCTTGACCGCCGGCTCCATGCCGACGATAGGCCATTGCGGGTAATCGCGTCGCAGGTCGGCAACGCCCGCTACGGTGGCAGTGTTGCAGGCCAGCACCAGGGCCTTGGCGCCCTGCCGTTGAAAGAAACCGGCCATGACGCTACAACGCTGCCGGATGAATTCCGGGGTTTTCTCGCCGTAGGGAATATTGCCGCAATCGGCGACGTACAGCAGTGACTCGTTGGGCAACAAACGCTGGATCTCGGCCAGCACCGACAGCCCACCGACGCCGGAGTCGAACACGCCAATCGGCGCTTCACGCATGCTTTGGCCCACAAACGCTGCAACCCGGGTCGCGCTTGACTCGCAATTCACGAAAGCGTGAGCCCAAGGCATCGATCAACAACAGGCGCCCCACCAGCGGCTCGCCGAAACCCGCCAACAGCTTCAGCGCTTCAAGGGCTTGCAGGCTGCCGACCAGGCCCACCAGCGGACCGACCACCCCGGCCTCGCTGCAGGTCAGTTCGGCCTCGCTGCCGTGTCCGTATAAGCAGTGGTAGCACGGACTCTCCGGACGACGCGGGTCGAACACCGACAACTGCCCTTCAAGGCGAATCGCCGCGCCACTGACCAGCGGCTTTGCGGCGGCTACGCAAGCGGCATTGACCGCTTCACGGGTGGAGAAATTGTCCGAACAGTCGAGGACCAGGTCCACACCCGCCACCGCAGCCGCCAGGGAATCTTCATCCAGCGCCGTGCGGTGGGCGACCAGTTGAACCTCGGGATTGATGGCCGTCAGACGCTGGATCGCCGAATCGACCTTGCTCATGCCGACACTGTCGGTGTCATGAATGATCTGGCGCTGCAGGTTGGTCAGGTCGACTGTATCGAAGTCCGCCAGATGCAACTCGCCGACACCCGCCGCGGCCAGATACAACGCCACCGGCGCACCCAACCCACCGAGGCCGACAATCAGCACGCGGCTTTCTTTCAAGCGCAACTGGCCGTCGATATCGATGTGGTGCAACAGAATCTGCCGGCTGTAGCGCAGCAATTCCTGATCATTCAGCATGGCAGGCGCCCCAGACTGATGCGTTGATGACCGCCCAGATCGGTGCGGCTGTGGACCTCTTCAAAGCCACGGGTCAGCAGCAAATCACGCACCGCCTCGGCCTGGTCGTAACCGTGTTCAAGCATCAGCCAGCCACCGGCCTCCAGATGCTCCGGCGCCTGGGCGACGATCAAGCGCAGATCGTCGAGCCCGTCGACACCGGCCACCAGGGCACTGGCCGGCTCGAAGCGCACATCGCCTTCCACCAGATGCGGATCGGCTGCCGCGATGTAGGGCGGATTGCTGATGATCAACTGAAAACGCTGACCTTCCAGAGCGCTGAACCAATGACTGCTCAACACTGTGGCGTTGTTCAGGTTCAGACGCTGGCGATTGCGTTCGGCCAGAGCCACGGCCTCCGGCACGCGATCGACGGCGGTGACCTTCCACGCCGGACGCTCACTGGCCAGGGCCAGGGCAATGGCACCGCTGCCGGTGCCAAGGTCGAGAACTGTGCACGGTGTGGCCGGCAACAGTTCGAGCGCGGCTTCCACCAACAGCTCGGTGTCCGGACGCGGGATCAGCGTGTGCGGCGCCACTTCCAGGTCGAGCTTCCAGAAACCCTGCTGACCCAGAATGTAGGCCACCGGCTCACCGCTGCGGCGGCGCTGAAGGTATTCGGCGAACGTCAGCGCCGCTTCGCTCGGAACGATACGTTCCGGCCAGGTGTGCAGAAAACTGCGGGACTTGCCCAACGCTGCCGCCAGCAACAATTCGGCATCCAGACGCGCCGTGGGCGAGTCGGGCAGATCGGCGGCGCGCAACAAACTGGCGATGATCGTCATTTACTCACCTATCGCCGCCAGTTGATCGGCCTGATATTCGGCCAGCAACGGCTCGATCACCGCATCGACGCCGCCGGCGAGGATTTCGTCGAGGGAATACAGCGTCAGGTTGACCCGGTGGTCGGTGACCCGACCCTGGGCGAAGTTGTAGGTGCGAATGCGTTCGGAGCGATCACCCGAGCCCACCAGCAATTTACGTTCGCTGGCAATGGCATTGGCGGCGGCACTGGTCTGCTGATCGTTGAGCTTGGCCGACAGCCAGGACATCGCCCGCGCACGGTTCTTGTGCTGGGAACGTTCTTCCTGGCACTCGACCACGATGCCCGACGGCAAGTGGGTGATACGGATCGCCGAGTCGGTCTTGTTGACGTGCTGACCGCCGGCACCGGAGGAACGATAAGTGTCGATCCGCAGGTCCGCCGGGTTGATCTCGATCGCTTCCTGCTCATCCGGCTCGGGCAATACGGCCACTGTGCAGGCCGAGGTATGGATGCGCCCTTGGGATTCGGTGGCCGGAACCCGCTGCACGCGGTGCGCACCGGACTCGAATTTCAGCTTGCCGTAGACGTTGTCGCCTTCCACGCGAGCAATGACTTCTTTATAACCGCCGTGCTCACCCTCGTTCTCGGAGAGGATTTCCACCCGCCAGCCGCGACGCTCGGCGTAACGCGAATACATGCGGAACAGGTCGCCGGAGAAAATCGCCGCCTCGTCACCGCCCGTACCCGCGCGGATTTCCAGAAACACGTTACGCCCGTCATTCGGGTCCTTGGGCAGCAGCATGCGTTGCAGGCCGGCTTCCAGTTCGACCAGGCGCTCCTTGGCTTCGCGGACTTCTTCCACGGCCATCTCGCGCATGTCCGGGTCGCTGTCCTTGAGCAATGCCTGGGCGCCTTCCAGGTCGCCCTGCACTTTGAGCAACTGTTTATAGGTCTCGACGATCGGCTCGACTTCCGCGTATTCCTTGGAATAGGTGCGGAATTTGTTCTGATCGGAAATGACCTCGCCATCGCCAAGCAAGGCGGTCAATTCCTCGAAACGGTCCTGGAGGATGTCCAGCTTATTGAGCAGTGACGCTTTCATTGCGGTTTCTTATCCGAAAAGCTTTCCGATGAGCCCTCACCGAGGGCAAAGAGTTCCTGGGCCATCGCCAGCGCATCGAGGCGACCTTCGGCAGAGAGCTTTTTCAACTGCACGCTGGGTGCGTGCATCAATTTGTTGGTCAATCCACGGGCCAGTTGCAGCAGCACATCTTCGGCGCTGGCACCGTTGGCCAGCAGACGCTGGGCTTTTTGCAATTCTTCGTCGCGCAAGCGTTCGCTTTGTTGACGATAGGCCTTGAGCACGTCCACCGCCGCCAATTCACGCAGGCGGACCATGAAATCTTCGGCACCGACCGACACCATCTCTTCAGCCGCTTGCGCAGCGCCTTGCCGGCTCTTGAGGTTCTCGGCGACCACCTCATGGAGATCGTCGACGCTATACAGGTAAACGTCGTCCAACTCGCCGACTTCTGGCTCGATATCCCGAGGAACGGCGATATCCACCATGAAAATGGGTTTGTGCTTGCGCAGTTTCAGGGCGCTTTCCACGGCGCCCTTGCCCAGGATCGGCAATTGGCTGGCGGTGGAACTGATGACGATGTCGCTGCGCACCAGTTCCGCCGGGATGTCCGACAGCAACACCGCGTGGGCACCGAACTGCTCGGCCAGCAGGCTCGCCCGCTCCAGTGTGCGATTGGCGACCACGATTCGCTTTACGCCGAGGTCATGCAGATGGCGGGCGACCAGGGTGATGGTCTCGCCGGCGCCGATCAGCAAGGCCTGACTGCGTTGCAAGTCGCTGAAAATCTGTTTCGCCAGGCTGACTGCGGCGAACGCCACGGACACCGGGTTTTCACCGATGGCGGTGTCGGTGCGCACCTGCTTGGCGGCATTGAACGTGGCCTGGAACAGGCGTCCGAGCAGCGGGCCGATGGTGCCGGCCTCCCGAGCCACGGCGTAGGCCGATTTCATCTGGCCAAGAATCTGCGGTTCGCCCAACACCAGCGAATCGAGCCCGGAGGCCACCCGCATCATGTGACGAACTGCCGCATCATCTTCGTGCACATAGGCGCTCGCGCGCAGTTCCTCGAGGCTCAAATGATGGTATTCGGCCAGCCAGCGCAGGACGATATCCGCCGACAGGTGATCCTGTTCTATATAGAGCTCACTGCGATTGCAGGTGGAGAGGATCGCAGCTTCGCGGCTGTCGGTGAGTCGGCAGAGCTGCTGCAAGGCCTCCACCAGCTGCTCAGGGGTAAAGGCCACGCGCTCGCGGACGTCTACTGAAGCAGTCTTATGGTTAATACCGAGTGCAAGGAAGGCCATTCAAAGTCGCTGATGGTGACGTGAAGCCGGCAATTGTCCTACTTCGACGGAATCAGAACAACTATTCGATATCTATTGCCATGGCGGGCACATGCCCGTATTGCGAGATATTCTCGTTTACAGGCGTGCACATGCGAAAATGGCAGGCCGGTTATGTTTGACCCAAGGCTTGTGTCATGATGATCCGACCGCAGGTTAGTCGTCCTCTTCCTATATGAATAGATCCTCCGCGTTGCTCCTCGCTTTTGTCTTCCTCAGCGGCTGCCAGGCCTTGGCACCCGTATCGTCGGACAGTACGTCGCCGGCCGAAGACAGCACTCCGGCGCCTGAAAAGCCCAAGGTTTACAGCTCATTCAGCGAAGACACGGTCTTCAGCCTGCTGAGCGCCGAACTGGCTGGCCAGCGCAATCGTTTCGACATTGCCCTGGACAACTATGTGACCCAGGCCATCAATACCCAGGATCCGGGCATTTCCGAGCGGGCATTCCGCATCGCCGAGTACCTGGGCGCCGATCAGGCCGCCCTGGACACCGCACTGATCTGGGCCCGGAACGCCCCGGACGACCTCGAGGCGCAACGGGCCGCTGCCGTACAACTGGCCCGCGCCGGGCGCTACGACGACTCCATGGTCTATATGGAGAAAGTCCTGCAAGGCAAGGGCGACACCCACTTCGACTTCCTGGCCTTGTCCGCGTCCGACACCGACCAGGATACGCGTAACGGTTTGATGAAGAGTTTCGACCGTTTATTGCAGCGCCATCCGCACAATAGTCAGCTGATTTTCGGCAAGGCCTTGCTGATGCAACAGGACGGCGACGCCAAAGGTGCGCTGACCCTGCTCGAAGACAATCCGCCCGACGACGGCGAAATTGCCCCGATTCTGCTGCGCGCACGCCTGCTGCAAACCCTCGATCGCGGTGACGAGGCCTTGCCGCTGCTTCAAAAAAGCATCAAGAAATATCCGGACGACAAACGCCTGCGCCTGACTTATGCGCGCATGCTGGTTGAACAGGACCGGATGGACGACGCCAAAGCCGAGTTCTCGAGCCTGGTCCAGCAATATCCCGAAGACGACGAATTGCGTTACTCCCTGGCGCTGGTTTGCCTGGAAGCCAAGGCCTGGAACGAGGCCAAGGGCTATCTGGAAGACTTGATCGCCCGGGAAAGCCATGTCGATTCGGCACACCTGAACCTCGGCCGGATCGCCGAAGAGCGCAATGACCCGCAGGGCGCGCTGATCGAGTACGGCCAGGTGGGTCCGGGCAACGATTACCTGCCGGCACAATTGCGTCAGGCCGATATTCTGATGAACAACGGCAGGACCGCCGAAGCCCAATCCCGCCTGGCGACGGAACGCGACGAGCAACCGGACTACGCGATCCAGCTGTACCTGATCGAGGCGGAAACCCTGTCCGCCAACAAACAGGGCGACAAAGCCTGGAACGTGCTGGAAAAAGCCCTGCAGCAATACCCCGACGACCTGAACCTGCTTTACACCCGTGCCATGCTGGCGGAAAAACGCAATGACCTGGCGCAGATGGAAAAAGACCTGCGACTGATCATCAAGCACGACCCGGCCAATGCCATGGCGCTCAACGCCCTGGGCTACACCCTGTCCGACCGCACGACACGTTACGCCGAAGCCAAGGCCCTGATCGAACAGGCTCACCAGATCAATCCGGAAGACCCGGCGGTGCTCGACAGCCTCGGCTGGGTGAATTTCCGCATGGGCAACCTCGACGAAGCCGAACGCCTGCTGCGCCAGGCATTGCAACGCTTCCCAGATCAGGAAGTCGCCGCACACCTGGGTGAAGTCCTGTGGGCCAATGGCAAACAGCGCGAAGCCAGGCAAATATGGGGCAAATTCCTCAAGGAACAGCCTGACAGCCCAACACTGCGCGGTACCATCAAGCGCCTGACCGGATCAGAGACTCTTTAAGATTATGTTTTTGCGCCACATCATCGTTTTCAGTTTCATCGCCCTGCTCGCCGGTTGCGCGGGCTTCGGTGCCCGCGAATCCGTCGAGGGCCACGGTAACCCCGCCCAATGGCGCGAGCACAAACAGCAGCTTGCCGCCCTGGATGGCTGGCAGATCGACGGCAAGATCGGCATTCGCGCGCCAAAGGATTCGGGTAGCGGCACGCTGTTCTGGCTGCAGCGCCAGGACTATTACGACATCCGCCTTTCCGGCCCCCTGGGTCGCGGGGCGGCACGCCTGACCGGGCGGCCCGGCAAGGTTTCTCTGGAAGTTGCCAACCAGGGTCGCTATGAAGCGCCAAGCCCGGAAGTCCTGCTTGAAGAACAACTGGGCTGGAAGTTGCCGGTGTCCAATCTGGCCTGGTGGGTTCGCGGGCTTCCGGCTCCGGACAGCAAGAGCCGCCTGACCCTGGATGGCGACAGCCGCCTGGCCAGTCTTGAACAAGATGGCTGGCAGGTCGAGTACACCGCCTACACCGAGCAAAACGGCTACTGGCTGCCCGAGCGCATCAAGCTGCACGGCACCGACCTCGATGTCACGCTGGTGATCAAGGCCTGGCAACCACGCAAGCTGGGGCAATGACATGCCTGCCAGTCGCCTGACCCTGCCCTCCCCGGCCAAGCTCAACCTGATGTTGCACATTCTCGGTCGCCGCGAAGACGGCTACCACGAGTTGCAGACGCTGTTTCAGTTTCTCGACTATGGCGATGAAATCACCTTCGCCGTGCGCGATGACGGCGTCATTCATTTGCACACCGCGTTCGAAGGTGTTCCCCATGACAGCAACCTGATCGTCAAAGCCGCGAAAAAACTTCAGGAGCAATCCGGTTGTAGGCTCGGCATTGATATCTGGATCGACAAAGTTTTGCCCATGGGCGGTGGAATCGGTGGCGGCAGTTCGAATGCCGCGACGACCTTGCTTGGCCTCAATCATCTCTGGCAATTGGGCTGGGATGAAGATCGGCTGGCCGCACTGGGCCTGACACTGGGCGCCGATGTCCCGGTTTTCGTGCGCGGCCACGCGGCTTTCGCCGAAGGCGTGGGGGAGAAACTGACCCCGGTAGACCCGGAAGAACCGTGGTATCTGGTGCTGGTGCCGCAAGTATCTGTAAGTACGGCAGAAATTTTTTCCGATCCGTTGTTGACACGTAACTCGCCGCCCATTAAAGTGCGCCCCGTTCCCAAGGGAAACAGTCGAAATGACTGCTTGCCGGTAGTAGCAAGGCGTTATCCAGAGGTACGTAACGCATTGAATTTGTTAGGTAATTTTACCGAAGCAAAACTCACCGGAACTGGAAGTTGTGTGTTTGGGGGCTTCCCAAGCAAAGCTGAAGCTGATAAAGTCTCGGCCCTTCTTACAGAGACCCTTACAGGGTTTGTAGCAAAAGGAAGCAACGTTTCGATGTTGCATCGCAAGCTGCAAAGTCTGCTCTAAAGGAATCGATTACTGGGTAATCGTTGCAACAGATACAGGGGCGTCGCCAAGCGGTAAGGCAGCAGGTTTTGATCCTGCCATGCGTTGGTTCGAATCCAGCCGCCCCTGCCATTTTCCTATACTCATCCAGGTTACCCTCAGCCTTCAGGTACTGCGCGTGTCCAAGATGATGGTCTTTACGGGGAACGCTAACCCCGATCTGGCTCGGCGTGTCGTACGTCAGCTGCATATCCCTCTCGGTGACATCTCTGTCGGTAAGTTTTCCGACGGCGAAATTACAGCCGAGATCAATGAAAACGTCCGCGGTAAAGACGTCTTCATTATTCAGCCGACTTGCGCTCCGACCAACGATAACCTGATGGAACTGGTAGTGATGGCTGATGCCTTCCGCCGCTCCTCAGCTACTCGTATCACTGCTGTTATTCCTTACTTTGGTTATGCCCGTCAGGATCGCCGTCCGCGTTCCGCACGTGTGGCTATCAGCGCGAAAGTCGTCGCTGACATGCTTACCGTAGTCGGCATCGACCGTGTTCTCACGGTTGATCTGCATGCTGACCAAATCCAGGGTTTCTTCGATATTCCGGTAGATAACATCTACGGCTCCCCGGTTCTGGTGGATGACATTGAAGATCAGCGCTTCGAAAACCTGATGATCGTGTCCCCGGACATTGGTGGCGTCGTGCGTGCACGTGCCGTTGCCAAATCCCTGGGCGTGGATCTCGGGATCATCGACAAACGCCGTGAGAAAGCCAATCACTCTGAAGTGATGCATATCATCGGTGATGTCGAAGGGCGCACCTGTATTCTGGTCGATGACATGGTCGATACCGCCGGCACCCTGTGCCACGCGGCCAAGGCCCTGAAAGAGCATGGCGCTGCCAAGGTTTTCGCCTACTGCACGCACCCTGTGCTGTCGGGTCGGGCGATCGAAAACATTGAAAATTCCGTGCTGGACGAGCTGGTGGTGACCAACACCATTCCGCTGTCCGCTGCAGCACAAGCCTGTGCGCGTATCCGTCAACTGGATATCGCACCGGTAGTTGCCGAGGCGGTACGCCGCATCAGCAATGAAGAATCGATCAGCGCGATGTTCCGCTAAGGGCCCTGCCCTTCTCGAACATCTCGTTGACGAAAAGCGCCCCGCCCCGGCATTCCTGTCGGGGCGGGGCTTTTTTGCCCATATCGCCTTTAGCGCTGGTCGCAAACGCTGGGGCGAATGTGGTTATTTTGGAGATACAACATGAACGATTTTACTCTGAATGCTGAAGTGCGTTCCGACCTGGGGAAAGGTGCGAGCCGCCGCCTGCGTCGTCTCGCAAGCCTGGTTCCAGCTGTAGTTTACGGTGGCGAAAAAGCCCCTGAATCCATCAGCATGCTGGCTAAAGAAGTTGCCAAACTGCTCGAAAACGAAGCGGCTTACAGCCACATCATCGAGCTGAACGTTGGTGGCACCAAGCAAAACGTAATCATCAAGGCTCTGCAGCGTCACCCGGCCAAAGGCCACGTGATGCACGCTGACTTCGTACGCGTAGTAGCCGGCCAGAAGCTGACTGCTGTCGTTCCAGTGCACTTCATCAACGAAGCTGCCCCGGTGAAGAAAGGCGGCGAGATTTCGCACGTTGTTGCTGAAATCGAAGTGTCCTGCCTGCCGAAAGACCTGCCTGAATTCATCGAAGTTGACCTGGCTAACGCCGAAGTCGGCTCGATCATTCACCTGTCCGACATCAGCGCTCCTAAAGGCGTTGAGTTCGTTGCTCTGGCTCACGGTAACGACCTGGCTGTTGCCAACGTTCACGCTCCACGTGTTGCTCCAGAAGCTACCGAAGAAGGCGCAGCAGAGTAATTTCACTCTGTTCGCCGGAGTGACGGAAACATCGCGGACTGGAACGTAGCGAGAAAGCGGGCGAGAACGCGGAGTTTACATAATGGTAAATGAGCAACTTTCGTCCACTTTCGCCGCGTTCTCCACTTGCGGCGATGTTATCCACCACTCCTAGGAAGGGCCCCTATCGTGACTGCCATTAAACTGATCGTTGGCTTGGGAAATCCAGGCGCAGAATACGAACAGACCCGGCATAACGCAGGGGCCCTTTTTGTTGAGCGCATCGCGAACGCACAAGGCGTAAACCTTGTGGCCGATCGCAAATATTTCGGCCTGACCGGGCGCTATACGCACCAGGGTCAGGATGTTCGTCTGCTGATCCCCACCACCTACATGAACCGCAGCGGCCAGGCCGTAGCGGCACTCGCCGGATTCTTCCGCATCAAGCCCGAAGAGATCCTGGTGGCGCACGACGAACTCGACCTGCCTCCGGGCGTCGCCAAGCTCAAACAGGGCGGCGGCCATGGCGGTCACAACGGGTTGCGCGACATCATCGCGCAACTGGGCAATCAGAATACCTTTCACCGCTTGCGGCTTGGCATTGGCCACCCGGGCGTTGCCAGTATGGTTTCAAATTTCGTCCTGGGTCGTGCGCCACGCGCCGAACAGGAAAAACTCGATGCCAGCATCGACTTTGCCCTCGGCGTGCTGCCGGATATCCTCGCCGGTGAATGGAACCGCGCGATGAAAAACCTGCACAGCCAGAAGGCCTGACTCTTATCCGAGGGGAAACACCATGGGATTCAATTGCGGCATCGTCGGCCTGCCTAACGTCGGCAAGTCCACCCTGTTCAACGCCCTGACCAAATCCGGTATCGCGGCCGAGAACTTCCCCTTCTGCACCATCGAGCCCAACAGCGGTATCGTGCCGATGCCTGACCCGCGCCTGGAAGCCCTGGCCGCGATCGTCAATCCGAAGCGCATCCTGCCGACCACCATGGAATTCGTCGACATCGCCGGCCTGGTGGCTGGTGCGTCGAAAGGTGAAGGCCTGGGCAACAAATTCCTGGCCAACATCCGCGAAACCGATGCCATCGCCCACGTGGTCCGCTGCTTCGAAGACGAGAACGTGATTCACGTCTCCAACAGCGTCGACCCGAAACGCGACATCGAAATCATCGACCTGGAACTGATCTTCGCCGACCTCGACAGCTGCGAGAAGCAACTGCAGAAAGTCGCGCGCAACGCCAAGGGTGGTGACAAGGACGCTGTGGTCCAGAAAGGCCTGCTGGAGCAATTGATCGCTCACTTCACCCTGGGCAAGCCTGCGCGCAGCCTGATGAAGAACATGAGCACCGACGAAAAGGCGGTCATCAAGGGTTTCCACCTGCTGACCACCAAGCCGGTCATGTACATCGCCAACGTTGCTGAAGACGGTTTCGAAAACAACCCGCACCTGGACGTGGTGAAAGCCATTGCCGAAGAAGAAGGCGCCATGGTTGTACCGGTCTGCAACAAGATCGAAGCGGAAATCGCCGAACTTGAAGACGGTGAAGAGAAAGACATGTTCCTCGAAGCCCTGGGCCTCGAAGAGCCAGGCCTGAACCGCGTGATCCGCGCTGGCTACGAGATGCTGCACCTGCAGACCTACTTCACCGCCGGTGTCGAAGAAGTCCGCGCCTGGACCGTCCGCGTCGGTGCCACCGCTCCGCAAGCGGCTGGCGTGATCCACACCGACTTCGAAAAAGGCTTCATCCGTGCCGAAGTCATCGCCTACAACGACTTCATCCAGTACAAGGGTGAGGCCGGTGCCAAGGAAGCTGGTAAATGGCGCCTGGAAGGCAAGGACTACATCGTCAAGGACGGCGACGTGATGCACTTCCGCTTCAACGTGTAATGGGTGCCGTGGATATCCACGGAACTCGATAGACGAAAAATCCCCGTAATCACTCGCTGATACGGGGATTTTTGCGTCTTGTAAGGGCTGAATCGAGCAGCACCGCAGAGCACGCAGAGTGCCACCCACACTACGCCAATTGAGCCCTGATTTTTTGCACCACGCCTTGCATCGCCGGCAGATACCGGCGGGCGGCTTCCTCAACCGACATCGCCTTGGCGATATAAACCAGATTCAGGCAACCCATCACCCGCTCCTCGTGCTCAACCGGAATCGCGATGGCAGCAATTTTGCGTTCCTGGCCCCAGTGGGAATTGTTTTCGCCATAGCCCTTGCCGAGAGTGTGCTCCACCAACCGGTCGACAAAGCCACGATCCGCCGCCAGCGCCGACTGCTCATCTTCGCGGCTGATCATCAACTCAATCAGCTCTTCGCGCTCTGCCGGGGGGCAGAACGCAAAGTACGCACGCCCAGTGGCCGTCATGAGCAACGGTAAGCGCCGACCGACCATGGAGCGGTGAAATGACAGGCGACTGAATCGATGAGTGGTCTCGCGAATCACCATGGCGTCGCCGTCCAGCGTGCACAGGTCGGTTGGCCAGACGACTTGTTGCAGCAGTTCGCCAAGCAGCGGTGCGGCAATCGAAGAAATCCATTGTTCATCGCGAAATCCCTCGCTCAGCTCGCGGACTTTCAACGTCAGGCGATAGCTGTCATCCGACTCACTGCGTCGCACGTAACCCTCGGTTTGCAAGGTCTCCAGCAATCGACGAACCGTGGTGCGATGTAGCCCGCTTTGCTCGGCCAACTGCGCCGTAGTGGCCCCGCCATCGAAACGATTCAAGCCATTGATCAGGGCCAAACCGCGCATTAGCCCACGAACGGCCTTGTATTCTGTTTCGCTCATGGAGGCTCCATTTTTCTATCAATCAAGGCTGTGCACCTGGTGCACACTAGCAAGGGTTTTCGTTGTCCACCAGCTACCTGATTTCCATACTGCGCCCAACAAGAAATCCAAAAGCGCTGTACGGAGATACCCATGAGTCTTGCACCCACTCCTTCCACGGTGGAGCTGAGCACCGACGTTGCCATCGTCGGCGCCGGCCCTGTCGGCCTGATGATTGCCAATTACCTGGGGCAATGTGGCGTGAACGTCACATTGGTGGAAAAGCTCGACAGCCTGATCGACTACCCCCGTGCCATCGGCCTGGACGATGAAAGCCTGCGTTCTTTCCAGTCCGTCAGTCTGGCCGACAAGGTGCTGCCGCATACCACGCCCTGGCACGCCATGCGCTTCCTGACGCCCAAGGGTCGCTGCTTTGCCGATATTCAACCTAAAACCGACGAGTTCGGCTGGTCTCGGCGCAACGCGTTCATTCAACCCTTGGCCGACCGGGTACTGTTCGACGGCCTGCAGCGTTTCAACAACGTCAAGGTACTGTTCAGCCGTGAGCTCAGCAGTTTTGAGCAAAGCGACAGCGCGGTGGTGCTCAACCTCACGGATCAGAACGGCCGCAACGAACGCCTGAATGCCCGTTACCTGATCGGTTGCGACGGCGGCAACAGCCTGGTGCGGCGCAGCCTGGACATCAGCTTCGAAGGCAAGACCGCGCCGAATCAATGGATCGTCGTCGACATTGCCAATGACCCGTTGAGCACACCCCACGTTTATCTGTGCTGCGACCCGGTGCGCCCTTACGTTTCCGCCGCCCTGCCCCATGGCGTGCGTCGTTTCGAGTTCATGGTCATGCCCGGCGAAACCGAAGCCGAGCTGAGCAAACCGGAAAACATGCGCAAGCTACTGGGCAAGGTGCTGCCGAACCCGGACAACATCGAACTGATCCGCAGCCGCGTCTATACCCATAACGCTCGTCTGGCCGGTCGGTTCCGTCAGGGCCGGGTGCTGCTGGCCGGCGATGCCGCGCACATCATGCCGGTATGGCAAGGCCAGGGTTACAACAGCGGCATGCGCGACGCGTCCAACCTGGCGTGGAAACTGTCGCTGGTGATCAAGGGCCTGGCCGCCGACAGCCTGCTCGACAGCTACGAACAGGAACGCCGCGACCATGCCAAGGCGATGATCGACCTTTCGGTGCTCGCCGGCCATGTGCTGGCGCCGCCGAAACGCTGGCAAGGCACCCTGCGCGATGGTGTGTCCTGGCTGCTCAATTACGTGCCGCCGGTCAAACGCTACTTCCTGGAAATGCGCTTCAAACCAATGCCGCAATACACCCGGGGCGCCTTGATCGTGCCGAGTGAAAAGGGCTCGCCAACAGGCAAGATGTTCATTCAACCGCAGGTGTTGACCGACGCCGGCACCACGGTGTTGCTGGATGAAGTGATCGGCGAAAACTTTGCGATTATCGCCTGGGGCTGCGATCCGACCTGGGGCCTGACGGCAGCGCAAATTACGCAATGGAAAAACCTGGGCACGCGCTTTATTCAAGTGTTGCCGGACGTCCAGCTCAGAGCTCCGAGCGATGCCGGCGACGACGTGATCCGCGTGGGTGACAGCAGCGGCCGGTTGAGAGAGTGGTTCGCTCGCGGCAATTCGTCCATCGCCCTGGTACGCCCCGACCGCTTCGTCGCCGGAGTGGCCATCCCCCAAACCGTTGGCCAGGCCTGCGATGAATTGGCCCGAGCGCTCAAAGTCCTGCCACAAACCGCTGCGAACGCTGTTGTCAGCAAGGTCGCTTGAGATGAGTGCCTATCTGCATTGTTTGTCTCACACGCCATTGGTGGGCTACGTCGATCCTGAACCGCACGTGTTGGCCGAAGTCGATGCCGTGATCAGCGATGCTCGCGAACGCATCGCCCGCTTCGACCCGCAGTTGGTGGTGTTGTTCGGACCGGACCATTACAACGGCTTTTTCTACGACGTGATGCCGGCCTTTTGCATCGGTATGGCGGCCGACGCCATCGGTGATTTCGACACCGCCGCCGGCCCACTGGACGTGCCTAAAGCGCTGGCTGAATCCTGCGCCAAGGCCGTGCTGGATGCCGGTGTCGACGCCGCGGTGTCGTATCGCATGCAGGTCGACCATGCGTTCGCGCAGCCGCTGGAACTGTTGCTCGGCGGCTTGCAGGGCTGTCCGGTGATTCCGGTGTTTATCAACTCCGTCGCCGTGCCCCTGCCTGGCTTCAATCGCGCCCGAATGCTGGGTGAGGCGATTGGCCAATGGGCGAAGTCGTTGAATAAGCGTGTGCTGTTTCTGGCCTCCGGCGGCCTGTCCCATCAGCCACCGGTACCGGAACTGGCCAAGGTCGATGCGCGTATGGCTGACCGTCTGATGGGCAGCGGGCGTCAGCTACCCGCCGATGAACGACAGGCACGCCAGAACCGGGTCATTCAAGCCGCCCGAGACTTCGTCGAAGACCCGCACAGCCTGCACCCCCTGAACCCGACGTGGGATCAGCAGTTTCTCGACACCCTCGAACAGGGCCGTATGAGCGACCTCGACAGCCTGAGCAATGACGAATTGTCGGCGCTGGCCGGCAAGTCGACCCACGAAGTGAAAACCTGGGTCGCCGCCTTCTGCGCCCTCAGTGCTTTCGGCCCCTATCAGACCGAAGGCCGCTACTACCGCCCGATTCCCGAGTGGATTGCAGGCTTCGGTGCCCTTGGCGCACAGCCGCTGAACAATCACTCATGAATTCAAGGAACACTGCCATGACAGCCACTGCATTCAGTGAAGCTTCCACCAGCCGCTTTGCCCGTATCAAGGAAGGCGACCTGGACCTGCAACTGCACTACAACGACCTTGGCGAAGGTGCCGAAACCGTGGTCATGCTGCACGGCTCCGGGCCGGGCGCCAGCGGCTGGGCCAACTTCAATCGCAATATCGAGCCGCTGGTGAATGCCGGTTTGCGCGTGATCCTGATGGACTGCCCGGGCTGGAGCAAAAGCGACACGATCGTCAGTGAAGGCTCGCGCTCGAACCTCAATGCACAAGCGCTCAAGGGCCTGCTCGATGTGCTGGACCTGGACCGCGTGCACATCATCGGCAACTCGATGGGCGCCCACAGCACCGTGGCCTTCGCCCTGGAATACCCTGAGCGGATCGGCAAACTGATCCTGATGGGCGGCGGCACCGGCGGCCCGAGCGCCTTCGTTCCCCAGCCCACCGAAGGCATCAAACTGATCGGCGCGCTGTACCGCGATCCGACCATCGAGAACTTGAAGAAGATGATGAACGTCTTCGTTTTCGATGCCAGCGGCCTGACCGACGAACTGTTCCAGACCCGCCTGGACAACATTCTGTCGCGCCGCGATCACCTGGAAAACTTCGTCAAGAGCAGCACGATCAACCCCAAGCAATTTCCGGATTTCAGCCATCGCCTGCACGAAATCAGCGCCGACACCCTGCTTGTCTGGGGCCGCGAGGACCGCTTCGTGCCCATGGACACTGGCTTGCGCCTGCTGGCCGGCCTGCCCAAGGCGCAGTTGCATGTGTTCAACCGTTGCGGCCACTGGGCGCAGTGGGAACACGCCGAGAAGTTCAACCGTATGGTCCTGGACTTCCTGACCCACTGATCATCGAGGCTGAAATGAATCTGACTCAACACACACTGCAACAACTCGCCGCTGATCTGCGCCAGGCCGAAGCCCACGGCGAAGCCATCGGGCCGCTGCGCGAGCAGATCGGTGAAGACAACGCCGAAGCCGCGTATGCCATCCAGCGCCTCAACGTCGACCACGGCATGGCCAACGGGCGCCGCGTGGTTGGCCGCAAGATCGGCCTGACCAATCCCAAGGTCCAGGCCCAGCTGGGCGTGGGCCAGCCAGACTTCGGTACGCTCTTCGCTGACATGTGCTACGGCGACAATGAAACCGTGCCAGTGGGCCGCGTGCTGCAACCAAAGATCGAGGCTGAAATTGCCCTGATCCTCGAACGCGATCTGCCCCGCGCCGATACCACCTTTGCCGACGTGATGGCGGCCACCGGCTGGGTCGTCCCGGCGCTGGAAATCGTCGGCAGTCGGGTCCAGGGCTGGAACATCCGCTTCGTCGATACCGTGGCTGACAACGCCTCCAGCGGCTGCTTCGTCCTGGGTGGGCCGGCTCGACGTATCGATGGGCTCGACCTGCGCCAGGCCAGCATGCGCATGACCCGCAATGGTGAAGACGTGTCCAGCGGCAGCGGTGCCGAATGCCTCGGCCATCCGCTCAATGCGGCCGTCTGGCTGGCCTGCACCATGGCTCGCCTGGGCGATCCGCTGCGGGCGGGCGACATCATTCTCACCGGTGCGCTGGGGCCGATGGTCGCGGTAGCCGCCGGTGATCGGTTCGAGGCCGAGATCGAAGGCATCGGCCGGGTCGGTGTGAATTTCTCGGTAGACAGTCGCGCCGAGTGATCGGCGACTTGCGTGCACATGAGGCAACAATAATGAACAAACTCAAAGTCGCCATCATCGGTTCCGGCAACATCGGCACCGACCTGATGATCAAGATCCTGCGTAACGCCAGGCACCTGGAAATGGCGGTGATGGTCGGCATCGACCCGGCCTCCGACGGTTTGGCCCGCGCCCAGCGCATGGGCGTGGCCACCACCCACGAAGGCGTCGAAGGCCTGACCCGCATGGACGTGTTCAAGGACATCGACTTCGTCTTCGATGCCACCTCGGCCGGCGCCCACGTGAAGAACGATGCGTTCCTGCGTTCGATCAACCCCGGCATTCGCCTGATCGACCTGACGCCCGCCGCCATCGGCCCGTACTGCGTGCCGGTGGTCAACCTGGAGCAGAATCTGGATCAGCTCAACGTCAACATGGTCACCTGCGGCGGCCAGGCGACCATCCCGATGGTCGCGGCGGTGTCGCGGGTGGCCAAGGTGCACTACGCCGAAATCGTCGCCTCGATTGCCAGCAAATCCGCCGGCCCCGGCACCCGCGCCAACATCGACGAATTCACCGAGACCACCTCCAAGGCCATCGAGGTGATCGGCGGCGCGGCCAAGGGCAAGGCGATCATCGTGATGAACCCCGCCGAGCCGCCGCTGATCATGCGCGACACGGTGTTCGTGTTGTCCGAAGCGGCGGATCAGGCACTGGTCGAAGCCTCCATCGTCGAAATGGCGGCCGCCGTGCAGGCCTACGTGCCGGGCTATCGCCTCAAGCAAAAAGTGCAGTTCGACGTGATTCCCGACGGCGCACCGTTGAACATCCCCGGCCTCGGAAAATTCTCCGGCCTGAAGACCTCGGTGTTCCTCGAAGTCGAAGGCGCCGCCCATTACCTGCCGGCCTACGCCGGTAACCTCGACATCATGACCTCCGCAGCCTTGGCCACCGCCGAGCGCATGGCGCAGTCGATGCAACAGGCCTGAGGAGAGCGACATGACTTTTAATCCCGGCAAAAAACTCTACATCTCCGACGTGACCCTGCGCGACGGCAGCCATGCGGTGCGTCATCAGTATTCCCTGCAAAACGTGCAGGACATTGCGCGCGCCCTGGACAAGGCGAAAGTCGACTCGATCGAAGTCGCCCACGGCGATGGCCTGCAAGGGTCGAGCTTCAACTATGGCTTCGCCGCGCACACCGATCTGGAATGGATCGAAGCGGCGGCCGATGTGATCCGTCACGCGAAAATCACGACGTTGCTGCTGCCCGGCATCGGCACGGTGCATGACCTGAAGGCGGCCTACAACGCCGGCGCCCGGGTGGTGCGCATCGCCACCCATTGCACCGAAGCCGACGTGTCGAAACAGCACATCGAATACGCCCGCGAGCTGGGCATGGACACCGTCGGTTTCCTGATGATGAGCCACATGATCCCGGCCGAGCAGCTCGCCGCCCAGGCGAAGCTGATGGAAAGCTACGGCGCGACCTGCGTGTACATGGCCGACTCGGGCGGCGCGATGAACATGCAGGACATCCGTGATCGATTCCGTGCCTTTAAAGCCGTGCTCAAACCGGAAACCGAAACCGGCATGCACGCCCACCACAACCTGTCGCTCGGCGTGGCCAACTCGATCACGGCCGTCGAGGAAGGCTGCGACCGCATCGACGCCAGCCTCGCCGGCATGGGCGCCGGCGCCGGTAACGCGCCGCTGGAAGTGTTCATCGCCGCCGCCGAGCGCCTGGGCTGGAACCACGGCACCGACCTGTACACGCTGATGGACGCTGCGGACGACATCGTGCGCCCATTGCAGGATCGGCCGGTGCGGGTCGACCGCGAAACCCTGGCCCTGGGTTATGCCGGGGTCTATTCGAGCTTCCTGCGCCACGCCGAAATCGCCGCAGCGAAGTACGGCCTCAAGACCCTCGACATCCTCGTCGAGCTGGGCAAGCGCCGGATGGTCGGTGGCCAGGAAGACATGATCGTCGACGTGGCGCTGGATCTGCTCAAGCGCTGAACCCTGCATCCCCCCCCGACTGGCCGCCCACGCAGCGGCCGGAAGGGCTTGCTTTGCCCATTACAACAATAAAACGGGTATTTCCCATGACATCGCTTAACGTGCTGACACCGTTATACATGGCACGGACCATCGGTCTGTGTTTCCTCGTTGCCCTGATGGAAGGCCTGGACCTGCAGGCCTCGGGGATCGCCGCCCAAGGTATGGCGGCGGCTTTCCAACTGGATAAATTACACATGGGCTGGGTCTTCAGCGCGGGCATTTTCGGCCTGCTGCCCGGTGCCTTTCTCGGCGGTTTGCTGGCCGATCGCATTGGCCGTAAACGCGTGTTGATGGCGTCGGTCGCCCTGTTCGGACTGTTCTCGCTGGTCACGACCATGGCCTGGGACTTCAACAGCCTGCTGGTTGCCCGCTGCCTCACGGGCGTCGGCCTGGGCGCCGCATTGCCTAACCTGATCGCGCTGAGCAGTGAAGTGGCTGGCCCGCGCCTGCGTGGCACGGCCGTGAGCCTGATGTATTGCGGCGTGCCCCTGGGCGCAGCGCTGGCTGCAAGCATTGGCATTGCCCAACTGGCCGGTGGCTGGCAAGTGGTGTTCTACGTCGGCGGCGTCGTGCCGTTGCTGATCGTGCCACTGCTGGGACTTTATCTGCCGGAATCAGCGGCGTTTCGCAGCGTCCGCGACGCTGCTCCGATCGGCGTGGTCAGCGGCCTGTTCCGCAACGGCGCGGCATTGCCGACCGTGATGATCTGGGTCAGCTACTTCTTTACGCTCATGGTGGTTTACATCCTGATCAACTGGCTGCCGAGCCTGTTGATCGGCCAGGGCTTCAGCGGGGCTCAAGCAAGCTGGGTGATGCTGGCGCTGCAATTTGGCGCGGCGGCAGGTACGTTGTTGCTGGGCTGGGTCATGGATCGTCTGCCGGCCTGGGCATTGTCGGCGTTGATTTACCTCGGCATTCTCGCGTCCCTGACCGCCCTGGGCATGGTCAGTCAATTGCAAAGCATGCTGGTGGCCGGCTTCGTCGCCGGTTTCTTCGCCACGGGCGGGCAATGTGTGCTGTATGCCTTGGCACCGCATTTCTATCGTCCGTCAATTCGCGCCACGGGTGTCGGCAGCGCCGTCGCCATCGGCCGGCTGGGCGCGATGAGCGGCCCGCTGGTGGCCGGCAAAATGCTGGCACTGGGCACTGGCACCACCGGCGTGATGATGGCCTCGGCACCGGGCATCGTCATGGCGGCGCTGGCGGTGTTTTACCTGTCAGTACGCCGCAACCGCTCCCCCGCTGACTGACTCATCCGCTCTCTTCCCCCCGTGCCTCGATGGCGCGGGGCGTTATCCCTACAACAATAAAAGTGAACACTGCCATGCTCAGGAATTTTCTTCGGGCCTTCAGCGCCTGCACCTGCGTTTTGTCCATTGGCCAGGCTTGCGCCGCCGGTTTTGTCGACGACAGCCATGCCGATCTGGTGATGCGCAACTATTACTTCGATCGCAATTACATCAACGCCACGCCTCAGGCGGCTGCTCGCGAGTGGGCGCAGGGCTTCATTCTCAACATGCGGTCGGGTTATACCGAAGGGCCTGTCGGCTTCGGCCTGGACGCCCAGGGATTGCTGGGGGTGCGCCTGGACTCGTCGCCTGACCGTACCGGGACCGGCCTGCTGCCGTACGACCCCACCACCCGCGAGCCGGCCAGCGAATATTCGGAGCTGGGCCTGACTGCCAAGGCCCGGGCGTCGAAGAGTGAGTTGCAACTGGGGACCATCAGCACGTTTCTGCCTATCGCCTTTGCCAGCCCTACCCGCTTGCTGCCGCAGACCTTCCGAGGCACGTACCTCAAGTCCCAGGAAATCGACAACCTGACCCTGCATGCCGGCTGGCTCGATCGCATCAACCTGCGCGATTCCACCAACTACCAGAAAATGTCGGTAGCCTCGCCTAACGGCCGCTTCAATGGCGCCGCCGAATCCGACCGCTTTACCTTCCTCGGCGGCGACTATGCCTGGTCGCCGCAACTGACGCTGAAGTACTACCACGCCGAACTGGCTGACCTTTACCGCAAGGACTTCTTCGGCTTCGTCGACAATCGTCCGATCGGCCCCGGCAGCCTGAAAAGCGACTTCCGCCTGTTCGTCACTGGCGAGGACGGCGCGGCCAAGGCGGGCCCCGTGGACAACCGCAATGCGGCACTGATGCTGACCTATGCCTTGGGTGCCCACAAATTCGGTGCCGGCTACATGCAACTGACCGGCAAGACCGCAATGCCCTACCTGTTCGGCACCGAGCCGTTAGTCATCACCGAAGGCACGCTGAGCTCCGAGTTTCTTAACCCCAAGGAGCGCAGCTGGCAGGTGCGCTATGACTACAACTTCATAGCCATTGGCTTGCCCGGGCTCAACGGTATGCTGCGCTATGTGAGTGGCGACAATATCGAGCTGCCCAAGCTGGGAGGCTCCAATCTGAAAGAGAGTGAGAAGGATATCGAGGTCAACTACGTGCTGCAGGGCACACCCCTCAAAGGCCTGGCTCTGCGCGTGCGCAACGCGTGGTACCGCAATGATTTCGCCGCGCGGGCCAGTCACAGGGATGACAATGAGCTACGGGTAAACGTCGATTACACATGGAAGCTATGGTGAGCTCCCGTCCAGCGAGTAGACGTGTGTTGAACGTCGCCACCCTGGCGAGTGCGGCCTGTCGAGCGCAACGCAACGGCCCTTGAAATACACAACGCCCGATGCAGTGCATCGGGCGTCAGGCCTTTTTGGTTCGCGGCAAAAAAATCGCCAGGACACCCAATAGCGGCAGGAACGAACACAGCCAATACACGTATTCGATACCGCGAATATCCGCTAGATGGCCCAGTAATGCCGCACCAATACCACCAAACCCGAACATCAGACCGAAGAACACCCCGGCAATCATCCCGACATTACCCGGGACCAGTTCCTGGGCGTACACCACGATGGCCGAGAACGCCGAAGCCAGAATGAAACCGATGACCACGCTGAGAATGCTGGTCCAGAACAGATCGACGTGCGGCAAAACCAGGGTGAACGGCGCGACACCCAGGATCGAAAACCAGATCACCGCCTTGCGCCCGATCTTGTCGCCGATCGGCCCACCGAAGAAGGTCCCCGCCGCGACCGCACCGAGGAACAGGAACAGGTGCAGTTGCGAACTGGCCACCGACAGGTCGAATTTTTCGATCAGGTAGAAGGTGAAGTAACTGGTGAAACTGGCCATGTAGAAATACTTGGAGAACACCAGCAGCCCCAGCACCACCAACGCGCTGATTACCCTGCTCCTGGACAAGCCATGCGTCGCGGCCTGACCCTGTTTGAGCTTGAACAGACTCAAGTGATTGGCGTACCAGCGGCTGATCCGGTAGAGCACGAACAGCGCAAACACGGCGAACAGACCGAACCAGGCCACATGCCCCTGGCCATAGGGAATGATGATCGCTGCCGCCAGCAAGGGACCGAAGGCCGAGCCTGCGTTGCCGCCGACCTGAAAGGTCGATTGCGCCAGCCCAAAACGCCCGCCCGAGGCCAGTCGCGCCACGCGTGAAGCCTCCGGGTGAAAGGTCGAGGAGCCGATACCGATCAGCCCCGCCGCCAGCAGAATCAACGGAAAGCTGCCGACCACCGACATCATCAGAATTCCGACCAGCGTGCACACAGTGCCGGCGGGCAAGAGCCATGGCTTGGGATGGCGATCGGTGTGATAACCGACCCACGGCTGCAATAGCGAAGCGGTCAGTTGAAACGTCAGGGTGATCAAGCCGACCTGGGTGAACGTCAGGCCGTAATTGGCCTTGAGCATTGGATAAATCGACGGCAATACCGACTGGATCAGGTCATTGATCAGGTGCGCCAGCGCGACTGCGCCGATGATTCGCATGACCAGAGGACTGCTTTGTGAAGGAGCAGGCGCCGATGCAGCGGCGGACTGAACATTGCTGATAGCCATGAGAATTTCCGGACAACAAGTAAGTGCGCACAGGCAGGTTCGTCAATGTGCCATTTTTCAGTGCGACAGCGCCATCCCCTTAGCCTGCTAACGACTTTAATATTCATCGGAAAGACGGTGATAGCCCAACGCCATGGTCTGAATCTTGCCTCGCTCTTGCGCTTCAACGCGGCCCCTTACAAAGGGGACCGAGAATGGGAAGTTTCACCACAGCGTTGGCTTACACAGCCGGCAAAGGTGAACTTTCGAGGCCGTTTACGGGGACACAGGTCGCGGTCGCAACGACCTCGATACACGCCGATGGCGCGTGGTGTCCGAAGGAGTCATGGGGCATGCAGGCTTTTTTATCACCGGGGATCAGGCTGCTGGGGCGCTTTGGCTTCGCACGCAAATTTCAGCTGTTGTTTCTGCTGTTTATCCTGCCGCTGGCCGGCAGTCTATGGATGATTGGTCTGGACTACCGAGACAAACTGAACCTGATCTCCGGCGAACGGGCCGGGGTTCGCCAGTTACTCGCCCTCGATGCGCTCGATAACCTGCTGGAAGCCCAGCGTGACCGTGCCGCTCGCTGGCGCGCCACCGAAACCAATCGCCAGCCAACGCCGGCAACCCTCAGCGCCATGGCCGCATTCGACGCGGTCCAGCCTGCTGTCGCCCAAGCCACCTCAGACCTGAGCAGCGCCCTGCAAAAGGAGGGCGCGGAAGGCGAAACCCTGACCCGTTTTCAAGCACTGCAAAATGCCCTCAACGGCCTGGACTCCAAGAGCCTGAGCAGCGTCGGTTGGTGGCCGGACGGCTACGATCGCTTCACCAACGCCTTGAGTGCCCTGCAAGCCTTGCGCGAACAGATCGCCATGGATAATCGCCTGACGCTGGCCCCCTGGCTGGAAACCTACCTGCTGACGCAGATCTCCACCCAGCACGCGCCCGACCTGATCGAACGCGTCGGTCGCCTGGCCAGTGTCGGTCAGGCCTCGGTGGTGTCCGGGCAATTCACGCTGCAAAGTCGCCTGCAACTGCGCGACTTGCGCAGCCGCATCGGCGACGCCCGGGAGCAACTGGTCAAAACGGCAGGCTTGCTTGAAGCGCGGTTGCCCAGCGCCCTGCAAGCCTGGGCCGGGCAATACCATGACAGCCTCAAGCACCTCGACGCCGGCCTGAAAGTTCTGGACGACGGTGTGTTCGGCGGCAGCATCACCCTCAAGCCCGAAGACTTCGAACGCAGCCTCGATGCGCTGCTTTCCGACCTCGCCGCGTTGCGCCAGCAATCCTTGGTTTCACTGGATCAGCGCCTGGATGACTACCAGGGTTCGGCCATACGCCAGTTCATTGTGGCGGCGAGCATACTGGGCTGCCTGCTGCTGGCCGCGCTGTACCTGTTCATCTGTTTGCAGGCGTCGATCCGCCGTAGCGCCAGCGGTATCACCTTGCTGGCCGAGGCCTTGCGCGATGGCAACCTGAGCTTGCAGGTGCCAGTGCACGGCCGCGACGAACTGGCAGCCATCAGTACCGCCCTCAACGTTGCGGTGGTGCAATTGCGCGCCAGCCTGCTGGGGGTCGATCACGAAACCCTGCAACTGAGCAACGCGGTGCAAACCCTCAATCATCACTCCGCCGACGCCTTGGGCGAGGTCGAAACCCAGCAATTGCAAATCAGCCAGATTGCGGCGGCGGCGACACAACTGGCCGCGACCTCCCAAGGGGTCTCCGACAGCTGCGAACGAGCGTCCGGCAGTGCTCAGCAAACCCAGCGTATCGCCGCCGACAGCAGCCGTGACAGCCAGCGCACGACGGCCAGCATCCAACAACTCAATCAACGCCTGAATGACACGGCGGCGGCGCTGGGGCGGGTCAGTGAGCAGGGGCAACAGATTCAACTGGTGGTCGATACCATTCGCGGCGTCGCCGAACAGACCAACCTGCTGGCGCTCAATGCCGCCATCGAAGCGGCTCGCGCCGGTGAACAGGGCCGCGGTTTTGCCGTGGTGGCCGATGAAGTGCGCAGCCTGTCGCAACGCACCCAGTCTTCGACCGCGCAGATCGCCGGCACCGTCGACAGCTTGCGCAGCACCGTGAACGAAGCCGTCAGCCTCATGGAAGCGGCTTGCGGGCAAGCTCAGACCGATGCGCAAGCCGTCACCCGCCTCGGCGAACGATTGGGGGAAATTGCCAGCGCCGTACAGGGTGTCACCGACACCCTGGCGCAGATCGCCACGGCGGTCGATGAGCAAGCGAGCACCGCCGATGAGGTCAGCGGCAACATCCAGCAAGTCGATCAGGCGGCGGTCCGCTTGCTCGAAGGCGCTCGGGCCGTGAACCTTGCGGCAGACACCTTGAGCCAGGGCAGCAAGGCTTTGAGCGCCAATACCGGCAGATTTCAGCTCAAATGATGCCCTCCCCTGACCCGTTTTTTCGGGTCAGGAGGATAAGCGGTTGAAAGCGTAGAGAAATATTTTAGATTTATGCTTGACGCATCCCCGTTACCGGTGAATAATGCGCGCCACTTGGCTACATAGCTCAGTTGGTTAGAGCATAGCATTCATAATGCTGGGGTCCGGGGTTCAAGTCCCTGTGTAGCCACCAAGTACTAAAAACGGCTTACCGCAAGGTAAGCCGTTTTTTTATGCCTGCTTTTTATGCCTGCTCGCGATGGTCGTCAACGATGACGCGGCGAGCCTGATACCCCGCAGCGTCTTTGGATTCATCGCGAGCAGGCTCGCTCCTACATAAAACAGCGGCCTCAGACTCGAACCGTCGCCAACGCCGACAACGCCCGCTCCCATATCTGCCAGGTGCGCAGCCAGACCATCGCCTGCCAGTCGTTGTCGGCCGGATAGAACTGTTCCAGCAGATTCAATTTGATCTGCCGCCCCACCGCGTCGGCGGGATTGCCGTGCAGATGAAGCCAGTGGTCATCGCGCAGATGACGATGCACCTGCGCCCCCGGATACGTTCCGCACTCAATGACGAATGGCATCAACCGCACCTGCGGCAGGGCATTGATCAATGCCTGCGAGGTATAGCCGGTCGCGGTCGCCGCCACACCGGTTTCACTCAAGGTGTCGGCACCGGTGTGCAAGGTGTAGAGCCACGGACCATAAAGCGCCTGCGCATCGGCCAGCGCCGGATAGGCTGCTTCGGTAATCGTCAGCAGCATCGGATGACCGTATTCGCCGGCACCGGTGTGCAAGTCGAAACACATGGCGACATCGGCATGGGCGACATGCTTCTGGATGATCTGGTGCAAGGTGCGATTCGACCAGCTCGGCGCCAGCCCGCCATAGAACAACCCATCGGGATGCGCATGCTGCCCGCCTTCGACAATCGACATGACCGCCGGCCAGCCGTGTTCGCGAATCTGCGCATCCAGCAAGGCGTCCGTGCGCTCACGCTCGGGACCTTGCAACTGGGTGCAGGCGTAGATTTCGTGCAACCCCTCATACGCCTGGTTATCCGGCAGCGGGCGTTCGAAGTTCAGGTGATTGCGGTTCAGGTCGATGTTGTCTTCGTTGACCCGGCGCAGCCACGCCGTCCCCCAGGGGTTGATCAGATGGATCATCACCACGGCGACATCGGCCGGCAGCGAACGCTTGCCGAGCTCCTGCAGCCACTTGATCTGACACCCCGAACCATAGAAGCCTTCGACCCCATGGGTGCCGCTAAGCGCGATCAGCAGACGCTTGGCGCCGGGATCGCCGAGGACCGCCACATCGGTGCTCAAGGCCTCACCGAAGGGGCCTGTGAGCGGGTGTGGATACTCGGTCAGCGTCGCCCCGGCCGTGGTGGCCGCCGCGAGGAATTGTTCACGCTGGGAGCGGTAGCTTGGCTGGGGCGGGAACTCGGTCTGCATGTCTGCCTCTTGTTGATCTTCTGGCCTGCGTGGTGGCATCGACCCTACAGAAAATCCATCCAATGATGAAGGATAAAAGCGTCCTGGCCGTGGGACACGTTTGCGTCACCGGGTGGTGGCCGATAAAGTCCACCAACCCTTTATCCCACGGACGGAGTGCCCCGCGTGTTCTCAGCCTTCCACTTGAGGCGCATGCGCCTGTCAGCGTTGTCGCTGATCACTGCGGCTTTAGCCCTGACCGCCTGCAACGCGCCATCGGTCTCGACGCTGCCCGTCGCGCCGGAAAGCGCGTCCGGTTATCGCACCGACCTGCAAGCCCGGCACGCCTCCAGGCACATGGCAGCAGCCGCCAACCCGCTGGCGGCCGCTGCCGGGCGGGAAATGCTGCGTCGTGGCGGTTCGGCCATCGATGCAGCGATTGCAATGCAAGCGGTATTGACGCTGGTCGAGCCGCAATCTTCCGGCATCGGCGGTGGCGCGTTGATCATGCTGTGGGACGGCAAAAACGTGCGCACTTATGACGGACGAGAAACGGCACCGGCCGGCGCCACGGAAAGGCTTTTCCTGCAAGCCGATGGTACTCCCATGCCTTTCACCCGGGCGCAGATTGGTGGTCGTTCGGTGGGGACGCCAGGCGTACTGCGCGCCCTTGAACTGGCCCACAAAAAACATGGCCGCCTGCCTTGGGCGCAGCTGTTCGAACCGGCGATCAAACTGGCGGAGCAAGGTTTCGCCATTTCGCCACGCCTGCACCAGTTGATCGCGTCGGATTCGTCGCTGCGCAGTTCGCCCGACATGGTGGCCTACTTCCTGAATGCCGATGGCAGCCCGAAAGCCATTGGCACCCGCCTGAAAAACCCGGCATTGGCCGCCGTACTGCAACGCATCGCCAACGAAGGGCCGGATGCGCTGTACCGGGGTGTCGTCGCGCAGGAGATCGTGAGAAAGGTTCAGGGCCACGCCAACCCCGGCAGCCTGTCACTGAACGACCTCAAGGACTATACCGCCAAGGAGCGCGCGCCACTGTGCACCGACTATCAGCGCTGGCAGGTCTGCGGCATGCCGCCACCGTCGTCGGGCGGCATCGCCGTGGCGCAGATCCTCGGTACGCTGCAAGCCTTGGAGGCACGCGACAAACACTACGCCCTGGCGCCGTTGAAACCGGTAAAAACCAACGCGCCTGCGGGGATAGAACCCGACCCGCAAGCCGTGCACCTGATTTCCGAAGCCGAGCGCCTGGCCTATGCCGATCGCGCGCAGTACGTGGCGGATACGGACTTCGTGCCGGTTCCGGTCAAGGGCCTGGTAGACCCGAGTTACCTGGCCAGCCGCGCCGCCCTGATCGGTGAGCGCAGCATGGGCACGGCTGAACCGGGCACGCCTCCAGGCATTCAGGTTGCTTACGCGCCGGACCGCTCGCCGTTGCGCATCTCCACCTCTCAGGTGGTCGCCGTCGACGACGAAGGCGGCGCGGTGTCCATGACCACCACCATCGAGTCTGCCTTTGGTTCGCATCTGATGGTTCAAGGATTCCTGCTCAACAATGAGATGACAGACTTCTCGTTCATCCCCGAAGAGAACGGACAAAAAGTCGCCAACCGTGTCGAACCCGGCAAGCGCCCACGTTCGTCCATGGCCCCGACCTTGATCTTCGACCGCCAGAGCGGTGAATTCCTCGCCACCATCGGCTCACCCGGTGGTTCGCAAATCATCGAATACGTTGCCAAGTCCACCCTCGGCCTGCTCGACTGGAACCTCGATGCGCAGCAAGCCATCAACCTGCCCAACTTCGGCAGCCGCAATGGCCCCACCGAGCTGGAACGCGGGCAGTTCAGCCCGGCGTTGATTCAGGCGTTGAAAGCCAAAGGGCACGAGGTGAATGAAATCGACATGACCAGCGGCACCCAGGCGATTGTTCGAGCCAGGGATGCACAGGGCAAAGTATCGCTGACCGGTGGCGCCGACCCTCGGCGTGAGGGAGAAGCGCTGGGGGATTGAGTCTTGCGGCTATGTGAGAAAGGGCTTACCGAGGGATAGGCCCTTTTTTATAAACATCAGCTCCTGATCGCTTTTCAACTCAGCCAGTTCCTACCCGCAAGCGATTGCTACTTCAGTAGAGTTAACTGAGAGCACTTTCAACTGCCCATCATCGACTCGCTCGTTGCGCCAGTTTTGAGAATGACTCGAGCATCGAAGTCAAATCAGCCCTGCTCGCCATACATCGGTTGCACTTTCTGAGACTTGCACGAGTCCCACCACGGGACTAGGATCATGCCATGAGAATCATCGCCATCAGTCAGCTAAAAAGATTCTGGAAGAAATACCCCGAATCGGAACAATCCTTCCTGGCCTGGATTGATGAGGCAAGAAACTCCGACTGGAGAACACCTTCAGACATAAAGATGCACTTCGCGACCGCCAGCATTCTCAAAAGCCGCCGAGTGGTATTCAACATCAAGGGCAACGACTTTCGGCTGATCGTCGCAGTGGCCTATCGCTTTGGGGCCGTGTACATAAAATTTGTCGGCACTCACAAACAATACGACGCAATCGACGCTGACACCGTCGAGATGGAGTAACCCATGAACATTCGCCCCATTCGCACTGACGAGGATTACCGTGAAGCGCTCAACAATGTGTCAGCGCTGTTCGATAACGAACCAGATCCTGGCACCCCTGAAGGTGACTACTTTGAGATCATGATCACGCTTATCGAAGCCTACGAATCGAAGCAGTTCCCAGTCGATCTCCCCAACCCGATCGATGCGATCAAATTTCGCATGGAGCAATCCGGCTTGTCCGCTGCAGACCTCGCACCTGCGATTGGCAGAACAAACCGGGTCTATGAAGTACTGAATGGAAAACGAGCGCTGACACTTCCCATGATCTGGAAACTGCATGATCTATTTGGAATACCAGCGCAGAGCCTGATCAAGCCAATCAAACAGGCCTGATCGAGCATCGGACGAACTTCAGAATCAGGCCAGCAGGCGACACCCCTTGATCACCGCCGTCACGCCGGCTTATCGACTGATTTTCAGCGCCTGCCGACTCCGGTGTTTCTCCAACGCCAGTTCGATCAACCGCGTGACCAGTTCACTGTAGGTCATGCCAGCGGCCTGCCACAGTTTCGGGTACATACTGATGCGGGTGAATCCGGGCAGCGAATTGATTTCGTTGATCAGCACTTCACCGCTGTCGGTCAGAAACACATCGACCCGCGCCAGCCCGGAACAGCCCAGGACGTGGAACGCTTCGACGGCCATGGCACGAATACGTTCGCTGGCCTCGTGACTGATGCTGGCCGGCACCACCACTTCAGCGGCCTTGTCATCGATGTACTTGCTGTCGTAGGAATAAAACCCGCTGTGCACCACGATTTCGCCACAACCGCTGGCGATGGCGTCTTCGTTACCGAGCACCGCGCATTCGATCTCGCGGCCACTGACGGCAGACTCGACCAGCACTTTGGCATCGAAACTCAATGCCAGCTCGACGGCCGCGGTGTATTCGGCTTCGTCGTTGACTTTGCTCACCCCCACGGAAGAGCCCTGGTTTGCAGGTTTGACGAACAACGGCAAACCGAGCTTGTCCGCCATCTCGGCAAATCCGTTGCGCGCCACGGTAGCTCGGGTCAGGGTCACGAAGGGCGTGACCGCCAGCCCGGCATCGCGCAGCAGACGTTTGCTGATGTCCTTGTCCATGCACACCGCCGAACCGAGCACATCGGAGCCGACAAACGGCAGGTCGGCCATGCGCAACAGCCCTTGCAGGCAACCGTCTTCACCGAGGGTCCCGTGGACAATCGGGAAGATCACATCGACATGGCCCAACAATTCCTGACTGGAGGTTTCGACCAATTGCTGGCTGACCTTGCCCGGCACGACGGCCAATTCGCGATTGGACTGATTGAGGGCGATCAGCGCCGGGTTTTCCTGATTCAGCAGGAAATTCGACGGGTCATTGAGGTGCCAGTGGCCTTGTTTATCGATACCGATCAACACCGGTTCGAAGCGCGAACGATCCAGCGCATCGACGATGTTTTTCGCCGACTGCAACGACACTTCGTGCTCTGCCGACCGGCCCCCGAAAACAATCCCCACCCGCAACTTGCTCATTGCCTGACCTCTTCGTGAATCTCTTTATGGCTAGGGTAGCAGCCAACTCAGGGCTGTAAGGTTTTGCCATCCACCGGGTTGCCGATGGTCAGAAAGTGCCCACCGGCGACGTGGTGCAGGGTGCGCAACGCGTCCTGGCCCTCAAAGTGCCAACGTCCGTCACTGAATACCCGCTCGTCGGCCTGAGCGGCAATCACCTGCGCCAGAAACAGATCGTACTGCTGATGGTTGTCGGGTTCCGGCAGCAACCGGCATTCGAGCCAGGCAACGCAGCCTTCGAGCATCGGCGCGTCGATCAGCTCGGCATCGAATGTCGGCAAGTCATAGATCTGGAATTTGTCGCGCCCTTGCTCCCGCGTCAGCTCCAGGCCAGATGTCGACCCAACGGTTTGGACGATATCGGCCTGGGCGGCGCAGGGAACGTTCAGCACGAAGGTCCCGGAGGCTTCCAGCAGCTGTCGGGTCCAGGTGGACTTGTCCAGCACCACAGCGATTTTCGGTGGTTCGAAATCCAGCGGCATGGCCCAGGCCGCCGCCATGATATTGCGCTGACCGTCATGGGCCGCGCTAACCAGAACGGTGGGCCCATGATTGAGCAGACGGTAGGCTTTGGACAACGGGACCGGGCGACGGTGAGAAACGCTCATGGATGTCTGCTCCTGGGGGAAAGAGCCGATTGTAACGACATCTTGCGAGAGCTGGCTTGATCAGGTGTAAGGATCAGAGCCTGCTCCGCGTCGACACCGGATGTGAACCCGAAGGCAGCGATCTTTTAGCGGATCAGGTCGCCAACTGATTGGCAAACTGCCCCACCGCATTCACCACTTTCTGCGCACCGTCCTGGATCTCGACAATCACCGTGCCGGCTTCCGCCGCCAGCGTCAGCCCGTGTTCGGCCTGCAGCTTGCCGTCGGTGACCAGGGCCACGGCGTTGCGCGCCATATCCTGGTTCTGCCGCACCACCACAACAATTTCGTCGGTGGCCTGGCTGGTCCGCGAAGCCAGTTGCCGGACTTCATCCGCCACCACGGCAAACCCTCGGCCCTGCTCACCGGCACGTGCCGCTTCGATGGCCGCGTTGAGCGCCAGCAGGTTGGTTTGTTCGGCGATGCCGCTGATGGTTTTGACGATGGTGCCAATCACCAGCGACTGCTCATTGAGCGCCTCAATGCCATCACCTGCGGTTTGCATGTGCTTGGCCAGATCACGCATCACTTCCACCGCCTGATTGACCACGGTACTGCCTCGCTGGGCGCTCTGATCGGTTTGCTGCGAGGTGCTGTAGGCGATGTTCGCTGCTTCGGCGACGGCTTGCTCCTGATTGACCTGATCGGTGACCACCGTGGCGAATTTCACCACTTTGTAAAGTTTGTTATTGGCATCGACCACCGGATTGTAAGAGGCCTCCAGCCATACCGTACGACCCTGGCTATCGAGGCGCTTGAAGCGATCAACCACATACTCACCCGCGTTCAGTCGACGCCAGAAGTCCTGATACTCGGCACTGTTGGCCTCTTCCGGCAGGCAAAACATGCGGTGATGCTTGCCCTTGATCTGCGCCAGGCTGTAACCCATGCCGCTGAGAAAGCGGTCGTTGGCGCTCAACACATTGCCATCGAGATCGAACTCGATCACCGCCGTCGAACGCATCAGCGCACCGATCAGGTTTTCGTGTTCACGGGAGGTCTCGATGGTGCGGGTCAGGTCGCTGGAGAAAATCGAAAAATGCTTGATTTGGCCACTGGCCGAGCGCACTGGCTGCAGGATCGAACGCAACCATGCTTCCTGGCCGGTGCCCCGCAACAGGCGCACCGCGCCGGCAAAGTGCTCGCCACGGCTCATCGCCGCCTTGAAACGCAACTGGAATTCGTCGTTTCTCACATGCTCGGGAACGATTTCTTCGATGCGCCGGCCAATCAGCTCGTCGCTCTTGTAGTGCATTTCGCTGAGGAAATTCTGATTAACCGATTGGACCCGCCCATCTGTATCGAGGGTCAACACAAGCATCTCGCTTTCCAGGCTTTCCTTCACTTGCTGAAGGCTGGAGAGTTCTTCGCGAAGAGCCGATAGCTCCTGCTTCAAGCGTTTATTGAACATGGGGATGCACCGATGGACTGGGGTAGAAAGCGATTTACAGCCTAGCCATCGGCCTTGCGGGTCTTTTCTGAAGAGTGTTTCAGCTTTGTCCTACAAAAATAGTTCAGGCACCCCCATCGTGTTGTTGATTCACGCAGCGCCAACGGTCGAACACCTTGCGATTTTCGGCATCCGCGTGCCGAAGTATGCCGCGCTGCTTACGCCCACCGCCCCCATCACCGCGCAGAAAATCACACAGACCCACGGACTCCACGGCATCAGACCGATCAACAGCAGCGGTGTGATACTGGCCCAGGCCGCGTAGGCAATGTTGTAGGTGAACGAGATGCCCGACACACGAACCCGCGCCGGGAACAGGCTGACCATCACCGAGGGCACCGCACCGACCACTCCGCAACCGAGCCCCGCCACCGCGTAGGCCAGACCGACCCAGTCGCCGCCGCTGATCAGACAGGTGTAAAGCACGCCGATACCCAACGGCAGCAGCAGGCTATACAACATCACTGTGCGCCACGCGCCAATGCGATCGACCAGTAACCCGGCGAGCACGCAGCCAATGTTCAGAAAAACAATGCCCAACGCGCTCAGGGCGAAGGTGTGACTAGCGGTCATGCCGAATGTTTTCTGCATCATGGTTGGCGTGATGACCACGAACACCACCACCGCCGACGTCAACACACAGGTGAGGATCATTGCCGGCAGCATGGCCAGGCGATGTTCACGCAGGACACTGCGCAGCGGCAGCTCCACGGTTTGCTCGCGCCGCGCCTGCATGGCCATGAATACCGGCGTTTCACTGAGCCAGCGGCGCAGCCAGACGCCGATCACACCAAACACGCCGCCCAGCAGAAACGGGTAACGCCAGGCGTAATCGAGGATTTCGACCGGGGTGAAGGCCTGCGCCAGGAAGGTGGCCGTCAAGGCACCGAGCAGATAACCGAAGGTCAGTCCTGCCTGCAAAAAACCCAGGGCATAGCCCCGATGGCCCGCAGGCGCATGCTCGGCGACGAACACCCAGGCGCTCGGCACTTCACCGCCCACGGCCGCCCCTTGAAACACTCTCAGGAGCAACAGCAGCAGCGGGGCGAAATAGCCGATTTGCGCGTAGGTCGGCATGATTCCGATCAGCAGACAGGGCAACGCCATCATCAGGATGCTCAGGCTGAAGACCTTCTTGCGGCCCAAACGGTCGGCGAAATGCGCCATCAGAATCCCGCCCAGAGGACGTGCCAGATAGCCGGTGACGAAGATGCCGAAGCTTTGCAGCAAGCGCAGCCATTCAGGCATTTCCGGCGGGAAGAACAACTGGCTCAGGGTCAGCGCGAAAAATACGAAGATGATGAAATCGTAGATTTCCAGCGCACCGCCGAGGGCCGCAAGCCCCAGGGTTTTGTAGTCCGAGCGGTTGAAGGGCATCGGGGGTGAATCGGTGTGGGCAGTCATGAAAAGAACTCTGGTGCAGGCAAAAACCAAGGCGCCCATGGTCTACGCAAACGCGCCAGCGGACAACCCGCTAGACTAAAGTCGCATAGTCGCAAAACAGCCCCGCACAAAACTTTCGGGTGAATTAATGTCGATGTCTGTCCGAGCGGGCCGCTACCGCCCCGAAGACCACAATAAACATAATAATTCGAGGTACTCCCGTGGCCGCTGATATCGAAGATAGCCGCTCCGCCCGCTTTGCCCTGCGCTGCTCAAGTTTTGCCGAACGCTGGTTCCCCGATTCCTGGGTGTTTGCCGCGCTGGCCGTGATTATCGTCGCCCTCGCCACCATGGCCATGGGCGCCAAACCCACCGACGCGGCCATGGCGTTCGGCGACGGTTTCTGGAGCCTGATCCCGTTCACCATGCAAATGGCGTTCGTGGTGATCGGCGGGTATGTGGTCGCCAGCTCGCCACCGGCAGTCAAGCTGATCGACCGTCTGGCGAAAATCCCGAAAAACGGCCGCTCCGCCGTGGCCTGGGTGGCGCTGATCTCCATGGTTGCATCGCTGCTGAACTGGGGCCTGTCGCTGGTGTTCGGCGGCTTGCTGGTGCGCGCCCTCGCCCGCCGTACCGACCTGAAAATGGACTATCGCGCCGCCGGTGCCGCAGCGTACCTGGGCCTTGGCGCGGTGTGGGCCTTGGGCTTGTCATCGTCCGCGGCACAATTGCAGGCCAACCCGGCCAGCCTGCCGCCGTCGATTCTGTCAATCACCGGGGTCATTCCCTTCACCCAGACCATCTTTCTCTGGCAGTCGGGTGTGATGCTGTTGGCGCTGGTCGTCGTCTCGATCATCATCGCCTACGCAACCGCCCCCGGCCCCAACTCGGCACGGGACGCCAAGGACTGCGGTGTCGACCCGAGTTTCAATCTACCGCCCCTGCAACCACGCACCCGTCCCGGCGAATGGCTGGAGCACAGCCCGCTGCTCATCATACTGTTGGTGCTGCTGGCCGCCGGATGGCTGTTCCATGAGTTCTCGACCAAACCGGCGATCAGTGCGATCTCCGGCCTCAACACCTATAACTTCCTGTTCATCATGCTTGGTGCGCTGCTGCACTGGCGCCCGCGCAGCTTCCTCGACGCCGTGGCCCGTGCGGTACCGACCACCACCGGCGTGCTGATCCAGTTCCCCCTGTACGGCTCGATCGCCGCGTTGATGACCACGGTCAAAGGTGCCGATGCCCAGACCCTGGCCCATCACATCTCGACCTTCTTCGTCAGCATCGCTTCCCACGATACCTATGCGCTGCTGATGGGCGTGTACTCGGCGATCCTCGGCTTCTTCATTCCGTCCGGTGGCGGCAAGTGGATCATCGAGGCGCCGTATGTGATGCAAGTCGCCACGGATCTGAACTACCACCTGGGTTGGGCCGTGCAGATCTACAACGCCGCCGAAGCCCTGCCCAACCTGATCAACCCGTTCTATATGCTGCCGCTGCTGGGCGTGCTCGGGCTGAAAGCACGGGACCTGATCGGATTTTCGTTCGTGCAACTGCTGGTGCACACGCCGTTGGTGTTGCTGTTGCTTTGGGCGCTGGGAACGACGCTGGCGTATACGCCACCGGTAATGCCGTAGACCGCTGGAACTTTTGTGGGAGGCGGTGCAGCTCCCACATTTGAGACGGACCCACAGGCTAAAAAGGATCTGAGCATGATTAAACTCGTAGGACTGACGCTCGCGGCACTCACCCTGAGCGCCGCCGCCCACGCCGATGTGACCCTGAACCTGGGCAGCACCGAACGCCTCACGCGTCTTTTTGCTTATCCCAACAACTGCAACGTGATTTGCTTTCGCAACTGGACACTGGAGCAAACGGTCGAGCATTACCTGACCCAAAGCGTGCAGCGCGATGGCTACGGCACCGCGAAGGTTCTGGTCAAAACCGATAATGGTCAGCTCTTCACTGTCATCAGCGGCGTACCCGCCGACTATCAAAAACCCTTGACGGCGCTGCTCGACGCCGGCGATCTGGCTTACACCGGCGCCAGCAAACTGAATGCCGACGGCAAGTGGGCCTATAACTGGTATTTTTTCCTGCCGCTGGGCATGCCCCTGGAAAACCGCAGAAGCGTCGAATTGCTGCACTTCCCGCCCGACTATTCATTGACCCAGGCCCAGGATTACCTCAAGTCAGCCACGACGGATCGCTGGGCCTCATTACTGACGATCAATGGCGTCCCGGCCGAGCAGACGCCGAGCTACCAGACGATCATCGACATCGCTCCGATTGCCGCGCCGTCCAACGCCGGCAAGGACCTGGAAGGTGTCTACGATTACTTCAAGGACTACCAGACCACCATGGTCAAGAACCTCAGCCGAAATGCCAGCGGCGAGGCCGTGCCGATGGTTGCGTTTGGTTCACCGGTGCGTGACTGGATCAAACAACACTACGGGCCGACGGTGAATGTACTGGGCCTGGTGAATATCAGCCCGAACGAAGGGCTGAAAGTACCCGTTCTGGGTGCCAACCACCCGAGCTACATTTGGTACGCCGCCGACCCGGCAAACTACACCGGCACCGATGCCAAGGCCAAAGCCGATGCAGCGGGACTGAAAGTCATGGGACAGGACCTGAGCGCCGCGTGCTGGCAGGCCGCCATGGGCCGCGAGACTGACAGCAATGCTGATATTGAGCTCAGGAGTTGCACGCAAACCTGGCAAGTGGCCCAGAAAGATAAAACCTGCGAGCTGTTCTACACCTCGATCCGCAATCTGACGCCTCAACAAGCTGCAGGCAAATGCGCGTCGGCAACGATCCAGGCCCAGCTCAAACAACTCAAGGCACCTGCACCGGAAACCGCACTTCCCGCTCCAGCGTTTTAGACCAAAGAACCGATGAACGGCCGGTCTCGCTGTCAGTTATGACAGTAGACCCGCCGACTCATCTGCGAGAGGCTTGGGCGAAACCATGTTGCAGCGCTGACAGGATCGTCAGTTGGAGGAAGTCGCAGCATCCAGCCAACAAGGATCGTTATGAAAGCCAATGCCCCTCGCAATCCCCTCGCCGCACCGCCAGCCGGTGTCTATCCGTTTGCGCACCTTCCGGTTCGCCTGGGATTCCCCTCCCGGGCCGACTTCGAGGTCATCACCAACGACAAAGGCGCAGCGATCGCCATTGCTGCCTTGCGCGAGTTTCCCCGTATCAGCCGAATTTGCCGGATATCGGGACAACTACTGCCCTATCGTTGCCGACATACCAGGCAACTCGCTCCCGGCGTGCATGTCTTCGACCCACGCTTCTGTGGATTGCTGCAACACGCTTGCGACCCAAATGTCTTTCTCGACATGGGCGAGCTATGGCTGTGGGCGCTGAAGGACATACAGAAAGGTGACTGGCTGACGATCGACTACGCCGCCACCGAAGACAAACTGTTGCGTCAGTTCGCCTGTCAATGCGGTTCGTACAAATGTCGCGGCTGGATCACCGGCTACAACGAATCGCCAAACGCCGACGGCCAGGCCTTTTTACAGCGCTGGCGTCGGCATCTGTTCGACTGAATGCGTTACTTCGCTTCGACCGGACGCAGGCGGTACTGTGGCGGCAATTGCTCGAAGCCACTGATCGTAGTGTTCAGGCTTTTCCAGCGACCGTCCTTGATGCCGTAGATGCAACCGTGGATCGACAGGCTCTGTCCGCGGTGCCAGGCGTTTTGCACGATGCTGGTATGGGCGACATTGGCCACTTGCTGAACCACATTGAGTTCGCAGAGCCGATCGACCTGCTCCTCTTCAGTGGCCAGTTTGGCGAGTTCTTCGCGCTTCTCGTAGTAAAGGTCGCGAATCGAACGCAGCCAGCCGTCGATCAGGCCGAACTGGCGATCCTGCATCGAGGCTCGAACACCACCGCAACCATAGTGGCCGGTGACCAGAATGTGTTTGACCTTGAGTACGTCAACCGCGTACTGAATCACCGACAGGCAGTTGAGGTCGGTGTGCAACACCACATTGGCCACGTTGCGGTGTACGAACAAATCGCCCGGCAGCATGCCGACGATCTCGTTGGCCGGCACCCGGGCATCGGAACAGCCGATCCACAGGTACTCGGGAGTCTGTTGGCGAGCCAGCTTGGCGAAGAAGTCAGGATCTTCTTTGGTGATCGCGTCAGCCCAGCGCTCGTTGTTGTCGATCAGATCTTGTAGTTCGTTCATGCAATGAAGCCTCGAGAATGATGCGCTGCTTTGACAGACAACCGCCCGTCGAGGTCACGCGCTTTATGCACATGCCACCGAAAGCTCGTAAATGGCGCTCCATGCCGGTGGAATTCTCGGTAACCCAGTGGGTCCACCTAGTAAGGCCCACAGTATGAGGAATTGCCATGACTGATTCACGACGTCCATATGATGCGGTGCAACCAGAACCCATCGATGACAACGAAGACCGCATGGGTTCGGTGCATGAGCTGGATTTCGACGAGGAAGAACCCGATGCCAGGATCGGCGACGAGTTGCCGGACAGCGAGCGAGCGCAACTGATGTCTCGTCGGCGCGTACGCGAAGCCGGCATGACCGGTGCATCGACCGCTGATCACGAACCCACGGATGATGACATGAGCCCGGAAACCCTGATCCGCGAAGACGGCGCCCGCGATGCCCATGAAGCGGGTCAAGGGGATCAGGCTGATTGGGACTTGAGCATTGTCGATGAAGACGACATCGGTGGGGGCAATGGGCTGGATGAAGAGGAAATGGCCCGGCGCGATCCGCTGGACCGCAAGCGTTGATCGATCCTGGACAGGAGCCTTTGGTGGCTCCTGCGCAGCAATCGGCGTTTAAGTTGTAACAAAGATGTTCAATCTACCAGCGTACAGGCCATGACCACCGCATCTTCGCGTCCGCCCACCGCCGGGTAGTAATCCCGCCGACGTCCGATCTCGTTGAAGCCATAGCGCTCATACAACTTGAACGCCGCCGTGTTGCTGTCGCGGACCTCCAGGAAACATTCCCGGGCATCGGCCTTGTAGGCAATCGACATCAAATGCTCCAGCAGCGTCAAACCCAGGCCACGACCCTGGCTTTCCGGTTTGACGGTGATGTTCAGCAGGTGCGCCTCATCGAGAATGATCTGCACCACACCGTGGCCCACCTGCTGCTGCCCTTCGAACATCAGCCAGATCTGGTACTTGCCCAGGCCATCGAGAAAAATCCCTCGGGTCCAGGGATGGCTGTAGGCCGCGTATTCGATTTTCAGTACAGCTTCCAGGTCCGCCTCGGTCATCGGGCGGAACGATACAGCGTCACTCATTCGATTCTTTCCAGCGCGCCATCAGCCGACGCATGGCTTGCCAGACATCAGCCTTACGCTGTGGCTCTTCCATTAATAATTCCAGGCCAGGCAAGGCCCAGACCGAGCCCAGGCCTTCGACCTGGCGTTCACGATTGAAGGATTCGGCATTGGCCTCCCCGGCAAAACGCACGGCAGGCAGGCCGATCAGCCATAGACAGACGCACGGCGCGTCTTCCAGCCGGGCCGAGATAAAGCCCTGTACGAAGTCACGCGCCGCTTCCGGGCCCTGATCCATGGTGCCTCGGGCCAGCAGCGGCCAGCGCACCGGCTCGCCGATGATCTGCGGGCTGTCCGGCAGGCCGGCGGCGCGCAACATGTCCTTGAGCAACAGATAAGCGGGATCGCGGGCCTGGAACGCCTCGCCTGTGGGTAACTCCACCAGCAGCAGGCAACGCCCTGCCCGCAGCAACTGCAGGGCAAAACGAGGTGGCGGTACGGGGGCGACCCTGGTGACGACCGGCGCTTCTACGACTTCTTCCACCGGTTTGGCCCCGGTGCGCGAGCTTGCCAACGATGGCCGTGGTACTTCGATTTTCACCCGCTCGGCCAGTTTGACCTGCGGCTCCACAGGCGCCTGGGCCGCAGGTGCCGGCACTGCCGGGGCGACGGGCAACGGCTCGGGCAGCTCCAGCAGTTCGGGCCGCGACGGTGCAGCAAAGGGCAATTCGGTGCGCGGCAGCCAATTGACCACCTGCATGGCGTTCAAATAGGCGCGGCGGCGAGACTCGATAAGCAAAGGTCGGCCACTTGTGGATAACTAAAGTGCGGTGATTCTACCGCCCTTCGCTCAAGATCGCCCGCAGTTGATCGTTAGAAAAGCGACAGTCCGTCCCGAGAGTGAATCGCATCGGTCCCGATGCAGTACAATCTCGGCTTTTAATCGCCAACCAGCCGGCCATTCCGATGATCGAACCCAAGCGCGTCTTGCGCGCCCTCGCTGAACACTGGGCACTTCTGGAGCCATTGTGCGAGCACTTCGACCAAGGCACACTGAGCCTCAACGAACTGCGTTCACAGCTGGCCGCCCAGCAACTCGACAGTACGCCGCAGGACATCACCAGCCTGCTGGACGTGTGGATTCGCCTCGACATTCTGGTTCCCGTGGCGAAAAGCCCGAACCGGTTCGAGCTCAACGCGCAGATCCACGACTTCCTCGCTTACCTGCGCCGTGAACACCGTCTGGGCCTGTGTCTGGAGATCGAAGCCTATTTGCGTCATCTCGAACGCCTGGCCGGCTACATCCAGGACGCCTTCGACATCCGCGACGGCAATGATCTGGCGCGCCAACTGCGTCTGCTGGACATGCGCGTACGCGATGTATTGAAAAAACTCGCCAACGACGAACAGGCCCTGGTGGCCGTTGCCGAGCGGGCCAAGACCAGCGACCGGCAGATCCCGCTGCGCCAGCGTTACGCTGAGGTCCTCGCGACCTGGGACGAATACGTCGAGCCGATGATTCAGTTGGTCAACGCCGACGGCGCCTTTGAACAGGGTGTGCGCAAGGTCGAAAACGTGCTGCTGCGCATGCTCACCGAGCAGCAACGCCTCGGCCATCTGGTTGATGACGACATGCTGCTGCGCACCCACGCGCGGATCCTCGAAATGCAGACCAGTGCGCAACTGACCCTGCGTCACGCCCGTGAGTTGCTGCTGCCGCTGCGTGAAGAAGCCCGTCGTCACAACGCCGTGACCCGCGGTGCGGCGCTGGCCCTGTCGATGATTCGCCGCAAGGGTATCGACGCGGTGCCACAAGCCGCGATGCCGATGTTCACGCGGCCGCAAAGCACCTTTCTCGGCAGTGCCAGTCAGGTCGAGGCCTATGTTTACGCGCTGGCCCGTTTCGAGCCGAAACCGGCGCGCTTCCCCAAGGCACACAAGACCCACAAGGGCGGCGATGCCCCGCGTGCGCCACGCACGGTCCGGGAGATGCTCGACCGTTGCGAAGACGCCCTGCCGATGCCAGACCTGATGACCTGGCTGCTGGAGCAGGAACCGGACGGCGCCACCGACGAACTGCTGTATTGGTTCTCGCGCCTGTCGCGGGAAAAGCGCTTCAAACGCGAACGTCTGGAACGCCGCGATTACTTCACACACGAGCACCAGGTCAGCCTGCGCTCCTTCGCCCTGCTCTCGGCCGGTCCTGACGCCTCCGAGAATTCTGCGAGCACCCTCCATGCCAGTACTCCCCATGCAAGTTGATCTATCCGAACTGTCTCAGCTGGCGCCGATCTTTCGCGAGCTGTTCAAGGGCTACCACGTCAGCCGTCGCGATCCAGAGCTGTACGCGCAGCTGTCGAACTTTCAGGACCAGTACCGCACGCTGTTCAAGGCGCTGGGCTTTGAACTGGTCTGCGACACCCGTGGTTTCTACTACTTCGTGCCGGACCTCGCGGCGGCGGCGGTGAACAAGACGGCCCAGCGCCTGGCACTGTTCACGTTCATCCTCGTCGAGCACCTGGCCGACCAGGGCCGCGACCCGATCGCCGTGCTCGACGGCGGCAGCCTCGGCCGTGATGAACTGCCATCGTTGCTCGAGAAGTATCGCGACCTGTTCATCCAGGCCGAAGTGCAGACCCAGGACGAACTGGAAGAAAAAATCATGCGCCGCATGACCCAGCTCGGCTTCGCCAGTGAAGAAAACGGCGTCTACCGCTTCCTGCCGCCGATGCACCGCTTCCTCGATGTGTGCCTGTCGGTTCAACAGGACCGTGATCTGGCGGCCAGCCTGCACAGCGTGCTGCCACTGCCGGCGCCGGTGCTGATCGACGAAGACAGCGATGAAAAGCTGCTGCAGACCGACGACCCGCTCGATTTGAGCGAATTCGATGGTGAAAGCGAAGAAGATGCTCTGGCCCGCGCCATCGCCGAAGAACAGGAGCTCGACGCATGAGCAAGGAACGCTACGGCATCCGCCGCTTTGCCCTACTGAACACCGCCGGTTACAGCCTCGGGCTGTTCCCGCTGGAAGAACCGCTGTCGGTCTACGGCGCGAACAACCTGGGCAAATCCGCCTCGATCAACGCCTTGCAGTTCCCGATCCTGGCGCGCATGTCGGACATGAGTTTCGGCAAGTACAGCCTGGAACAATCCCGGCGCTTCTATTTTGCCTCGGACACCAGTTACATCCTCGTCGAAGTGAACCTGCCCCACGGTCCGCACGTGATCGGCGTGGTCGGTCGTGGTCCGGGCGGCGGTTTCGGTCACCAGTTCTTTGCCTATGCCGGCAAACTGGACCTAGCCCATTATCAGAAAAACGATACCTGCCTGCGTCAGAAGGAACTGTTCACCAACCTTGAACGCGAAGGCCTGAAAGCCTACGAACTCAAGCCGGATGAATTGCGTCGCTTGCTGGTCGGTGGCCACACCTCGATCCCGCTGGACCTGACGCTGATCCCGCTGCGCTCCACCAGCGAGCAGAGCCTGAAGACCTTCCGCGCCCTGTTCATCAACCTGCTGCACATGCGTGAAATCACAGCGGCCAAGCTCAAGCAATTGTTCCTGGATGCCTTCGAACACAGCCTGCGTTCCGGTAGCGTGGATTACATTGCGGCGTGCGAAGAAGCCTTCCGCGATGTACGACGCATGGAGCAGGACTACAACTCGCTGGTCGCCGCCGGCCCATTGGTCGAAGCCTTGGCCAACGGCGTGAAACAGCGCGACATCCTGCGTGGCAAACTGCACCGGATTTCGCCTTTGCTCGACTCTTTGCTCGGCACTTGGTCAGACTACGCTGGCGCACGCAAGGAAGAGCTGACGATCCAGGCCGAACACTACCGTCGCGAGCAGGACGAACTGCAAAACGATCAACGCGGCGGCACTCAGGAACTGATGCGTCTGGAGCGGGAAATTACCGGCATCCAGCGCTGGCTCGGCGAGCTGTCGGTGCTCAAGCATCGCTTTGCCCTGGTCGATGACGTCAAGGTGCTGGAGCAGCAATTGCTCGCGGCCAAGGACGCCCACGATGAACTGGCCGGTGCGCTGGCGCAGTCGCGACAATTCAGCGCCGAGGATCTGGAAGAGCGTCTGCGGGATCTGGAAAAACGTCTGAAGTCGGTCAAGCAGCAACTCGATCACGCCGACAACAACAGCTACGCCCGCTTGCGCGAAGAGTTCTCGCAGCAGGACGTCGAACGCTTGATGCGTCTGTTCAACAGCGCGCTGTTCAGCCTGCCCCTGGGCGAACACGGCATTGCGCTGGACGACAACGGCGACTGGGTCAAATCCGTAGAACTGATCCTCGACGGCTTCAAAGGCGAGCGTTTCGAAGTACCGGGGCTGTCCATCGACATCTCCCACATCGAGCCGCCAGCCTTGCAGGCCCTGGCTGACCGTGCGGCACTGCGCGACCAGAAAGAGCGCCTGGACAAAGAACTCAAGCAACTGAAAACCCAGCAAGCCGTGGCCGCTGACCGCGCCGCGAGCAAGACCCAGACCGAAGCGCTGTACCAGCAAGTGCTGGATGCGCAGAAGGCCCTGGAAGACTTCCGTCGCGCGCAAACCCTGAGCGCCGAAGAAGGCGACAAGCTTGAGCAACTGGCTCAAATGGAAGCCGCGCAGGACGAATTGAAGCGCTCCAGCGATGCCTTTACCGAACGCGTCCAGCAACTGTCGGCCAAGCTGCAACTGGTCGGCCGGCAGATCGCCGACATGGAAGCCAAGCAACGCACGCTCGATGACGCCTTGCGCCGCCGTCAGCTACTGCCGGCGGACCTGCCTTTCGGCACGCCGTTCATGGACCCGGTCGACGATTCCATGGATAACCTGTTGCCGCTGCTCAACGATTATCAGGACAGTTGGCAAGGTCTGCTTCGCGCCGACGGCCAGATCGAAGCGCTGTACGCGCAGGTGCGCCTCAAGGGCGTGGCCAAGTTCGACAGCGAAGACGATATGGAGCGGCGCCTGCAATTGTTGATCAACGCTTACGCGCACCGCACCGACGAAGCCCTGACCCTGGGCAAGGCACGTCGCGCCGCCGTTACCGACATCGCCCGCACCCTGCGCAACATCCGCAGCGACTACGACAGCCTCGAGCACCAGTTGGCGTTGTTCAACCGCGAGATCAACAAACGTCAGGTGTCGAACCTGCAGAGCTTCCGCATCGTGCTCGCGCCGAACAAGGAAGCGCTCAAGCACATCGACCAGATCATCCACAGCGCCGGCCAGTACGAAGAAGGCGAAACCCTGTCGGTGTTCGATCTGAGCCAGAGCGCGGAACAGGACAACAAGAACGAAGAGGCCAAGGAATACCTGGCACGCCTGGTGGCGGCGAACCACAACCAGCTCGGCCTCAAGGACTTGTTCGAACTGGCGTTCGAGATCACCAAGGTCAACGGTCAGCCAGTGATCCACACCGACATCGACGGCGCCGCGTCCAACGGCACCACGATGACCATCAAGGCGCTGACCAACATGTACTTGTTGCTGCACTTGATGGACCGCGACCTGGCCGGCCGTGTGCGCTTGCCGTACTACCTCGACGAGGCGGCGGACATCGACGAGAAGAACCAGGCAGCGTTGCTGGAAACCAGCCTGCAACTGGGCTTCGTACCGATCCTGGCAAGCGTGAAGCCACAGGTCTGCGCCAGTGTCGCTATCGACCTGGAAGGCGGCAGCGGCCCGGCTGGCATCTACATCGACGAGGCGGACTGGAAGTACATCCGTCGTCATGATCAGGTGAAGGCGATCATCAATGCTGAAGCGGACGAGCCGGAGCTGGACGCGGTCTGACGCTTGAATTGATGGCAACAAAAAAGGCCGCGATCCTCAGGATCGCGGCCTTTTTCATTGGTGCAGGGCTAAGGCCGATCCGGACTATTTACCGAGTAAGATCTTCGGCGCCCAGGTCAGCCATTCCTCTTCGAACTTGTCAAACAGCGGGAACGTCTGCTCCGCCCGCGCCGGAGTACCCATGCGTTCGCCATCCGGAGTGGCAAATGCAACCCCACCCTGAATCAGGGTCTCCAGCGATTCGGTACGAAGAGTCGCCCCCTTGAACAGCCCGACATCAAGACCAAAACCACTGGTGTTCCAGAAACGAGTGCCGCTGCGAACCAATGGTGCGTATTTCGGCTCGATCAGAATGTGGATCAACACGCGGTCCGCGGTCTGACCCAGTTCATACCCGGTCACTTTGCCGACCGTGATTTCACGGTACGTCACCGGCACACCGGCTTTCAGTGAACCACGCCGCGCCGCGCTCAACACCAGGCTCAACCCGGCTTCAACCCTGGCGCTCTCGGGGGGGCTGGCCAGGGCTGTGAAGTTTTTCTGCGGACCAAGGTTCTTTGGTGCTGGCTGGACCTCGATGTATTGCCCGGTGACCAAGGTCTCCAGGTTAGAGGTCTTGATCAAGCCCAGCTCGGGCTTGACCACCCAGAATTGGCTACCGACGCGGGCGATGCGCTCAGGCACTTCAGTGAGTCGCGCGGTGATAAGCACCGATTGCAGGTCGTCCGTGAGGTCGACGCCTTCAATCTTGCCGACATCCAGCCCTTTGAAACGAATCGGTGTACCGGCGCGCAAGCCATCGGCGCGATCGACCCTGATCGTGATCACCTCGCCTTTTTGCGTAGCCTCATCATGACTGGCAAACAACCGGAAACGCGGAATCCGCTTTTGCAAAGGCGCCTTGGCCTGTGGCGTTTCAAAGGCAATGCCGCCCGCCATCAAGCTTTGCAACGACTCACTTTTGACTTGAATACCTCCGGTCAGCCCACCCGTCAGGGTAATGCCGCTGGCATTCCAGAATCGGGTCGACGCATTGACCAGGTTTTCGTATTCCTTCTCGATGTGAACACCGATCACCAGTTGGTTCTTCTTGCGTGAAAACTGATAGCTCTGTACCGAGCCGACCTTGACCTGCTTGTACAGAACAGGGCTGCCGACTTCCAGCGAACCAAGGTTCTCGGTGAACAACACCAGGTGCAGACCCGGCGAGCGCAAATCCAGCGGCGGCGCCTTGGGCCTCGCGACGAACTCGCGTTGCGGCGCTGCGCCTTTATCCCCGGGACGCACGGCGATGTAGTTACCTTTGACCAGCGCCTCAAGCCCCGTGATGCCGGCGAGCGAGATCGACGGTTTGACCACCCAGAACTGAGTGCCATCGACGAGGTAGTCTTCAGCCAACGGATCCAGCGTCAGTTCGGCGCTCGCAGCCGCCAAATCAGCGTCAACCTTGAGCGCCTTGAGTGTGCCAACCTGAATGCCCTTGTACATGACCGGCGTACGACCGGCCTGCAGACCTTCGAAGTCACTGAGTTTGACCTTGACCTTGATACCGGCCGCGGCGGCATCGAAGTCCTCATAGAGACGGAATGGCAGACTCGGATCCGTGGGTGGGCTGTCCCTGCGATTTTCCGGAGTGGCGAACGCGATGCCACCCGCGACAATGCTGGCAAGAGACTCGCTGCGCACCTTCACGCCCGACAGATTGGCATCGATGCTGATGCCGCTGGCGTTCCAGAAGCGCGTGTGTTTACGCACCAATTTGGCGTAGGTCGGCTCAATGAAGACCTTGAGTTCAACAGTGCTCTGATCTTCGGACAGCACGTAACTTTTGATCTGGCCGACCTTGATTTGTTTGTAGAACACCGGGCTACCGCGGTTCAACGAGCCCAGGCGATCAGCCTTGATCGTCAGGTGCAGCCCGGGCTGGGCGTCGGATAGCGGCGGCTCCTGGGCCAGGGCCTTGAATTTGCGCGTGGGCTCACCTTCCCCGGGACTGATCGCGACGTAATTGCCCGAAACCAGGGTCTCCAGGCCAGTGATCCCGGCCAGGGTTACGCTCGGCTTGACCAACCAGAATCGCGTGCTGGTCCGCAGGTATTGCTCCACGTCCTTATTCATTTCGACGGTGGCAATTACGCCCTTGGAGGCTCCTTCATCATCGAGTTTGAGCGTTTTAACCTTGCCGACCGGCATGCCTTTGTAGACGACTTCAGTCTTGTTGGCCTGAATGCCTTCGCCGCTTTCAAAGCGCACCTGGACCTCGATGCCAGTCTCGGAATAAGCACGCCAGCCAAGCCAGCTACCGATGATCAGGGCGATCAGGGGGAGTACCCAAATGGCTGACCAGTTCGAGGCCGGTCGGGTTTTCGCTGTTGGCAAATCAGTCATGGTCGTCGTCCGACTCCGTGTTATCCCAAATCAGTCGGGGATCGAAAGTTACTGCAGCCAGCATGGTCAGGATGACCACACTGGCAAAGGCTATGGCACCAAGATCGGCTTCGACGCTGGCCAGTCGCCCGAAGTTCACGACCGCCACCAGAATGGCGATCACAAAAATATCGAGCATCGACCAGCGGCCGATGAACTCGATGAAGCGGTACATCCATATACGTTGGCGGGCTGAAAGTGGCTGACGACGCTGTACGGAATACAGCAGCAGTGCAATGCCCACGAGTTTGAACGTGGGTACCAGAATACTGGCGATAAAAACCACGGCGGCAATAGGGATCATGCCGTGCTGAACCAATTGGATCACGCCAGACATGATAGTGCTGGGGTCACCCTTGCCCAGCGAACTCACGGTCATGATCGGCAACACATTGGCGGGTATGTAGAGAATGGCAGCAGTAATCAGCAACGCCCAGGTGCGCATCAGGCTATTCGGACGGCGGGCATGCACTATGGCACCACAGCGAGTACACACCTGCTCACCGGCATCAGCTTCCTGCTTGTTCAACTCATGGCATTCGGCGCAAATCAGAATGCCTGCATCAATCGCCCGCATGGGCATCCTCTCCTGATAAAGCCTGCCAGATCTGGTGAGGCGACATCACAACCTCCAGCCAGACTTGAACCAATAGCAAAGCAACGAAGCAGGCCAGCCCGATACCTATCGTCATTGCTGCCATATCTGCCAGTTTTACGATGGCGACGAGTACACCCATGAGGTAAACCTCGAGCATCCCCCAATCTCTTAAATGGTGATAAATACGGTAAAGCAGCAAACCGTAACTGCGGCCGACATCAAAATGAATGCTCAGCAATACCGTCAGCTGGCACAGCAGCTTGAGCAGCGGTATACCCATGCTGCACAGGAACACAATCACGGCAACGCCTTGCATACCCGAATTGAACAACCCCAAAACACCGCTCCAGACAGTATCTTGCGATGACTGCCCGAGTAGATTGAGCTGCATGATGGGTAAAAAGTTCGCGGGGACGTATAACAAAAGCGCCGCGATGACCAAAGCCAAGCTGCGGTGCACCACGTTGTGTCGATGGGCGTATAGCTCGTACCCGCAGCGCGGGCACAGGGCTTTCTCGCCATGGGCAAGCTTGGGCTTGCGCATCAGCAAGTCGCATTCGTGACACGCCACCAAATAGCCCAGTGGTAAATCTGACAGCCCGGAGGCGTCAACCGGATCTGGCATAAGGGCTCTGGCTCCGAAAAAGTTGGACCTATTCTAGTGCCCTGAATCAAAAATAACTGTTCAAATTTCTGCGGTGATTAATCGTGCTTTTTTGCGCCAAAAACAAAACCCCTACCTGCATGCGCAGATAGGGGTTTTGGAATTTAATCTTGACGATGACCTACTCTCACATGGGGAAACCCCACACTACCATCGGCGATGCATCGTTTCACTGC
>NZ_JBXAFA010000007.1:0-179330 GCF_058792515.1 Pseudomonas sp. MT92
GGCGAATTCTACAGCGTTACTCGCTGCTGTCAACACCTCTTTTTCAACTTCCTTTCGACTTCGATGACCTGAAGCAACCTGCTGCCGAAAACTGCATAACTCATTGTTTATCAAGGAGTTTTCCGTTTCGACTGCGCCGGAAGTGGGGCGAATTATAGGCTTCCAGAATCTGCCGTCAAGCACTGATTTGGGTTTTCTATCAGACAGACAAAATCACCGCTTATATATAGACGTGCCTGCAACGATTGCGCAGTATATTGCCCATTACCAAGAGCAATACCCCAAGCTCTCTACCTTCGGACGATGCCACTCAATGAATGATCAGCCTCGCAGCCTTGCCTCGACCTTGTTTTCGGTCGGCCTGCTATTAATAGCCATGGCATCGATCCAGTCCGGTGCCTCCCTGGCCAAAAGCATGTTCCCTGTTGTCGGCGCACAAGGGACCACCACCCTGCGCCTGATCTTTGCCAGCGTAATCATGCTGCTGTTGCTCCGACCATGGCGGGCGAAGCTCACGGCAAAATCTCTGCGCACTGTCATCGTCTATGGCATGGCGCTGGGCGGAATGAACTTCCTCTTCTATATGTCTTTGCGTACGGTTCCGCTAGGGATCGCGGTGGCGCTGGAGTTTACCGGGCCATTGGCGGTTGCCATCTACGCTTCACGCCGAGCTATCGACTTTTTATGGATCGCCCTGGCAGCTGTCGGTCTCCTGCTATTGATTCCCACAGGAGCAACCACAGCGAGCATCGATTTGGTGGGTGCCGGTTATGCATTGGGGGCCGGTGCCTGCTGGGCGCTGTATATTCTTTTCGGCCAAAAGGCCGGTGCCGACAATGGTGTGCAAACCGCCGCGCTGGGGGTGATGATTGCTGCGCTGTTCGTAGCCCCCATCGGGATTGTTCATGCGGGTGCCGCGCTGCTGACCCCCTCACTGATCCCGATCGCCCTCGGCGTCGCCATTCTCTCCACCGCACTGCCTTACACCCTGGAGATGGTCGCCCTCACACGCATGCCGGCCAGGACTTTCGGCACATTAATGAGTATTGAACCCGCTATTGGCGCCCTTTCAGGGTTGCTGTTCCTCCACGAGTACTTGTCGCTGTCACAGTGGATGGCCATCCTGTGCATCATTCTGGCTTCCGTCGGTGCCACCATGACGATGGGCAGTACCGCAAAGCCCGCTGTTGCGGCAGATTGATACAGGAATTGACGAGACTCTGGTATTTACCGCTCAATTAGGCCATGTTTAGGCCCGCAACCCAGTGACAAACATGGACTTTTCAAGACAGGGATATCAGAACGCTTCATGCGAAAGCGATTACAGCCGAACCCGGGCAAAAGACCCGGGACGCTACAAGGACAGCAATGAAACGAATTTTGATACTGATCGCCGTACTTGCAGTTGCGGGCTGCGCGGCGACATCCCAAACCCAGATCAAACACGGCAAGAAAGGACTGCATATCAACTGTTCCGGCCTGTCGTCTTCCTGGGACAAGTGTTATGCGAGTGCCGCGAACTCATGCGCCCCCAAAGGCTACAAAGTCATCGCCAAGTCAGGGGATGTCGTGGAAGAACCGGGGGATTACCCTTTTGGCCTCAATCCGGCCGGGTATACAAGCCGCAGCATGATCGTCATCTGCAAATAGCTTGAAGCCGCCGTGTCAGGCTCTCGGACTTGCAATCTGGCGGCTGGTCTCATCATAACTGGACTTCAGCACCCTGCGCTGCAGCTCCGGAGTAACGAGCATCCGAGCCACCACCAACGCCCCGATGCACTGCGACAGAATGGCCCAAGCCAGGCTGTCGCTCTCCAGCACCTGCGCCCAGCTTTCCTGAAGCTGGCAGATCCAGTGCTCTGCCTGCTGCCGTATCACTACGTCGGAACGGGCGATCTCGGCACCCAGGACCGGTAATGCACAACCGGTTTCCGGATGATCGACGTGGGACATGCTCAAGTAATGCTTCAAGCATCGCTCGAGTTTATCCCGGTCCTGATCAGCCCCCAGTCGTTCCAGGCTTTGACGCAACTCACGCTCGACAATGGACGCGAACAGCTCGTCCTTCGACGAGAAATGGTTGTAGAACGCGCCCCCGCTCAAACCGATCGCTTTCATCAAGCCGTCCACGCCCACACTGGAAAAACCAGACTTCTTGGCCGACACCGAGCTGCTTTGCAGCAGTTTTTCCTTGGTTTCCAGCTTGTGATTGGCCGAGTAACGCATTGCCTTCCCCCTGAGTTGATCGCCTTGACGCTGGCCCGATCGTAGCATAACGTTCGTTCAGTTAACGATCGTTTATCAAAGGGCTACCCATGAATAACAAGAAGGTCGTACTGGTTGTAGGGGCAGGTGATGCCACAGGTGGCGCCATCGCCAAACGCTTTGCACAGGAAGGTTTCATCGCCTGCGTCACCCGGCGCAGTGCGGAAAAACTCCAGCCGCTGGTAGATTCCATCAAGGCCAATGGTGACGAGGCCCATGGTTTTGCCTGCGATGCACGCAAGGAAGATGACGTGATCGCGCTGGTCGAGCAGATCGAAAGCGAAATTGGCCCCATCGAGGCGTTCGTGTTCAACATCGGCGCCAACGTGCCTTGCAGTATTCTCGAAGAAACCGCCCGCAAGTATTTCAAGATTTGGGAAATGGCCTGTTTCTCAGGGTTTCTCAATGCCCGTGAAGTGGCCAAACGCATGGCCAAACGGGAACGGGGCACGATCCTCTTCACCGGAGCCACTGCTGGAATGCGTGGTGCCGCAGGCTTTGCCGCATTTGCAGGTGCCAAGCACGGGATTCGTGCATTGGCGCAAAGCATGGCTCGCGAACTAGGGCCGATGAACATCCATGTCGCCCACATCATCGTCGACGGCGCCATCGATACCGATTTCATCCGCGACAACCTCCCCGAAAAGTACGCGACCAAGGACCAGGACGGCATCCTCAATCCCGATCACATTGCCGAGAACTACTGGTACCTGCACAGCCAGCCACGCGACGCCTGGACCTTCGAACTGGACCTGCGCCCCTGGAGCGAACGCTGGTAAGCCCTCCCGAATAACAATAAGCAGAGAGCATCAACCATGAGCAAAACCGTGGAGTTCTATTTTGACCTGGGCAGCCCGGCCACCTATCTGGCGTACACACAGTTGCCAAAGATCTGTGAGCGGACCGGCAGCCAGCTGACCTATATTCCGATCCTGCTCGGCGGCGTGTTCAAGGCAACCGGCAACGCCTCGCCAGCGACCGTCCCGGCCAAGGGCCGCTACATGTTTCAGGACCTCGACCGTTATGCCAGACGCTACGGCGTGCCACTGAAATTCAACCCGCACTTCCCGATCAACACCTTGATGCTCATGCGCGCCGTCACCGGAATGCAGCTGCGCCATCCAGAGCGCTTTGCCACCTTCATCGATTGCCTGTTCAAGGCGCTCTGGGTCGACGGTCGCAGCCTCGACGAACCGACAACCGTTGCGGCAGTGCTGACCGAGAACGGCTTTGACCCCAACGAAGTGCTGCCCCTGACCGCCGATGAGCACATCAAGGCCGTGCTCAAGGACAACACTGAGAAAGCGGTGCAACGTGGCGTTTTCGGCGCACCCAGCATGTTTGTCGATAATCAGCTGTTCTTCGGCCAGGACCGTCTGGACTTCGTCGTGGAAGCCCTGGGTTAAATATCGATGACCAACCGCCCTTGCGCCGCTCCCGACAGGAGCAGCTCATGGGCGGCCTCGGCGGATTCCAGGTTGAACCAGTGCGGATCGAGAATGGGCACCACACTGCCCGCTTCTATCAGCCTCGCCGCCTCCTGAAGGATCCGGCCATGGTGCTCACGCCCCTTCCCTGTCAACAAAGGTAACAAGGTGAACACGCCGAAATAGGTTGCTCCGCGAAAGGACAGCGGTGCCAGGCTGTGCTGTCCCCAACCGAGGCAACTCACCACATGACCGTGATAGACCCGTGCCGCCTTGAATGACGCATCCAGGGCTTCACCGCCTACCGTGTCATAGACAATGTCAAAACCCTCCCCGTCCGTATGCTCAGCCACGTAGGCCTCCACCGACGTCTTTCGGTAATCAATGAAGGTCGCGCCCAAGCCTTCGATGATTTCCTGCTGTCCCGTCGACCCGGTGGCGAACACCTTGGCACCGAACGCGCGAGCGATTTGCACCGCCACATGCCCGACACCTCCTGCACCACCGTGAATCAGCACTTTCTGACCCGCACGCACCCGAGCGCGATCGACCAATCCTTCCCACGCCGTAATCAACACCAATGGCAATCCCGCCGCTTCGCGCATGCTCAGATTGGCCGGCTTGCGCGCCAGCAGACGCGCATCGACCACCGCGTATTCAGCCAGAGAACCCTGGGCGCCGCCGATTCCCGTCGCCATGGCATACACCTCATCGCCGGGCAGCCAGTCACTGACATCCCCGCCTGAGGCTTCGATGGTGCCCGCCAGATCTATACCCAGTACGGCTGGCAGTGGCTGGCGCGCGTGGGCGGCCTGGCCCGAACGGATTTTCCTGTCCAGCGGGTTGACCCCGCTGGCCGCGATCCGCACCAGTACCTGTCCCGCTCCAGGCACCGGTCGCTGAATCGAAGCCAGGCGCAGGGGGGCATTAGCAGAGTCAACAATCAGCGCGCGCATATGCATTGAGTCATTCATTTCGGCTATTCCCGTCAAAGGTGGTGGAGCCATCTTCCAACAAGCCACTCATGCCGATAAGACGCCGAATAGCTATAGTGATCATTCCCATCTGGCATCAATGAGAAATCCCGTGGACAAACTCCATGCAATGGCGATTTTCGTCCGGGTGGTCGAACGCGGCAGCTTTTCCGCCGTCGCCCGGGAAATGCAGACCACCCAGCCGACCATCAGCAAAGTACTGCGCGCACTGGAAATCGAGCTGAGTGGAAAGCTGATCGCACGCAGTACCCGTCGGTTATCCCTGACCGATGAAGGCCAGCGCTACTACAGCGAGTGCCGACAAATCCTCGCCGCCGTCGATGCAGCCGAGCACCGTTTCCAATCCGGCAGAGAAACGATTGCCGGTCATCTGCGCATCGGCTCGTCGGTCAGCTTCGGGCGCTTGCAGATTGCTCCGCGCCTGCCGGCATTCCTCAAGCGATATCCAGAGATTGAAATCGACCTGCAATTGAATGATCAGAACCAGGACCTGGTCAGCGAAGGCCTGGACGTGACGTTCAGGATCGGGCCATTGAATGACAGTGGCCTGATCGCTCGTCACATCGGTACCACCCACCGGGTAACCGTCGCAACGCCCGCCTACCTCAAGCAACACGGTCAACCACAAACACCGCAGCAATTGAGCGAACACAACTGCCTGCTATTCAACCTGCTGAACAGTCAGAACCTGTGGGTTTACGAGCGCGACGAACAACTTCACGAGGTGCGGATCAAGGGCAACGCCCAAAGCAACAACTCCGAGGCGATTCGCGAGATGGTGCTGGGTGGCTTGGGTATTGCGATGTCACCGGTGTGGCTGTTCAGCGAGGATCTGAAAGCCGGCAGAGTGACAGCGATTCTGCGCGAGTACACCGCGCAATCACTTCCAATACATGCAGTGTCCCCGGCGAATCGTCGCCAATCCGCCAGGGTCAAAGCCTTTGTCGACTACATGAGCCAGGCGCTGCAAGCGGCGCCCGAACTGCAGGCGGTCAAATAGCCGCGGTACGGGTGTTCAACCACTCCAGTGCCGCACCGTCGAGCAACGGGCTCAAGCGCTTGCGCACTTCGGCGTGGTAAGCATTGAACCACTGCTTTTCTTCTTCCGACAGCAGCGACGGTTCCAGGCAACGGGTGTCGATCGGGCACAGGGTCAGGGTTTCGAACTTCAGGAACTCACCGAATTCGCTGGTGCCCGCTTCGCGGTTCATCGCCAGGTTTTCGATCCGCACACCCCAGCGGCCCGGGCGGTAAGTGCCGGGCTCGATGGAGGTGATCATGCCCGGTTGCATCGCGGTTTGCGGTGCGGGTGCTGCCTGATAGGCAATGACTTGCGGGCCTTCGTGAACGTTGAGGAAGTAGCCAACGCCGTGACCGGTGCCATGGCCGTAATCGACGCTTTCGGCCCAGATCGGCGCACGGGCTATCGAGTCCAGCAGCGGCGACAGGATGCCTTTCGGGAATTGCGCACGGGACAAGGCAATCACGCCTTTGAGCACACGGGTGCAATCGCGCTTCTGCTCGGCCGTCGGTGTGCCGACCGGGACCATCCGCGTGATGTCCGTAGTGCCCCCCAGGTACTGGCCGCCGGAATCGATCAGCAGCAGACCATCACCTTCGATCACCGCGTGTTCTTCTTCGGTGGCGTGGTAATGCGGCATGGCGCCGTTGGCGTTGAACGCGGCGATGGTGTTGAAGCTCAGCGACACATAACCCGGACGGCGTTCACGGGCGGCGGTCAGTTTCTCGTCGATGGTCAGCTCGGTGATGCGCTCGCTGCCCGTGAGTGCCGAGTCCAGCCAGGTGAAGAATTCGCAGAGCGCCGCGCCATCCTGCTCCATGGCCTGACGGATGTGCTCGGCGTCAGCCAGGCTTTTTTGCGACTTGGCCAGGGTGGTCGGGTTCAAGCCTTCGACCAGCTTGACGCCGCTGTCGAGGTTATCCAGCAATCCCGCCGTGACCCGCGCCGGGTCGACCAGCAAGCTCGCCCCTTTCGGAACGGCCCGCAACGCGTCGGCCACTTCGCTGTAATCGCGCAGGGTCACGCCATCCTGTTCAAGGACCGCACGCAGTTCGGCATCGACCTTGCTCAACGCCACGAACAGGGTGGCCTGCTGCTGGCTGATCAAGGCGAAGGAAACGAACACCGGATTGAACGACACATCGCCGCCGCGCAGGTTGAACAGCCAGGCGATGTCATCGAGGGTGGCGATGAAATGCCAGTCAGCGCCGCGCGCCAGCAGGGTTTCCCGCAGTTTGGCCAGTTTCTCGCCACGGCTGACGGTCGCCTGCGGAGGCAAGTGCTGATAGATCGGTGCATTCGGCAGGCTCGGGCGGTCGTTCCAGACCTCGCTCAACAGATCGATATCCGTGCGCAGACGAGCGCCACGCTCTTCCAGCTTGCCGCTCAACGTACGTGCGGAGGCCACGGCCATCACCGCACCGTCGACCGCGACCACACCGCCTTCCGGGGTTTGCTCAGCCAGCCAGTCCAGCGGCCCCGGTTGACCCGGTTGCAGCTTGACCAGTTCGATGCCGCTGCCCTTGAGCTCCTTGGTCGCCTGCTCCCAGTAACGGCTGTCGGCCCAGACGCCAGCAAAGTCCGCAGTCACGATCAGGGTGCCGACCGAGCCATGGAAGCCCGACAACCACTGCCGGCCCTGCCAGTAGCCCGGCAGGTATTCGGACAGGTGCGGGTCCGCCGACGGCACCAACAGGGCGTGAATACCCTCGCGGCTCATCAGTTCACGGGTTTGCGCCAGGCGCTGGGGCACCGATCCATTGATCGAAGACTGCGTACTCATCATGACTCCTGCTAACCACTCATCATTATTGTTTAGCGCCGATCGGTGTCGGCGCTTCGAGGCGCTACTGCCAGAATGCCGGAGCACTGGCGCAGGCCGTTTTAATCAGTTGTACCGCTTGATCGATGTCCTGCTCGGTGGTGAAACGCCCCAGGCTCAAGCGAATGGTGCGACTCGCCAAACGCGCGTCATGCCCCAGGGCCAGCAGCACATGGGACGGAGCATTGCTTGCGGAATTGCAGGCCGAGGTCGCGGAAAATGCAATCGAGGTGAGCAACGCCGCCGAATTGAACTCGCCTTCACTGAAGGTCAGGCTCAGGGTATGGGGGATGCGTCGGGTCGGGCTGCCATTGAGGCGCACGCCGGGAATGCCCAGCAATTGATCGAGCAGGCGTTCGCGCAAACGCACGATCAAGGCTTTTTCTTCATCGAACGCAGCCGCCGCCAGGGCAAATGCCGCGCCCATGGCGGCAATCTGGTGAGTGGCCAGGGTGCCGGAACGCAGGCCACCCTCGTGACCACCCCCGTGAATCTGCGCCTGCAAACGCTGGTGCGCGCGCGGCCCGACATACAGCGCGCCAATGCCTTTGGGTCCGTAGAGCTTGTGCGCCGAGAACGACATCAGATCCACCGGCCATTGCGCCAGATCGATCTGCACTTTGCCCGCACCCTGCGCCGCGTCGACATGAAACAAGGCGTCGCGATCACGCACCACCTGGCCAATGGCCGGGATGTCGTTGACCGTGCCCAGCTCGTTGTTGACCAGCATCAGCGACACCAGGAAGGTGTCCTCACGCATGGCTTCGCTGACGGCTTGCGCGGTGATCAGGCCGTCGGCGTCCGGCACCAGATAGGTCACTGCCACACCCGCGTCCTGCAATTGTCTTGCGGTATCGAGGATGGCCTTGTGTTCGATTTGGCTGGTGATGATGTGGCCGCCGGCAACGCCGCGGGCCTGGGCAACGCCCTTGAGGGCAAGGTTGTTCGATTCGGTTGCGCCGGAAGTCCAGACAATCTGTTCAGGCGTGGCGCCGACCAGTTCGGCGACCTGGCGCCGTGCCTGCTCAACGGTTTGCCGGGCCTGTTGGCCGAATGCGTGGGAGCTGGATGCCGGGTTGCCAAAGTTGCCGCTGAAACCCAGACACTCGACCATGACCTTGATGACCCGCTCATCCACCGGCGTGGTGGCGGCATAGTCGAAATACAACGGACGTTTATTCATAAAAGACTCGCAGAGCGTGTTCCGGGATCAGGAGGCTCGTCACTGTAAACATCAACACGCAGCCTCGTGAGCGGCGCCCGGTTTCAGAACGTTACCAATACCTGATCGGATGCTGTTAAAGAAGTACCACTTCATTAAAAGTGCGTAGGAACGCTCCTGAAAAGCGAGCTTAACAGGCATCGGTCGACCGGTTGAAGCAATGCGTCAGCGAAAGCTTTCGAGCAACAGCGGATACAGCGAAGCCACCAGCAACGCGGCCATGCCCCAGTTGAACAGGCGCAACCAGCGACGGTCCTTCAGGACGTTACGCAACAGCGTGCCGCACGCAGCCCAAACGCCCACGCTCGGCAGGTTGATCAGGGCGAATACCGCGGCAATCACGATGACATTGGTGAAGTAACCCTGCATCGGCGTGTAAGTGCTGATGGCACCGATGGCCATGATCCAGGCCTTGGGATTGACCCACTGGAACGCGGCGGCGCCAAGGTAGCTGATGGGTTTTCCTTCAACCTGCTCGCCATCCGAGACTGGCCCGGAATGGGCGATTTTCCACGCCAGGTACAGCAAATACGCGGCACCGACATAACGCAGCACGGCGTAGAGCAATGGATACGTCTGAAACACCGCGCCCAGGCCAAAGCCCACCGCCACGACCAGCACGAAGAATCCGCAGGTAATGCCAAGCATGTGAGGAATGGTGCGGTTAAAGCCGAAGTTCACCCCGGATGCCAGCAACATCGTGTTGTTCGGGCCTGGTGTGATCGAAGTGACGAGGGCGAACAGGGCGAAGCCCAGCAGCAAATCGAGCGAGAGTGTCATGGGTGGCAGTCCATCAGGGTCGGTCAGGTAACGACCCTATCGCACACCCCGGGGGAAACCCACGGACAGTTGGGTAAACTTCCGGCAGTACAGTTTTCGCTTAGCTAGGACGTCCGTGAAGCTGTACAGCACGTCCAGCGTTCATCTCACCCTGTTTGTCGAAACCGAACGATTTTTGCGGCACACCGAGCAATTCGGCTTTTTTCGCCTGGTATTCGTCGAACGACAGACCCCGGCGATTCAATGCTTCCAGGGCGAGTTCCTGGGTTTCTTCAGCGGTGTAGGGCCTCAGTTCCGGAGCAGGCTGACTGGCGCATCCGGCGAGAACGGAGACGGTCAGCAGCAACAAAGTGGCGATCAGAGGTTTCATGTTCAGGCGTCCTGGCATCTGGGTTCGGGGCAATGAACACAGGCTACTCGCGCCTTTGGCCGGGTAAAAATCATCGCTCTCGATAGTCGCTATCGAGTTTTCCTGATGCTGCCAACCTGTAGCAGCTCTTATATTCAAAAAAGATCTATAAATATCAATCAACGATCTTTTGAGGAATAACAAATAGCCTTTATAACAACTGCATCCCCTGACGCACTGTTGCTCACGCAACTGTTCGCCAGGCAACAGTCAATCAACAAACAGCCCTTGGAAATCAACAGCGCGGCCTGATCAAGTCGCCGCAAGCCCCGTAGAACGTGGCTTCGAGGGATTGGTACAGCTCTTGCTCAATGGGGAAAAGCCCAGTGATGACTCACTGCTCCCACAGCAACTGTTTAAAAAGGAACTGATCATGTCACGTCCATTGAAAGTCGTTGCCGTCTCCGGCGGCACCTGGCGTCCCTCCCGCACCCTGGTGCTGACCCAAGCGCTGTTAGCGCAGCTGGCCGAGCAACTGCCGATCGAGAGCCAGTTGATCGAACTGGGTGACATCGCCCGGCCTTTGGGCGCGGCGCTGTCTCGCCAGGAACTGAGTGAGGACGTCGAAGCCGAACTGCAAGCGATTGAAAATGCCGATCTGCTGATTGTCGCCGCGCCGGTTTATCGCGGTTCCTACCCTGGCCTGCTCAAGCACCTGTTCGACCTGATCGATCTGAATGCACTGGTCAACACCCCGGTACTGCTGGCCGCCACCGGTGGCAGCGAACGTCATGCGCTGGTGCTCGATCATCAGCTGCGCCCCCTGTTCAGTTTTTTCCAGGCGTTGACCTTGCCGATTGGCGTCTATGCCACCGAAGCCGATTTCTCCAATTACCAGATCACCAGCGAACTGCTCAGGGCCCGCATTCAATTGGCTGCAGAACGCGCGGCGCCGTTGTTCGGCGTGCACCCCAACAATCTGCTGAAAATCGCTTAAGGAATTCGTCATGGATGTTTTCTGGTTTCTGCCGACCCACGGCGACGGACATTACCTGGGCACCACTCAGGGCGCACGCCCGGTCACCCTCAACTACCTGAAACAAGTGGCACAGGCCGCGGACAGCCTCGGCTACCACGGTGTATTGATTCCCACCGGACGCTCCTGCGAAGACTCATGGGTGATCGCTTCAGCCCTGGTGCCGCTCACCGAGCGCTTGCGTTATCTGGTGGCGATCCGCCCGGGGATCATTTCGCCAACGGTGTCGGCGCGCATGGCCGCCACCCTGGATCGGCTATCCGGTGGCCGCTTGCTGATCAATGTGGTGACCGGCGGTGATCCCGACGAAAACCGTGGCGACGGCAGCTTCCTCGATCACAGCGAACGCTACGAAGTCACCGACGAGTTCCTGAAGATCTGGCGCCGGGTATTGCAAGGCGAATCGGTGGACTTCGAAGGCAAACACCTGCGGGTACAGAACGCCAAGGCGCTGTATCCACCAGTGCAGAAACCTTATCCGCCGCTGTACTTCGGCGGCTCGTCCGATGCCGCACACGACCTGGCCGCCGAGCAGGTCGATGTCTACCTGACCTGGGGCGAACCACCGGCCGCCGTGGCGCAGAAACTCGCCGATGTCCGTGAACGTGCCGCCCGTCACGGGCGCACCGTGAAGTTCGGGATTCGTTTGCATGTGATCGTCCGCGAAACCGCTGAAGAAGCGTGGAAAGCCGCAGACAAACTGATCGAACACATCAGCGACGAAACCATTGCCGCCGCACAGAAGTCGTTCTCGCGCTTCGACTCCGAGGGTCAACGGCGCATGGCCGCGCTGCATGACGGGCGGCGCGACAACCTGGAGATCTCGCCCAATCTGTGGGCCGGCGTCGGCCTGGTGCGTGGCGGTGCCGGGACGGCGCTGGTCGGCGACCCACAGCAGGTCGCCGCGCGCATCAAGGAGTACGCGGACCTGGGGATCGAGAGTTTCATCTTCTCTGGCTACCCGCATCTCGAAGAAGCGTATCGCTTTGCCGAACTGGTCTTCCCGCTGCTGCCCGAGCCGTACGCGAGTCTCGCCGGGCGTGGCGTCACCAATCTCACCGGGCCGTTTGGCGAAATGATCGCCAATGATGTGTTGCCGGCCAAAGCCACAGCCTGATCCACGCAATACCTGTAGGAGCGAGCTTGCTCGCTCCTACAGGGGATCTGCGTCTTTTGAAAAGGAAAACAGCGTGACTGCCAAGCCGCAAAGCGCCCTGATCCCCCCGTTGCAGACCGCCCGTCAATTGGCCGCCGAATTTGCCCTGACCGCCGTCGAGCGCGACGAACGCGGCGGTACACCCAAGGCCGAGCGTGACGCGCTGCGCCACAGCGGGCTGCTCGCGTTAAGCATTCCCACCCGGTTCGGCGGCCTCGGCGCCAACTGGAGCGAAACCCTGACCATCGTGCGTGAGTTCGCCAAAGTCGACAGTTCGATTGCCCATGTGTTCGGCTTCCATCACCTGATGCTCGCCACCGTGCGCCTGTTCGCCCGCCCCGAACAATGGCAGCCATGGTTTGAACAAACGGCGCGCAAGAACTGGTTCTGGGGCAATGCCCTCAACCCGCTGGACACCCGCACCGTGGTGAAAAAACTCGATGGCTGGCGCGAGTTTTCCGGCAAGAAAAGCTTCTGCTCCGGCGCCAGCGATTCGGAGATGCTGATCGCTTCGGCGGTGGACGAAAGTGCCGGCGGCAAACTGCTGATCGCCGCCATCCCCAGCGGTCGCAGCGGCATCACCTTGCACAATGACTGGAACAACATGGGCCAGCGCCAGACCGACAGCGGCAGCGCCACCTTTGAACGGGTGCGGGTCGAAGAATCAGAACTGCTGCTCGATCCAGGTCCGTTGAGCACGCCGTTCGCTTGCCTGCGCCCACTGATTGCCCAGCTGACGTTCACCCATATGTTCCTCGGCATTGCCGAGGGAGCGTTCGAAGAAGCGCGCCAATACACACTGACCGAGACTCGGCCATGGCACAAATCCAGCGCCCGGGAAGTCAGCCAAGACCCTTATGTACTCGGCCACTACGGCGAATTCTGGGTGGCCCTCGAAGGGGTGCGGCTGTTGGTGGAGCGCGCGGCTGACTTGCTCGACAAGGCTTGGGCGAAAGGCCCGAACCTGAGCGCCGAAGAGCGCGGACATGTGGCCACCGCCATCGCCACGGCCAAGGTCGCCGCCACGCGCAATGGCCTGGAACTGTGCAGCCGCTTGTTCGAAGTCACCGGCGCACGCTCGACCCACGCCTCGCTGCGCCTGGACCGCCACTGGCGCAACCTGCGCACGCAAACCCTGCACGACCCGGTGGATTACAAACTCCATGAACTGGGTGACTGGGCGCTGAACCAGGCCTTGCCGATTCCGACTTTCTATTCATAACTGCCCAACAAGGAGCGTGCCCCATGCAACTGCTGACCTTACCGCCCTCGCCCGCTCTGGCCACGTCGATCCGCGCCACGGCCCAGGTGTTCGAAGACCCGAAATCCCAAGCCTTGCTCGCCCACTTGCAACAAGTCGCCCCGAGCGAAGCCAGTGTGTTGATCATTGGCGAAACCGGCACCGGCAAGGAGTTGGTGGCACGCCATATCCACAACCTCAGCGCCCGGCGCAACCGGCCGTTTGTGGCGGTGAACTGCGGTGCGTTCTCTGAATCCCTGGTCGAGGCCGAGCTGTTCGGCCATGAAAAAGGCGCCTTCACCGGCGCCCTCAGCGCCAAGGCCGGCTGGTTCGAAGAGGCGGACGGCGGCACCCTGTTCCTCGATGAAATCGGTGATTTACCGATGGCCATTCAAGTCAAGTTGTTGCGGGTGCTGCAAGAGCGCGAAGTGGTGCGCCTGGGTTCGCGCAAGAGCATTCCCATCGACGTGCGGGTGTTGGCAGCGACCAACGTGCAACTGGAGAAAGCCATCAACGCCGGCCATTTCCGCGAGGATCTGTACTACCGGCTGGACGTGGTCAGCCTGGAGCTGAGCCCGCTGCGTGATCGCCCCGGCGACATCCTGCCCCTGACCCGTCACTTCATCGACGCCTACAGTCAGCGCCTCGGCTACGGCAGCATCACTATCAGCAAAGAAGCTGAACTGAAACTGCGCAGCTACAGTTGGCCGGGCAACATCCGAGAGCTGGAAAACGTCATTCACCACACCCTGTTGATCTGCCGTAACGGCATCATCGAACGCGATGACCTGCGCTTGTCCAACATGCGTATCGAGCGTCAGGACGATCACCACGCCCAAGTCGACGACTCAGCCGAGGCCCTGCTCGACCGGGCATTCCAAAAGCTGTTCGAGGAACAGGCCGGCGCGCTGCATGAAAAAGTCGAGGACGCCTTGCTGCGGGCGGCCTACCGCTTCAGCCACTACAACCAGGTGCACACCGCCGCGCTGCTGGGCCTGAGCCGCAACGTGACCCGCACGCGCCTGATCAAGATCGGCGAACTGGCGGTGAACAAGCGACGACCGACGGAAAACGTGCAGGGCGAGCGCTTGATGCAGTTGTCCATCTAACAGGCGCTTGCGCCGACTGCTGCGAATGACGGTTGCTGATGTGCTCGGGGCTCGGCTATTGGCATCCGGGACAGATCTGAAATTGTGGCGCGGCCATCGCGGGCAAGCCACGCTCCCACAGGGTTTGAGTAGTTTGCACATTTCGTGAACGACCCAAAAAGCTGTGGGAGCGTGGCTTGCCCGCGATGGCGTCCTTGTCCTCAATAGAGAATCAGAACCCCGGCGCAATCTGCCCCTTGTAGCGCGTCAAAATGAACTGCCGAACCTCATCGGAGTTCAACGCCTTGGCCAGTTTCTGCACGCCTGGGTCGTTGATGTTGTCTGGTCGCGCCACCAGGAATTCGACGTACAGACTCTTGCCCTTCTCGACGATCAACGCGCTGTTGGTGTCGATCCCCGCTTCCAGCGCGTAGTTGGCGAAGACGAACGCCAAATCCACCTGACTCACCGAACGCGCCAGCAGCGCGCCTTCCAGCTCACGGATTTTCAGGTGCTTGGGGTTTTCGGCGATGTCCCGTTGCGTCGCCAGGGTGTTGCTCGGGTCCTTGAGCTTGATCAGTCCCGCTTCGTGCAACAGCACCAAAGCGCGACCGGTGTTCACCGGATCGTTGGGGATCGACACGGTGGCGCCGTCCTTGAGCTCGGAAATGTTTTTGATCTTGGTCGAATAGGCCCCGAACGGTTCGATGTGCACACCGACCACCGGCACCAGGTCGGTGTGGCGGGTCTTGTTGTAGTCATCGAGAAACGGCCGGTACTGGTAGTAGTTGGCGTCGAGGTTCTTCAGCGCCAGTTGCTGGTTGGGCTGGATGAAATCGGTGAAGACCTTGATGTCCAGGTCTACGCCTTCCCTGGCCAGGGTCGGTTTGACGAATTCGAGGATTTCCGCGTGCGGCACCGGCGTGGCGCCGACGGTCAGTTTTTCGTTGGCGTGAACGCTCAGCGAAATCAAGGCAGCCAGAACGGCCAGGGTCTTTTTCATGTTGTGCTCCTAGGCAGATAGAGTGGCCGTCGTGGGGCGGACGTGGGGCCGATTGTTGGTTTTGAACAGAATGTTTATCGGTGGCTGTAGCGCGCCACCAGTCGGTCGCCGCTCATTTGCAAGGCCTGGACCAGGATCAACAGCAGCACTACGGTGACCACCATCACGTCGGTCTGGAACCGCTGGTAGCCATAGCGGATCGCCAGGTCACCCAGACCACCGCCGCCGATCACACCGGCCATCGCGGTGTAGTCCACCAGCACGATGGCGGTCACTGTCACCGCCGCCAGCAGCCCTCCCCGCGCCTCGGGCAGTAAAGTGAAGCGGATGATTTGCCAAGTGTTGGCGCCCATGGCCTGGGTCGCCTCCACCACTCCGCGATCGACTTCGCGCAATGCGGTTTCCACCAGCCGCGCGAAGAATGGCGTGCAACCGACCACCAGCGGCGGAATGGTCCCCGGCACGCCCAGGGACGTGCCCACCAGTAAGGTGGTCAGGGGAATCAGCACGATCAGCAAAATGATGAACGGCAGCGAACGCAGCATGTTCACGATCACCGACAGCACCCGGTAAACCCCGACCGCTTCATGCAACTGGCGCTTGCCGGTGAGGAACAGCAACACCCCCAGCGGCAAACCCAGCAACACGGTGAAACCAAGGGCCGCACCGAGCATGCTCAGGGTGTCGAGACAGGCCTGGCCGATGTCGGCCCAATAAATGTTCTTGAACAATTCAGCCATGGTCACGACCAGTCATGACGCGGCGGTTTCACGCCGTTGAGCAGCCAGTTGCCGACCACGTGGTATTTCCAGCGCACCGGATCGTGCAAGGTATGCACCCGCGCGTTACGCCAGTGGCGGTCAAAATTATGTTTCTTCAGGGTCGAACGAGTACCGCCCAGTTCAAACAGCTTGTTACTCGCTTCAATGGCGATCTCGGTGGTCAGCACCTTGGCCCTGGCCACGGCCAGGGACGCCAGGGCCACGTTGTCCTCATCCGGTGCCGGGCGCGCCGCGTCCAGTGCCCGTCCTGCCCTTTCCAGCAAGGCTTCGGCGGCTTCCAGGCGAATGTCCAGGCCACCGACCTGAATGATGGTCAGCGGATCTTCGCTGGCCCTTTCCACACCTGCGTCGATCCATGGCCGGGCGAATTGCCGGACGAAGGCGATGGTGTCGCGCAGGGCAGCGCGGGCAATGCCGGCATCGATGGCGGCCGTGGTCAACTGGGCGAGCGGGCCGGCCAGGGTCGGGTTTTCGTAGGAGCGATAAGTCGGGAACAGGTTGAACGCCGAGACGTGCAGATCTTCGGCCAGCACGGTGCCGCTGGAGGTGGTGCGCTGGCCGATGCTGTCCCAGTCGTCGACGATCACCAGCCCTTGAGTGCCGCGCTGGACGAACGCCAACTGGCCTTTCTGTTCTTCATCCAGCGCCAGCACCGCGAGCCAGTGCGCATACAACGATCCCGTGCAATACCCCTTGCGTCCGTTGATCACATGGCCGTCGCCGTAACGGCGGAGGGTCGCCTGAATATCCTGCACATTCTTGCCGCCGGTTTCCGACAAGGCGTTGGCGAACCGATGCCCCTGCAGTGCCAGCCCAAAGAAATGCGCCTGCTGCTCCGGGGTGCCTTGCAGACGAATGTCTTCCAGCAGGCAGTAATGGTTTTGCGGGATCTGCCCCAGGGAAGGATCGGCCGCCGAAATGATCGCGATCACCTGCGCCAATACCGCGTAGGACACCTGGGCTCCGCCAAATTCCCTGGGCACCGTAATGCCCCACAGCCCGCTGTTGGAGAACAGATCGACGATATCGGCGGGCACCTGGCGGGTGCGGTCACGTTCGGCGTCCTGCTCCAGCAAAATCGTGGCGATATGCTCGGCTACGCGCAGGGCTTCGGCTTCGCTGGCGATCCGGTGGGCGGCCGGCGGGTTGATCGGATAAACGGCAGATTCAGACATACAGGACTCTCGATACCAGTGTTTACCGAAGGTCATTGCAGCTTCTGTGCCTGACGACGAGACCCCGTTTTTTCGGGCGTTTAAACGAACGTTGGCGGGTTCGACAATGCCGAAGTCAAGGCAATATGTTGCTTCACTGTTGATTGCCGGACAGTGGCGCTGCTGCCGAACGCCGTGATCTTTTTGTGAACTTGGCGAGTGCTGAAGATCAAACACAAGACATCGCCTTTTTCGTCAGGACCTACACTGGGAGTCCTGCCGAAAAGCAGCGAAACGAGATCTTCCATCTACAACAAATCAGGGAGAACGATCATGAGCGTCAAACCTATTCCAGAGGGCTATCACAGCATCACCCCGTACCTGGGCATCAAAAAAGCGGCCGAAGCCATCGATTTTTACAAGAAAGCCTTCGGCGCCATTGAGGTCATGCGCCTGTCCATGCCCGACGGCGGTATCGGTCACGCCGAACTGCGTATCGGCGACTGCCCGATCATGCTCGGTACACCGTGCGACCAAGGCCCGTTGAGCAATCCGGACCAATCGCCATCCGTGGGGCTGCATTTGTATGTGACCGATGTGGACAAGTCCTATAACCAGGCCATTGCGGCGGGCGGCATTGTGGTGTCGGAGGTCAAGGACCAGTTTTATGGCGACCGTTCAGGGACGTTGAAAGACCCCTATGGCCATCTGTGGTTTTTGGCCTCGCGCAAGGAAGATCTGACCCAGGAACAGATCGAACTGCGGGCGAAGGAGATGTTTCAGCAGGGTTAGTGATTTCATGGGTGGCGAGGGGGCTTGCCCCTCGCCACAGGTAGCAACAACAAGTCTCCCGAAAGAAACGGCCTCTCGAAATACGAAACATTTTCTTTCATATCCCTCTTCGGGATTTCCCATACTCATCCGTCTTATCTAGATGCAGTCCTGTCGCGCCGGTAAAAGCCGCGTCCGGCCCCGGATCGACCTCATCGCTGCGAAGCCCGTGGCAGAGGCCTTCTCATCGAACCAAGACCCTTGATCATGTCGAAGAAATCCCGTTCCAAACTCTGGTTTCTGGTCCACAGCTGGCTGGCGCTGCCGATCTGGTTTTTTGTCCTGATCGTCTGTGTGACCGGCACTCTGGCGGTGGTCAGTCAGGAAATTCTCTGGCTGGCCAACCCGCCCATGCGCGCCAGCCAGCCCTCGGACGATGCACCACGGCTCAACTACGACCAAATTGTCGCCGCCATCAAGAAGGCCGAGCCCGACACACTGATCGAAAGCATCAGCCGGCCCGACGAGTCACACTTTGCTCTGGACGTGGAAGTCAGCTACCCCGACGGGCGTTCGGCGACGGTCTATGTCAATCCTTACACCGGCACCATTCAAGGCACGGCCCCGACCTTCGACTTCAAGGCCTTTACCCGAGCGCTGCATGGCTGGTGGCTGGTGCCATTCACCAATGGCTACAGTTGGGGCTGGTACCTGGTGTCGTTCCTCAGCCTGCCGATGCTGGCGTCCCTGGTGACCGGGCTGGTGGTGTACAAGCGTTTCTGGAAAGGCTTTTTTCGCCCGACCCTGCGGATTCGTCACGGGGCGCGCATTTTCTGGGGCGATTTCCACCGCCTCAGCGGCATCTGGTCGATCTGGTTCATCGCAGTGATTTCCATCACCAGTACCTGGTTCCTGATCCAGGCGTTCTTGTTCGATAACCAGATCTCGATCTCCACCGAACCGGTCACCGCCGTGGTACCCCGTGAAAGCGTACCGCTCAGCGCCGATGGTTCGCCGGCACCGATGATCAGCCTGGAGACCGCGATCCGCCAGGCCAGGGCACGTATTCCCGGACTCGACGAGGGTTTTGTCAGCCTGCCCGACAATGCCTACGGCTATCTGTCGGTGGGCGGTCGCAGCGGGTATCCGTTGATGTACCAGACCGTAGACATCAACCCCTATACCGGCGATGTCGCCGCCACACGCCTGCTCTCGGACCGCTCGGGCCTGGAGTGGGTGACCGAGTCCATGCGGCCGCTGCACACCGGAGATTTTGGCGGGATCTGGATCAAGCTGATCTGGTTTTTCTTCGGCCTGTTGCTGAGCATGATGGTGCTCAGCGGCCTGTTGATCTGGACCAAGCGAACCGCCCTGGCCACGGCCAATGCCCTCAAGCGCAACCACAAAACGTCACGCAGCCAGACGGCTGCGGCCATCCGCCACGAGTCCAGGCAGGTCAGCCAATGAACCCGGTCACCGCTGAAAAACCGCGTTCGCCGCTGAGCCGTTTATGGCACAAATGGCGCTTTCACCTCAACGTTCTGCTGTTGCTGGTGCCGCTGGGTTTCATGCCCGAGTATTTCGCCGACGCTGCGCTGTCGCGGGGTGACACCGGCCTGGGCGAACGGGACATCGGCGAAGTCACCGTCGGCCCGTGGAGCCTGCGCCTGGCCGAGTTGCACGACGAGGCCCCACAGCTCGATGGCCCGGCCGGCTACATGAAGAGTTTCAACGCGGCGCTGTGCGCCCGCTGCCGCGAACAGGTCAAGGCGACTTACCTGCGCATCGGCAAACCGCGCAGCCTGCGCGCCGCCGGGGTGATTTTCGTCGGCACGCCGTACCGCATGAGCGCGATGTTGCCGATCCCGGCCAGAACCAGGGCCGACGCGGAACTGTGGATCACCATGGAAGGTTGGGACGGCGCGATGCACCAGGCATCCATTCCTCTGAGCCAGGCCTCCCCCGCCACCCTCGCCTGGCTGAGCACACAAAGAGGTACACCATGATCGACCTTATTCGCCAGGTGAGCGCCGCACTGCTGATGTTCAGCGCCAGCGCCCTGGCCCATAACCCGATCTGCGAATGCAAAGCCATCGACGCCGGGCAGATCAAGTGCACGGGCGGTTTTTCCGATGGCAGCGGCGCGCCTGGCGTGACCCTGGATGTGATCGGTTACGACGAAACCATTCTCGTGCCCGGCAGGCTCGGAGCCGATTCGACCCTGACCTTCAAGAAGCCGGACACCGAGTTTTATGTGCTGTTCGACGTGGGGCCCGGCCACGTGGTCGAAATCGATCAGGCGGACATTCAGGCCCCATGAGCAGCCCAACCGCGCCCATCGTCCGCCCGGTCGGTGCCAGCCTTGAAACCGCGCCTGCCCCCCACCGCGACGAAACCACTCCGGTTGCACTTCACAAAACGCCACCTTGCCATTGCTTGCGGCCATCGCGATGCCAAAGGGTATGTCCTGCAACAGGGCGAGATTCGTTTACAACCGTGGGTCACCCAACCAGGGCTGAGGTGTTCGATGGTTTTGTTGTGCGACTCTAAACCTTCTGGGAGCGGGCTCGCTGTGCTTATCAGACCGGTTGCAACGGCATCGTCAACTCAACCCGCAACCCGTCCGGTCGACTGTCGAAACGCAGGGTGCAGCCGCAGCGCTGGACGATGGCCTGAACAATCGCCAGGCCAAGGCCGCAGCCGGTGCTTTGACCGTTGCGCCAGAAGCGTTGGGTCAAGTGCTGCAGATCGTCTTGAGCAATGCCCGGCCCGTGATCCCGCACCACGAACTGCACGCGATCGCCGTTGGTTTGCAAACTCAACTCCACCGGACCTTCACCAGAGGTATGGCGCAGGGCGTTGTCCAGCAGGTTGCGCAACGCCGCGATCGACAGCACGGCGGGCATTTGCACCGGGGCGTGCGAAAGCCTGGCCGGCACCTCGAACCGGATACGCTCGCGATCACCGCCGGCCGCATCTTGTATCGCCAGTTTCGCCACTTGCTCGGCGCTGCATTGCACGCCGTCATCGAACGACAGACTGCCTTCGACCCGTGCCAGTAACAGCAATTGCTCCAGGGTCCGGTGCAGGCGGTCGGCCCCCTCTTCGGCCCGGGCCAGGGACTGATCCCGCGCGGCACCCTCGGTCATGCGCGCCACCTGCAGGTGGGTCTTGATCGCGGTCAAAGGGCTGCGCAACTCGTGAGCCGCATCGCCGGTCAGTCGGCGCTCACGCTCGATGGTCTTGCCGATTCGCTGGAACAACTGATTTTGCGTATCCAGCAAGGGTTGCAGTTCGCTGGGCAAAGGCTGGACCTGCAAGGGCTCGAGCGAATCAGGGCTGCGCCGCATTAGCGCATCGCGCATGCGATTGAGCGGCGCGAGCCCTTGGCCGATCCCCAGCCACAGCAGGCACAGACAAACGAGCAGCGCCACGCCCACCGGCACGGAAGCGGCCAGCAGGATCGACATGTTCAACGCCTCGCGCTCGATCTGCCGGTCGGCGGTGGTGATCCGCAGATCGCCACGGGCCAAGGTGAAACTGCGCCACGGCGCACCATCGATCATCTGATCGTGGAAGCCCATTTTCTCCGCTTCCAGGGTTTGCCCCGGATCACTATGGCTACGGGCAAGAATTTCCCCGCGCAACGAACTGACCTGACAGGCCATGCCACCGGGGATATTCAGTTGTTCGGCGCTGAAATGGGTGCCCTCGCCCTTGCTCGGCACGGGCGGCAATTGCTCCATCAACCCGGCCACCATCCGCGCCGAGGCCACCAGCCGCTGGTCGAGGGAAAACATCATTTGATTGCGCAGGTCGCTGAGCATCCAGGCCGCAGCCAGCGCCCAGATCAACGCAAACGCGGCACCGAGCGTCAGGCTCAGGCGCAAACGCAAACTCATCACTTCTGAGGTTCTCCACCATCAGCCGGTCCCAGGCGATAGCCCAGGCCGCGCACGGTCTCGACAATGCCATTGCCGAGTTTGCGCCGCAGGTGATGGATGTGGACATTGAGGGCGTTGCTTTCCAGTTCGTCGTTGAACCCGTAGACGCTGTCCTTGAGCTGCTCGGTCGACAATACGCGGCCACGGTTGTGCAACAGGGCCTGCAACAGCGACTGTTCACGACGCGACAGGTCCACCGGCTGGCCGGCGAGCGTGGTCTCGCGACTGCTCGGGTCATAGGTCAGGGCGCCGTGTTCGATCAGGTTGACGCTGCGTCCCGCCACCCGACGCAACAAGGTGTGCAGGCGTGCAGCCAGTTCACGCAGGTCAAAAGGTTTGAGCAGGTAGTCGTCGGCACCGGCCTGCAGGCCGTCGACGCGGTCGGTGACCGAGTCCCGGGCCGTCAGGATCAACACCGGCAACTCCAGGCCGTTGTGGCGCAGTTGCTGCAATAACTTCAGACCGTCCTCGTCAGGCAACCCGAGGTCGAGCACCATCACATCGAACTCCGCGACCTTGAGCATCGCCCGTGCGGCGGACGCCGTGGCCACGTGCTCCACGGTCAAGCCCTGGGCGGAGAGGCCGGCGACGATGCCGCTGGCGATCAACTCATCGTCTTCGCAAACCAGAACGTGCATGGCAACTCCACGAGTAAAAAGGCGAGTCAAACAGTTGAGGATTAAGCGGTAATTATGGCAAGGGCACCGGCCGACGAACAGCGCGGAGCTGACGGCAGGACGTTCGTCCGGACCTCAACACAATCCATCCACTTTCAAGGCAAATTAGCCAGCGAGAAAAGCGAAACAAACAGCCATCAAAATCCCCTATAAAAATTCATATAAAACGGTAGTTTCAAACCCGGCTTCGATATAAGGCAAGCCGAGATTGTCCAACTAATGAAACACATTTATCTGAAAGGATTCAGATCATGCCGAAACTTGAAAACGTGGTTGCCGTGGATTGGCGATCCGGTAAGGACCGCTGCTACTTCTTCTTCAAAGACAACAATACCTATACCCGATTTGATATCGGAACCAACAACGTACCGCAGGGATATCCCGCCGAAGTCAACGCCGGCAATTGGGGACAGTTTCACACTCACGTAAAAAGCCTGCGCTTCGGATTTACGACCACAGGGCTCCCTGACGGCACGGCAAACGGTTCTGACGATGACATTCTATGGTTCTTCTATGACGACAACGGCACGCCCATGGTCTGTAAGTACGATCAGGATCTGGACGAAGTCAGGCGCACTCAACCCGTTGCCAAAACGATATGGGCGCCGTTACTGCCGTACTTTTACCGCATCGTCGCCGGAACCTGGTGGCCTCGACCCGGGTATAGCCTGAGCTTTCGATTTCTCATGAATGACGGGCACTCCCTCACCTACGATTACAAACAACAACGCCTAAAACATGAAACCATCAACGCCAGTTCGTGGCCCGGGCTGGAGCCGTACAAACACCGAATAATCACCGCTGTGCAAAACGACCGCACGCTGGCCGACAGCTACCTCTATATTTTCCTGACCAACCATCAATACATCCGCTACAACATGCCGCTCAACCGCGCGCAGTCCCGCCCCATCAATGTCGACGACGAGTCGTGGCCCGGTTTGTTGGACGACTGACCCTGCAACGAGGCCCTTTCCCTCAGGATCGGGCCTCACCGCAGTGGTTAATCATCGGTTAATCGCCACCGCCCATTGTGCATGCACTTGCACAGAACCAAGGCTTATTCATGCGTCGTCTGTTTTTACTTTTTTTTCTCTTGCTCTCGGGTCTGGCCCAGGCGGGAACCAATCCGTTTGAGACCAAACCCGACTTTCTTCCGGTCGGTAAAGCTTTCACTTTCACCTCTGAACGCCTGGAATCCGGTGAAACCCAACTGTTCTGGCAGATTGCCGATGGCTATTACCTGTATCAAAAGCGCCTGAAATTCGATGGCTTGCCTGCTGAACAGCATCCAGCGCTGCCGGAAGGCGAAGCTCACAGCGACGAGTTTTTCGGTGATCAGCAGGTCTATCGCCAGGGCCTGGAACTGAAGATTCCCGCCGGTGCCAGCGGCCAGATCAAGGTGGGTTTCCAGGGTTGTGCCGATGCCGGTTTGTGCTATCCGCCGCAGACCCAAGTCGTCGATCTGGGGGGTAAAGTTGCCAGCGTCGCGACAGACGAAGCCGCGGATCAAGCCTTGGCCAATGGCCTGCAGCAGCGGGCACTCGGCTGGAGCCTTCTGGTGTTCTTCGGCCTGGGCCTGCTGCTGGCCTTTACCCCGTGCTCGCTGCCCATGTTGCCGATCCTGGCCGGGCTGATCGTCGGCAGCGGCGCCTCGCCCAAGCGCGGTTTTGCCCTGGCCAGCAGTTATGTGGTGAGCATGGCGCTGGTCTATGCGGCGATGGGCGTGCTCGCGGCGCTGCTCGGTGCGAACCTGCAGGCACTGTTACAGAACCCGTGGCTGCTCGGCAGTTTCGCGGCGATTTTCGTCCTGCTGGCGTTGCCGATGTTCGGTTTCTTCGAACTGCAGCTGCCGGTGGCCGTACGCGATCGCCTGGAAAACGTTTCGCGCAATCAGCGTGGTGGCAGTCTGGTCGGTGCCGTTGTACTGGGGGCCTTGTCGGGCCTGCTGGTCGGCCCGTGCATGACCGCTCCGCTGGCCGGCGCCCTGCTCTACATCGCACAAAGCGGTAACGCGCTGCATGGCGGGTTGATCCTGTTTGCCATGGGCATCGGCATCGGCGTGCCACTGTTGCTGCTGGTGACCGTCGGTAATCGCTTCCTGCCCAAACCTGGCGCCTGGATGAACCTGCTCAAAGGCATCTTCGGCTTCCTGTTCCTCGCCACCGCGTTGCTGATGCTGCGCCCGGTGCTGGATGAGTCGCTGTGGGTCGGCTTGTGTGGGGCGTTGTTGTTGATTGCGGCGTATAGCGCCTGGAAACAGTCGGAAGGCTTTGGCCGTGTCGCTCATCTGTTCGGCGCCAGTTCACTGCTGCTCGGGTTGTGGGGCAGTCTGTTGATGATCGGTGCGGCGGGTGGCGCGGATGATCTGTTCAAGCCATTGCAGGTCTATAGCGTCGTCAACGCGCGCGGCGCCACAAACCCGGTCGGCCACGACGCCTTCACCACCATCAAGGACCCCGCCGAACTGCAACGGCAACTCGACGCGGCGCAGGCTCAGGGCCAGTGGGTGCTGCTGGATTACTATGCGGACTGGTGCGTGTCCTGCAAGGTCATGGAAAAACAGGTGTTCGCCAAAACTGACGTGCTCCAAGCCCTGAGCGACGTACGCTTGCTCCGCCTGGACGTCACCGCCGACAATGCCGCCAGTCGCCAATTGCTCGGCCGCTATAAAGTGCCGGGACCACCGAGCCTGCTGTGGATCGGTGCCGATGGCAACGAGCGTCGCAGCCAACGCATCACTGGCGAGGTCGATGCCACCACTTTCCTGCAACGCTGGACCACCACCCGAGACGCCCGTTAATGCTGACATTCACTCTCGGCACCTTTGCCATTGCGCTTAACCATCTACTGCTGATCAGTGCATTGGCACTGGCGACATTCGTCGGCTGGCGGGTGGCCAAGCGCGGTGGCGAAAACCCCGAGTCGGTGCTGTTCAGTCTGTTCCTGATCGGCATGCTCGCGGCGCGGATCAGTTTCGTCGCCGTTTACTGGATGCACTATCGCAACGATCCCTGGCAGATCATCGACCTACGCGACGGCGGTTTCCTCGCCTGGCCGGGAGTGATCGCGCTGGTACTTGCCACGCTGTACCGCGCCTGGCGCCGTCCGGGACTGCGCCGCCCGTTGGGCTTTGGCGTGGCGAGTGGCCTGGCCTTCTGGCTGCTGGCGACGTTCTCCTTGAGTATCTACGAACAAGGCACGCGCCTGCCGGACATCACCCTGCGCAACGCCGCCGGTGAAACCGTGCAACTGGCCGACTACAAGGGCGGTCCGCTGGTCATCAATCTCTGGGCCACCTGGTGTCCACCGTGTCGCCGGGAAATGCCTGTGCTCGAAAGCGCCCAGCAACAACGCCCGGACCTGACCTTCTTGTTCGTCAATCAGGCGGAAAGCATGCAAAGTGTCAGCACCTTTCTGGAAACCCAGGGCCTGAGCCTGTCCAACGTGCTGTTCGACGGTAGCGGCCGTTTGGGCCATGCCGTCGGCTCCATGGCGTTGCCGACTACGCTGTTCTATAGCCCTGAGGGTCGCCTGCTGGGCAGCCATCTGGGCGAGTTGTCGCAAGCCAGCCTGGCTCGCGCACTGGAAAATTTCGATACCGCTCCTGCCACCTCTTCAAGGAAACTGCCATGCCCCGCCTCCGCCACCTGCTGACCCTGAGCCTGGGTGCCGCCCTGCTGCACTTGCCATCGGTGCAGGCTGAAGAGCTGCCCGAGGCGATCAAGAAGATCGAAGCCAAAGGCGCGAAAATCGTCGGCCAGTTCGACGCTCCCGATGGCCTGCGCGGTTATGCGGCGCAATATCAGAACCGCGGCATGGCGCTGTACCTGACACCGGATGGCAAGCATGTGCTGCTGGGCAATCTGTACGACGCCGAGGGCAATGACCTGAGCAGCGCGCCGTTGCAGAAACTGGTCTACGGGCCTATGTCCAAGGAGGTCTGGGGCAAGTTCGAGGCGAGCAGCTGGATCGGCGACGGCGACAAGAGTGCCCCGCGCATCGTCTACCTGTTCAGCGATCCGAACTGCCCCTACTGCAACCTGTTCTGGGAACAGGCGCGGCCATGGGTCAAGGCTGGCAAGGTGCAGTTGCGCCACATCATGGTCGGTATCATTCGCGAAGACAGTCCGGGCAAGTCCGCCGCACTGCTCGCCGCCAAGGACCCGCAAAAAGCCCTGGCGGACCACGAAGCCGCTGGCAAGGGCAGTTCGCTCAAGGCGTTGAAGGATGTACCACCGGCGATTCAAGCGAAACTCGCGGCGAACATGCAGTTGATGGAAGACCTGGAGTTGCAAGCCACGCCGGCGATCTTCTACATGGACGACAAGGGCGAGCTGCAACAGCAGCAAGGTGCGCCGTCGCCGGACAAACTGGTGAAGATTCTCGGGCCCAAGTGACCTCATCGGCCCCTTCGCGAGCAATGGGGCCATTACAACCGACTAGTGTCTCTCGGCTAAAAAACCGAGCAACACTTCAGTGACGAACTGCGGATTTTCCAGATTGGAAATATGCCCCGCGTCCGGCACCCACACACACGGGCAACCGATCAGCTCGGCCATTTCCCGCGCTTCGCCGGGTGGGCGTGGCTTGTCCTGATCGCCACAGATCACCAGCGTCGTCGCGGCGTTCAATTCGCCCAGGCGTGGCAACAGGTCCTCTCGGCCAAAGGTGATCCGCCCCATCGGCACGATGCTTTCGCGCAGGCGCTCAGGCGGCAACGCGGCGAGTTTGGCGCGGAAGTCCCGGTACAGTGCCGACTGCGGATCGATGCCCGGACGGAAAAAGATCGGCACCACGATGTCGAGCAGTTGCGGCGATATTTCGCCGCTTTCCTCGATCATCTTGAACAGCGAAAAATAGTATTGCCGGGTCGGCTCCGGCTCGACGCCGACATAGGTGTCCATCAGCACCAGGCCGTTGAGTCGTTGCGCAGACGACAACGCCAACCGCACGCCCCACATGCCACCGACCGAAAGCCCCACCAGCGTGAAGCGTTCTATTTCCAGATGATCGATCAACGCCAGCGCCTGACGAGCGATATCGTCCAGCGACCGTGTGCCCTGCGGAAGTCGCCCGGATTCACCATGGCCCCACAGGTCCAGCGCAATCACCCGATACTGTTGCGACAACGCAGCAATCTGCGGCGCCCACATGTTCTGGTCCCACAGGTAACTGCCGGCCAGCAGCACCGCCGGGCCAGTGCCTTGATCAATATAGTGAAGGGCTTGTCCGTCTATGGTCAGGAAGGGCATCGGATGACTCCGCTTGAAAAAATGGAGCCGGAAGGCTGAGCTGCTGACGACCGGCAGTCAATCGCGAAAATGTACGCGATTGTACAGCGCCTTGCGATCCAGTTTGCCATGGAGCGGGCTCACGATAATCGTCGACAGTTCAACGATGTAACGCATTCCGGGGCGTGAAATTCAAGCGGGGTCGGTCAATTCGCGAGCTGCGGCGCGCTCTGTGTCGCCGGGACCGGCAACACCGCAATTTTGTACGGATCGAATATCCTCAGCATCTGACCGTTATCCCGCAGCCCTTGCAACAACTTGCCGAATGCCTCGCTGCTGATGGGCGAGGCCGGGCGCAGGATCGCGTAATGGTGATAGACCTGATCGACGCGCTCGGACACCAGAAATTGATCGGCGACCTTGTCGTTGCGCAAAAAATAGTCGCTGAGATAGGAACGCGTGACCAGGGCGATGTCGGCGCGCCCGCGCAGCACCATCAGCAAATTGCTGTCATGGGAATACGTCAGCGTAGCGTTGTAGTTCTGCGCGAGGAATTTGGGATCGGCATTGAAACCGGCAAATTCGTAGTGATAGCCGCTGAACATCGCCAGACGCTTGCCCGTCAGGTCGGCAAAGTAGTTTTGCTGCCGCACTGGCTGACCTTCATGCTGGCGCTGCGCGACAAAAATCTCGGCGTCTTCCAGGCCCATGTCGACACTGGTGTGGGGGATGTCCTTCCAGCCCCAGTCGGGGTTTTCGAAGATCGCCATATCGACCCGCCCTTGTTTGAAATCACCGAAACGCCGGGGAATGGAGGTGGGCACCAGGACGAACTGATAGTCGTTTTGCAGGGCATTGAGCGCCTCGACCAATTGCGGCAGCAAACCGGTGTCGGCACCGGACTCCGGGCGCACGGTGTAGGGCGGAAAGTGCGCCGCACCGATACGCACCAACTGTGCAGCCTGGGACGGCATCATCCATAACGCAGCAAGCGCCATCAGCAAAAGCCGCGAAGCCGTCCGAATTGGCGAAGGCATCAAAACTACCACTCCAAAAAAGTACTGCATCAATGCATTCAAGCTAGGCGGTTTCACCCAATTAGCCAGTTTCCTGCCGACCAATGCAATCTAATTATTTTTCCCCCAGCACCAGAATCAGCGCCTCGTCGGCCAGTTGATCGAGGCTCATGCTGCCACCGGCGCGAAACCAGGTGGTGGTCCAGGACAGTGCCCCGGTGAGAAAGCGTCGCGTGACAAACACATCACCGCGAATGAGACCGGCACTCTTCGCTTCCCCCAGTACCTGCAACCAGATGTCTTCGTAAATATCGCGCAACGCCAGGACCTTGGCCTGACCGTCCTCGGACAGTGAGCGCCATTCGTAGACCAGCACCGCCATGGCCTCGCCACTGCCGCCCATGATCGACTGCAATTCACAACGGATCAGCGCCAGCACCCGCTCGCGCACGTTGCTGGCGTCGGCGATGGCTGCACGCATCAGCGCGGTGTTGTAGCGAATGGTCTCCTCCATCACAGCCCGCAGGATTTCTTCCTTGCTTTTGAAGTGATGAAAAATGCTCCCTGACTGAATGCCCACGGCACCGGCCAGATCACGCACCGTGGTGCGTTCGTAGCCTTTATTGCGAAACAGGTGAGCCGCCACTTGCAGGAGCTTGCCGCGGGCACTGTCCGGATCGGTCAATTGGCCGTTTTCGACCAGTTCGTGCATGACCCTCAGGGCTTTTTGCTCGTCCACCCGTTTTCTCCTACAGTCGAGATCACCGCTAAAACAGCGGGGTTGCGCGGGCAATTTAAGCTGCTGCCCGCAACCAAGCAAGCGCTCGGGCAGAAGTTATTTTAGCCGTTTACAAACCAAGCGCTTGCTTGGTAGTCTCGAAACACTTCTGTCGGAGGTGGTTATGGAGTTGACTGCGCCAAAAACGATCCGCATCGGTTGCGCCAGCGCCTTCTGGGGCGACACCTCGACCGCCGCCGCGCAACTGGTGGAAGCTGGGCGCCTGGACTATCTGGTCTTCGACTACCTGGCGGAAATCACCCTGTCGATCATGGCCGGCGCACGGATGAAAGATCCCCAGGCGGGCTATGCCAGCGACTTCATCGAAGTGCTCAGTCCGCTGCTCAAGCAACTCTGCGAACAAAAGATCCGTGTCATCAGCAATGCCGGCGGGGTCAACCCACAGGCCTGCGCCGCCGCGCTGCAAGCGGCGTGCGACAAGGCCGGCGTTGCACTGAAGATCGCCGTCCTGCTGGGCGATGACCTGCAACCGCAGTTCAAACAACTGGGTTCTCGCGGCATCCATGAGATGTTCAGCGGCGCGCCGCTGCCGCCCCTGTGCGTCTCGACCAACGCTTACCTTGGCGCACCGGGCATTGTCGAAGCCCTGCGTCTGGGGGCGGACATCGTGATCACCGGGCGCGTGGTCGACAGCGCGGTGGTCAGCGCCGCGCTGGTGCATGAGTTCGGCTGGTCGTGGCATGACTACGACAAACTGGCCCAGGCGGCCCTGGCCGGCCACATCATCGAATGCGGCGCCCAGTGTACCGGCGGCAACTTCACCGATTGGCGCGACGTGCCCGACTACGAGCACATCGGATTTCCCATCGTCGAAGTCAGCGCCGACAGCCAGTTCATCGTCAGCAAACCCGAAGGCTCTGGCGGGCTGGTCACCCCGCTGACGGTGGGCGAGCAAATGCTTTATGAAATCGGCGACCCAAGGGCCTATCTGCTGCCCGACGTGGTCTGCGATTTCACCCGGGTCAAACTCGTGCAGCAAGGCAAAAACGCGGTGCAGGTGCACGGTGCGAAGGGATTGCCGCCGACCGATCAATACAAAGTCAGCGCCACCTACCCGGATGGTTTTCGCTGCACCGCCAGTTGCCTGATCGCCGGCATCGATGCGGTCGACAAGGCTCGGCGGGTCAGCGAAGCGATCATCAACAAGACCTCGGAGATCTTCAGCCAGCGCGGCTGGGCGCCCTATAGCGAGGTCAACATCGAACTGCTCGGCAGCGAGGCCACTTACGGCCCCCATGGCCAGCGTCGCGACAGCCGCGAAGTGGTGATCAAACTCGCCGTGCGCCACCCGAATAAACAGGCATTGATCGTGTTCTCCCGGGAAATCGCCCAGGCCGCCACCGGCATGGCACCGGGCCTGACCGGGATTGTCGGCGGCCGCCCCACCGTGTACCCGCTGATCCGCCTGTTCTCGTTCCTGATCGACAAAACCGCCTGCACGCTGGAAATTGATCTCATGGGCCAGCGCCATCCGTGCGCCCTGCCCGCTGTCGATCTGCTCGACAGCGCCGACTTGCCCGTGCCGCTCGAACCACCCAAGCCTGCGGGCATGGCCGACGCCAGCGTGGCGCTGGTCAAACTGGCGGTGGCCCGTTCGGGCGACAAGGGCAACCACAGCAACATCGGCGTGATGGCCCGCGACCCCGAGTACCTGCCCTGGATCGCCGAAGCCTTGACCCCGGCGGTGCTCGTCGACTGGATGAGCCATGTGCTGGACCCGATCCACGGCCGTGTCGAGCGCTGGTATCTACCCGCCTCCCACAGCCTGAACTTCCTCCTGGAAAACGCCCTCGGGGGCGGCGGTGTCGCCAGCCTGCGGATCGACCCACAAGGCAAGGCATTCGCCCAGCAACTGCTGGAAATCCAGATTCCGGTGCCTCAGCGCATCGCCGACCAGGTCAACTAGAGGGCTGCCACCATGGCCTACGATTCGATTTTCAAAGCCGATTTGTTTGCAGGTTTTACCGTCATCGTCACCGGTGGCGGCAGTGGCATTGGCCGTTGCACCGCCCATGAACTGGCCGCCCTCGGCGCGCACGTGCTGCTGGTCGGACGCAAGGCCGACAAGTTGAAAGCCGTCGCTGCCGAAATTACCGAAGACGGCGGCAGGGCCGACTGGAGCACCTGCGATATTCGCGAGGAAGATGCAGTGACGCACCTGGTTGGCGAACTGATCCGCAAGCACGGCCCGATCCACGGTCTGGTCAACAATGCCGGCGGGCAGTACCCGTCGCCCCTGGCTTCGATCAATCAGAAGGGGTTCGAAACGGTGATGCGCACCAATCTGGTCGGCGGTTTCCTGATGGCCCGGGAAGTGTTCAACCAGTCCATGAGCAAACACGGCGGCGCCATCGTCAACATGCTCGCCGACATGTGGGGCGGCATGCCGGGCATGGGCCACTCGGGCGCCGCGCGTTCCGGCATGGACAACCTGACCAAGACCGCGGCGTTCGAGTGGGGTTACGCCGGGGTGCGGGTCAACGCCGTGGCGCCGGGCTGGATCGCGTCCAGTGGCATGGACACCTATGAAGGCGCGTTCAAGGCGGTGATCCCGACCTTGCGCGAACACGTGCCGCTCAAGCGGATCGGCACCGAGTCGGAGGTCAGCGCGGCCATCGTTTTCCTGCTCAGCCCGGCGGCGGCGTTCATCAGTGGCAGTACCTTGCGCATCGATGGCGCCGCGAGTCTCGGTGGCCGCGCATGGCCGATTCACAAGGCGACCCACAGTGAGTCGTACAACGGCTTTCACCGTGCGTACCTTCCAGACGTGCTCAAGGATAAGGAATAACCCATGCCGGTGATTCAGTCGCAACTCGATCCCCACAGCGAACAGTTCGCCCGCAATCGCGCGGCCATGCTGGTGGGGATCGAGCAGGTCCGCGAACTCGAGCAGAACCTGTTGAACAAGGCAGCCGAGGCCAAGCCCAAGTTCGACAAGCGCGGACAATTGCTGCCCCGCGAACGCCTCAATCTGCTGCTGGACCCCGGCGCGCCCTTCCTCGAACTGGCGAGCCTGGCCGGTTACAAACTGCACGACGACAAGGATGGCAGCTCGGCCGGTGGCGGCCTGATCGCCGGCATCGGTTACGTGTCCGGCGTGCGCACTCTGGTGGTGGCGAACAACAGCGCGATCAAGGGCGGGACCATTTCCCCCAGCGGTTTGAAAAAGTCCCTGCGCCTGCAACAGATCGCCATGGAAAACAAACTGCCGGTGATCACCCTGGCCGAAAGCGGTGGCGCCAACCTCAACTACGCGGCGGACATTTTCGTCGAAGGCGCGCGCAGCTTTGCCAATCAGGCGCGGATGTCAGCCATGGGCCTGCCGCAGATCACCGTGGTGCATGGCTCGGCAACGGCGGGCGGTGCTTATCAACCCGGATTGTCGGATTACGTGGTGGTGGTACGGGGCAAGGCCAAGCTGTTTCTCGCCGGCCCGCCGCTGCTCAAGGCGGCGACTGGTGAAGTGGCGACCGACGAAGCACTGGGCGGCGCCGAGATGCACGCGCAAATCGCCGGCACCGCTGAATACCTGGCGGAAAACGATGCCGACGGTGTGCGTCAGGTGCGCGAGATCGTCAGCCTGTTGCCGTGGAACGACCGATTGCCTGCGCTGCCGGAACGTCACTGGGAAGAACCGCTCTACCCCATCGATGAATTGCTCGGCCTGATCCCGGATGATCCGAAAAAGCCCTACGACGTCCGCGAGATCATCGCCCGTATCGCCGACGGTTCGAACTTCCTCGAGTTCAAGGGCGAGTTCGACCAGCAAACCGTCTGCGGCCAACTGAAAATCCAGGGCCGCGCCTGCGGCTTCATCGGCAATAACGGCCCGATCACGCCCCAGGGTGCGAGCAAGGCTGCGCAGTTCATCCAGCTGTGCGACCAGAGCCAGACGCCATTGCTGTTTTTCCATAACACCACGGGGTTCATGGTTGGCACCGAATCGGAGCAACAAGGCGTGATCAAGCATGGCGCCAAGATGATTCAAGCGGTGGCCAACGCCGGGGTGCCGAAACTGACGATCGTCGTCGGCGGTTCCTATGGCGCCGGCAACTATGCGATGTGCGGCCGCGGCCTCGACCCGCGCTTCATCTTCGCCTGGCCCAATAGCCGTACAGCGGTGATGGGCGGTGCCCAGGCCGGCAAAGTGCTGCGCATCGTCACCGAGGCCAAACAGGCCAAGGACGGCCTGGTGCCCGATCCGAAAATGCTCGACATGCTGGAACAGGTCACCGCGCAGAAACTCGACAGTCAGTCCACGGCGCTCTACGGCAGCGCCAATCTATGGGACGACGGCCTGATCGATCCGCGCGATACCCGGACCTTGCTCGGTTACTTGCTGGATATCTGTCACGAGGCCGAGGTACGGCCGCTGCACGCCAACAGTTTTGGTGTCGCACGGTTCTAGGCCGGCGACCAAAGGGAGAACAATAAAAATGATTTTCACCCAGGAACATGAAGCCCTGCGCCGCACCGTCCGCCAATTCGTCGACAACGAGATCAATCCCCACGTCGAAGAATGGGAAAAGGCCGGACGCTTTCCGATTCACGAGATTTTCCGCAAGGCTGGCGACCTTGGCCTGCTGGGGATATCCAAACCGGAAAAATTCGGCGGCATGGGCCTGGACTACAGCTACTCGATCGTCGCCGCCGAAGAATTCGGCACCATTCATTGCGGCGGCATTCCCATGTCCATCGGCGTGCAGACCGACATGTGCACCCCGGCCCTGGCGCGTTTCGGCTCCGATGAATTGCGCGACGAATTCCTCCGTCCGGCCATCAGCGGCGAGCAGGTCGGCTGCATCGGCGTCTCCGAAGTCGGTGCCGGTTCCGACGTCGCCGGGTTGAAGACCTCCGCACGCAAGGACGGCGACGATTACGTGATCAACGGCAGCAAGATGTGGATTACCAATTCGCCGTGCGCCGATTTCATCTGTTTACTGGCCAACACCTCGGACGACAAACCGCACATCAACAAATCACTGATCATGGTGCCGATGAACACGCCGGGGATCAGCCTCAGCTCGCACCTGGACAAACTCGGCATGCGCAGCTCGGAAACCGCCCAGGTGTTTTTCGACAACGTGCGCGTGCCGCAACGCAACCGCATCGGCCATGAAGGTGCGGGGTTCATGATGCAGATGCTGCAGTTCCAGGAGGAACGCCTGTTCGGCGCGGCGAACATGATCAAGGGGCTGGAGTACTGCGTCGACAGCACGATCGACTACTGCAAGGAGCGCAAGACCTTCGGCAGTGCATTGATTGACAACCAGGTCATTCACTTTCGCCTGGCCGAACTGCAAACCGAAATCGAATGCCTGCGAGCGCTGGTTTATCAGGCCACCGAGCAATACATCAAGGGGCAGGACGTCACTCGCCTCGCGTCCATGGCCAAGCTCAAGGCCGGCCGGTTGGGCCGCGAAGTCAGCGACAGCTGCCTGCAATACTGGGGCGGCATGGGCTTCATGTGGGACAACCCGGTGGCCCGCGCCTACCGCGATGTACGGCTGGTGTCGATCGGCGGCGGTGCTGACGAAATCATGCTGGGGATCATCTGCAAACTCATGGGCATCCTGCCGGGGAAAAAGAAATGACGACCTTGCCGGTTTGCCAGACCTTGCTGCTGGAGCCGCATAACGGCGTGCTGCACATCACCCTCAATCGCCCGGACAGCCGCAACGCCATGAGCTTGCAGATGGTCAGCGAGCTGCGCGCGGTGCTGGCGGCGGTGCACGATGACCGGGCGACCCGCGCCCTGGTCATTGGCGGCGCCGGCGGGCATTTCTGTGCAGGCGGCGACATCAAGGACATGGCCAATGCCCGCGCCCAAGGCCAGGATGCTTACCGCGATTTGAACCGCGCCTTCGGTGCCTTGCTCGAAGAAACCCAGCATGCGCCACAAGTGGTGATCACCGTGCTGCAAGGCGCAGTGCTGGGCGGCGGTTTCGGCCTGGCCTGTGTCAGTGACATCGCCCTGGCCGATCATCAGGCGCAATTCGGCCTGCCGGAAACCAGCCTTGGCCTGCTGCCGGCTCAGATCGCGCCGTTCGTGGTCCAGCGCATTGGTTTGACCCAGGCCCGGCGACTGGCCCTGACGGCGGCGCGATTCGATGGGACCCAGGCGCGGCGGATGGGACTGGTGCATTTTGTCGAGCACGATCCACAAGCACTGGCCGAACGCCTGGATGACGTGTTGGCCCATGTGCTGTGTTGTGCGCCGGGAGCGAATGCGGCGACGAAAAAGCTGTTGCTGGCGAGCGCCGCGCAGCCATCGGCTGAACTGCTGAATCAAGCGGCCGAGTGGTTCAGCGAGGCGGTGACCGGAACAGAAGGCATCGAGGGCACCATGGCCTTTGTGCAGAAGCGTAAACCGGGGTGGGCCTCCTGAAAAACATCGCTGGCAAGCCAGCTTCCACGGTGGATTTGTGCCACACACAACCCTGTGGGAGCTGGCTTGCCAGCGAAGAGGCCAGCACTTTCACCGCAAAACCAAGGGAAAAACCCATGCCCGCACTCAAGAAAATCCTCATCGCCAACCGCGGTGAAATCGCCTGCCGCATCCAGCGCACCGCCCAGGCCCTGGGCTACCGCACCGTCGCCGTGTTCAGCGATGCCGACGCCGATGCGCTGCATGTGCGGATGGCCGACGAAGCGGTGAACATTGGCCCGGCTGCGGTGCAACAGTCTTATCTGAATATCCCGGCCATCATCGAGGCCGCCCGGCGCACGGGCGCGGATGCGATCCATCCCGGCTATGGCTTTCTCTCGGAAAACGCCGGTTTCGCCCTCGCCTGTCAGCACGCCGGCATTACCTTCATCGGCCCCAGCCCCGAGGCGATTGAGTTGATGGGCAGCAAACGCCTGTCGAAGATCGCCATGCTCGAGGCCGGTGTGCCGTGCATCAAAGGCTATCAAGGTGCCGAACAGGACGACGCAACCCTGAGCCGCGAAGCCGAACGCATCGGCTATCCGCTGATGATCAAGGCCAGCGCTGGCGGTGGCGGACGCGGCATGCGCCTGGTACACACGGCCGGCGACTTGCCGGAGCAGCTTCGCACCGCGCGCTCCGAAGCCCTGCACGGTTTTGGCAGCGAAGAACTGATCCTCGAACAGGCCCTGATCGAACCACGGCATGTCGAAGTGCAATTGTTCGGCGATCAGCACGGCAACCTGATCTACCTCGGCGAACGGGATTGTTCGATTCAACGCCGCCATCAGAAGGTCATCGAGGAAGCCCCCTGCCCGGTCATGACCACCGAGCTGCGCCAGGCCATGGGTGAAGCGGCGCTCAAGGCAGGGCGCGCGGTGAATTACGTTGGTGCCGGTACGGTGGAGTTTCTGCTGGATGCGCGCGGACAGTTTTTCTTTCTGGAAATGAACACGCGGCTGCAGGTGGAGCATCCGGTGACGGAGCTGATCACCGGGCTTGATCTGGTGGCCTGGCAACTGAATATCGCCGAGGGGCAGCCTTTGCCGCTGCGTCAGGAACAGGTGCAACTCAACGGCCACGCCATGGAAGTCCGGGTGTATGCCGAGGACCCGGCCCAGGGTTTTCTGCCGCAGACCGGGCGCGTCGACGCCTGGGAACCGGCCGCGCAAAGCGGTGCACGGATCGACCATGGCCTGATCGAAGGCCAGCAGATCAGCCCTTTCTATGACCCCATGCTGGGCAAGATCATCGCCCATGGCGCCACCCGCGAGGAAGCCCGGCGCAAGTTACTGCGAGCGGTGCAGGACACCGTGCTGCTGGGAGTGCAGAGCAATCAGCGTTTGCTCGCCAGCCTGTTGGATCATCCACAATTCATCAGCGGCAAATTCAGCACCGGGTTCATCGCGCAGCATTTCGCCGACCATACCTGCCTTCACCCACACGTCCCCGGCGCCGAGGAACTGGCGATTGCCGCGGCGCTGTTCTATCAGGCCTCTGCTCAATCGCATCGCGCCCCGCTGGCCGGTTGGCGCAACAACGCCAGTGTGCCGCTCCAGTATTGTCTGGGTTTGGAGGATCAGACGTGGTCGGTAGAGCTGAAGGCTATGCCGGGCAAGGCCTACCGGATTCGGATCGCGACCCGCAGCCTGGATCTGAACATCATCGAATGCGACGGACGCTGGGCCACTTTGGAAATCGACGGCATCCGCAAGCGCCATGCCTACCGATTGGAAGCCCGGCAACTCTGCCTGTTCACCCGCCCGGGCAGTTTGAGCCTGACAGACCGGACCCAGGCGCTGGTCAGCAGTCTGGCCAGCGTCAGTTCCGGCACCTTAAAGGCGCCAATGGACGGAGCGATCGTCGATGTGCTGGTCCATGAAGGCAGCCCGGTGAGCAAAGGCCAATTGCTGGTGGTGCTGGAGGCCATGAAGATGGAGCATCCGCTCAAGTCGGGTATCGACGGCGTCCTCAAGCGCTTGCAGGTGCAGGTGGGCGATCAGGTGAAAAACCGGCAGATTCTGTTGGAGGTCGAATAAGCCGCTAGGCGGATCCGCCGGGTTTGGCTACGCTCAAGCCCTATCAAGACGCGGATACCAGGAACCCTGCAATGCCTCACTGGCTGGTCATTGATCTGGAAGCCACCACCGATGAAGGTGGCTGGCCCATCACGGAAATGGAAATCATCGAAATCGGCGCCAGCCTGGTGGACCGCAAGGGCCGGGAGCTGGACCACTTCCAGCGCTTCGTCAAACCGGCACGGCGTCCGTTACTGACATCGTTTTGCCGGGAACTGACCCACATAACCCAGGCCAATATCGATGCCGCGCAGCCATTGGACGAGGTATGGGAATCGTTCGAGCGTTGGCTCGGCCAACATCGCACGCACCTTGAAGGCTGGGCCAGTTGGGGCGACTACGATCGCAAACAGCTGCTTCAGGAATGGCAGCGCCTGCACATCGACAGTGCACTGGCCAAGGTGCAACACATGAACCTCAAGCAGCGCTTTGCCAAGGTCCGACGCCTGGAGCGTCCGCTGGGGCTCAATGGTGCCCTGCAACTGGCGGGTTTGCAGTTCACCGGCCAGCAACACCGGGCGCTGGAAGATGCGCGCAATACCGCACGGCTGCTGCCACTGGTTCTTCCCCTTTAGAGAGGTGACTCGGCGTTGGGCCTTGTGCATACTGGCCGGCCCTTTTTAGCCCTTTTCGAGGAATCGCCCATGTTTAAAGTCAACGAGTACTTCGACGGCAACGTCAAGTCGATCGCCTTTGACAACGCTGAAGGTCAGGCGACCATCGGTGTCATGGCTCCGGGTAACTACGACTTCGGTACCAGCCAGCGTGAAATCATGCACGTGGTGTCCGGCGCGTTGACCATTCAACTGCCGGATAGCACCGAATGGGAAACTTTCAACGCCGGTGAACAGTTCAACGTTCCGGCCAATAGCAAGTTCAAGGTGAAAGTGGCCGTCACCACCGCTTACCTGTGCGAATACCGCGGCTAACCCCCGGGTTTCACAGCAGCAAAAAAATGCCCGTGTCCAAGGACTCGGGCATTTTTATTGAGCGCCGTTACTCGAGGATGGTCACCGGCATACCGACTTGCAGCCGGCCATTGCCGTCATTGACCAGATTCTGGCCGAACATCGCGCCATCGGCTTCAGACCGGTACTTCTGTAGGGAGGCCAAGGGTTCGCGATCTGCGCTGCGCTCGCCGGTCTGCGGATCGATGGTGGTCAAAATGCAACGCGCGCACGACTTGACCACCCGGAACTCGACATCGCCGATGCGAATGCGCTTCCAGCTATCCTCGGCATACGCCTCGCTGCCTTCGATCACCAGATTCGGCCGAAAACGCAGCATTTCCAGCTCACGTCCGACTTTTTGCGACAGGTCTTCCAGCGATGCCTGGCCGATCAGCAGCAGCGGATACCCATCGGCAAACGCCACCTGATCGTCGTCCTTGCCATAACCGGCCTCGGTCATGCGCGCACGATCCAATGGCACTTGTACCAGGCGGGTCGGTTTGCCAATGAATTGGCTGACCCATGCGCCCGCTTCATCGCCGGCATCGGGCACACGCAGGGTGTCGCGCCAGATGGTGACGCCACGCAGTTCGGCGTCGCTTGCGGGCAAGGCGATATCGATCGGTGGGTGGCCGGGGGCGCTGAGGGTCAAGCCGCCTTCAGCATTCCACAACGCTGACAATTGGCTCATCTGCGCCACCGCACGCTGGGTCAGAAAGCGCCCGCTGGCCTCGTCGACCAGCATCCAGCGTCGATCTCCGTCCAGCCCCAGTTTGTCGAGGCTGACCTGCTGCAAAGGCTCACCCTTGCCAGATTTCAACGGATAACGATAAAGCGCGCTCAGACGCAACATGACCAGCTCCCTGGGAGGTAAAAACGCCACCCTATACGAGCTTGATCGCTGAATCAAAGGCCAAAAAACAGTGGGAGCGGCTCGCCGGATAAAGCGACGTCACAGACTCAGCCGGCTCCACAGGTTGTTTGCGGGCGCGGTCAGGCCGGCACGGCGTCAAGCATCAGGCGCTGACGCACCACGTCGACGAGTTTGTCGGGCTGGAACTTGGAGAGGAAATTATCGCAGCCAACCTTCTTGACCATGGAGTCGTTGAAACTGCCGGACAAAGACGTATGCAACACCACATACAGGCCTCGCAGACGTGGATCGTTGCGGATCTCGGTGGTCAGGCGATAGCCGTCCATTTCCGGCATTTCCGCGTCGGTGAAAACCATCAGCAGTTTGTCGGTCATGTTAACGCCGGTATCGGCCCAGCCCTTGAGCATGTTCAGCGCCTTCAAGCCATCGCTGGCAATGTGCATCTTCACGCCCAACTGCCCCAGGGTGTCACGCAACTGCGACAGGGCCACATTCGAGTCATCCACCAGCAACACTTCACGACCACGGGCACGCTCCAGCACCGGATCGTCGAGCTTGTCGCGCGACACCTTGGCGTTGTACGGGACGATTTCCGCCAGGACTTTTTCAACGTCGATGATTTCCACCAACTGATCATCGACCTTGCTGATGGCGGTCAGGTAATGCTGACGACCGGCGCTGGTCGGCGGCGGCAGAATGGCTTCCCAGTTCATATTGACGATACGGTCCACACCCCCCACCAGGAATGCCTGTACCGAACGGTTGTACTCGGTGACGATGATCGTGCTGTTCGGGCCTGGCACCAGTGGACGCATGCCGATGGCCTGGGACAGGTCAATCACCGGCAGGGTCTGGCCACGCAGGTTGACCACGCCACAAACGAACGGGTGACGCTGAGGCATCAGGGTCAGCTTCGGCAGTTGCAGGACTTCCTGCACTTTAAAGACGTTGATCGCAAACAATTGCCGTCCGGCCAGCCGGAACATGAGAATTTCCAGGCGATTCTCACCCACCAGTTGCGTACGTTGGTCTACCGTATCGAGAATGCCGGCCATTCAATGACTCCTGGGCTTGTTCTGATGAATTCACTATTGGAGGGTTATCGGCTGTTTTTGCCGGAGCTTGACCCCTTGCAAAATGCCACGCACAGGCATTGATGTCACATTAACATCATGCTTTACTGGCGTTGTGATTTCATCTGCTACACTCCTGCAACGCGACCACAGCTTTCGCGTTCGGTTCCTTTGCGTAAGGGATTCCCCTAGCATCAATCAGGTAAAACCTGATATTCGCAATATCCAATAGCCATTAATGTGACGCCATTCTCATTGCATGAATGGAGTCAGGCTTGTGTGTGCGATTGCAGGTAAGTGGCCAGCCACCCTTTCGATTACTACTGCCCGCACTCCAGCAGGTCGTAGTGCGATCCCACGACCAAACGGTTACGTCGGGACGCTGTCCGTCCTGATCGACACGCGCGACATCCCCTCATTAGTCATGACGTTGTGGAGATAAGCATGCCGAACAATCGCAATGAATGGGCACAGCGGATCCCTGAATTTCTCGTCGAAGCTGAAACACTCCTGGCCAAGACCGAGGAATGCCTGAGTCATTTGCAACTGATCAGCAATGACAAGGACGCGATCGACTGCATGCTCAGTACCCTCCTCAAGCTGGCCAACAAGGCCGATGCCCTGGCGCTGGCCGCTGTTTCAGAATTCTCCTTACACATACACGGCTTGCTCAATCATGCGCAGAATCATATGGATCTGCATGACGAGGCCCTGAGCGCGCTGAAAGACTGCCTGACACTGATTGCCTGGCAACTCGAACTCATCGACCAGAAAACCGGCCAGCTCAGCCTTGATGAAAGTGAACAGACCACCCTGATTGAAGCGTTTGCCTGTCAGGTTGGACAAAGTCAGTTTCGGCCACCGATTAACTCCAAACCCTTCACAATCATTTCCTATGCTGAACAGACTTAAAACGACAGAACGCCCCGTATTTCTTTTTTTCCCGATGACGACTCAGTAACTTGAGCAAACACACATCGCAACTGGCTATTGCATATTTAAGCGACAACCCCCAACAAATAACTAATCTCCTCGACAGCCGACAGCCTAGGGTTTTGCCTGATATTAAATGACAAAAACCTATAGACAAACGCCCCCCCATGCGCCGACGAAACAGCCTCCTTTTTGCTGGCTGGAGCCAGGGTTTGGACTCGTGTTTCCTGACTCCAGGGACATCTATCGCGTACGCGACCAACGGTATCTTAAGTGGTATTATGCCGCCCAATAGTTTGCGTCAAGTAATGGCAACGTGATTGCAGACGGTCGTAATCCGATCAAGTTCCAGACTGGACTTCTTATTCAGAATACGCCCCGTTGAAATCGATGCCTGATACTAAAAAACATTGACCCGTCAGCTTGCATGACCGGTCTGCCCGCAGCGAACATCCATTGGCTCCATCCGCTATGCACGCCAGCCTCAAGTCCATCGCCAAGTGGCCACCTTCCAGAGAAAATGCAAGTCGGTTCACCCTTGCTCTGTGCGCCGCCTCGACGCTCGGCAATCTGCTGATCTACAGCCTGTCCGCGTATCTGCCACCAGGTTTGCTGGTGCTCAACATAGCGGCACTGGGTTGCGTCTGGATGCAGTATCACCTGTCGCGCAAGTCGATCAAATTCCAGCCTCAGGAGTTGGCCGACCGCTTGCTGCAGGTTCAGGAAAACGAGCGTCATCGACTGAGCCGCGAACTGCATGACGACATCGGTCAGTTGCTGACGGCAGCAAAGCTTCAAAGTGACTGGCTCAGGCGCCGGATGCCGGAAGACCTGCAGGGACAATGCTCGGTGCTCTGCGATACGCTGGACGAAACCCTGACCAAAGTTCGCGATGTATCGGCCATCCTCAATCCCCGACAACTGACCAGCCTTGGGCTGGAAGCCAGCCTGCGTGCACATTTGCTCAAGACGCTGACCAATACGTCGGTACACTGGAGCCTTGAATGCCATCAACGCCTGACGGGCATCCCGGAAGAGATGGCAGTGGCCGCTTTTCGAATCACTCAGGAAGCGATCACCAACATACTGCGACATGCCGAAGCGAAAAACCTTCTGGTCTGCCTCCAGCGCTTGCCGCAAGGCCTGTCGCTGCTGATCAGTGACGACGGCCTGGGGTTTGCGCCGGCTACAGATCCCGGTCGCGAGGGGCAACGTGGTATGGCCGGGATGTCGGAACGGATCGCTCAGTTGGGTGGCACACTGACCGTGACCAGCGAACCGGGCAAAGGCACTCAAATCGAAGCTCTCCTCCCTTGGGCACCTCGCGCGCTCGAACGGGCCAGTACGAAAAAGGTTATACATTGACTTGTAACTTACTTCTGGTGGATGACCACTCGCTGATCAGGGCTGGCGTACGCGCCCTGGTGCTCGACCTTCCTGGCTACGCGGTCATTGGCGAGGCCGATGACGGCTCGCAATTGCTCGCGATGGTCGAGCATCTGTCCCCGGATATCGTGCTGCTGGACATCTCCATGAAGCAAACCGGCGGCGTTGAAGCCTTGCAGCAGCTCAAGCGGATACGCCCACAGGCCAAGGTGCTGATCCTGTCGATGCACACCGACCCGGCACTGATCATGCAGGCGCTGGAATCGGGTGCCCATGGCTACCTGCTAAAGGACACCACAGCCACTGAACTGGAACAGGCGCTGGAGGCGTTGCGAAACAACGAACGTTACCTGAGCCCGGCCATCGCCCATACGGTTATCAACCAGGCGCTGACCCGAACCCAGAAAAACCAGACGGAATCCGCTGATTCGCACAACCTGACGCCCCGTCAGCTGGAAATCCTTCGTTTGATTGTTCGGGGAAAATCCACCCGGGAAATCGCCAACGGCCTGGGCCTGAGCGTCAAGACTGTCGAAACCCATCGCTCGCAGATCATGAAACGCTTGCAGATCTTCGATGTGGCAGGCCTTGTTTTATTCGCCGTGCGCGAGCAGATCATCAGTCTGGACGATTAACACTGGCGCCCAACAACGGCGAATGCTCGGGCAGATGCACCCGTAGCGCCCCCGGTCGAGCCGAGAATCGCAGGTTGTCACCTTCCAGCGGCTCGCCATCGAGGTTGATGTGCAGGCCTTCGGAGGCCTTGATCTCGACCCAAGGCAGGCGTGCCCGTACGAACATGTTGTCGATACCAAAGCCATCGGCCAGCAGGTTTTTCAAGGTGCCCACCAGTTCCTGCGGTGCCGGCAAAATGCTGATATCGAGCAGACCGTCGTCCGCCAGCGCTTGCGGACATAACGCATGGCCACCTCCCGCCTGCCGGCCATTACCGATGCCCAACGCCAACAGCTCGCCACTCCAGTGAAAATCCGGCCCGTGCAACTCGCCATAAGCCGCGTGCAACTCACTGAAACGTGACAGACCCGTGAAGAGATACGCAGCGCCACCGAGGACTTTTTTCAGCTCCTCCGAGGTATTGGCGGTGACCTGGCTGCCGAAACCGCCCGTGGCCATGTTCAAGAACACTTGCCCGCCCACGTCCCCCAGATCGATGGCACTGGGCGCACGCTCCAGAAGTTCCAGTGCCTGATCCGGCTCCAGTGGAATACCGGCGGCGCGGGCAAAATCATTGGCGGTTCCCAGAGGCATCAGCACCAGGCTGGCCCCGGTCGAATGCGCCGCCATGGCCTCGGCAATATCACGCAACGTGCCATCGCCACCGCCAGCAATGATTTGCCGGTAGCCGGCGGTCAGTGCTTCATCCACCAGCCGCTGTGCGTCACCGGCCTCCCAGGTCACCCGGACAGCCAGTTCCCAACCCTGCTCGCGCTTGCTTTCGACGGCAGCACGCACTGCCTCGTTGAGCGCCTGCTTACCATGCAATATCAACAGCGCCTTGCGTTCGCTCATCGGTGTCACTCCCGGGATTGATTGGCCTATGGGAGATGTTGACCGCGACGCTACCGATAAAAGTCGCAAGCAATTGAATTATTTCCAGTCGAGTCGACTTGAACCCTATGCAGCAGGATTTTTCTTACAAAACGTGAGGAATCGGCTCAATTGACCAGAAAGTGTGATTGGTCCACTTTGGTGCCTTCGGTTTTTAGTGATCAGCAGCACAAACACAAGGACGTGCCATGCAGAGCCATCACTCCAGCCTATCGGTGTTTCCGGTCGCACCACTCGCAGAGAAACAGGCCAACCAGCCGGCTGAAATCAAAAACAGCATGAAACTCAACGGAGAAGTTGATATGGAACCTCGCGTCACTGAACTGGAAACACGCCTCAAGTGCATCCGAAGGGACATGGAAGACATTCGCAGTGACCTCAAATCCATCAAGCACCGACTCGCCTATTCGGCTGGCGGCACAGCCGTAGTCCTCGGGCTTCTCGGCTGGATCGCCAATAGTCGTTTCGAGCAGCTCGTGACACTGCTTCTGGCGAATTAAAGCCTCATCAACGCAAAACCCGGTTCGATCAACCGGGCTTGCAAGACGAAGATTGTTCACCGGGTCAGCCCAGGACTTCGCTCAACGGTATGAAGTACACACTGTCACCTACGACAAGCGTACGATCCTCGAGCACCTCAACCAGTCCATCGGCCCAGGCGGCGCTGCGCAACACCCCGGAACTCTGGTTCCTGTAGATGATCGCCCGACCATTCTCCAGGCGACCGCGCAAATACTCGCGTCGATTGCCGGCTTTGAGCCAGTCAAATCCTGCCTGTACCTGCACTTTCAACGGCTCGACTTCCTTTACCCCCTGACGACGCAGGAGATAGGGCCGTGTCAGCAAGGCAAAGGTCACCAGGGTTGATGCCGGATTGCCGGGCAAGCCAATGACCGGAACGCCACGGAAGTGCCCGAATGTCAGTGGTTTTCCGGGTTTGATGGCGAGTTTCCACAATGCCAACTCACCCTCTTCCCGCAGGGCAATGCCCAAAAAGTCCGCCTCACCTACCGATACGCCCCCCGTCGAGAGAATCAGATCGACATCCTTCAACTCGCCAAGGCGCGCTCGCGTGGTGGTCAGGTCATCCGGCAGAATACCGGCATCGATCACTTCGCAACCCAAACGCTGTAACCAACTGCAGAGCAACACACGGTTGCTGTTATAGATCTGGCCAGGCCCCAGCGCCTGCCCTGGTTCAATCAATTCGTCCCCGGTGGAAAGAACCGCGACACGAACCTTACGAATCACGTCCAGCTCGGCACACCCCAGCGAAGCCGCCAGGCCTTGCTCGATCGGCCCCAGACGAGTCCCCGCCGGCAAAATCAGTTCACCGATGGTGGTTTCCTGACCTTGTGGGCGGATGTTTTGCCCAAGGGTCATGGTTTCGGTGAAATGTACTCGCTCATTCGCCTGGATGACCGCGTTTTCCTGCATCTCGACGCAGTCAGCACCCGCCGGTACAGGGGCACCCGTGAAGATTCTGGCACAGGTACCCGGCTGCAATGGCTCGGGTGCCTGTCCGGCAAATATCTTCTGACTGACAACCAACGGCTCACCCGTCCAGTCAGCCAGGCGCAAGGCATAACCGTCCATGGCGCTGTTGGGCCATGGGGGCAAATCAAGGGTCGACACCAAATCGTCCGCCAGCACACGGCCTTGCACCTGCGCCAACGGCAAGCGTTCACGCTCGTGAATCCGGGAGTTGTCGGCCAATTCCAGCAGGCGCGCCAGCGCCACCTCGACCGGCATCAGGCTGCCGGTCTTGCCCGGTTTACCCACGGGATTCACAGGGTGCCGCCTGTTTCAAATGAGTCACGAAATTACAGGGGCGATGGCGCGAGTCCAGTTGTTCGGAAAGAATGCCATCCCAACCCGTGCGCACCGCATTGGTCGAGCCTGGCAGGCAGCAGACCAGCGTCCCGTTCGCCAGACCGGCCAGGGCGCGGGACTGAACAGTGGAGGTGCCGATGTCCGCCACCGAAATCTGCCGGAACAACTCACCGAAGCCATCGACTTGTTTATCGAGCAGGCAGCTCACCGCTTCCGGGGTGCTGTCGCGACCGGTAAAACCGGTGCCGCCGGTGATCAGCACGACCTGCACCACATCATCGGCAATCCAGTTGGCGACTTGCGCGCGAATTTTGTAGAGGTCATCTTTAAGCAATACCCGGGAGGCCAGGTTATGGCCGGCAGCCGTCAAGCGGTCGACGAAGACCTGGCCTGAGGTATCGGTTTCCAGGGTACGGGTATCGCTGACAGTCAGCACCGCAATGTTGAGCGGCGCGAAAGGTACATCAGCCTTGGCTTTCATAGGCTCGTCCAGTTGTAGGAGAAACAGCCCGGTGTTATATCACAGCGCCTCATTTTTTCGCCGCCCTCCCATGTCTGATGGAGAACCGCCATGACTTCGAATCAGTTGCCGCCCTGCTCCATTCTGCTCCTGGCAGGCGGTCGCGGCCAGCGCATGGGAGGGCAGGATAAAGGGTTGCTGGACTGGCACGGTGAACCGCTGATTGCACATCTGCATCGCAAGACACGGCCACTGAGCGATGACCTGATCATCTCCTGCAACCGGAACCCGGAAAAATACGCGCCTTATGCCGATCAACTGGTGCATGACGACGAAGGTGACTTTCCCGGGCCGTTGGCCGGCATTCGTGCAGGATTGAAAGCCGCTCGCCATACACATCTGCTGGTCTTGCCGTGTGATGTTCCACGCATCGATGCCGCCCTGGTCAACAGCATGCGCGAAACCGCCAACCAGCATCCCGACAAGCCGTTGATGCTGCGCCATGGCGAGCACTGGGAACCTCTGCTATGCGTCATTCCCGTGGCACTTCGCGCTGACTTCGAAAGCGCCTGGAACGACGGCGAGCGCAGCCCGGGCCGACTTATGCGCAAACTGGGCGCTACCGCATTGCAGTGTCCTGATAATGATCCACGTCTGGCCAATCTCAACACACCGGAACTGTTAAGCGCGCACAACACTGTGTCAGACTGAACCTATCAAGGAACTTGCACGTTCTGCATACGTCTCAAGCTCAGTAACCAAAAGAATTCATTTTCGGAGATACACCCATGACTCAACGGATCCTGGCCACTTTCATGCTCGCACTGGGTCTAGCTACCCTGGCCGGTTGCGCGTCACCTGCAGTAATCACCTTGAACGACGGTCGCGAAATCCAGGCCGTCGACACGCCACACTATGACAAGGATTCGGGCTTCTACGAATTCGAACAACTGGATGGCAAACAGACCCGCATCAATAAGGATCAGGTTCGTACCGTTAAAGAGTTGTAATTCGCGCAGCGGACACCTGATACAAGAATGCCCCGACTCGTCGGGGCATTTTTTGTCTGCATCAAATTCATGAAGCCGAATCGGATTGACGCGATTACGGATTCGGTTCGTTGCTCAGCTTATCCGCGCGTGACAGGGCTTGCGTCGCTTCGGTAACGCATTTTGTGTTATCCCCGGCAAGCTTGGACGCTTCGGCACTGGCCAACAACCGCCTGATTTCCATGGTGGTGTTTTCAGAGGTGGCTGGCAGGCTCGTGACTTTGTCCTTGAGCTCCTGAAGCTTGGCGGTGCATAGATTGTTGTCTGCGGCGAATGCAGGAGAGGCCAACATTGCAGCGCAAATGAATATTCCAGCGAAAGCGGTACGTTTCATGGGGGTTTCCTTGCACGATAGGTCTCGGTGCTACCGGGCGATCCGGCTGCTATGCCGAGGTCGTTGAAAGCCAAGATCGCGAGGCCTTATCAACTGACTGTAGAGCGGCCCTTAAATTCGATATTTTTGCAGGCACGGCTAAATAAAACGCCCTGGTTCATCACCATTGAAGGGTAATGGCGCTCTCGAACTCTCGTTCCTGCCCCGTGACCGGATCGACAAATTTCAGTCCTTGGGCCAGCAGCTTCAAAGGATTGGCGTAGTCATCCTCGACATCCTTGAGAACCCGGGGATAAAACGGATCATTACAAATGCTCGCACCCAGCGCCGTCATGTGTACCCGCAGCTGATGCTTCTTGCCTGTCACCGGGTAAAGTCCATAACGCCAGAGATCCCCGTTTTTCTCCCTGACCTCGACGGCTGTCTCGGTATTGCTGGCGCCCGGCCCTTCCTGCATGCGGAAAAAAGGCTCGCCATCGACAAGACGGCTCTTGTGCACCAAGGGAAATGAGAGATCAGGCAATGCCCCGGCAATGGCCTCGTACCGTTTCTCGATCTGCCGCGCAGGAAACAACGACTGATACGCCGATCGGCTCTGCGGGTTGGCAGAAAACAACACAAGCCCGGCGGTATGCCGGTCAATTCGATGCAAGGGCACCAGGTGCGGGTTATCCAGGCGACGAATCAGCCGTCTGAGCAAGGTCTGCTCCACATACTCCCCCGCCGGAGTCACAGGCAGAAAGTGCGGCTTGTCTGCCACGACCAGGTGCTCATCCGCGTACAAAATCGACTCGACCACCGGGATCGTTTTCTCGCCCGGTATTTCGCGAAAATAGTGAATTCTCAGGCCTTCCCTGTAAGGCAGGTCAACGGAGATGGGCACACCATGCCCGTCGAGGACGCGGCCGCGGGCAATTCGATCCAGCCATTGTTCACGCCCGATGGCACTGAAGTGCTCGCACAGACAGTCGAGCACGGTCTTCCACGGGCCGGGGGGCAAATAGAGCGTGCTCGCCTGGTGGTGTGCAGCCGAAAAAGTTGAAGTGGACATACGAAAGCTCTAACCCTCAATGCAGGGCGGCATTATCCGACAGAGACAGGAGTGAGCCTAGAAGAGATTCTCAAGCAGGAATCTGCTTGCGCGCTGCGGCTTCTGTGTATTCCTTGAGCCAGCGCAGCACATCGACCGCTTCCCAGCGCGCCGGGTCATAAAGCGCATACAACAAACCCTGGTAGCCCACGACGTCCAGTTGCCGGTGATAGCCAGCGCGCTGAAACAAGGCTTCGATTTCTGCAAAACAGGTGTTGAAATGCAGTTTGTTGAAGGGTGTTTTGCCTTCCGTCACCAGACCATCAAGACGCAGTTCGAGAACCGCTTCGCGTACTACGTCCACCGACATCCGGTTCACGCTGCTTTTCAATTGTTCGACATTGACCACGATTCATCCCTCTCACGCCCGGGCTCGCCTGCTCAAACCCTGAAGTCAGGGGTAACAAGGGCGGCAATCCGGATAACTGTATGCGCATACAGTATCCGAATCGCATTGATTAAGCCAAGGGGATCATTCGCGAAGATCGACAGGCGGGAACAGGCCATCGCAAAAAACGTTTATCGCAGGAACGCCACCACGTCATCGGCACTGAACGGCCAGCCTAGCTCCGCGCCATTATCGACCCGCCGTAAAACAGGAATGCGCAGGCTGTAGGCTTCGAACCAGGTCTCGTCCTCAGCGATATCCACCAGTTCCACCAGCAAGCCGCGCTCAACAAATTCCATCAGCATGGCTTCGGCCACTTCACAGAGATGGCACCCGAGGGTGCCGAACAACTGACATTCAGGAAGCATGAGCGCTCAACCTAAAAAATGAAGTGCTTATTCTAGGCCTGCCCCGAAAAGCCGTCGAGCCATTGAATCCTCTGCCTTGAAACGTGAATTTCTGCAGTCTCAATCCTGACTGACGGCACCAATCTTGTGTACCGACAAGTCTGCACCGTAATACTCCTCCTCCTGGCTCAACCGCAGACCATGGAGCGCCTTGATCACGCCATACACCGCAAAACCACCGGTCAATGCCACGCCAACGCCCAAAGCGGTACCAATTAACTGGCTGATCAGGCTCACCCCACCCAACCCACCCAGCGCACCCTGACCGAAGATGCCGCAAGCGATACCGCCCCACGCGCCACACAGGCCATGCAGGGGCCAGACACCCAGCACATCGTCGATATGCCACTTGCTTTGAGCGGCGGTGAAACACCAGACGAACAACGCACCGGCAATCGCACCGGTCACCAGCGCGCCCACCGGGTGCATCAGGTCGGAACCGGCACAGATGGCCACCAGCCCGGCCAATGGACCGTTGTGCAGAAAGCCCGGGTCATTGCGCCCGACGATCAATGCCGCCACGGTGCCGCCAACCAAGGCCATCAATGAGTTTACCGCCACCAATCCACTGACACCTTGCAGGGTTTGGGCGCTCATGACGTTGAAACCGAACCAGCCGACAATCAGGATCCATGAACCCAACGCCAGAAAGGGAATGCTCGAAGGCGCGAACGCCACCAGGCGTCCTTCGCGATAACGGCCATTACGCGGCCCCAGCAACAGCACCGCCGCGAGCGCCAGCCAACCGCCCATGGCATGGACTACCACAGAGCCGGCAAAATCATGGAAACCTGCGCCAAAACGTTCCAGCAACCAGGCCTGCAAGCCAAAGTTGCCGTTCCAGATCATGCCCTCGAAAAAGGGATAGACGAACGCTACGATCAAGGCGGTCGCGCACAACTGCGGGACGAACCGGGCGCGTTCGGCAATGCCCCCGGAAATGATCGCCGGGATCGCCGCCGCAAAGGTCAGCAGAAAGAAAAACTTCACCAGGCCATAACCGTGATCGGCATTGATCACCGCGGCCGGTTGCATGAAAGTGACGCCGTAGGAAATCCAATAGCCTATAAAGAAGTAAGCCAGGGTTGAAACGGCGAAGTCGCTGAGGATCTTGGACAGCGCGTTAACCTGGTTTTTTTGGCGAACCGTTCCGACTTCAAGAAAGGCAAAACCGGCGTGCATGGCCAGTACCATGACGGCGCCGATCAGTATGAACAATGTATTGGAGCTATGGACCAGACTGTCCACAGCACTTTGCAGATTTTCCATGGATTTGGCAGACCTTTAAGGCTGAAAAAAGCACCAAAGCAGTTCGTGCGGGCAATCCATGCACCAAGTTGTGACCTTCCCGCATCGAGCAGGTCACCCCAATGAACCGATTTGGCGCACAGGGTTCGTCATGGCCAACGATGACCGGGACAATTTCACGGGTTTTGATTGTTTGAGTTAAGGTTTTACTGAAATCATGCCCAGCGACAGCGCAACGGCGCAGACTGACGCACCACGACATAGCAAAAGTTGTACCAGTCATTTGTACTGAACCTTCATCCAAGGCTCATACTCGAACGTTTCAGAAGCCACTTATGGAGATCACCCATGGCCAGCATCAAGGCAAAGACTGCTCAAGAAATCCTGATGAGCGATTTTCAGACTCTGGTCAACGACACCGAACGGTTGCTCGAACACACCGCCACCCTGGCCGGTGATCAGGCCGACGAGCTGCGCGACCAGATCCACGACAGTCTGCTGCGTGCCCGCGAAACCTTGCGACTGACCGAAGACTCCCTGCGTGACCGCGGCAAGGCAGCCGTCACTGCCACCGAGGATTATGTCCAGGCCAACCCATGGCAATCGGTCGGGATCGCGGCCGGCGTCGGCTTCCTGATTGGCCTGCTGGCGACGCGGCGCTGATATGGCAATCGGTGAATCCGGTTCGTCCGAGACGGGGCAAAGCTCCTCACCGCGGCGCCTGGGCGCTGCATTCCTGGGCCTGCTGCACAGCCATGTCGAGCTGTTCGGCATCGAACTGCAGGAACAAAAAGCCCGCACCGTAAGCCTGTTGCTGTTTGCCGGGTTGGCGCTGGTGTTTGCGTTGCTGTTGCTGGTGGGGTTGTCGACGCTGGTGCTGATCCTGTTCTGGGACACCTATCGCCTGCCGGCCATCATTGGGCTCTGTGTGTTTTACGCCCTCGCCGCCCTCTTCTGTGGCCTGCGCCTGAAAGCGGCGATCTTCGATGAGTCCTCTCCCTTCCACGGCACTCTGGAAGAGTTGGCCAATGACCGGGAGCGCCTGCTGCCATGAGCCTGCCTGAACTGCCTCGAAACAGCACGCGCACAGAGATGCGCAAGGCGCTGATTCGCCTGCGCATGGAAATGCATCGCCAGGAAATCCGCCACGAGTCCGCGCAACTGCTACAACCCCTGAACCGTGTGCGCGGGATGACGCAAAGCCTGCAGGACGGCTTCGGCATCAAGCACGCTCCGCTCTGGGGCGTAGCCGCCGTAACGTTGCTCGGTTTCCTGACCGGCAAGGGCGCAAAAAACGGCGGAGGTCTTAGCAGCCTGACCCGGCTGGTTCGCCTTGGCACCACATTGGTGCCCCTGATCAAGCTGATCTTGCAAGGCTCATCGCGTAAACAGTAAACCATCGTTATCTGGCTGCATTCTTGCAACACGCACGGGCTGAGCCTCTTTATAGAGGGGTTCAGTCCTGTTCGCCCACCCGGTGATCAGGCTCATTCCAAAAACAAGATCTGCTAAGGAGGCCTCGTGATCGACGGGCAACCGCTCGCTTGCTTTCAGCCGTTCATCGATACCGCTACCGGCCGTATCGCGGGTGTAGAGGCACTGGGTCGACTGCGGCAAGCCGACGGTCAATTGGCGTCAGTGGGTCCGCTGTTCGCCGACCCGCGAACAAACGCCATCATCCTGCGTCGGCTGGATCGCCAATTGCGCGATGACGCCTTGAGGCGTCTGCATGAAGCGCCTTCCGACTGGTTCTTGAGCCTGAACATTTCACCCCGCTGGATCAGCCGCCTGCGTCCGGACCAGCCGCTGCCGAGCCTCAAGCAACTGAGCAGTCAGGGCATCGATCCACGGCGAATCGTCTTCGAGATCACGGAACTGGGGGGCGATATCCAGCGCCTGGCCCAAGTGGTGACACGTTACCGTCAGGCCGGCGCACGGATCGCCATCGACGATTTCGGTGCCGGCTACTCTCAACTCGATCGTGTTCTGGCGTTGCAGCCAGACATTCTCAAACTCGACATGCGCCTGTTCCAGGCGGCGGCGCTGGGTGGGCCCAGCACTGACGTGGTCAAGGCCCTGGCCTTGATGGCCGAGAAAACCGGTTGCTGGATCATCGCCGAAGGCGTGGAAACCGAAGCCCAACTGAATTTTGCCCTGGAATGCGGCTCACGCTACGTGCAGGGTTTTCTGTTTGCCGGGGCGCAAGAGGAATTCTTCGCCACCGACGCCTTTGTCGAGCGCTTTGCACAACTGCGCCAGCGTTATGTTCAGCAAAAGCTGGCCGAGCGTGGTCGCTTGATGAACATGCGCCAGCAACTTGGCGAACTGATGGCGATCCTGCAAGCCTGGGCACAAAACCGCGCCCCGCTCAGCGCCCTGCCCCAACTGGACGCCTTTCCCTGGCTGTTGCGCTTCTACCAATGCGACCGGCACGGAACCCAACTGACACCAAACCTTGAATGGCGCAATAACGGCTGGGTCGCCGATGACCGTTATCTGGGCCACAACTGGTCGTGGCGCCCCTATTTCTATCATCTGTTGGCCGAGGGCTGGGATGAGCGTCGACTGACCCTTTCCAACACTTACCGCGACGCCACCAGCAATCAGTACTGCCTCACCGCCGGGCAATTTTTCGACAATGGCGAACGCTTGCTGCTGATCGATATCGATGCCGTCGGGCTCTAGGAGCCGAGACCGCCCGGCGATGGCGACAGCTGACTCGACGTTGCAGCGCCCGATGCACCACCATCGCCGGCAAGTCTTGCACCTGCAGGTAGGCGTGTTTTTCCCTTGCAGGTCCTGATGCGAACCGGGAAGCTAAAGCAATCAGTCACCTGACGGAGAGAACCAGCCTTGGATTGGCACACCCTGCTTACCCGTGAACGCCTTGGAAAACCGCTGCACAGTCCGGAAGAACTCGGTCGCAGCCCCTTTCACAAAGACCATGACCGCATCATTTTTTCGGGTGCGTTTCGCCGCCTCGGGCGCAAAACCCAGGTTCATCCGGTTTCGAGCAACGACCATATCCACACCCGCCTGACCCATTCCCTTGAAGTGAGCTGCGTCGGTCGATCACTGGGCATGCGTGTCGGCGAAACCATCCGCGGCGCCCTGCCCGACTGGTGCGAACCCAGTGACCTTGGAATGGTGGTGCAATCAGCCTGCCTGGCACATGACATCGGCAATCCGCCGTTCGGGCATTCCGGTGAAGATGCGATTCGGCACTGGTTCCTGCAAGCCGCCGGCCGTGGCTGGCTGGACGCAATGAGCGAAGCGGAACGAAGTGACTTCCTCAATTTCGAAGGTAATGCCCAAGGTTTCCGAGTGCTGACGCAGCTTGAATATCACCAGTTCGACGGTGGGACGCGTCTGACCTACGCGACCCTCGGCACCTACCTGAAGTATCCATGGACGGCCCGGCACGCCGACTCGCTGGGTTACAAAAAACACAAATTCGGTTGCTATCAGAGCGAGCTGCCGCTACTGGAACAGATCGCTCACAAACTCGGCCTGCCGCAACTCGAAGAGCAACGCTGGGCGCGTCATCCGCTGGTGTATCTGATGGAAGCCGCCGATGACATTTGCTACGCGTTGATCGATCTCGAAGACGGCCTGGAAATGGAGCTGCTGGAATACACCGAAGTCGAGTCCCTGTTGCTGAATCTGGTGGGCGATGACCTGCCGGAAACCTATCGCCAGCTCGGTCCGCAGGATTCTCGTCGGCGCAAACTGGCGATCCTGAGAGGCAAAGCCATCGAGCATTTGACCAATGCGGCGGCCCGGGCCTTTGTCGAGCAACAGGACGCACTGCTGGCCGGCACCCTGCACGGCGACTTGGTAGAGCACATGCACGGCCCCGCCAAACGCTGCGTTCTGAACGCCAAGGACATGGCGCGCAAGAAAATCTTCCAGGACAAGCGCAAGACCCTGCACGAAATCGGCGCCTACACCACGCTGGAAATCCTGCTTAACGCTTTCTGCGGCGCGGCACTTGAGCAACACGGCGGTCGGACGCCATCGTTCAAGAGTCGGCGGGTTCTCGACCTGCTGGGCAACAATGCACCCGACCCCAACGGCCCGTTACACGCGTCGTTCCTGCGCATGATCGACTTCATCGCCGGCATGACCGACAGCTATGCCAGCGACATGGCACTGGAAATGACCGGTAGCTCTAGCCACTGACAGGAACAGGAACATCAGCCATTACGCCCCCCTTAATGGCTGATGTCCCCCGAAAACTGCAAGTGCGCTCAAGGTTCGCGGAAATCCCCTACAGCTCCTGTCGAGTGAACTGATCGATTTATCCGCGTTTCCCACGGAACAATCACGCCTACTTTGTTCGATAGAAAAAGCGTGAATAATATGATCAAAGACAATCTGCGCATCTTGTTGGTGGAAGATCACCCGTTCCAGCTCAGAGCCACTCAGTACCTGCTCGAGAGTTACGGCTTCACCCAGCTAACCACCACTGACTGTGCCCAAGGTGCATTGCAACTAATGCTCACCGCCACACAACCGTTCGATATTCTTTTGTGCGACCAATGTCTTCCCGATCTCTGTGGCCTTGATCTGGTCAAATTCGCCAGTCATCAAGGGATGATCAAACAGGCAATACTTCTAAGTAGCCTGACACCCGCCGAACTGGACCAACTTGAACACATGGCAAACACCCATGGACTCCCGTTGCTGGGCTACTTGATCAAGCCTTTGAAACAATCCGAATTCAGAAATTTATTGACCCTGATCCCATAACAAAAAAACAACAAAAAACCAGCACTAAATATTACAACTAAACCCTAACAAAGTTTATTGATCCTTATAAAAAACCTAGTTGACACGTAGGCCTATTCCTTTTTGCATGTAGGAACATTCCTATAATGGCGCTACGACTACCTCAGTTCATACGTCACCTCAACTATCTGAGCTAAGGTGCGCGCTTTATTTGAGCTTGCATGGAATTTTATTATGAACTCCGTTTTTATTGTCGACGATCACCCTGTCATCCGACTTGCCGTCCGTATGCTGCTGGAACACGAAGGTTATGAAGTCGTTGGCGAAACTGATAATGGGGTCGACGCCATGCAGATGGTTCGCGAATGCATGCCCGACCTGGTCATTCTCGACATCAGCATTCCCAAGCTGGATGGCCTGGAAGTACTGGCCCGCTTCAACGCAATGAGTACCCCACTTAAAACATTGGTATTAACGGCACAATGCCCGACACTTTTCGGTATTCGCTGCATGCAGTCCGGCGCTTCTGGATATGTCTGCAAACAGGAAGACCTGAGCGAACTGATCAGTGCCATTAAAGCAGTATTGTCAGGTTACAACTATTTCCCAAGTGAAGCGCTCAACCCGGTTCGCGGCGATGAAGCGCGTTACGCCGAACTCGAACTGTTCAAATCAGTAAACGATAGGGAACTGATGGTATTGCAACTTTTTGCCCAAGGCCGCACCAACAAGGAGATCGCCAAAGGCATGTTTCTGAGCAACAAAACTGTCAGCACTTATAAAAAACGTCTCATGCAAAAGCTCAAGGCCAAATCCCTGGTTGAACTCATCGAAATGGCAAAACGTAACGCTTTGGTGTGAGAAACAGGATGCTCAGTCGTTTAAAGGATTTTCTGATACTCACGACAGCAGGCTTATGCCTGAGCACCTCATTGCTCGCGGCGCAGGATGGTGAGGATTACGTCTTGCTCAGCCGCTCGACGGCCGGAAATCTGGAAGTCCAACTGGATCCATCGCAACGACAATGGGTCAGGAACAAACGTGAATTGGTTCTGGGTACCTCAGCACCGGATTATCCACCGTTCGACCTGACCCTCAGCGGCCACGACTATGAAGGCTTCACTGCCGATTATGCGGGCATACTCGGCAAGGCCACTGGCTTGCCCATCAAGGTTCAACGCTTCTCATCCCGGGGAGCCGCAATCGAAGCCCTCAAAAACGGCGAGGTTGACTTGCTCGGCACCGCCAATGGATTCGAAGCAAGCAATGCCGACATCGTATTGTCCATGCCCTACGCGGTGGACCAACCGGTCCTGGTGACACGCGAAGGCGAAACCCGATCACTGACTGACGGCCTTGCCGGTCTGCGCCTGAGCATGGTGTATCACTATCTGCCGCTGGAGGAGGTCAAGGCCCTCTACCCGAAGGCGATCATTACCTCCCATCCCTCCTATCAGAATGCGATCAACGCCGTAGCCTTCGACCAGGCGGACGTGTTTCTCGGCGATACCATTTCGACCCATTACATGATCAACAAGGGCTACCTGAACAACATCCGCATGGCCAACTTCGGCAAACACGAAGCCCACGGATTCAGTTTTGCGGTGCACAAGAACAACCCGGAACTGCTCGGCATCATCAATACGACGCTCATCGCGATCCCTGTCAGCGAACGAGAAAACATCGCCAAGCGGTGGAGCGCCGGCAGCGACATCCTGCTCACCGATCACAAGCTGGAGCTCAGTTACGGCGAAGAACGCTGGCTGGCGCAACACCCGGTGGTCCGAGTAGTCGTCAATGAAGCACTTGCGCCATTGACGTTTTTCGACAGTGACGGCAACTTCCGCGGCGTTGCCGCCGACTTGCTTGAACTCATCAGGCTGCGCACCGGTCTGCGCTTCGAGATCCAGCGCAGCCGAAGCGACAGCGACATGATTCAGCGGATCAGAAACAACCAGGCCGATCTGATCGCCGCACTGCTGCCCAGCGCAAAACGGGAAAGGCTGCTGAATTTCAGTCGACCCTATCTGCAAAACTCCAATGTCCTGTTGACGCGCAAAGCCGCGGACAGCCCTGCCAATCTTACGCAGCTTCATGACAAGCGCCTGGCCATCGCCCAAGGCAATCCACTGATAGATTTTTTGCGTACCGAGTTCCCGCAGATAAAACTCGTCAAAATGCCGGACACGTTCAGTGCCGTGGAAATGCTTGCCGAGGGCCAGGCAGAAGGTGCAGTGAGCTCTCTGGTGATCGCCAACTACTTCATCTCATCGCGGCTCTTCGAGCACAGCCTCCAAATCAGCACCACCATCGGCACCGAGCAAGCGGCATTCTCTCTGGCCACGGGTCGCGACGCCAAGGAACTCAATGCCATCCTCAACAAGGCGCTGTTGAGCATCTCGCCGGAGGAACTGGGGATTATCAACAGTCGTTGGCGTGGTTATTCAGCATCCTCACAAAGCACCTGGCGCACCTATCATCGGGTGTTCTATCAAATCGTCATCGGCGCAGGCGTGCTGTTGTTAATTTCCATGGCCTGGAACGCAAACATGCGGCGCCAGATCAATCAACGCAAAGCGGCCGAGCGTGCATTGAACGATCAATTCGAATTCATGCGTTCACTGGTCAACGGCACGCCACATCCGATTTATGTACGTGATCGCCAGGGTCTGCTCCAAAGCTGCAATGACAGCTACTTGCAAGCCTTCAGTGCAAAACGCGAAGACGTCATTGGCAAAAGTGTCATTCAAGGCACTATGAGCAACGCCTTCGAAGCCCGGGAATATCAGGCCGACTATCAGCGCGTCGTGGCCGAGGGCACACCCCTGATTCTCGATCGTGAACTGCACATCGGTGGACGCCGGTTGACGATCTATCACTGGATTCTCCCTTACCGTGACTCTAGCGGCGAAGTGCAAGGCATCATCGGTGGCTGGATCGACATCAGCGAACGGCGGCAACTGTTCGATGATCTGCGTTGTGCGAAAGAACGCGCCGACGAAGCCAACCGGGCCAAAAGCACATTCCTGGCCACCATGAGCCACGAGATCCGCACCCCGATGAATGCAGTGATCGGTATGCTCGAATTGACGCTCAAGCGTATCGAACAGGATCACCCGGACCGTCCAGCCATCGATGTGGCGTACAACTCGGCAAAAGACTTGCTGGAATTGATCGGCGACATTCTCGACATCGCCCGCATCGAATCGGGGCACTTGAGCCTGAGCCCGGAGCGTGTCAATCCGCAGGAAATCGTCGCGTCAGTAGCACGTAACTTCGATGGGCTGGCCCACCAGAAAGGACTCGAATTGCGGCTGGAGTTCAACCCGGCCAACCCACCGATCGACGTCCTGCTGGACCCGTTGCGTTTCAAGCAAGTGCTGTCCAACCTGGTCAGCAACGCCATCAAGTTTACCGAGCGCGGTCAAGTCAGGATTATCGTCAACCTGCAGCCGTCCGCCGAGCCGGGCCAGGTACGAATGCAATTGCAGGTCGAGGACAGCGGTATCGGAATCAGCGAACAGGATCAGCAACGCCTGTTCGAGCCTTTCGCTCAGGCCGATAACGCCGGACAGTCCGCCAGGGGCGGCACCGGGCTTGGCCTGGTGATCAGCCGCGGTTTGTGCGAAAGGATGGGGGGCAGCCTGCAGTTACGCAGTCAGCCGGGGCTGGGCACTCAAGTGGGCATTACCTTGCACCTGCCCACATTGCCACGTGAACCTGGGCCGAAAATGGTTGAAACAGAAACACCCGCAGCATTAACTCCCTTGAATGTACTGGTAGTCGATGATCACGCGGCCAATCGCCTGCTCATGTGTCAGCAGCTGGAGTTTCTGGGCCATCGATTCAGCGTCGCTGAGGATGGTCAGGCAGGATTCGAGCTATGGAAAGCCGGCACCTTCGATCTGGTCATTGCCGATTGCAACATGCCGGTCATGAATGGTTACGAGCTAGTCCGCGCCATTCGCCGCCAGGAATGCCAAACGCAACAACGCCCGTGCACCGTGCTGGGATTTACGGCCAATGCACAGCCGGAAGAAATTCAACGTTGCAAACAAGCCGGAATGGACGATTGCCTGTTCAAACCGCTGACCCTGACGGCCTTGAGTCAATGGGTTGAGGGCATGGAGCCCATGGTCCTCGCCCCCGTTTTCAGCCTGCAAGGATTTGAACTGATGACAGGAGGCAATCCCGTACTGAACCGACGATTGTTGACCGAACTGATCAATAGCAATCGTCTGGACCGACAAAGCTTGCTGGCGTTATCCGGGTCCACGGATCCGCAGGTTTTTCTCGATATCGCCCACAAGATCAAAGGTGCCGCCCGAATCGTTCAAGCCTCCCGATTGATCGACACCTGCGAAGCGCTCGAAGCGGCCTGCCGCAGCCAGTTCGAGCCAGGCAGGACGGCCGAATGCTGCAAGGCCATCGAGAGCGCCATGCTCGAATTGGACCAGGCATTGCTGCAGCAAATTGGGCAAAACGACGGAAGCAAAATCACAGAGCCTTAACTATGCTTGGACGCTGAGCAGTGCGTTAATCATCATGGAGTGAACTGCATGCCCAACCCACTGCGCCCGGATCAACGGCGGTTTCCCCTGCACGTTCATATCAGTGTGATGTTCACCCTGCTGCTGTTGCTGACCGGGGTGGTGTTGGGCATTTTCAATTACCGTCAAACCACGCAGATCATTCTTTCCAGCAGCGAAAAGCTCTTCAATCGCATCGAGCAGGATGTCCGCCTGGATCTGCAGGCGACCTACGAGCCGATTCGACATCTGCTCAGCTTGTTGGTGCTCAACCCCGCCGTGCAAGGTTCCGACCTTCAGCAACGCCTGGCGCTGCTCAAACCCTTCAGTCAGTCGCTGCGGGATAACCCGGATCTGGCATCCCTGTATCTGGGCTATGGCAACGGTGATTTTTTCATGGTTCGCCCGCTGCGCGCCCCGCAGCTGAAAACGCTGCTCAACGCCCCGGAAGCAGCGGCTTACCAAGTGTGGAGCATCGAGCGAGACACCCGCGGTCAGGCTCATTCCCAATCGTTGTTTTTCGATCAGGACCTGGCCTTCATCAGTCGTCACGAAGACCCCACCGACACCTACGACCCACGTAGTCGCGCCTGGTTTTCCAGCGCCAGCCGCGACAGCACCCAGATCACCACAGAACCCTACGTCTTTTTCTCTACCCACAACGTCGGCACCACGCTGGCCCTGCGCAGCGGCGACCATGCCGTGATGGGCGCCGACCTGACCCTGGAAGAGCTCAGCGCCACCCTGGCCAAACATGTCGTGACGCCCGCCACCGAGATCGTGCTGTTCGATGCCCAAGGCAATGCCATCGCGTATCCCGACAGCAGTCGTCTGATCGTCGACGACCAAACGGCGCGTCTGATCAAGGCCGCCGACCTGAGCCCCAGCCTCGGCGCCCTGCTCAAAAGCCCCCCCGAGGGCAACCGGTTGAATGCCGGCGGTCGCCAATGGATCGTGGCCCGCAGCAGCATGCAGGAAGGCGGTCCACAAGGTCTGCAGTTGGCACTGCTGGTGCCGGAAGACGAATTGCTGGTCGATGCCTACCGCATGCGCTGGCAAGGTGCGCTGATTACTCTGGCGACACTGTTGCTGTGCGTTCCTCTGGGTTGGCTGACGTCGAGGGTGTTGGTCAAACCCCTGCGCGCGTTGGTACAGGAAGCGGATGCGATTCGCAGCTTCGACTTCAATTTCCCGCTTTCCCGTCGCTCCCCGGTGCTGGAAGTCGATCAACTGAGCGTGTCGATGGCGCGCATGAAAGACACGCTGGCAAGCTTCTTCCAGATCACCGACAGCCTGAGCGCCGAGACCCGTTTTGCGCCGCTGATGGAGCGGGTGTTATTTGAAACCGTGAAAATCGGCCAGGCCCAGGCCGGTCTGATTTACCTGCGCGAAGGTGACGGTGATCGCATGGAGCCCCAGGGCCTGGTCATCAATGACACCGCTGAAACGCTGTCGTCATTCGATATCCACGGACATGATCTTCAAGACCCGAAAACTCCAGCCTGGATGCAACAGCTTTCGACCGCCGACAATGTCGTCAGCCATTTCGGCTTCGAACAGGCGGGGGATTTGCAAAAAGTGTTGCTCGCACTGGCTTGCCCTCGGGTTCATCTGATCGGTATCCGCTTGCACAATCGTCATAACGAAACCGTGGGCCTGCTGGTGTTTTTATTGGCCGACAGCGGTAACCAGAGTGACCTGGAAAAACTCCGGCCCGACCGTATCGCGTTTCTGCAGGCGGTGTCCGGTGCGGCAGCCGTGAGTATTGAAAGCCAGCGCCTGCAAGACCGACAAAAAAACCTGCTGGATGCCTTCATTAAACTGCTGGCCGGCGCGATTGACGCCAAAAGCCCCTACACCGGAGGGCATTGCCAGCGAGTACCGGCCCTGGCACTGATGATTGCCCAGGCTGCCGCGGCCAGTCAGGATCCAGCCTTCAGCGGTTATCGCCCCACCGAGGATGAATGGGAGGCGCTGCACATTGCAGCCTGGTTGCATGACTGTGGCAAGGTCACCACACCTGAATACGTCGTCGATAAAGCCACGAAACTGGAAACGTTGAACGACCGCATCCACGAAATCCGCACCCGTTTCGAAGTGCTCAAGCGCGATGCCTGGGTCCGCTATTGGCAAGCCGTTGCAATGGGGGGGGACGAGCAAGACCTGTCGCTTTTGCGCGATGCCACGCTGACGGCGCTCGATGATGATTTCGCCTTTATTGCCCGGTGCAACCTTGGAGGTGAAGCGATGGCAGAAGCCGACCTGCAACGACTACGCAGCATTGGCCAACGCACCTGGACCCGAACCCTGGATGACCGGTTGGGCGTTTCCTGGGAGGAGAACCGGCGTCAGGAACGCACCCCGGCACCGACACTGCCGGTCAGCGAGCCGCTGCTGGCGGACAAACCCGAGCATTTGTTCGAACGCATCGACGCCGAACTCATTGCCCCGGACAATCCCTTGGGATTCAAACTCGATGTGCCGCGCTACAAATACAATCGCGGCGAGCTCTACAACCTGAGCATTGCCCGAGGCACCCTGACGAACGAAGAGCGCTACATCATCAATCATCACATGGTGCAGACGATCCTGATGCTCAACCACCTGCCCTTCCCCGGCCACCTGCGCAACGTTCCGGAAATCGCCGGAGGCCATCATGAAAAAATGGACGGCACCGGTTATCCCAAACGCTTGAAGCGCGAAGACATGAGTCTGCCGGCGCGGATGATGGCGATTGCCGATATTTTCGAGGCGTTGACTGCTGCCGACCGCCCCTACAAGAAAGCCAAATCCCTGAGCGAAGCGCTGGGCATCATGGCCAACATGTGCCGGGACGCTCACATCGATCCGGAATTGTTCGGGTTGTTCATTAACGACCACATCTATCTGCGGTACGCCGAGCGTTTTCTCGACCCACGGCAAATCGATGCGGTCGATACGTCAAGCCTGCTGATCAAGGCAGGCTTGCGGGTTTGATCAGCAATCGGTCAGGCGCAGGAAAATCGCTGCCAGTTGCTCGATGCCGGCCTGATCCTCTGCGGTGAAACGCGCCAGTTTCGGGCTGTCGAGGTCCAGTACGCCGATCAAACGACCGTCCTTGACCAGCGGCACGACCAGTTCGCTGTTCGAGGCGCTGTCACAGGCGATATGCCCTGCAAACGCATGCACATCTTCGACCCGTTGACTCTGCAAGGTCGCTGCCGCCGTTCCGCAAACGCCGCGGCCGAACGGGATCCGCACGCAAGCGATCTGCCCTTGAAACGGGCCCAGCACCAGTTCTTCATTGCGATTGAGATAGAAGCCGGCCCAGTTCAAGTCATCGAGCTGATTGAACAGGAAGGCCGAAAACTGTGCGGCATTGGCGATGAAGTCCCGCTCGTCCGCCAGCAACGACTCAAGCTGCGCGTGCAGCATGCCATAGCCTTCGAGGCCCTGGCCGCTCTTGTGTATATCGATCATGCCTTGTGCTCCAACAGTTTCAGCCCAACCCAATAGCGGGCAAATTGATACGCGCAACGTCCGTTACGATTACCGCGCCCGGTGGCCCAACGCACCGCAAGGATGTCCAGTTGCTCGTCGCGTTGCCACTTGAGGCCGGCCTTGTCCGCCAGTTGGCCGATCCAGTGTTCGACCACGTTGAGGAAATGCTCCTGGGTGAACGGATAGAACGACAGCCACAGTCCGAAGCGGTCCGAGAGCGCGATCTTGTCTTCTACCGCCTCGCTGGGATGCAGTTCGCCGTCGACTCGCTTCCAGTTTTCGTTATCGCTTTCCTTTTCCGGCACCAGGTGGCGACGGTTGGACGTGGCGTATAGCAAAACATTATCCGGTGCTTGCTCAAGCGAACCGTCGAGTACGCTCTTGAGTACGCGGTAATCACCTTCGCCCGACTCGAACGACAGGTCATCGCAGAACAACACGAAACGTTGCGGCAGTTTGGCGATTTGTTCGACGACGCGCGGCAAATCGGCCAGGTGATCACGCTCGATTTCGATCAGACGCAAACCCGCCTTGGCGTGCTCGGCCAGCAAGGCGCGAACCAGCGAGGATTTACCGGTACCGCGCGAGCCCCAGAGCAATGCGTGGTTGGCCGGCATGCCATCAAGGAACTGTTGGGTATTGCGCCCCAGTTGCTCCACTTGGCGATCAACGCCGATCAGGTCGGAAAGACGCATGTCGAGACTGACTTCCAGGGGCAACAGAAAGCCGCTGCGACCCTCACGCTGCCAGCGCGCCGCCAGGCTCTGAGTCCAGTCGATGGCATGCCGAGGGGTGGGCAACAGTGGCTCGATACGAGCCAGAACGGCATCGGCGCGTTCAAGAAAAGCATTCAATCGGGAATCCACGTCTTTTCCTCGGGCACGTTCACAGTAATGATGGCGATACAGCGACGAAACATGGTGGTCGATGAGCGATTAGCCCCGTGTGCAAGGGCTCGCCAGGCACATCGGAATCCATGCATGATCGACTATGCTTGAGCAGCGAAGGGAAACGGAAGTGGTTCAACACCCCATGGACATTAAATTCACCAACCGACTGTCTTACAAACAGGCGCGGCTTACCGTGCTGGTCGGTTTCATTCTGGGCATGCTGCTCAGCCTGCTGCAAATAGGCATCGATTATGCCAGTGAAGACGCTTCCATCAACCGCGAAATACAGTCTTTACTGGAAATCAGCCACAACCCCGCGTCCCGCATCGCCTATAACATCGATGCCGAACTGGCTCAGGAACTGACACTGGGCCTGCTGCGCTCACCCGCGATCATCGGCGCGAAACTGACGGACAACAACGGCAACGTGCTGGCCAACGTCAAACGCCCGGGCTTGCAAAGCGGCTATCGGGTGCTCAGCGACTTCCTGTTTGGTGCCGATCGCCAGTTTGAAGACCGCTTGTATCTGGATCACTTGCCGAACGAATCCCTTGGCACGCTGCAACTGGACGTCGACACTTACTCCTTCGGCTACCGTTTCCTGCGTCGGGCCGAGGTGACCCTGCTTAACGGCTTCGCCCGCAGTCTGATCCTGTCGGGCATCCTGCTGGCGCTGTTCTACGTGATGCTGACCAAACCATTGGTGCGCCTGATCCACGAACTCAGTGGCCGCGATTCGCGCAGTATGGAGCCGACGTCACTGGAATGTCCGGCGGGGCACGCCGACGATGAAATCGGCGTACTGGTGAAAGTGGCCAACCAGCAGTTTGAAAATGTCGCCACCGAAATCCAGCAGCGGCGCAACGCCGAAAACCGCCTGACCGACTATCTCGGCCAATTGGAAAACATCGTCTCGGCCCGCACAGCGGAACTCAAGGCGATCAATGCGCGGCTGAGCCAGTCCAACCAGGAACTGGAAACCGCTCGCAGCACAGCCCTGGACATGGCTGAAGCACGCTCGGCGTTCCTGGCCAACATGAGTCATGAAATTCGCACGCCCCTCAATGGCCTGCTGGGGATGATCGCGCTGTCCCTCGATGGCCCGCTGAATCCCGAGCAACAGCAACAACTGTCCATCGCCCATGACTCGGGCAAGGTTCTGGTGGAGTTGCTCAACGATATCCTTGATCTGTCGAAGTTCGATGCCGGTCAGCTGGAACTCGAACACATCCCGTTCGACCTCGCCTCGCTGATCGAAGACACCGCCAACCTGCTGTCGCAGAACGCCGCGCCGAGTGTCGAACTGACCTGCCTGATCGAACCGCAGTTTCCGGCGCTGGTACTCGGCGATCCGACCCGGGTCAGGCAAATCGTCAGCAACCTGCTGTCCAACGCGCTCAAATTCACCCGGTTCGGTCGGGTCGATGTGCGTCTGTCTACCTTTGACGACGGCGTCAGAATCGAGGTCTGCGATACGGGCATCGGTATCCCGCAGGACGCACAGGTCAAGATTTTCCAGCCGTTCACTCAAGCCGGTGCCGGCATCACCCGGCAATTTGGCGGCACCGGGCTCGGGCTGGCCCTGACCTACAATCTCTGCGAAGCCATGCAGGGCCGCCTCACCATCAGTTCGGAAGCGGGTTTCGGCAGCCAGTTCTGCGCAGAATTGCCACTCCCCCGTCACACCCGGGCACTCGCCATCCCGGCGCTGCAAGGCAGAGTGGTTGCAATCACTGCGGCCAGCAGCGGTTTGGCGGAATTGCTCGGCAGCTTGTTGCCAGGATGGGGGCTTGAATATCATCAGTGCGCCATCGATGACCCATTGACCGGATTGGCGCCCGATGTGCTGATTACCGATTGCCCCGAATGCCTGTTCAACCTGCGTCCCACTTTCACCGCGCCAATTTTGCTGGTGACCGCTTACGGCAGTTTCATGCCCAGCGATCAGGTCAGCGCCCTCGCCCCCCTGCAACAACAGGCACGCCCCTTGGCACGCAACGCACTGCACCAGACCTTACGACGAATCCTTCAACCGGATACCAGCATCATCAATGCCCCCCATATCAACACCCACTCACCGCAACGACGCGGACGGGTGCTGCTGGTTGAAGACAACCCGGTCAACCAACTGGTGGCCAAAGGCATGCTCGGGAAACTCGGCTGCGATGTCACCGTCGCTGCCCACGGTGCCGAGGCGCTGGATCAGCTGGAGTACAAGGAATTCGATCTGGTGCTGATGGACTGCAACATGCCGGTGATGGATGGCTATGAAGCCAGCCGGCAAATCCGCCGCAGCGGACGCTGGCCACAACTTCCCATCGTCGCCCTGACCGCCAATGCCATGTCCGAGGAACGCGAACGATGTCGTGCTGCCGGTATGAGCGACTACCTGGCCAAACCCTTCAGCCGGGAAGAACTGGCTGCCCTGCTCGACGTGTGGATCCCCCTTACGACAGAGTCTTGATTTGCCCCAACAGATGATCGAGACCATCGCGCAGCTGATTCAATCCACCCAGATCCACACCGCTGTCGCAAAGCAGGCGAGCCTTCAGTGGCCCGACCCGATCGCGCAACGCCAGACCGGTTGGCGACAGGCTCAGGTGCACCTCACGCTCATCCCGCGCCGAGCGCTGACGCTGCACAAGTTGCAACTGTTCCAGGCGCTTGAGCAGTGGAGTCAGCGTGCCCGAATCCAGGGCCAGGCGTTCGCCCAGCGCCTTGACCGTCGGCTGTTCGGGTGCTTTTTCCTGCCATTCCCACAACACCAGCATGACCAGGTATTGCGGATAAGTCAGACCCAACTGATCGAGCATCGGCTTGTAAGCACGAATCACTGCACGGGAAGCGGCGTATAGCTTGAAGCAGAGCTGGCTGTCGAGATTCAGCGAATCGACTGACAGGCTGTTCATTTGAGCAAGGCTTCAATCTCGCGGCTCAGGTCCTGCGGCTTGGTCGCCGGGGCGAAACGCTTGACCAACTGGCCGTCCTTGCCGATCAGGAATTTGGTGAAATTCCACTTGATGCCCTGGGACCCGAGCACGCCCGGCGCGCGCTTTTTCAACTGGACGAACAGTGGGTGAGCACCGGCACCGTTGACGTCGATTTTCTTGAACAGCGGAAAACTCACGCCGTAGTTGAGCTCGCAGAACTCGCTGATCGCTCCTTCGCTGCCCGGCTCCTGCTTGCCGAATTGATTGCAGGGAAAGCCCAGCACGACCAGGCCTTGATCCTTGTAGGTCTGCCACAGCTCTTCAAGGCCTTTGTACTGAGGCGTGAAACCGCACTTGCTCGCGGTATTGACCACCAGCACGGCTTTACCGGCGAAATCCGCCAAGGTCTTTTGCTCGCCCTTGATGGTGGTGCAAGGGATGCTCAGCAGGTTATCGCTCATGTTCGAGGTACCGATTGAAGGGAAGTGAACATAAAATAGCGAGCAATTGAATTGCGTGCAATTTAATTAATCAATCGACGCTGCTCGTTCGGTAGAACCCGAACCTGCAGGCACTGGCTTGTCAGCGCCTGCAGGGCATCCCCACGCCCCGGTTCAGTCTCGAGGGACGAGGTCCAGGCACACCGAGTTGATGCAATAACGCAGGCCGGTCGGTGGCGGGCCATCTGGAAATACGTGTCCCAGGTGCGCATCGCATCTGGCGCAGACCACTTCAGTGCGGATCATGCCGTGGCTGACATCACGAATCTCGATCATGGCGCTGTCGGCGATCGGTGCGTAGAAGCTTGGCCAACCGCAGCCGGAATCGAATTTGGTCCTGGAGTCGAACAGCGGTTCGTTGCAGCAGATGCAGTGGTAGACACCGTCGGTCCTGGTATCGTTGTACTTACCGGAGAACGGGCGCTCGGTGCCCTTGAGCCGGCATACGTTGTACTGCTCCGGATCGAGCATGGCTTTCCACTCTTCCAGGGTTTTTTCCAACTTTTCCATCGTCACACCTCAGCAGCTGAAAAAGCCCGATCTGTATCTTTTCCACGGATCGGGCGGCACGTATGATTGCGCCTCGTCAAACGCCAGTCTGGCAGCCAGACCACGCGCATTCAAACGGATTTATGGGTGCTGCCTCTCAAGGCTTCAGACCTGTGATTACGCAGGATTCCCAGTACGGTTGGTCATTCGCCGCCTGGATCGTTCATTTTCGGGAACACATCGCCATGCAGGTCAGCAAATCGAACAAGCTCGCCAACGTCTGCTACGACATTCGCGGCCCAGTGCTCAAGCACGCCAAACGCCTGGAAGAGGAAGGCCATCGCATCCTCAAGCTGAACATCGGCAACCCGGCGCCCTTTGGTTTCGAAGCGCCGGACGAAATTCTCCAGGACGTCATCCGCAACCTGCCCACCGCCCAGGGTTACAGCGATTCCAAAGGCCTGTTCAGCGCACGCAAGGCCGTCATGCAGTACTACCAACAGAAGCAGGTGGAAGGTGTCGGCATTGAAGACATCTATCTGGGCAACGGCGTTTCCGAACTGATCGTGATGTCGATGCAGGCCCTGCTCAACAATGGTGACGAAGTGCTGGTCCCGGCGCCGGACTACCCGCTGTGGACCGCCGCGGTCAGCCTGTCGGGCGGAAGCCCGGTGCACTATCTGTGCGACGAGCAGGCCAACTGGTGGCCGGACCTGGCCGATATCAAGGCCAAGATCACCCCGAATACCAAAGCGCTAGTGATCATCAACCCGAATAACCCCACCGGTGCGGTGTACTCGAAAGAAGTGCTGCTGGGCATGCTGGAACTGGCCCGCCAGCATAATCTGGTGGTGTTCTCCGACGAGATCTACGACAAGATCCTTTACGACGACGCGGTGCACATCTGCACGGCGTCCCTGGCGCCAGACCTGCTGTGCCTGACCTTCAACGGTCTGTCCAAGTCCTATCGGGTGGCCGGTTTCCGTTCCGGCTGGATCGCCATATCCGGCCCCAAACACCATGCCCAGAGCTACATCGAAGGCATCGATATGCTGGCCAACATGCGCCTGTGCGCCAACGTGCCGAGCCAGCATGCGATCCAGACCGCACTGGGGGGATATCAGAGCATCAACGATCTGGTGTTGCCGCCAGGACGCCTGCTGGAGCAGCGCAACCGCACCTGGGAACTGCTCAACGACATTCCGGGCGTGAGCTGCGTCAAGCCGATGGGCGCGTTGTATGCGTTCCCGCGCATCGATCCGAAAGTCTGCCCGATTCACAACGACGAGAAATTCGTCCTCGACCTGCTGCTCTCCGAGAAGCTGCTGGTGGTGCAAGGCACGGCCTTCAACTGGCCATGGCCTGACCATTTCCGCGTTGTCACCCTGCCGCGCGTGGATGATCTGGACATGGCCATCGGGCGCATTGGCAACTTCCTGAAGTCCTATCGCCAATAAGCGGATTTTCACCGTGCGACGCCCTGGCGGGTCGCACGGTGATTCATTCAGCAACATATGTTTGCATCCTGCGGCTCACCGACGTATCAACCCCACACCTGTACCCACTTGCCGGCCCACGACTAGCGGCGACGGGGTTCGGGGCGTCCAATGGCCTACAAACTCTTCCTGCCGAAACCTCGGAAATGCCCTTCAAGCAGCTAAGCTGTTGCCGTAAGACACAGTTTGAAATAGTCACTTGGTTGAATACCCCGGTGCAGCACCTTATATACCCCGCAGTACGCTACATCTTTAGCAAAAGGAGATTTCTACAACCATGATGCGCATCCTGCTGTTTTTGGCCACTAACCTGGCGGTCGTGCTGATTGCCAGCATCACCCTGAGCCTTTTCGGCTTCAACGGGTTCATGGCGGCCAACGGGGTTGATCTCAACCTCAATCAGCTGCTGATTTTCTGTGCGGTCTTTGGTTTCGCCGGTTCCCTGTTCTCGCTGTTCATCTCCAAGTGGATGGCGAAGATGAGCACCAGCACCCAGATCATTACCCAGCCACGCACTCGTCACGAACAATGGCTACTGCAAACCGTCGAGCAATTGTCCCGCGAAGCCGGGATCAAGATGCCCGAAGTCGGGATTTTCCCAGCCTACGAAGCGAACGCCTTCGCCACCGGCTGGAACAAGAACGACGCACTGGTCGCGGTCAGCCAGGGTTTGCTCGAACGATTCTCGCCCGATGAAGTGAAAGCCGTACTGGCCCACGAAATCGGCCACGTGGCCAATGGCGACATGGTCACGCTGGCACTGATCCAGGGCGTGGTGAACACCTTCGTAATGTTCTTCGCACGGATTATCGGTAACTTCGTCGACAAGGTGATCTTCAAGAACGAAGAAGGTCAGGGCATCGCCTACTACGTGGCGACCATCTTCGCCGAACTGGTGCTGGGTATCCTCGCCAGCGCCATCGTCATGTGGTTCTCGCGCAAACGCGAGTTCCGCGCCGACGAAGCCGGTGCACAACTTGCCGGTACGGCTGCGATGATCGGCGCCCTGCAACGCTTGCGTGCGGAACAGGGGCTGCCCGTGCACATGCCGGACACCCTGAACGCTTTCGGCATCAACGGTGGCATCAAACAGGGCTTCGCCCGCATGTTCATGAGCCACCCGCCGCTGGAAGAGCGTATCGATGCGCTGGCTCGTCGCCGGGGCTAAGAGACTCCGTGGCAAACAAGAAGGCCCGCAGTGATGCGGGCCTTTTTTTGGGTCTTCACGGATTACCGGGTGGACACCCGATACACCCGCTCCTCAAGCCGGGTAACCCCCGCCTCCAGAAATTTCCCGCTCTCGCTCAGCACATCCTGATCCTCCAGGATTTTTAGCGACCATGCCTGGCCAAACAATCGCTGCACTTCGTCATCCAGCACGGCAAACGGTGGGCCGTCCATTTGAGCCTGGTCATAATCGAGGGTGATCAAAAGCCCATGGCAATCCTTGGGCAGGATCCGCTTCAAATGCGTGGCATATTGCTCGCGCATTGACGGTGGTAGCGCAATCAATGCGGCCCGGTCATAAAGCGCAGAGCAATCAGCCACATCGCCGGCTGTCAGCTCGAAGAAGTCACCGCACCAAAGCTCGATGGAGCCTGCCCGATAAACCTTGAACGGCCCCTGCTCGCTCACCGCAGGGTCAAAGTGATGCTCGCTGAAAAAGTCCTCGATGGCTTTTTCCGACAGTTCGACGCCCAGAACCTCGTGCCCCTGATGAGCGAGCCACAACACATCCAGACTCTTCCCACACAAGGGCACCAGAACGCGACTGCCCTCTTCCAGGCCCAACGCTGGCCAGAACCGTTGAAGATAAGGATTCACTTGCGGCAAGTGAAAGCCGATCTGATTCGACGCCCACTTCTTGTGCCAAAACTCCGGCTGCATAAGTAACCCCAAAAATTCGATCAAAACACCCTAAAACTTATATTAGATTTAGATCAATGATCTGACTGAAGATGGTGCCATCTTAACTCTCCGGAGCTCGTTCATGTTCCCCAGCCTGTACATATCCCATGGTTCCCCGATGCTCGCCCTGGAACCCGGTGCCAGCGGGCCTGCCCTGGCTCGCCTGGCGGCCGAGTTGCCAAAACCCAAAGCCATCGTGATTGTTTCCGCGCACTGGGAAAGCAATGAACTGTTGGTCAGCGGTCATCCACGACCTGATACCTGGCATGATTTCGGCGGTTTCCCTAAAGCCTTGTTTGAAGTCGAGTACCCGGCACCCGGCGATCCACAGCTGGCAGCCGAGGTCGTCGAACTGTTGAAGGCCAGCAACCTTCCCGCCCGCATCGATTCCAACCGACCTTTCGATCATGGTGTTTGGGTTCCGTTGTCACTGATGTATCCGCAGGCGGACATCCCGATTGTTCAGGTTTCACTACCAACCCGTGGCGGTCCTGCCCTGCAGGCCCACGTCGGACAGGCGCTGAGCAGCCTGCGCCAGCACGGCGTACTGCTGATCGGCTCCGGCAGCATCACCCATAACCTGCGAGAACTGGATTGGCATGCCGGCCCTGAGAGCGTGGAGCCTTGGGCACAGGCGTTCCGGGACTGGATGGTCGAAAAGCTTGCGGCCAACGACGAGGCAGCCCTGAACGATTATCGCCAACGGGCACCCAATGCCGTGCGCAATCATCCCAGCGATGAACACCTGCTGCCGCTGTACTTTGCGCGCGCGGCCGGGGGGGATTTCAGCATCGCCCACCAAGGATTCACTATGGGTGCACTGGGCATGGACATCTATCGTTTCGGCTGACCGGTACACCAAGTCGCCCTGCCATCCGGACAAAAAAAATCCCCGAACCAGTCGGGGATTTTTTATGTGCGATCAATCAGCCCGAAAGCGGATCAATCTTCGCGGTAGCGACGCAGCTTCAACTGCTTACCGGCAACGCGAGTGTCCTTCAGCTTGGTCAGCAGACGCTCCAGACCATCTTCCGGCAGCTCAACGAGGCTGAAGCTGTCACGAACCTGGATGCGACCGATGGCTTCACGAGCCAGGCCACCTTCATTGAGGATGGCGCCCAGCAGGTTCTTGGCCGCGATGCCATCACGCGCGCCCAGCGCGGTACGGCAACGAGCACGACCTTCGGCCAGAGGCATTGGTGCGCGACGCTCGCGGTCACCACGCTCAGGACGATCACCGGAACGCTCTGGACGATCGCCACGCGGTGCGTTGTTCGGCACCAGTGGACGCTCCTTCTCGATAGCGGCCAGGTTCAGCGCTTGACCGTTGGTAGCCTTGCGCAGCAGGGCTGCGGCCAAGGCACGCGGGCTGCAACCGATATCGGCAGTCAGGCGATCCAGCAGTTCACCATGGGTCGATTCAGCTTCAGCCACCAGCGGCGACAGGCTGTTGGTCAGTTTCTTGATGCGCGCATCCAGAACGGCTTGAGCGTCCGGCAGGCGAACTTCGGCAACTTTCTGACCGGTTACACGCTCGATGACCTGCAGCATGCGGCGCTCACGTGGAGTCACCAGCAACAGCGCACGACCTTCGCGACCGGCACGGCCGGTACGGCCGATACGGTGAACGTAGGACTCTGGATCGTACGGCATGTCAACGTTGAACACGTGAGTGATGCGCGGAACGTCCAGGCCACGAGCAGCAACGTCGGTCGCCACAACGATGTCCAGACGGCCATCCTTGAGGGAGTCGATCACGCGCTCGCGCTGGTTCTGGGCAATGTCACCGTTCAGCGCAGCGGCTTTGTAGCCTTTGGCTTCCAGGGCACTGGCCAGGTCCAGGGTCGCTTGTTTGGTACGCACGAACATGATCAGCGCATCGAAATCTTCCACTTCCAGCAAGCTGAGAACGGCAGAAGTCTTCTGGTCAGCGTGAACCAACAGGTGAGCCTGTTCGATCGCGGTAACGGTCTGGGTCTTGGTCTGGATCTTCACGTGTTGCGGATCGCGCAGGTGGCGTTCGGCAATGGCACGGATCGATTGCGGCAAGGTGGCCGAGAACAATACGGTCTGACGGGTTGCAGGCAGAGCCTTGAAGATAACTTCCAGGTCGTCCATGAAGCCCAGCTTGAGCATTTCGTCGGCTTCGTCGAGAACCAGATGGTTCACGGTCGCCAGTACTTTTTCGTCACGACGCAGGTGGTCGCACAGACGGCCCGGAGTGGCGACAACGATCTGTGCGCCATTACGGATTGCTTTCAGCTGTGGGCCCATCGGCGCACCGCCGTAGACAGCCACAACAGTCACGCCCGGCATTTGCTTGGCGTAGGTTTCGAAAGCGGTTGCAACTTGTAGCGCCAACTCACGAGTTGGGGCCAGGATCAGGGCTTGCGGCTCGCGCTTTGCAGGATCGATGCGATGCAGGATCGGCAGGGCGAACGCGGCGGTTTTACCCGTACCGGTTTGCGCCTGACCAATCATGTCGTGACCGGCCATGATGATCGGGATCGATTGCTGCTGAATAGCCGATGGCTCTTCGTAGCCAGTCGCGGTGACGGCTGCAAGAATATTCGGATTAAGATTAAAAGCGGCGAAGCCGCCGGTTTCCTGGGTCATGGGTCTGCCTCTAAGTGCATCCGCAAAGACCCATGCTCCAAAGCTGCGCGTGCCGTGTTGAGACTCAAGAGTCGCCCTGGCAGCTTTGTCGGCGGGGATTTGCGAAAACGAATGAATGAAAAGAATCGTCAAGGAAGAGTCCGCGATGCGGACGTGCAGCCGAAGCTGACTTCGGGGAATTGCTCTACCTAAACGCGGCCCGGCTAAAGGCCGGCGCGCACTATACCGGAATTTGCTGAAAAAGGGAGCTTTTTTTATCGCAAAACTCCTGTGCACGGCGTTCTGTCACAGGCTTTGCGGATAATCAGGCGAGCGTCTATTTTTCAAAGGCCCGGCCATGCGGGCGCTGAAGCTAAAACGGTTCATCTTGAACAGGCAGACCGTCGGTCTGACTCCCCTTCCCGCCCGAGGAAATGCACCATGAAAGAGCTCAACACCAGCCGCGTGAGCCGTGAAAAGCGTGGTCATGTCCTGATGATCGGCCTGGATCGGGTCGCCAAACGCAACGCCTTCGATCTCGACTTGCTCAACGAATTGAGCCTGGCGTACGGCGAGTTCGAGGCTGACACCGAAGCGCGGGTGGCGGTGGTCTTCGGTCATGGCGAGCATTTCACCGCCGGACTGGACCTGGTCAATGCCAGCGCCACGTTGACCGAAGGCTGGCAGGCACCGCCCGGCGGCTGTGATCCGTGGGGTGTGTTCGCCGGTCCGAGGGTCAACAAACCGGTGATTGTCGCCGCTCAGGGCTACTGCCTGACGATTGGCATCGAGTTGATGCTGGCCGCCGATATCAACCTGTGCGCCAGCAACACCCGTTTTGCGCAAATGGAAGTGCAACGCGGCATTTTCCCCTTTGGAGGCGCCACCCTGCGCCTGCATCAAGTCGCCGGCTGGGGGAACGCGATGCGCTGGATGCTGACCGGGGATGAGTTCGATGCCCATGATGCCTTGCATCTGGGGCTGGTGCAGGAAGTCATGGCCAGCGAGGATTTGCTGCCACGGGCAATCGAGCTGGCCGAGCGAATTGCCCGGCAGGCGCCACTCGGGGTTCAGGCGACATTGATGTCGGCCCGGCAGGCGCGTTATGAAGGGGAAACGGTGGCCGCGCAAGGATTGCCGGCGCTGGTGAAGAAGCTGATGAGCAGCGAGGATGCCCGGGAGGGTGTTTTGTCGTTGGTGGAGCGGCGCCCCGGAGTCTTCAAAGGCATGTGAAATGTGTGTTGGCCTCCATGGCCTCATCGCGAGCAAGCTCGCGATGAGGTCCGCCCAGGCAACAATCAGCTCGCTGGACGAATTGCCTTGATCAACGGCTGCAACGAATACCCCAACCGCGGCGCCAGCCCTTCGGCCCGCGCGATCAGGCCGTCCATGTCCAGTTGCTGATCCAGCTCCGAGGGCACGATCAGGATCACATTGCCCTCCTTCACCGGCAATTCCCAGTAATGCCGATGGTAGAGCCCGCGCAGCAACGCGGCACCCAATGGTTTGCCATCATCGGTAGCCCATTGATTGATCACCAGCCAGCCGCCCGGATTCAGGCGTTTCTGGCAGTTTTCCAGGAAAGTCCAGGCCAGGTGTCCGACTCCGGGACCGACATCGGTATACAAGTCGACAAAAATCAGGTCCGCCGGCTCCGCAGTGTCGAGCAACTCCAGCGCATCACCCACGCGGATGTACAGACGCGGATCGTCATCGAGCCCGAGGTATTCGATGGCCAGGCGCGGCACATCAGGGCGCAACTCGATGGCTTCGACGTCCTCCAGCGGCAGGAACTTGAGGCACGCCTGGGTCAGCGTCCCGGCACCGAGGCCCAGAAACAATGCACTTTCCGGCTGCTCGTGGCACAGCGCACCGATCAGCATGGCCCGGGTGTAGTCATATTCGAGCCAGCTCGGATCGGCCGTGAAGACGCAGCTTTGTTCGATGGCATCACCGAATTCGAGAAAGCGGTAATCGGCCACTTCCAGCACGCGAATCACGCCAAATTCGTCCTGCACCTCGGCGAGCAGATGCTCGACGCGCTCCTCAGTCATTTCGTCTCCTGATCGTCACCGGGCCCGGCAACGCAATAACACCGCCAACAGGGTGGGGCAAAGGCGCGATTGTCCGCGAAGCGACGGGAACAGGTCACGCACTAATTGCTGATAACATGGCTGTCCGAGCGTAAAACATTAGAGACTGCGATGAGCCAACCCTGGAGCCCTGACAGCTGGCGCGCCCTGCCGATCCAGCAACAACCCCTATACCCCGACGCGGCGCATTTGCTGCAAGTCGAGCAAACCCTGTCCAGCTATCCGCCGCTGGTGTTTGCCGGTGAAGCCCGGGAGTTGCGCCGTCAGTTTGCCGAAGTGACCCAGGGCCGGGCGTTTCTGTTGCAGGGCGGCGACTGCGCCGAAAGCTTCGCCGAGTTCTCCGCCGCGAAAATCCGCGACACCTTCAAGGTGCTGCTGCAAATGGCGATTGTCATGACCTTTGCCGCCGGCTGCCCGGTGGTCAAGGTCGGGCGCATGGCCGGGCAATTCGCCAAGCCGCGCTCGGCCAACGACGAAACCATCGACGGCGTGACCCTGCCCGCCTACCGTGGCGACATCGTCAACGGCATCGGCTTCGATGAAAAAAGCCGCGTACCGGACCCGGAGCGCCTGCTGCAGTCCTACCACCAGTCCACCGCCACCCTGAACCTGCTGCGCGCCTTTGCCCAGGGCGGCTTTGCCGATCTGCATCAGGTACACAAGTGGAACCTGGACTTCATCGCCAACTCGGCCCTGGCGGAAAAATACAGCCACCTGGCCGACCGCATCGATGAAACCCTGGCCTTCATGCGCGCCTGCGGCATGGACAGTTCGCCGCAACTGCGCGAGACCAGTTTTTTCACCGCCCACGAAGCGCTACTGCTGAACTACGAAGAAGCCTTCGTTCGTCGCGACAGCCTGACCAACGACTACTACGACTGCTCGGCGCACATGCTGTGGATCGGCGACCGCACCCGTCAGCTCGACGGTGCCCATGTCGAGTTCCTGCGAGGGGTGAACAACCCGATCGGGGTCAAGGTCGGTCCGAGCATGAACCCTGAAGACCTGATTCGCCTGATCGATGTGCTCAACCCGGACAACGATCCAGGCCGCCTGAACCTGATTGCGCGCATGGGCGCGAACAAGGTCGGCGATCACTTGCCGCAGCTCATCCGCGCCGTACAGCGTGAAGGCAAGCAAGTGCTGTGGAGTTGCGACCCGATGCACGGCAACACCATCAAGGCCAGCAGCGGCTACAAGACCCGTGACTTCGCGCAGATTCTTGGCGAAGTGAAGCAGTTCTTCCAGGTGCACGAAGCCGAGGGCAGCTACGCCGGCGGCATCCACATCGAGATGACCGGGCAGAACGTCACCGAATGCATCGGCGGTGCGCGGCCGATTACCGAAGACGGCTTGTCGGATCGTTACCACACCCATTGCGACCCGCGGATGAATGCCGATCAGTCGCTGGAGTTGGCGTTTTTGATAGCAGAGACTTTGAAGCAGGTTCGGCGCTAACTCGCATCGCCCCCATCGCTGGCAAGCCAGCTCCCACAGGATTTACGTCGTTGGGCAATAATGTGCACGACGCAACCTCTGTGGGAGCTGGCTTGCCAGCGATGCCCTCAGATCAAACCCCGCAAATGCTGGCCAAGGCCACCCGCAACCTGTCCGCACTCGCCCGCGGACAATTCAACTGAACCTGCACCAGCCCCAACCATTGCGCCATCTGTCGCAGATTGGCCGCCAACGCCAGCATCCCTTCGTCATCCAGACCCGGTTCTTCCTCATGCACCGCGTGCACCGCCAGTCGACCGACCGTCCGTTCGGCGCGCAGATCAACCCGCGCGGCAATCCGTTCGTTGTGCAGGAACGGCAGGACGTAATAGCCGTAAATCCGCTTGTCCTGCGGCGTATAGATCTCCAGCCGATAGCGAAAGTCGAACAGGCGTTCGGTACGACTGCGTTCCCAGATCAGTGAATCGAAAGGTGAAAGCAAGGCACTGGCCTCGACCTTGCGCGGTACCTTGGGCTCAGGCAGGCAATAGGCCAGTTGGCGCCAGCCCTGGACTTCGCAGGTGAGCAACTCACCGGCCTCGGCCAACTCCGCCAGACGTGGACGGCTATCAGCGGGATTCAGGCGAAAGTAGTCGCGCAGATCCTTTTCCGTGCCGACGCCCAATGCTGTCATGGCATGCAACAGCAATCCGCGCTGGGCTTGCGCCTCATCAACCCGTGGCTGCGAAAGAATCGCCGAGGGAATCACCCGCTCCGGCAAATCATAAAGCCGTTCGAACCCACGCCGGCCGGCCACGGTCACTTCACCGGTGGCGAACAACCATTCCAATGCATGCTTTTCCGCACTCCAGTCCCACCACGGCCCCGCTCGCTCCTGGCGGGTCGACAGACTCCCGGCCCCCAGCGCGCCCTGCGCCTCGACAGAGGCCAGAACCCGACGGATGACGTCCTGCTGCTCACGACCAAAACGCGCCAGTTGTTGATAAATGTCTTCGCCACGACTCGCTCGCTGCATGCGCCAGCGCAGCAACGGGTACATCGACAGGGGCAGTAAAGAGGCCTCGTGGCCCCAGTATTCGAACAATGTTCGACGCCGGCCCTGACTCCAGGCAGCCTGGTCGAGCACGTCGCAAGTGTAGTTTCCAAGGCGGGAAAACAGCGGAAGGTAGTGCGAACGCACCAAGGCATTGACTGAGTCGATCTGCAGAACGCCCAGTCGCTCGATCAGGCGGTTGAGCTGAAGCGGCTTGATCGTCGCTGGCGGCTGACGCCCGTTGAACCCTTGGGCAGCCAGCGCCAGACGCCGAGCCTGTTTGAGGGTAAAGGACAACGTTGCGGGCATGAGCATCTCCTTGTCTGCTCGCAACCTACCTCACCGGTAAGTGGTTTGTGTAGCGTGGCACTCATCATTTATGCATCGGGTCTTTCCAGAATGGCTGGACCGACTCGAATTCGACATCCGCACGACTCATGCCGATATCTTTCAGCGCTTCATCGCTCAGACTCGCCAGCAGTTCGCGCTCCTTGTGCAGCTCGTACCAGCGACTGAATTTGTGCAGCAGATCGGATACCAGGTGGATCGAGTGTTTTTCTACCGCTGGGTATTCATGTTGACCTTTCATCTTGTTGCCCTCCGTTTTGGATAGCTCCAGTCTCGCGCCAGGACTAAGATCAATCCAACGAATGTTTCTGATGTCACATATCTCGGAGATTGATGAATGTCCGCCTACCCGAGCATCGACACCGAAGTGCTGCGCACCTTCGTCGCCATCGCCGACCAGGGCGGTTTTACCCGCGCCGGAGAGTTGGTCAACCGCACCCAGTCGGCCGTGAGCATGCAGATGAAGCGGCTGGAAGAAGATGTATTGCAGCGCCAGCTGTTCCAGCGCGACGGCCGGCAGGTTCGGCTGACGGCGGAAGGCCAGGTATTGCTCGGTTATGCCCGGCGCATCCTCAAGCTGCACAGCGAAGTCTTCAACACCTTGCGCGAACCGCACATGGTCGGCACGGTACGGATCGGTACTCCGGACGATTACGTGATGCGTTTTCTGCCGGGGATACTGCGCCGGTTTGCCCAGTCCTATCCGCTGATCCAGATCGAAGTGCACTGCGAGTCATCCAAACAATTGCTGATGCGCCAGGACCTCGACCTGTCCATCGTGACTCGCGAACCGGGCAGCGAGATCGGTCAGCTACTGCGCAAGGAACGCTTGGTCTGGGCCGAGGCGCAATGCTACAGCGCCCACGAGCAGACGCCGCTGCCACTGGCGATGTTCAACAGTGATTGCTTCTGCCGCCTGTGGGCCTGTAACGCCCTCGATGTCATGGGCCGCGATTATCGCGTGGCGTACAACAGCGACAGCCTGTCGGCGATCATGGCAGTGGTCAGCGCCGGTCTGGCCGTGACCGCGCAACTGGAAAGCCTGATCACCGCAGACATGCGCATCCTCGGTGAGGCCGAAGACCTGCCGAGCCTGCCCGAGGCCAGCATCATGCTGGTGCGCAACCTGCACAACCCGTCCCCGATAACCGAATGCCTGGCCGACCACATCGTCGAAGGCTTCAAACCTTAAAGGCGAGCATCACCGCGCAGCACACCAGGAAGCCGCAGAACAATCCGCGCAGCAACCGCTCGGGCATGGCATGGGCGATCCTCACACCCCAACTGATGCTCATCAGGCCACCGAGCGCCAGTGGCACGCCAATCATCCAGTGCACCTGATGGTGTACGGCATAGGTGACCAGCGTGACGCCGGTGCTTGGCAATGCCAGCGCCAGCGACAAGCCCTGCGCCACCACTTGCGTGGTACCGAACAGACTGGTCAGTACCGGCGTAGCCACGACTGCCCCGCCTACACCAAACAACCCGCCCATGGTTCCGGACGCCGCGCCGAGCACACCCAGCCACGGCCACGAATAATTCATCTGCGCCGAGGCCGGTGCGCTGGCGGTGAACATGCGCACCAGGTTGTAGGCCGACAGAGCGACCAGAAACGCGACAAAGCCAATCCGCATGATCTGCGCATCGATGCCCACGGCCCAAATCGAACCGATCCAGGCGAAACAGAACCCCATCGAAGCCAACGGCAACGCGTGGCGCAACTCGATGCGGTTGCGTTGGTGATAACGCCACAGTGCCAGCATCACATTCGGCACGACCATCACCAACGCCGTCCCTTGGGCAATCTGCTGATCGAGACCGCACAACACGCCCAGCAAGGGAATGGCAATCAAGCCTCCGCCGATGCCGAAAATCCCGCCAAGGGTTCCCAGGGCTGCGCCGAAGACCAGATACATCAGAAACTCAATCACAGCCGTTTTTCCCTTTGGGTGAGGCGATTCATCCTACGCAGTTGGTTCTGGCTCGGAAACGCACAGCAACGCACAATGGCTATGCCAATTTCGCACAAGCATTGACCACACATGAATCCGAATCAATTGACTGATCAACTGGGCCTGTTTCTGGACGTGCTGGAAACCGGGAGCTTTTCTGCGGCGTCCCGCCGTCATCCGCTGACGCCTTCGGCGGTGGCCCGGCGCATCGATAGCCTGGAAAGCGCCGTCGGCAGTCAGTTATTCATACGCAGCACCCACGCGGTGCGCGCCACGCCGGCGGGGCTGGCCTTTGCAGAACGCGCACGGCGGATCGTCGCTGAGTTACGCCTGGCCAGGGCGGAAGCCGTATCCCTCAGCAGCGCGCCGGAAGGTTTGATTCGGGTCGATGCGCCGGCCGCGTTCGGTCGCCGGCATCTGGCCCCGGTGATCGCCGATTTCTTGATGCTTTATCCCGGCCTCGATGTGCAATTGCACCTGATTGACAGTTTTGTCGACATGCAAGGTTTGAACCTGGGCAAGGTCGATCTGGTGCTACGTGCCGGGCAGATGGCCGACACCCGGCTGGTGGCCACGCCGCTGGCGAGCATGATGCGCATCGCCTGCGCCAGTCCCGACTATTTGCAGCGCCGGGGCGTACCCACCGATCCGGCTCAGTTGATTGATCATGACGGCCTCGATTGGGATGGCCTGGCTCCCCCCTTCGCCTGGCGATTCGAGCGAGACGGTCAAATGCAATTGCACCGCCCTTCCCGGGTGCGCATGAGCGCCAACAATGCCGAGGCGCTGGTCTGCGGTGCATTGGCCGGATTGGGTATTGCGCATTTGCCGACCTGGCTGGCCAGTGAATACCTGCTGCGCGGCGAACTGTTGCCCTTGTTCTGTGAGAGCGGCCTGCCGAAACCCGAGAGCTCCGGGATCTATGCCTTGCGCCTGGAACAGCAACCCAATTCCCGCAGCCGCTTGCTGCTGGAATACCTGAAGAGCCGTTTCAGCCCGATACCGCCGTGGGACCTGGTACTGCAAACCCACTTGGGCCGCCACTAGTCGAGAATTGTCTGGCGCATTAAAGATTCGCCCGCTAGATTCTGAAGATCACTGATCAAGGCTTTGACATGACCACCGAGCGCGACACCCCGGACACCTGCGACGACCTGCTGCTGGACAATCAGGCCTGCTTCGCCCTGCACTCCACTTCACTGATGATGACCAAGGTCTACAAACCTTTGCTCCAGGCGTTGGGCCTGACCTATCCGCAGTACCTGGCGATGTTGGTGCTGTGGGAACAGGACGGTTTGACCGTAGGCGAAATCAGCGCACGCTTGCTGACCGATCCTGGCTCGCTCACGCCGCTGCTCAAACGCCTGGAGACCGAAGGTCTGCTCAGTCGCACCCGCAGCCGTGAAGATGAGCGCGTGGTGATCGTCGAACTCACCGCCAAGGGCCGCGCCTTGCGCGACCAGGCCCGTGACATCCCCCAATGCATCCTCGGCGCGAGCGGCATGACGCTGGAGCGACTGCAGACACTGCAAGCGGAGCTGCAAGCGCTGCGTCATCACCTGCAGGAAAGCCTGATTTGAATCCGCATCACCCGTTTGTGGAAACCTGAATCCTGTGGGGGCCGGGCTTGCCCGCGATTGCGGTATGTCAGCGCCATTGATGTCGACTGACAGGACGCTATCGCGGGCACGCCCCGCTCCCACAAGAATCGCCTGCGTATTTGAAATCCCGGCCACATAAATTTTTTTTGCGACCCGCCTTTCCCCCTCCAGCGCCTCTATATCAAGCCTTCCAGCCAATTCGGTCGCATCGACGCGATCCCTGGATAGACTTTTCTTAAAAATTTATATTGCGCGCTAAATATTTGCGCGATACATTCATCTCGCACTTACTTAGCGCGCAAACATTTAGCGCAAAAAAAACACAACCTGAACGAGGCTTTCACCATGCAAACTCTCTACACCGCAATCGCAACTTCCACTGGTGGCCGTGATGGTCGTGCGGTTTCCAGTGACAACATCCTCGACGTCAAACTCGCCACCCCGAAAGAACTCGGCGGTGCGGGCGGCGCAGCAACTAACCCTGAGCAATTGTTCGCAGCCGGCTACTCCGCCTGCTTCATCGGCGCTCTGAAATTCGTCGCCAGCCAGACCAAACGCAGCATCCCGAACGACGCATCGATCACCGCCCACGTCGGTATCGGTCAGATCCCTGGCGGCTTCGGTCTGGACATCGACTTGCATATCAGCCTGCCGGGCCTTGAACAGGCCGACGCGCAATCCCTGGTCGACGCGGCCCACCAGGTCTGCCCGTACTCCAACGCCACCCGCGGCAACGTTGATGTGCGTCTGCACGTCACCGTCTAACCGCTGATTGCCCAGGCCCGAACAGGAAATGAACATGAACACTTTCAGCAAAGTCTTGACCGGTACCCTCCTCGCCCTGTCCATCCAGAGCGCATTTGCCGGCGACGTTGAACACAACACCCAGGCATTCCTCGATGTGCTCAATGCCGGCACCGGCAAACCGATGGAGCAAATGACACCTGCCCAAGCGCGCGCCGTATTGGTAGGAGCGCAGGCCGGGGTGAAGCTGTCGCTGCCAAAAGCCGATGTCAGCCAGAAGACGATTCAGGTCGACGGCCAGCCGCTGAACCTGACCATTGTCCGGCCGGCCGGGGTCAAGGGTGAGCTGCCGGTGTTCATGTTCTTCCACGGTGGTGGCTGGGTACTGGGCGACTTCCCGACCCACGAACGACTGGTGCGTGACCTGGTTGTCGGTTCGGGTGCAGCGGCGGTTTTCGTCAACTACACACCGTCGCCGGAAGCGCACTACCCGGTGGCGATCAACCAGGCCTACGCCGCAACCCAGTGGGTGGCCGAGCACGGCAAAGAGATCCATGTCGACGGCAAACGCCTGGCCGTGGCCGGCAATAGCGTCGGTGGCAACATGGCGGCCGTGGTTGCACTGATGGCCAAAGACAAGGGCACACCGGCGATCAGGTTCCAGGTGTTGCTGTGGCCGGTGACCGACGCCAACTTCGAGACGGGTTCGTACAACCAGTTCGCCGAGGGGCACTTCCTCAGCAAAAACATGATGAAGTGGTTCTGGGACAACTACACCACCGACGCCAATCAACGTAACGAGATCTACGCCTCGCCGCTGCGGGCCACCACTGCGCAACTCAAGGGCCTGCCACCGGCGCTGGTGCAAACGGCGGGTGCCGACGTCCTGCGCGATGAAGGTGAAGCCTACGCCCGCAAACTTGATGAAGCCGGCGTGCCGGTGACCTCGGTTCGTTACAACGGCATGATCCACGACTACGGCTTGCTTAACGTGGTCAGTCAGGTGCCAGCGGTGCGTTCGGCGATGTTGCAGGCTTCGCAAGAACTCAAAGAGCACCTGAAATAAAAAATTGAGCCTCAAACCGCAAACACAAAAAAGCCCGACTCAATGGTCGGGCTTTTTCATTCCTGAAGCTGTGCTTATTTGGCACGGCCTTTGTAGGAACCGCCTTCGCGGGTATCGATCTCGATCATGTCGCCGATTTCGATGAAGTCAGCAACCGACAGTTCGGTACCGTTCTTCAGTTTGGCAGGCTTCATCACCTTGCCGGAAGTGTCACCGCGAGCGGAACCTTCGGTGTAGTCAACCTGACGCACGATGGTGGTCGGCAGCTCTACGGAAACCAGACGGCCTTCGAAGAACACGGCTTCGCAAACGTCGGTCATGCCTTCTTCAATGAACGGCAGTACGCTTTCGATGTCTTCAGCGTTCAGCTCGTACATGGTGTAGTCGGTGGTGTCCATGAACGTGTAGGAGTCGCCGCTGATGAAGGACAGGGTCGCTTCTTTGCGGTCGAGGATCACGTCGTCCAGCTTGTCGTCGGCGCTGTAAACGGTTTCGGTCTTGTAACCGGTCAGCAGGTTTTTCAGCTTGGTCTTCATGATCGCGCTGTTACGACCCGACTTGGTGAATTCAGCTTTCTGAACCAGCCAAGGATCGTTGTCGATACGGATCACGGTACCGGGTTTGAGTTCTTTACCAGTTTTCATTGCGAATATCCGAATTTGGATGGGATTTACAAAAATCTAGGCCGCGTATCATATCCAATTTACATAAAACTGTACCAGCGCCGTGGCAAGATCAGCCTGCAAGGCTTGTTCCAGACACCACGCCTGGGCGTGCTTTTCCAGCTCTGGCCAGTGTTTGCGGGTCGATTGCCAGTGGTCGGCCATTATTTCACCGGCATTCCACGCCCGCCAGAGACCGCTGATCGCCTCGCCAGCCGGCCCGGAAAGGCCCTTCACATAGAGCGCGAGGAAGGCTTCCAGCTTGTCCAGGTGGACATCTTCGTCCTGCTGATAGATGTGCCAGAGCATTGGTCGACCCGCCCACTGCGCGCGGACAAACGAGTCCTCACCGCGCACGGCATTGAAATCGCAGCTCCACAGCAACAAGTCGTATTGGTCCTGTCGGACGAACGGCAGCACTTGCACGGTCAAGGCGTCGCGCACATGCACGGCACCCGCCGCCAGCCCTTGCACACCGAGCCAACGCTCGACATCGCCAAGAATCCGCCCTTCCGGCACCAACAGATGCGTGGGCGTCACGTCGCCAGCCATCGCGTCGAGCCAACTGGCCAGGCCGGTATTTTCGTAGGCGAACAGCGAGATCAGTTGCGCGCCGGGTGCGCGATCGATCCCCAGCCCTTGAAGGAAAAGTCGCTGCGCTGCCGGACTCTGTTGAAATTGCTCACGCCGTTCAAGAAGATCGCTTTCACGCAGCAAGCCACCGGTGCCCTTGTGGAACCCGGGGAAGAAAAAGAACTTCTGCACCTGCTTGTACTTCACCGACGGCAAGCCATGACAGCCGACGATCCAGTCCTCGGCGCTCAAATAATCGAGGTTCATCCACAGCGGCGTTTTTTCCCGTTCGACCATCGCCTCCATGTAAGCACCCGGCAACTGGCAGGCGAACGCGGCGATCACCACATCGGCGGCTTCAGTGGGCTGCCAGTCGGCCACCCACTGCCGCACCTCAACACCTTGCTGCCATTGCTGCAACGCGTGGATGTCGATGTCCGGGCAGAGGCGCTCGAAGGCGCGCAGATCATCGACCCACAACCGCACCGCCTGCGAATGCTCGGCAACCAGTTGCCGGGCCAGACGCCAGGTCACGCCGATGTCGCCGAAGTTGTCGACGACGGTACAAAAAATATCCCAGCGGGTTTTCATTTCAGGCATTCCAGGCTCCCGTTGGCAAAAGCCCCGATTGTCCGCATAAATTACCCCGCGCAGAAGGGCCGACGGCGATTAATCTTCGTGCGACAATCGCCACTCGCCCGCGACCACCGCCAGGAGGCAGCTATGCCCTACCGTCCCAACCCGCGCCGCCCATTGCCGATCCAGCTCAACACCTTGCAATTGAGCGGCAGCATCGCCCTCGGTTTGTGGCTGGGGTTCATTGCCATTGCGCTGACCTGCTGGCTCGCTTCTCGCTTTTTGTTCAGCGAGCAATTGGCACCCGTGGCCCAGGCCGTGCAGCAGCTGGCCAATCCGCCTGCTGCTGCACAACCGGTACCGGATATTCCTCCACAGAGCCCGCTGTTCGAGCAATACGAAGAGAACCTGCGCAAGAACGAGCAAGCACAACGGCTCGATCAGGCTCGCAGCAGCAGTCGCAATCTGTCGAATCCCAAGTGCCAGTTCTGGCTGCAACAGGACCACACCGCACCGAGCGAAAAAAGTCGCGCCAACGTTTTGCAATTCTGCGATTGACCATGAACAAACAAACTGTCCACCAACTGATTCTCGACAAGTTGCGCATTGATCTCGACATCGCGGAACGCGCCGCGCAGACCGCATACGAAACCGCGACCCATGAAGAAAACATCGCCGAGAACAAGTACGACACGCTGGGACTGGAGGCGTCCTATCTGGCCGCCGGCCAGGCCAAACGGGTCGAGGAGATCAGGCAGTCACTGGCACTTTGCCAGAACCTGATACTGCGTTCTTATGATGAGCAGCGCGGGATCGAGGTCGGCGCACTGCTCGGCCTTGAAGACGAAAAGGGTCGCGAGCAATGGCTGTTTCTGGCACCTGATGCGGCAGGCCTGAAGGTCGATCTGGTGGGGCAACTGATCACGGTCATCACCCCGCGCTCGCCGCTGGGCAAAAGCCTGCTGGGCAAGTTCGAGGGCGATGAAGTGGAGATTCTGGTGGCGGGTACTCGGCAACAGTTTGCTGTCACCGAAGTGGTCTAGCGGCGCCCACTGATCAATGGACCGGCAGTTCGACGCCGTCGAACAGCTCTTCCAGCTCCTGCTTGTTGTGGCACTGGATGGCCTTGGCCATAACTTCGCGAGTCAGGTGCGGAGCGAACTTCTCGATGAAGTCGCACATGAAGCCACGCAGGAAAGTGCCGCGACGGAACCCGATTTTGGTGATGCTGGATTCGAACAGCTCGCTGGCGTCGAGGACCACCAGGTCGTTGTCGAGTTTGGTGTCGACCGCCATTTTCGCCACGATGCCCACGCCCAGTCCCAGGCGAACATAGGTCTTGATCACGTCGGCGTCGGCCGCGGTGAACACCACTTTCGGCGTCAGGCCACGATGACTGAAGGCTTCGTCGAGCTTCGAACGGCCGGTGAAACCAAACACGTAAGTCACGATCGGGTATTCGGCCAGGGCTTCGAGGGTCAGCTTCGACAGCTTGGTCAGCGGGTGTCCCTGAGGCACGACCACGCAGCGGTTCCAGCGATAGCACGGCATCATTACCAGATCGCCAAACAGTTCCAGCGCTTCGGTGGCAATGGCGAAATCCACGGTTCCGTCAGCGGCCATTTCGGCGATCTGCATCGGCGAACCCTGGTGCATGTGCAGGGCCACGTCCGGGTATTGCTTGATGAAATTGCTGATCACCGGCGGCAATGCATAACGCGCCTGGGTGTGGGTGGTGGCGATCGACAGGGTGCCTTTCTTCTCGTTGGAGAATTCCTGGGCGATCTGCTTGATGCTTTCGACCTTGCGCAGAATCTCGCCAGCCGTGGTAATGATGCGCTCGCCAGCCGGGGTCACGCGGGTCAGGTGCTTGCCGCTGCGGGCGAAGACCTCGACGCCCAATTCGTCTTCCAACAGTCGGATCTGTTTACTGATGCCCGGTTGCGAGGTGTACAGGCTTTGGGCGGTAGCGGAAACGTTGAGGTCGTGGTGCGCCACTTCCCAGATGTAGCGCAATTGTTGAAGCTTCATATGAATCCCTCAAAGCAGATAGACGCCACGGGCATCAGCGACGTTATATAACTATATTAATGGTTTGAAGAATAAATCTAGAACTTTTTATCAAACTGGCACTATTGGTGCTCTAGCGATCCCCCTGGCGACGGCGCTCCACCAGCGGCACCAGATAGACCGGTACGCGGGACAGTTGCAGGACGCGCGCCGCGGTCCGACCCAGCGGCGTTTCCGCGCCAGCCCCATGGCTGTGGCTACCCAGGATCAACAAATCCACCGAGAGTTTCTGCGCCTGGTCGAGAATCACCTGCGACGGATCACCCTGCAGCACCCGCACAGCACGAATCAGCTCCAGATCCTGTGCGCCCTCCCCCCCCAATTCTTCACGAAAACTGTCGAGCACCCGCTGCTCGATATTGGCAATGACCGTGTTCAGGCCCTGACTGTGAAATTCGTTCAACGCTTGCTCATCAAGGTAACTCTGAAGCACCGACTCAGCGAACAGCCCCATGGGTTCAACCGCGTGCACCACGTAGAGATCGGCATTGAAGGTCCGTGCCAATGCCAAGGCATGCTGCATCACTAGCGGTGCGTACAGGCCGAGGTCAGTGGCATACAGCATCGAATGAATCATATGACCTCCTCGAGTGCCAACATGGCGCAGACTTGAATCAGCTTAGCAGTGCCTTGGCGAGTACGACGCCCCGCGCAACACGTTGATCGGCGGGCTTAAACCTTTTGCTCGTTGCTTATGCCATGGGGGACATGACCGGTGGCGACGACTTCGCGGGCCAGTTCGCAATGACCGGCCTGATCGTCGAAAAACACGTCGGCGGCGAAGGCCTCGAGGAAGGCCGACTTGGTCAGGCCGCCGAGAAACAGCGATTCGTCCAGGCGAATGTCCCATTCGCGCAAGGTGCGGATCACCCGCTCATGGGCCGGCGCCGACCGCGCCGTCACCAGGGCCGTGCGGATAGGACAGGCATCGTCCGGGAACTCGCGCTGCAACAGATTGAGGGCGGCGAGGAAGCCTTTGAACGGCCCACCGCGCAACGGCTCGCGGGCCGCCTCGCGTTCGCTGGCCTGGAATGCTTCCAGACCACCGGCCTGATAGACGCGCTCCGACTCGTCGGAAAACAGCACCGCATCGCCGTCAAAGGCGATGCGCAATTCATCGCTGGCTGCTCGGCTGGCGCCTCCCGACAGAATGGTCGCCGCGGCGAAGCCGGCGTCCAGCGCATTGCGCACGTCTTCGGCATGGGTCGACAAAAATAAATCGCAACCAAACGCCTTGAGGTACGGATAGGGACTACGCCCCCCGACAAACGCTGCGCGGGAAATCGCCAGTCCATAGTGATGGATCGAGTTGAACACCCGCAGCCCGGTGTCGGCACTGTTGCGCGACACCAGGATCACCTCGACCCGGGCACGGCCGAGGCTGGCATTGAGATTGAGGAGTTTTTGCACCAGCGGGAAGGCATCGCCGGGTTCGAGGATCTCGTCCTCATGTTCGATCTGATACTGCCGGTAAGCTTCGACGCCACTCGACAGGTAGACCTTGTGACTTTCACTCAGGTCGAACAACGCTCGCGAGGAAATCGCCAGCACCAGCTTGTCGTCAATTGCCTTCGGCATGCCCTTCCCCATTGGTTGGTCGACTCAGGTGTTGCGTCGATCGATAAAACTCAGACTGCGATACAACGCCTCGATGCGCGGCAGCTCACACCCCGCCGCTTTGGCCGCCGCCAGTGGACGGGTGTAAATGGCCGCCAGCTCCAGTGGGCGCTTGTGCAGGAAGTCGTGATACATGCTGGGCCAGTAATCGGGCATTCTCTCGGTGACCATGAACAAATGTTCGGCATAGCCCGCCGGAATATCGTGACCGCAAGCAGTGGCGCCCAGGATCACTTCGGCCATCAGTGCCCTGATCAACTCGCGGCTGTCGGCATCGGCCATCAACGGCGTAGTGCTCGCCCCCAGTAAAACCGACAAACCGTTATAGGGAACATTCCAGACCAGTTTTTGCCAGCGTGCCTGATGCAGATTCGCCATCGCCTGGGAGTCGATACCGGCGGCACGGAACAGTCCGACACCTTCCTCGACAATCGCCGCACGCGCCATCGCATCGGCCGCGGGACCGCTGTGGAAGCCGACATGCACCGCGCCGAGCGCCTGATGGGTAATGACGCCGGGACCTTCGCGATGAACGCAGATGTAACAGAGGCCACCGAGTACATGCAGCGAATCGGGAAGCCGTTCACGCAGGCTGTCTTCGACGTCCAGGCCATTTTGCAGCAGCAATACTTTGGCATTCGGTGCCGCGGCTTGAAGAATGGCGGGTGCCAGGTCCGCATTGCTGGTCGTTTTCGTCCCGACCAGCAGCCAGTCGCACGGCGGCATGTCTTCGGCCGTCGAATAGGCCTGCACCGGACTCAACGTCATGGCACCGTAGGGCGCACTGTCGACGTGCAGACCGCGTTCGGCCACCGCGGAAAACTCGCTGCGCAACAGGAAATGCACGTCAAAACCGGCGCGCGCCAGCATCACACCGTAAAAACCGCCGATTGCACCGGTCCCGATAATACCGATTGTCGGCTTGGCAACCGCCCTCATCATGGCAACTCCTCTGCTGTTCGGCTCAATGCCTTGCGCACCGCTCGATTGAGCTCGCTTTCTGTCAGGCGCGAATTCAATGCTCCAAAGAACTCACCGTCGCGCACGACAAACAGCGCCGGCAAATGAAAGACCTGATAACGCTCGACCACCCCGCCATTGTTTCCGGCGTCGATCCAGCACAGCCGATCGACGGCCAGATCAAGAGAGGGCAATCGCTCACGGGCAAAACGACAACTGGAACAGCCCACGCTGGTGAAAATGACCAGCGATACACCGTTCATCGTCAGCAGCCGTTGGTCGGCGTCGAAATCGGTCAGTTCCAATTCGACCACTATACTGGGGGAAACACTGTCAGATGGCCGACACATGGAGTCCGTGTTCATGGGACGATTCATTCCTCATCCTGATGAAGTGCCCGTCGAATTAACGTTGCTGACACCTGAGTGTATTTCACGGCAACAATTGCACACTACCAGCCTCGGGGGCATGGCTTGCAATTATCATCGCGCCTGGCGCCATGGTACGGCGCTGGAAGTGCGCATGCCGACCCTGAACCCCGACATGCGAATTCCAGGCTACGTGGCCTGGTGCCTGCGACGCAAACATGGCTATCTGGTGGGTATTGCCTTCGTGGACGAACAGACGTTGTTCAGCGCCCGGATGGGCGAGCAGGTATGCCAGATCGAACGCTTCTGCCGCCAGCATGACGCACACAGCGACCTGCAGGAAGTTCAGGCGCTGGCCCTCGAGTGGGTTCAGGAGCATGCCGACGAGTTCTCCGATGACACGGTTCACAGAGCATTTGCGCAATCAATGCTCGATTAAACCGCCCCCTGCCCATTGTCGAGCCACGGTGTAACGCGCTAAGGTTCCGCTCCCCGACGCGCTTAATTTGCTGTGCTCCGCCGCGCGGGTTCGCTGGCGGCCGGCACCCGTGACCTGACGAGTAAACGATGGCTGATTTACCGATCAACGACCTAAACGTCGCCTCCAACGAGACTCTGATCACCCCCGATCAGCTCAAGCGCGATATCCCCCTGAGCGACGCCGCCCTGCGCACCGTCACCAAGGGCCGCGAAGTCATTCGCAATATTCTTGATGGCACCGACCATCGCCTGTTCGTGGTCATCGGGCCTTGCTCGATCCACGACATCAAGGCAGCGCACGAATACGCCGAGCGCCTCAAGGCACTTGCCGCGGAAGTGTCCGATACCCTGTATCTGGTCATGCGCGTGTACTTCGAGAAGCCACGCACCACCGTCGGCTGGAAAGGCCTGATCAACGACCCGTACCTGGATGACTCGTTCAAGATCCAGGACGGTCTGCACATTGGTCGCCAACTGCTGCTGGACCTGGCCGAAATGGGCCTGCCGACCGCCACCGAAGCCCTCGACCCGATCTCCCCGCAATACTTGCAGGACCTGATCAGTTGGTCGGCCATCGGCGCGCGCACCACAGAATCCCAGACTCACCGCGAAATGGCCTCCGGCCTGTCCTCGGCCGTCGGCTTCAAGAACGGCACCGATGGCGGCCTGACCGTGGCGATCAACGCCTTGCAATCGGTTTCCAGCCCGCACCGTTTCCTGGGTATCAACCAGGAAGGTGGCGTGTCGATCGTGACCACCAAGGGCAATGCCTACGGTCACGTGGTCCTGCGCGGTGGCAACGGCAAGCCGAACTACGATTCGGTCAGCGTCGCCCTCTGCGAGCAGGCGCTGGACAAAGCGAAGATCAAGCCGAACATCATGGTCGATTGCAGCCACGCCAACTCCAACAAGGACCCGGCCCTGCAACCGCTGGTGATGGAAAATGTCGCCAACCAGATCCTCGAAGGCAACAAGTCGATCATTGGCCTGATGGTCGAAAGTCATCTGAACTGGGGTTGCCAGGCCATTCCGAAAGACCTCGCCGACCTGAAATATGGCGTTTCGATCACCGATGCCTGCATCGACTGGTCGGCCACTGAAACGACCTTGCGCAGCATGCACGCCAAGCTCAAGGATGTGCTGCCTAAACGCGATCGATCCTGATCGCGCCATTGGCTGCAGACAAAAAAACGCCGGGCTGAACCCGGCGTTTTTTTATGCGTTCGTTTTTTTCAAGCTTACTGGCTCAGCTTGGCGGCATGCCGCTGGTGACGCTCCATGTAGCGCTCGACATAGGAGCACGATGGAATGACGGTGTAGCCCATTTCCTCGGCGTACTGCAGCGCCTGTTCGGTCAGCGCCGCCGCAATGCCACGACCACGCAAAGCGTTGGGCACAAAGGTGCGATAGATATCCAGGGTCTGTTTCCCCAGATCCATATAGGTCAGGTAGGCACGATGACCGTCCACATTGGTCTCGAACTGATGACCAGCCTGGTCATGGTGGATGGACAACGCCTCGCTCATCACTACTCCTCGCGGGTCTTGGATTCCGACCCCTACCTTACCGATGTTTTTCCGGCGAAGAAACATCTACGCCACCCCGTGCCTGAATGGACACCGAGAAGAGCTACACCGATCTCGCGCAACCGAGCACGTACAAATAGTAGGCACCATTGGCAAAAATGCTCAAGGTGCACTCGTCATCATGCTGGTTGGCGGGTGCCGCTCCGGGTTACGCAGGGCTGGCTCGACCGAAGATCGCCCCAAGGTCGATAGCCTGAACATTGCCGGATGTTGAGACTTAAGACGAGCGCCCTTTGTTAAAGTCACCTGAAGATAGAGAAAGATATGAGAGACGCCACCCAAGATCCGAACAAAAGTGTAGACGAATCCATCTAGACACTCTTCAGCCAAGACAGAGAAAAAGTGCTGCGAGAGCGGTAAGCTTTTCCTCATGGGATCGCTCAGCTCGGGCATTGCAGCTGTATATTTTTTAAACAGAGCAGTTAAAAGTTGCTCGAAAAAGAATCAACGCCTACAATTTTTTTGGCTTCTTGCTTTACGTCAGTTTACTTACGACTAGTAATGGGTAGTATGTACGCCGGCTAATTCCTCACTGTGAGGAGATAGCTAATTTAATGGAAAGTCCTTGAAGGGGAACACGATGAACAACGTTCTGAAATTCTCTGCTCTGGCCTTGGCCGCAGTTCTGGCTACCGGTTGCAGCAGCGCATCGAAAGAAACCGAAGCACGTCTGACTGCTACTGAAGACGCAGCAGCTCGCTCCCAAGCTCGTGCAGACGAAGCTTACCGTAAAGCTGATGAAGCTCTGGCTGCTGCTCAAAAAGCACAACAGACTGCTGACGAAGCTAACGAGCGTGCTCTGCGCATGCTGGACAAAGCTAGCCGCAAGTAATAATCCTTCGGGATTGTTATCAAGCCGACCCATTTTTGGGTCGGCTTTTTTATTGCCCGGCGTTTGTCGCAAGCAATAAAAAACCCGCCGACGCGGCCTGCGTCGGCGGGTCCTTTTCCAGGCTTACTGCATCGGGTCGAGCGGAGCGCTTGTGACCATCGGCGCGGAAGTGCTCGGCACGGCGATTTCCACCGGCAGGCCGTCTTCAGCAGCAACGACGTCACGCACCACATCCCAGTTCATGCGCAGATTGTTGGTAATGTCTTCACGCTTGAGCATCGCGTTGATGACCGCCGTGTGCTTGTCGACCACCGACGGGTTGCCATTGTCATCCAGCGGGGTGTGCGCTTCGAGATACACCTTGCCGCCACTGACGCCGAACTTGTACGGGTCATTGATAATCCGCACCGACGTACCGACCGGCACCATGCTCGCCATTTCCAGCACGTTGTTGTTGAACATGCGGAAGCAGCCGTGGCTGGTGCGCATGCCGATGCCGAACTTCTTGTTCGAGCCGTGAATCAGGTAGCCCGGAGTGCCCAGGCTGAATTTGAACGGCCCCAGCGGGTTATCCGGGCCCGCCGGCACCACGTTCGGCAACGGATCACCGTCGGCGGCGTGTTCAGCCTTGATCGACGCTGGAGGCGTCCAGGTCGGGTTAGGCGTTTTCGCAGTGATGGTGGTGTGTGCGATGGGTGAGCCCCAGCCCTCACGCCCGATACCCAGCGGGAAGGTGTACACCACATTCTTGCCTTTCGGGTAGTAGTAGAGGCGGTATTCGGCCAGGTTGATCACAATGCCTTCACGCGGACCCGGCGGCAGGATGAAACGGGTCGGCAGGATGACTTCGGTACCGGCACCCGGCAGCCAGGCGTCGACGCCCGGGTTGGCCGCGACCATTTCCGTGTAGCCCAGGTCGTAGGTGGTACCAAGGTCGGCGAAGGTGTCTTCGTACTTGGCCTTGATGACTTGCACCTGGCCGACGATATCTTCACCGGGCGGTGGTAGTGGCAGCTCCAATGCTGCAACAGGACCCGCCACACAGAGGGCGGCAAGTGTCAGGCAGCGGGTGACGGCAGGAAAGCGCGGCAACATCCGGAAAATCCTTCGCATGATCAACAGAGGGTATAAGGACGAGATTGTACACCGACGCCCGTTATTTCGGGGAGTTGGCCGATAGCTTGCTATCGTTGATGATTTACAGCTCGAACCGCAACTCTGGCCAGATCGGCGAAGTGCCGCGCTTTTGCGACTCGAGAATCGCTCGACACAACGAGCACAGGCGCTGGTCCTGAAACACCCGGCGATCGACACTCGACCAGCGTGGCTGCGCCGGCAACAGGCTGCCGCACAAGGTACGGTCCGCCGAGCCGCCCAACTCCAGCTGACGCGCCACCAGATGCACCCGCACTTCCTGGCAGGCGAACAGATCCAGCTGTTCGTCAGGCTCGATCAGTTGGTAGGCAAAAAGTGACCAGGCGGGACGCGGCATCGGGGGCTCCAAATCGGGGGCGCCACCTTAGCCGAAAGCCCGCGCCTAGAAAAGAGTCATAACAGCGGTTTTAGGGTAGGCCAGACATTCTCCAGCAACTTGTCCTGGGCCCCGGCCGCCGGGTGTATGCCGTCGGCCTGCATCAAGTCCGGATGACCGCCCACGCCGTCGAGGAAAAACGGTACCAGCGGGATGTTTTTCTCGGTGGCCAGATTGCTGTAGACCTCGGCGAAGGCATCGGTGTAACGCTTGCCATAATTGGGCGGCAACTGCATGCCGAGCAACAGCACCTTGGCACCGCTGGCACGGGAGCTGTCGATCATTGAGGCAAGATTTTGTTGCAATTGAGTGGGCGGCATTCCGCGCAGACCATCGTTACCCCCAAGTTCGAGGATCACCAACTCCGGCTTATGCTCTGCAAGCAGCGCTGGCAGGCGTGCCTGGCCTCCGGCACTGGTGTCGCCACTGATGGATGCATTGAACACCTTGTCGTCGAAACCTTCGCGCTTGAGCCGCTGTTCAAGCAACGACACCCACCCCACCCGGGTATCCAGGCCGAAACCGGCGCTGATACTATCGCCAACGATCAGGACTGTACCCGCCGCTGCGTTCTGGGCCATGCACATCAAGGCCAGGCCAGCACTCAAAAACCACACACGCATCGGATTCTCCATGGGCGCAAGCATTCTCACCGCGAAGAACCTCAGCAAAGTGGTCCCCAGCGCGGAAGGTGAACTGACTATCCTGCACGAACTCAGCCTGGAACTGAACAAGGGTGACAGCCTGGCCATCGTCGGCGCCTCTGGCTCCGGCAAATCCACCCTCCTCGGCCTGCTCGCCGGACTCGACCTGCCGAGCAGTGGTGAAGTCACCCTCGCCGGGCAAAGCCTGAGCCACCTCGACGAAGACCAGCGCGCCCGCATTCGTGCCGAGCACGTGGGTTTCGTCTTCCAGTCATTTCAGTTGCTCGACAGCCTCAATGCCCTGGAAAACGTCATGTTGCCGCTGGAACTCGACGGCCGCAAAGATGCCCGCGAACGCGCCACCGAATTGCTCGAGCGCGTGGGCCTTGGCCAGCGCCTGACCCACTCGCCACGCCAGCTCTCCGGCGGCGAACAACAGCGCGTGGCGATTGCCCGTGCGTTTGCCGCCGAACCAGACGTGCTGTTTGCCGATGAACCGACCGGCAACCTCGACAGCCACACTGGCGAGCGCATCAGCGACTTGCTGTTCGAACTCAACAAGGAACGCGGCACGACCCTGGTGCTGGTGACCCACGACGAACGCCTGGCACACCGTTGCCGGCGCCTGATCCGCCTCGAAGCCGGCCTGCTGGTCGCCCCCCTGGAGCCTTGATGGCACGCTTGCCGTTTGTGCGCCTGTTCAGCCTCGCCATTCGCCAATTAATGCGCGATGCCCGCGCCGGCGAATTGCGCGTATTGTTTTTCGCCTTGGTGGTGGCCGTGGCCGCGAGCACTGCCATCGGTTATTTTGGCGCCCGCCTGAACGGCGCCATGATGTTGCGCGCCACCGAGTTTCTCGGCGCCGACCTGCTGCTCGAAGGCAGCTCACCGGCGCGCCCGGAGCAGATAAGAAGCGGCACCGATCTGGGCCTCGAACATGCGCAAGTGGTGGAGTTTTCCAGCGTCATCGCCACCGACAATGGCATTCAGTTGTCGAGTATCAAGGCGGCGGATAGTGTCTACCCATTACGCGGCGAACTGAAAAGCGCCCCTGCCCCATTCGCCCCGGAAACGTCCGGAGGCGGGCCGAAACCCGGCGAAGCCTGGGTCGAATCACGATTGCTGACCGCGTTGAACCTGAAGATCGGCGACAGCATCGATGTCGGCATGAAACCCCTGACCCTGTCGCGGGTACTGACCTATGAACCCGACCGTGCCGGCAACTTCTACAGCCTGACGCCACGGGTGCTGATCAATCTCGACGACCTTGCGGCAACCGGCGTGGTGCAGCCCGGCAGTCGGGTCAGTTATCGCGAGCTCTGGCGTGGCAATGCCCGGGCACTGGAAACCTATCGCCAACTGATCAAGCCTGGCCTGGCAGCCAACCAGCGCATCCAGGATGCCCGCGATGGCAACCGGCAGATCGGCGGTGCGCTCGGCAAGGCCGAACGTTATCTGAACATGGCCAGTCTGGTGGCGGTCTTGCTCGCCGGAGTGGCGGTGGCATTGTCGGCGACACGCTTCGCCACCCGCCGCTTCGATGCCAGCGCGCTGCTGCGCTGCCTGGGCCTGTCCCGGCGCGAAACCATGGTGCTGTTCAGTTTGCAATTGACCGTACTCGGATTGCTCGCGAGCATCAGCGGCGCCGTGATCGGCTGGCTGGCGCAACTGGGGTTATTTGCCTTGCTGCATGACTTGTTGCCCAGCGACGTGCCACCGGGTGGCCTGTTCCCGGCTTTTGCCGGAATCGGTACCGGCCTGGTGGCATTGGCCGGGTTTGCCTTGCCGCCATTGGCGGCGCTGGGCCGGGTGCCACCGTTGCGGGTGTTGCGTCGCGACATGCTGCCCATTCCATCCAGCACCTGGATGGTTTACGGCGCGGCGTTGGCCGCATTGGGTCTGATCATGTGGCGCCTGAGCCTGGATCTGCTGCTGACGTTTGCCCTGCTGGGCGGCGGCATGATTGCCGCGCTGGTGTTGGGTGGCCTGCTGTTACTGCTGCTGAAAAGCCTGCGACGCATGCTCGCCCGAGCCTCCCTGCCGTGGCGCCTCGGCCTGGGCCAATTGCTGCGTCATCCGCTGGCGGCCGCAGGCCAGTCCCTGGCGTTCGGCTTGATCCTGCTGTCGATGACGTTGATCGCCCTGCTTCGCGGCGAGTTGCTGGACACCTGGCAAAACCAGTTACCCAAAAATGCGCCGAACTATTTCGCGCTGAACATCCTGCCTGCGGATAAACAGGCCTTTACCGATCGCCTGATCTCACTGTCGGCGCAATCGGCCCCGCTCTACCCGGTCGTGCCGGGTCGGCTGATCAGCATCAACGGTGAACCGGTGCAGCAAATCGTCAGCAAAGACTCGGCCGGTGATCGAGCGATCCAGCGCGATCTGAGCCTGACCTGGGCGGCGGACCTGCCGGCGGGCAACAAACTCACCGCGGGTAACTGGTGGCAAGAGCAGATTCCGGACGAGGTGCCTGGCGTATCGGTGGAAGGCAAGGTCGCCGAAAGCCTGAAGCTCAAGCTCGGCGACCACATGGTATTCAGCGTCGGCGGGGTCAACCGCGAGGCGAAGGTCACCAGCCTGCGGGAAATCAACTGGGACAACTTCCAGCCGAATTTCTTCATGATTTTCCAGCCCGGCACCCTCAAGGATCTGCCGGCGACCTATCTGACCAGCTTCTATCTGTCAGCGGGCCACGACCAGCAGATTGTCGATCTGTCCCGCAGCTTTCCGGCGGTGACCATCCTGCAGGTCGAAGCGTTGCTGGAACAACTGCGCAGCATCCTCGCCCAAGTCACGCTGGCGGTGGAATACGTGTTGTTGTTCGTGCTGGCGGCTGGCATGGCGGTGTTGTTTTCCGGCCTGCAGGCGACGCTGGATGAGCGCATTCGTCAGGGCGCGCTGCTGCGGGCACTGGGAGCGGAACGCCAGTTGCTGGTCAAGGCGCGGCGGATCGAATTTGGTTTGCTGGGTGCCGTCAGCGGATTACTGGCCGCACTGGGGTCGGAAGTCGTGAGTCTGGTGCTTTACCGATTCGCCTTTGACCTGCCTTGGCATCCGCACCCATGGCTGTTGCTGCTGCCACTGATCGGAGCCGTGCTGATCGGCGGCGCCGGCGTGTTCGGCACTCGTCGCGCCTTGAACGCCAGCCCCCTGACAGTCCTGCGCGAGGGTTGATCCATCAACCTTCCTCCCCTCCATGAAGATGCCGTTATCCGAGTATTTCATCCTGTTTTCGGTATGAAATCTCATTGATCCACCACAGCACTTCCCCACTGGGGGTCTGCACAACGGCCTCGTCCCCCACCTCTTTCTTCAACAACGCACGGGCCATGGGGGAATCTATCGAGATGTAATCGTTGCGACCGTAGATCTCGTCATACCCCACGACCCTGAATTTTTTGATATCCCCGGCCTCGTTTTCGATCTCGACCCAAGCCCCGAAGAACACCTTTCCTTCCTGCTCGGGTGAATACTCGACAACCCGTACATCCTCGAGACGTTTGCGAAGGTATCGGACTCGCCGATCAATTTCCCGAAGCAGCTTTTTGTTGTACTGATAATCCGCGTTTTCACTGCGGTCGCCGAGCGATGCCGCCCAGGTGACCTTGCGCGTCGTGTCGGGGCGCTTTTCTCGCCAAAGGAAATCAAGCTCCTGCTTCAAAGCCTCATGACCTTCCTTCGTGATGATGTTGGTGCTCAAGACGGGCCTCTCACTTACGGTTATCCGGGCACGATTGTGTAGCGCCCTGTCCTCAGGTTCACAGCGAAAACGCCAGCATCCCGGCGCGTTCGTATCATAACTTCAGCCAGCAGCTTTCAGGTAAACCGCATCAGGGATGAACCTTAGACGCTCTTGGCTATACAGGCCCACACCGGGAGCCAATGACACGGAGAAGAGTGACGACCATTGTCAGTCGGTTTTTTTCAGCCTATCTTATACAAAACCTATACAAGAAGCTCTGACATGTACAATAAACAGCCGTGGCCACTCACACTGTACTTTGACGGTGAATGCCCGCTCTGCGCTCGGGAAATCAGTTTCCTGAGCCGACGCGCCATTGCGGCCCGACTGCTGTTTGTTGACATCAGTGACGAAGGGTTTGACGCAAAGGCCCTGGGGTTCACTGTCGAGCAAATGCAGTCCTCCCTTCATGCCAGATTCGCCGATGGCCGCTGGATGACGGGCCTGGACGCCACGCTCTGGAGCTGGCGAGCAGCCGGCCTGGGAATTTGGGCCACGCCACTGACATGGCGCGCGATCCGCCCGTTGCTGGCCGTCGGGTATTGGCTGTTCTGCCGCTTGCGCCCCCATTTGGCCTGGTTGCCTCATCCGGATGGAAGCCGTCGCTGTCACGACAACCGCTGTGCGCTGCCGGAGCCAAAAGCCGCACCTGTCGAGGGGACGGCCTTGAACACAACACAGACCTGGAACGCTTCACCCTGTCATTCGCCCGGCGACAAACCCGGGCCACAGGGGCTTTGACCAAACCCGCGTAAAACCTTGAGTGACCAGCACTCCCCTGTTGCCAGGGGTGTCCCTTTCCTGAAAGGCCGTATGGCTGAGAAAAATCAACGTGAACCCATCATTAGCCGAGCACTACCGTGAAATTCTCGTCGGCGTCGGCGAGGACCCTGAGCGCGAAGGACTGCTGGACACACCCAAGCGCGCAGCCAAAGCGATGCAATACCTGTGCAACGGCTACACGACGCGCCTGGAGGACGTGATCAACGGCGCCCTGTTCGAATCGCAGAACGATGAGATGGTCATTGTGCGCGACATCGAGCTGTATTCATTGTGCGAGCATCACATGCTGCCCTTTATCGGCAAGGCCCATGTGGCCTACCTCCCCACGGGGCGAGTGCTGGGTCTGTCGAAGGTGGCACGAGTGGTCGACATGTTCGCCCGCCGCCTGCAGATACAGGAAAACCTGACCCGGCAAATTGCCGACGCCATCCAGCACATCACCGATGCCGCCGGGGTGGCCGTGGTAATCGAAGCGAAGCACATGTGCATGATGATGCGGGGCGTTGAGAAGCAAAACTCGGTGATGACCTCATCAGTCATGCTCGGCGCCTTTCGCGAGTCGTCCACGACGCGCCAGGAGTTCCTGCAACTGATTGGGCGCCGATAGCGGCCGTTTCTTTGCTTTTGACGGCGAACGCCTACCCGGGTAGGCAAGGAGTGCACCTTGAATCTGCAAGCGTTGACCGAGCGGGCCTTGAAGGGTGAAGTCCGTGAACTGGAACTGCTGTCGCTGGAGGGCGGTTTTTATCTGGCTCGCGTCAGGCTGGATCAGGGCCAGTTCACCCTGCTGGATGATGCAGCAAAGCCGATGCACCTGCGCTCTGTCAGTCATCTGCGTGAAATGCTGCAGCTTGTCCCGCCCTTTCCCTGCGTGCTGGTGCAGCAATGTGTCCACGATGAGATGTGCGGCGTACGTGAAGGCCCCATCGAGTCGATGCGCATTCCTTTTTCACTGGCTACGCCCTGGTGAACCTGTGACCCCGGCCCCTGCCTCATGAAAAACACTCGTCGGCTGTGCCTGGTCCTGGGCGACCAGTTATCGTTTGATCTGGCCTCATTGAAAGGGCTGGATAGCAAGCTCGATGCGGTGTTGCTGGTAGAGGTGATGGAGGAAGCCAGCCACGTCCCTCATCACCCGCAAAAAATCACACTCATCTTCAGTGCCATGCGCCATTTTGCCGAGGCGTTGCGCCAGCGTGGCATCCATGTGCAATACGTTGCCCTCGATGATCCGCACAACACCGGTTCAGTGCCCGGCGAGCTACGGCGCTGGCAGTCACTGTTGCAGCCGCACGAACTGCACCTGACAGCGTGCGGTGACTGGCGTCTGGAGCAGTCGCTCAAGGATGCCGGGTTACCGATTCAGTGGCATGCCGATACACGCTTTCTCTGTTCCCGTGACGAGTTCTCGGCGTGGGCGAACGGCAAAAAGCAGCTGCGCATGGAGTTCTTCTACCGGGAAATGCGGCGCAAGAGTGGCCTGTTGATCAATGGCGATGGTACGCCGGTGGGCGGCGCCTGGAACTTTGATGCAGAAAACCGCAAGGCCTTGCCCAAAGGCGTGAAACCGCCGTACCCGGCACGCTTCGGCGCAGACTCGATCACCCGAGACGTGATGGCACTGGTGGGCAAGCATTTCTCTCACCACTACGGTTCCCTGGATACCTTCGACTATCCCGTGACCCACGCCGAGGCACAGGTGCTGTGGGACTACTTTCTAGACTTTGGCCTGGCCGCCTTCGGCGACTATCAGGATGCCATGGCCAGCGACGAACCCTTTCTGTTCCATGCCCGCATCAGCGCCGCGCTCAATATCGGCCTGCTGGACCTGCGTCAGCTGTGCAGTGATGTGGAGGCCGCCTATTGGTCAGGCAGCGTTGCCCTGAATGCGGCCGAAGGATTTATCCGGCAACTGATCGGCTGGCGCGAATACGTGCGTGGCGTCTACTGGCTGAAAATGCCGGACTACGCCGACGGCAATCTATTCGGCAACAGCAGGCCGCTGCCGGAGTTCTACTGGACCGGCGACACGCAGATGAACTGCATGCGCCAGGCGATCGGCCAAAGCCTGAAACAGGCCTATGCCCATCACATCCAGAGGCTGATGGTTACGGGCAACTTTGCGCTGATCGCCGGCGTGGCCCCGAGCCAGGTTTGCGACTGGTACCTGGCGATCTACATGGATGCCTTCGACTGGGTCGAACTCCCCAATACACTGGGCATGGTGATGCACGCCGATGGCGGATATCTGGGCTCGAAACCTTACTGCGCCAGCGGACAATACATAAAACGCATGTCTGACTACTGCCGTGACTGCGTGTACAAGGTGAGTGAAAGCACAAGCGAGGATGCCTGCCCCTTCAACTCGCTCTACTGGCATTTTCTGATGCGTCATCGCGACCTTTTGCGCGGCAATCAACGCATGGCCATGGTTTACAAAAACCTCGAACGCATGCCTGATGCCAGGCAGCACGCACTCTGGCAACGCGGCCAGGCCCTGCTCGCCAGACTGGACGCAGGGGAATCGCTTTGAGTGAATCGGGATCGGACGAGCCTGTCGCATCATCAGCGATGCGATTCCTCGGCGCCTGACGTTCCCGCCTTAGAACCTCAACGACGGGTGATAAGCCCTTGGCGGGCCACACGGGTCAGTTGCCTGATCACGTCGACCGCCTCGGCGGCGCTGGGCGATTGAATCACCGCCAGATCGAAACTGTCGCTGGCAAACCGGGCCAGGGACTCTCCGTCTTCGACGAACTGGATAAGAAACGCTGCGGGCCCACCGGTACGGCGTGGCCAGCCATCGAGATAACGCAAGAGCGTCGGCTGGTGTTTACCGCCAAGCAGGATTTTTGGATTGCGCTGGGTGAGATGTGCCGTAATCGGCGCGGGGCGTACAACGGGGCTTAGTGCATTCATCGTGTCGTGTCTCTGCCTCAAAAGTCTGCATGGCAGGTGAGAGGCAACACCGAACCAGCGCTTTAGCGGTATTTCGAAGCCTGTTTCAAGCTTCTGACAGCAACTCAATGAGTCACCTGGCGCCCCGCAAGTAGCTGTTTAAATCGGCGCATGGGCAACATCCTATTGAAGCTGACCGGACAGTGTCAAGAATGACGCGCAACAAAAAGGCCCGCTCGAAGCGGGCCTCATTCGTTGAGCCAGAGCGGTCAGCCGGCGATGGCGCGGTCGGCTGACAGCTTGCCGGCTCCTTCGATCATCACGGCGATGCTGCCACCCAACAACGCGAGGGCGAACTCATAACCGTTGTTCGCCATAAACAGACCGTTGTGGATGTGCACCGAGAAGATGGCGACCAGCGACAGAAAGGTCAGGCCCAGTGCCGCCGGACGAACCAGCAACCCGATGATCAAGGCCAGGCCGGCGAAAAACTCAGTGCCGCCCGCCAGTGTTGCCATCAGATAGCCCGGCGCCAGGCCGATGCTTTCCATGTACTGTGCAGTGCCGGCCAGGCCATAGCCGCCAAACGCGCCGAAGAGTTTCTGCGATCCGTGGGCAGCGAAGATGATGCCGACAAAAATTCGCAGAACGGTCAGGCCGTAGCCAGCGCGGGTAGACAGAACCTTGTTAATCAGTGTGCTCATGCTGCGTCATCCTTAGAGAGTATGGGTGGGTTGGCCGCTATATTAATCAGTAAATTTCATGTTAAAAGCGTAAAAAACCCACCATAACAATCAGTTTATTCGATCACTTTCGTAGGGCAACCTTCTGCCCCTGGGGCTCCAACGACTCCCGCTCCCGATCGAACGCCAGGTAATACTTGTTCACACTATTAACATAGCTGACAGGTCCCATCCCCACCTGCTCCATGGCAATGCGTTCAACCTGAAAAAACCATTGATTCGGATTCAACCCTCGACGCCGTGCCTCGGCGCGCATCCCCTGGACCCGCTCCGGACCGATGTTGTAGGCCGCCAGTACGAACGCCATGCGCTCACGTTCGTTGAGTTTCGGGCTGGAGAAGAACTTGCGGCGAATCATCGCCAGGTACTTGGCGCTGGCCTGCACGTTCGCATCCAGATCCTGAATATTGTTGACCCCTACCCGCTGAGCCGCAGACGGGGTGATCTGCATCAGGCCCGTCGGCCCGCCACCACCTCGAGACGAGGGCTGCAAGGCGGACTCCTTGAACGCCAGTGCCGCCAGATTCAGCCAGTCGATGCCTTGGGCATCCGCGTGTTTCTGCAGCACCGGTCGAAGCTGTTCCAGGCGCTGCCGGTGAGCCTTGGCCAATGGATCGTGCACTTGATACAAGCGCCGATAAATCCGCAGGAAAGCGACATCCTGGTCCGATGGCTTCTTGTAAGTGGTCAGGAAGCGATCGATGCTGGCCCGCAACATCGACGCATCGCGGCGCACGAACCAGAACTCCTCGCCGGGATTGCGGATGTGCACCTGACGATCGAAACGCAACTTCGGCAGAACTTTGCCCCAACGTTCGGCGATCGGTTGTTCGACGATGGTCAGATGAAAAATCCCGCCCTGAACCATTTCCAGCACATCCTCGACCGCCAGGGTCGGATCGACCCATTCGATCTTCACTGGCGGCAGTTTGTGCAAGGCGAGTTTCTGATTGATCTGGCTGACGGCGTCCCCGGCGGCGCTGCCGGTGGGCAAGGCCAGGGTTTTACCCGAGAGTTGTTCGAGACGGGTGTAGCTGCGCTCGCCTTTTCTGCCGACCAATACCAACGGAATACCGCTGGCAATCGGTTCACTGGTGCTGACGGCTTGACCCGCTTGCATATCGAGCAGTTCCCCTGGAGCCACCACATCCCCTTCCCCACGCTGCAACGCGCCGAGCAATTGATCCTTGGCTTTGGGAATGATCTTGAGAGTGACTTCCTGACCGTCACGGGCATACCCATTGAGGTATTGCTCGAAGGCGCGCAAGCGATGGTACTCGACGCCGATGGCCTGGCCCTGGACTTCGCCGGAGCTGTTGCGGCTCTGGTTGACCAGTACCCGCAGGACGCGACTGCTGCGGATTTCCGCCAGGTCACGCACCTTGCTCGCCGGAGCGGCTTGCAGCGGCCCGGGCAGACGCGCAATCGCCGGCATCGGCAGTAGCAGCGAACAACACAGCAGTAGCAAAACCGAGGAACGCTTCATCCACTCTCCGGAAAGAATTCGGGTTGATCCCATGAGTTTTTTCATGAAATCAAACGAAAAAAACAGAGCGCCTGAAGCGCTGGCAACGGGCGAAAGACTGGCACAGTGATGGCACACTAACCACTCCATCCTGGCTCGCGGCATCAAAAGACAGCTTTAACTCGTTGTAGTTCTTGGCTTTTCTGATAAATCGACAGCTCTGATATGCTTTCCGGCCTTTGGTCCGAGGTAGCACCATGCAACTCATCGATATCGGCGTCAACCTGACCAACCCCAGTTTCGCCGACAAACACCAGGCTGTACTCGAGCGCGCCTACGCCGCCGGCGTCTGCCAATTGGTGCTCACCGGCACCAGCGTCGAGGGCAGCGAACAGGCGCTGGAGTTGTGCCAACAACTGGATGAAAGCGCTCAACGGCTGTTCGCCACCGCCGGTATTCACCCCCATTCGGCCAGCGACTGGAATGCAGACAGCGCCCGGCGTCTGCGCAGTTTGCTCAAGGAACCGAACGTGGTTGCCGTGGGCGAATGCGGACTGGACTTCAATCGCGACTTTTCTCCGCGCCCGCAGCAGGAAAAAGTCCTCGAGGAGCATTTGGCGCTGGCAGTCGAATTGCAATTGCCCGTGTTCCTTCACGAGCGCGACGCCAGCCAGCGTTTGCTGGACATCCTGCGCGACTTCCGCGATCAACTACCCGCCGCCGTGGTGCATTGCTTTACCGGCGAACGCAAGGCGCTGTTCAGTTACCTCGACCTGGACTTGCACATTGGTATCACCGGCTGGATCTGCGACGAACGCCGAGGCACTCATTTGCATCCGCTGGTGAAAGAGATCAAACGCGGACGCCTGATGCTGGAAAGCGATGCCCCCTATCTGCTGCCACGCAGCCTGCGGCCCAAGCCGAAGAACGGTCGCAATGAACCGGCCTACCTGACCGAAGTGCTGCGCGAAGTGGCGGTGCATCGCGCAGAGAGTGTGGAAGATTTGGCCGCCCACACGACCGCCTGTGCACGAGCGTTCTATGGTCTGCCTTCCATCCCGGAATAAAACACACCTCCGGTGGGAACGAGTTTGCCCACCGGGTAAAGGGGTGACCCATTGACGCATGTCAACATTCGTCAGCCTGCATAGCGGCACAATACTGGCACCTTGCCAATACTGTTTCCGCTATCAGAGAAAACCTCCATGGGTGCCTGGCTTAGCAATATTTCGCTGAAATACAAATTCTGGGCGGTAAATGCCGTCGCCTTCGTCACCACGCTGCTGCTGGTGCTGTACGCCGTGCAACTCGAACAGCAGGCCCGGATTCAGACCGCCCAGGCATCGGCCCAGGCCCAGGCTCGATTGCTTAACGCCTGGCCCGTGGGGCAGCCACTCCCGAAAGCGGACAATGTCCTGATCTCCGATCACGGTCGTGCCCCGCTGCTCAACGAGCAGCCTGTGCTGGAACTGACCGATGCCAAGGGCTGGGTCGAGATCGACAGCATGCCCTTGTTGGGTGACAACCTGCTCATAGGCGCCGAGGTATTCACCCGCGCCGACGGCCAACAAGTCGCGGTGATTGCCCATGGCCCGAGCCTCAGCCAGGTATTCAGCGAGCGTTTTGCCAACTACGCGGTCGCCGTGTTCATCCTGATGCTGGCGATGCTCGGCGCTTCGCAACTGCTGATCCGCTTCTTGCTCAGCCAGCTCAACACCTTGAAAGACGTGATGCTCCACGTCGAAAAAACCGGCGACCTCTCGGCCCGCGTCCCACTGGCGTGCAGCGACGAAGTCGGGCAAATGGCCAATGCCTTCAACGCCATGCAGGCCGGCTATCAACGGGTGGTCAACACCGTCGCCAATACCGCCCGGCAACTGGATGACGGCGCCGCGCGGCTGGCGTCGAGCATGAACGACGTGCGCCAGGGCATGCTCGGCCAGCAAAGCGAAACCGATCAGGCCGCCACGGCAATCAATGAAATGACTGCCACCGTCTACCACATCGCCCAGCACGCGGGCGCCACCCGTGACCTCTCGCAATCGGCCGACACCCTGGCCGGCAGCGGGCAGGAAGTGGTGATGCGCGTACAGAAGTCGATTGCCGGGTTGTCGACCGGGGTGCAGCAGACCGCCGAAATGATTCAGCGTCTGGCCGAGGACAGTCAAAAAATCAATGGTGTGGTCAATGTGATTCACAGCATTGCCGAGCAGACCAACCTGCTGGCGTTGAACGCTGCGATTGAGGCGGCCCGCGCCGGTGAAATGGGTCGTGGATTTGCCGTGGTCGCCGATGAGGTACGCAACCTGGCCAAACGCGTGCAGACCTCCACCGACGAAATCACCGTGATGGTGTCCGCGCTGCAGGCCGGGACCCGGGATGCCGTGGACTTCATGCAGGAGAGCTCGTTCAAGGCCGACGACTGCGTGCAACAGGCGCAGGAAGCGGGCGCGGCACTGGCAGAAATCACCGGCGCGGTGGCGCAAATGCGTGAAAGCAATACGCAGATCGCGGTGGCGGCCGAGCAGCAGAGTCAGGTGGCGGAGGAGATGAATCGGGCGGTGGTGAGCATTCGCGATGTCACCGAGAACACGGTGCGGCAGACCGTCAATTCGGCAACGACCAGTAATGACCTGGCGGCGTTGGCCGGGGAGTTGAGCAAGGCTATCGGGCAACTCAAGCTCTAAGGGACTCATCGCGAGCAGGCTCGCTCTCACAGGGGATAATCAGCGGCCACATGTTTTGTGTCTGACAAAACGCCATGGTGGGAACGAACTGGCTCGCGAAAAGGCTGGCCCGCTCAGCATCAATATTGACCATGACCTCTATCACCTCCATAGCCAACCTTGATTCGCCGCTCGCATCTGCCAGACCTATCCTTTATTCATGTGTTCAACATGGATCGAGGATAAACATCATGGGTAAACGTCACCCCAACCTTCCCGCCTGGCAATGGCGCGCCTACCCGAACAATCATCAGCATCCGACCAATCTGGTGTTACACCTGATTGCCGTACCGCTGTTCATCCTGGGGTTCCTGTTGATTGTTACCGGGGTGTTCGGCTTGAGCTTCGTGAACATCGCCATCGGCGTGATCGGCCTGTTGGCCGCGCTGGCCTTGCAACGTCACGGTCACAGCCTGGAGGCGCAAGCGTCCGAGCCGTTCAGTGATCGCAAGGATGCCGTCTCGCGCCTGCTGGTCGAGCAGTTCCTGACATTCCCACGGTTTTTCTTCAGCGGCGGCTGGTGGCGCGCCTGGCGGGAGCGCCACCGCCATCATTGATCAGGCGAACACCGTCACGGTCTGCCGGCTCATGGCAATCAACCGCCCCCGCGCATCCCACAGGTTCGCGGCGGCATGGCCGTAGCCGTCGGCGGCGTGTTCGGTTTCGACGAGGTATTTGCACCAGTCCAGGGTGCTCAGTTCGAGCAACGGCTGCACGAACTCGATGGTCCAGGTCAGGGTGCTGCCCATCGCCGGCTTCTTCAGAAACGGCATCAGCGCCGGCGGCCAGGCATCGACCAGTGCCAGGATGTGCGACTCCGTGACCGCCTCTTCCTTCACATCGCCACGCAAGCGCACCCAGCCGCCCATCTCACGGGATGTGTTGCCAGTGAACGGCAGCCCGCCGACACTCCAGCGCATCGCCAGATGCCGCATGAATTCCGGGGTCACGCCCTTGACGTAGGGCAGCTCCTGGCAGTCATCCCAGTGTTTCATTTCCGGGGCCGGTTGCGCCGTCACCGCCACTTCCGAAGGCCGCGAGGCGCCGAAACTGCCCTGGATCAAGGTCACCACCTGCCCCTTCTGCATCGCCCGGCCCAGCACCTGGCTGACGGCTTTGCCTTCACGCAACACATCGACTTCGAAACTGACCGGCACTTCCGGTTCGACCGGACCTACGAAGGTGATCGCCAGCGAACGCACCTGCCGATCCGCTGGCACCCTGGCGCGCATGGCTTCGTATTGCAAGGCAGCCACCAGACCACCGAAGCTAGCTCGCCCCTGTGCCCACTCAGCCGGAATCGACAACGCCTGGGGCTGGCGGCGAACGGCGTCAAGCAAATCGGAAAAACGCATGCAAACCTCAAGGGCAGGAAAAGGATCAGGGAATCTTAACCAGCCGGCGCGTCGGCCACAGTGATGATTACCGCCAAAGTGCACGACAGATAAGCCGTGCAGGAGGGCCGGGAAACAGTCAGGATTTGAAGCAGGCCTTGCTGAACTTGTCCAGGACACGATCGGCACGGTGCTCCGCCTTGACCATGGTGGTTTTCCAGACCGCGACACAAGGATGCAAATCCGCCTCCTGCTCGGCCCTGACCAGCCATTGCCAGCAATCATGCCAATCGCCCAGTGCCGCCTGGGCCGATCTCAGCCTGGGCAACGCCGCCTTCGGCAAACGGTCCAGCTCGGGGTAAGCTTCGATGCCATAGCGCACTCGCTTGATCAGCAGGCGCAAACGATGGCGGTCGTGGGCAGGATCGTGCAGCGCCTCGTCGAGTTTCTTCCACTGCTTGGCCAGGCGCCTGACGATACGCTTGCGCAGGCCCTTGAGCAGATCCTGACGCTGGGCGGCCCGCAGGAAGCGCGGAAAGGCATCGAGAATTATCAGCAGTTGGTTGAGCTCAGGGCTTGCGGCCACTGCGGGATAGGCTTCGTCCATCTGCGCCATGCGTCGCTGAGCCGCTTCGGGTTGACCGTGCTGGAGCAAATACGCCGCCAGCACTTCGCGATCACGCAAGGGGGTGGTCAGGCTGCCGACCGCAGACGCTGCCGCTTCCAGCTGTTCGACACCGGGCAAGCCACGCAAGGGGCGTAACAGGCTGCGCATGCGGCGCACCGTGGTACGCAGATCGTGCAGCGCTTCCGGATCGGTGCGGGCACTCAGGCGAGCCTGACAGGCCAGCAGACGAACCTCCAGCCCTAAAACCTGCGCCACCAACCGATCAATCAAGTCAGACATCGCTTGCTCCTTGAATCGAACTTCCCCAATGAACTTACATCATGCCTCAACGCCCTGCCCGTGACTCACGAATATAGAACCGGGCCTTCTCGGCCTTTTTGGTGCAACCTTCGAACCCTTCGAATTGCTGCTGGGTCTTGGCCGCGGTCAACAGCGACAAGGCCTTGGAGTAACTGACCGTCCCGGCGAAACCTTCGGCTTTGGCCAGGTCCAGTTCATGCCACGCCGCATCGAGGTTGCTGCCACAACTATCGCGGTATGCGGTTTTTCCGGCGCAACCGGCCAGTGCCAGGGCAATCAAAGGCACACAAATCCAGGCTTTCATCACTCACACCTCAAAGATAGGTAAACAATTGTGCAGGTAGGACGGCCTGGGGCATGAAAAGTGCCGTCCATCGCCACAGCAAACTATAGCGTTCGAAAGAATAACCATCTGCCGCCATGGAGTATCGAAATAACGACGCGTTGACCCATCGAGCGACCTTAACGATTGAAGCACGCCCCTCGATGGGTGCATTGTTGAACCATTCAAAACGAGGGCGATTGATGAAGAAGCGTGTCGCACTGGTACTGGGCTCAGGTGGAGCCCGCGGCTATGCCCATATTGGCGTTATTGAAGAGATCGAGCGGCGTGGCTACGACATCGCCTGCGTCGCCGGTTGCTCCATGGGCGCGGTGGTGGGTGGCATTTATGCCGCTGGCAAACTCAAGGAGTATCGCGACTGGATCGAGAGCCTGGATTACCTCGACGTATTGCGTCTGGTGGACGTCAGTTTTCGCCTGGGGGCGATTCGTGGAGAAAAGGTCTTCGGACGGATCCGCAAGATTGTCGGCGAGATCAATATCGAAGAGCTGCGCATCCCCTACACGGCGGTGGCCACCGACCTGACCAACCAGCAGGAAATCTGGTTCCAGGAAGGTTGCCTGCACCAGGCCATGCGGGCTTCGGCGGCAATTCCCAGCCTGTTTACCCCGGTGATGCAAGGCAATCGCATGCTGGTGGATGGCGGCATTCTCAACCCGCTGCCGATCGTGCCAGTGGTGTCGAGCCATTGTGATTTGATCATCGCGGTCAACCTCAACTCCACCAACCAGCGCCATTACCAACTGCCGGTGATCCAGCGACCCGCCGCGTTCAGGAGCCGCTTCGACAGCCTGATCAGTTCCCTCGGTTCGAAGCTGCCGTTCCGGCGCAAGCAGGCCGAACAATTATTGCTGCTGGAAAGAGAAGCGTTGATGGCCGAAGCCGCCGAGATCAACCCCTGGGTCGAATCCGCCGAACCCGAAGCCCAGCAACCGGCAGCCGCGCCTGAACGCGATGGGGCACCGAAGTCAGCCACCGGCTCATTCATCATCGACAACGTCGGGCCGGCGTCGTTGCTGGATTTGATCAACCAGAGTTTCGAGGTGATGCAGACGTCCCTGGCGCAGTACAAGATTGCCGGGTATCCACCGGACATCCTGATCAACGTGCCGAAGCGGGTGTGCCGGTTTTTCGAGTTTTACAAAGCGCCGGAGCTGATCGCGCTGGGACGGGAGATTGCGCGGGATACGCTGGATCGGTATGAGAGCGAGCGCGAATCCTGAGTGAGTTTGAGGGTGCCATCGTCGGAACGCCGCCCGGAGCTTGCTCGCGATGGCGCCACTACAAACACCACAGCACTAAAGCCCCCCCTCACTCAACAACCGATACCCTACGCCCGCCTCAGTCACGATAAAACGCGGCTGGGTCGGATCGTCCGCCAGCTTCTGCCGCAAATGCCCAACCACGATCCGCAAATAATGACTGTCATCGGTGTGGGTCGGTCCCCAAATGTCCTTGAGCAATTGCTGCTGGGTGATGACCCGCCCCGGATGCCGCGCCAGTTGCGCCAGCACCGCGTACTCCTTACGGGTCAGCGCGACTTCGGCGCCCTCGAGCAATACCCGGCGATAGGCCAGGTCCACGGTCAACGGGCCGAAGGTCAGCGCCGCTTGCTGAGCCTCGCCCACTGGCGCCTGGCGTAACAACGCACGTATCCGCGCCAGAAACTCTTGAATGCCGAACGGTTTGGTCACGTAGTCGTTGGCGCCGCCATCCAGCGCTTCGACTTTCTGCCCTTCGCCGGCGCGTACCGAGAGCACCAGCACCGGCACCGTCGACCACTCGCGGAATTCGCGCAGCACTTGTTGGCCGTCCATGTCCGGCAGCCCGAGATCGAGCACCAACAGGTCCGGTTTGTTCAAGGCTGCCTGGGCCAGGCCTTCGGTGCCAGTGCCGGCCTCCAGCACTTTGTAGCCCTGGGAAGCGAGGCTGATACGCAGGAATTTGCGGATCTGCGGTTCATCGTCGATGACCAAAATGGTCGCGGTCTGGGTCATGGTTTCCGGTCGCGGCATAGAAAGTTCCAAAGAGTATCAGGCTTCACTTTCAGCGCTCACTTTCAAAGGCAGGCTGTTCCTGCAACGGCAAGTGCAAGGTGATGCAGGTGCCACGCCCTTCGATGCCGTCGGCGACACTGATACGACCACCATGGGCGCCCACCATGCCCTGACAGATCGCCAACCCCAGCCCCGTGCCCTGCCCGCCGCGATCACCGCGCGCGGCGGTGTAGAACATGTCAAAAATCTTCGCTCGTTCAGCCTCGGGAATGCCCGGCCCTTCATCGCCTACCGAGAAAAACAGCTCTCTGTCGGCCACGCCGACGCGCACTTGCAGGCGCCCATGGGACGGCGAAAAACGCGCGGCATTTTCCAGCACGTTGATCAGTGCCTGTTCGATCAGTGCGGCGTGGACATACAGCAGCGGCAACTCGGCCGGTATCTCGACACTGACCTGCAACGGCGCCAGCACCGCACGCAGGCGATTGAGCGAACTGCCGACAATATCGGCCGGAGACACCCAGTCCCGCGCCAGCTTCAAGGCACCGTGACCGAGGCGGGTCATGTCCAGCAAATTTTGAATATAACGGTCGAGGCGCTCGGCTTCATCGCGGGTGCCTTCGAGTAATTCGCGGCGATCCTCCAGCGGGATCGCTTCACCGAGGGCCAACAAGCTGTCGATGCTGCCGCGCATGGAAGTCAGGGGCGTGCGTAAATCGTGGGACACCGAGGCCAACAAGGCGCTGCGCAGTTGTTCGGTCTCGCCGTGCAGGCGTGCGGCTTCCAGATCATCGGCCAATTGCGCGCGAGCCAGAGCCTGGGCCAACGGTTGACTCAACGCGGTCAACAAACGACGACGCTGGCCGCTCAAGGTCTGGCCTTCCTTGGCGCACACGCCGAGCAGCGCCAGCGGTCCATCCTCCACCGACAATGGCCACCACCACCAGCGCCCAAACGGCAGCGTACCGGTGCCGGCACCGGCCGGTTGATCGTGTTGCCAGGCCCAATCGGCGGCGGCACGCTCGGCCTCGGTAAACTCCAGCGGCCCACCGGTTTCGACCTTCCAGCCGCTTTGTCCGTCGCGATTGAGCAGGCACAGTTTCAAGTCACTCCAGCCGTTGAGGTGCTGGGCGGCGGCGCTGATCACGGCCTGACGGTCAGTGGCGGCGGTGAGTTTGCGTGACAGGTCGAGCAACTCGGTGGTTTCTTCCTGGGTATCGCGCAAGGCCTGCAACTGTCGGCGCTGGCGCGCCGCGAGGTTGCCCGTGAGGGCCGCCATCAGCAGGAAGAACAACAAGGTGAGCACGTCTTCTTCGCGCTGGATGCTGAAGGAAAAATTCGGCGGAATGAACAGGAAGTCATAGGTCAGAAACGACAACGCCGCACAGGCCAGCGCCGGCCCGAGGCTGCTGCGAACCGCCACCAGCAACACGGCGGCGAGGAACACCAGCGAGATATTTGGCAATGGCAGGACACTGGCCACGCCCCACGCCAAGGCACTGGCCAAAATCGTTGCCACGACAGCGAGCGCATAGTCGAACCAGACCAGCGCATGCGCCGGATATTGTCGGGGCGGATTTTTTTCTTCGTCACTGTCGAGGACGTTGATTTCCAACCCTCGCGCATGGCGCAACAAGCGTGCCGCCAGACCACCACCCAACAACCGCCGACGCAGTCTCGGCCGGGACTGGCCGACCAGTACCAGGCTGGCACGGCGCTCGGCCGCGTGCTGGATCAGGGTTTTCGCCACCTCGCCGGCACGCAGCAGCACCACTTCGCCGCCCAGGCGTTCGGCCAGCTGCTGGGCGCTTTGCAGGCGCAGTCGCGACTGTTCGTCACGCACGCTGCCGTTGTCCACGTGCACCAGGCTCCAGGGCAGATGCCGTCGCTGGGCGACGCGGCTGGCGTGGCGCACCAGGCGCTCGGCCTGGGCATCGCCGTCAACGCCCACCAGCAGGCGTCCCCGTACGGCCGGCGCGGCTTGACCCAGTTGGCGATAACCCTGGGCCAGATCGTTATCGACCTGGGCCGCCGCGGTTTGCATCGCCAGTTCGCGCAGGGCAGTGAGGTTGGTCTGGGTGAAAAATGCGTCGATGGCGGCGCGCGCCTGCTCCGGCACGTAGACCTTGCCGTCGCGCAGACGCTCGAGCAGTTCCCGTGGCGGCAGGTCGATCAACAGTAGTTCGTAGGCCTCTTGCAGCACCCAATCCGGCAAGGTCTCGCGAACCTGCACGCCGGTAATGCCACGGACCTGATCGTTGAGGCTTTCCAGGTGCTGGACGTTGACCGTGGTGAACACGTCGATGCCGGCGGCGAGCAATTCCTGAATGTCCTGCCAGCGTTTAGCGTGGCGACTGCCGGGGGCGTTGCTGTGGGCCAGTTCGTCGACCAGCACCAGCTTCGGTTTGGCCGCGAGCAGACCGTCGAGGTCCATCTCTTCGAGCACTACGCCCCGGTACTCCGAGCGCACCAGCGGTTGTTGCGGCAAGCCGCCGAGCAACGCTTCGGTTTCGGCGCGACCATGGGTTTCGACGACGCCGGCAATGACTTTCACGCCTTGGCGCAGTTGGGTGTGCGCTGCTTGCAACATGGCGTAGGTCTTGCCGACACCGGGTGCTGCACCGAGGAAAACCTTGAGTCGGCCACGGCCATCCCGGGGCAGGTCTGCTAACAGCGCGTCGGCGCGGCCGGAGTCGCTCATGTTTGAAGCTCTCTTTTTTCAGGTGTTGATGTGGTGATTGTTCAGCTGCCATCGCTAGCAGGCTAGCTCCCACAGGGGATTGCTGACTTCCTGTGGGAGCTAGCCTGCTAGCGATTGACGCCGCCACCGATCTACAGTTTTTCCAACGCCAGATTCAACGCCAGCACATTCACCACCGGCGGCCCAACCAACGGTTGCTCGATGTGCGCATTCATCAATTGTTCAAGCGTAGACACCGGTACGTTGCGCGCTGCCGCGACACGCGCCAGTTGATAGGCAATCGCCGCCGGTGGCAAGTGTGGATCGAGACCACTGCCGGAGGTGGTAATCAGCGCCAACGGCACCGGCCCCTGACCGGGTACGAGCAGTTTATTGGCATCGTCGATCACCCGAGTGGCCAGCGCCGGGTTGCTCGGCGACAGGTTGCTGGCGCTGCTCAACACGGTGGCAAATGCACCGGCCGATGGCCGTGGGTGGAACCAGGCGTCACCGACGAAATCCTGGGCGATCAGCGCAGAGCCCCGGACCTTGCCCTCGGCATCGCGGACCAGGCTGCCATTGGCCTGATCCGGGAATGCAACCTGGGCCACGCCTGTGACCACCAAGGGGTAAGCCACGCCGGTGATCAGGGTCATCAAAACCAACAGGCTCAAGGCCGGACGTATCATTGTGGACATTTCAAAATCCTCGAATTCGCAGGAAAACCTGTAGGAGCGAGCTTGCTCGCGATGGATCTGAAGGCGCCGCGCTTTGTCAGAAAGGGCGCGTTATCGTTGACCACCATCGCGAGCAAGCTCGCTCCTACAGTAGGGGGTGCCAGATCAAACCAGATGCAACGCCGTCAACAGCATGTCGATCGCCTTGATGCCCACAAACGGCACCAGAATCCCGCCCAGCCCGTAGATCAGCAGATTGCGTCGCAACAATGCCGCTGCACTGGCCGCCTGGACTCGTACACCGCGCAACGCCAGCGGAATCAGCACCACGATGATCAAGGCGTTGAACACGATCGCCGAGAGAATCGCGCTCTGCGGGCTGCTCAGGTGCATCACGTTCAACACGCCCAGTTGCGGGTAGATCGCGGCAAACAGCGCCGGCAAAATCGCGAAGTACTTGGCCACATCGTTGGCGATGGAGAAAGTCGTCAGCGCACCACGGGTCACCAGCAATTCCTTACCGATCTGCACCACGTCCAGCAGCTTGGTCGGATCGCTGTCGAGGTCGACCATGTTCGCCGCTTCACGGGCGGCTTGCGTGCCGTCGTTCATCGCCATGCCGACATCCGCCTGGGCCAGGGCCGGGGCGTCGTTGGCGCCGTCGCCGCACATCGCAACCAATCGACCGTCGTTCTGCTCGTGACGAATGCGCGCCAGTTTTTTCTCCGGCGTGGCTTCGGCCAGCACATCATCCACCCCCGCTTCGGCGGCAATTGCCGCAGCGGTCAGCGGGTTGTCGCCGGTCACCATGACCGTGCGAATCCCCAGCTTGCGCAGCTCGGCGAAACGCTCGCGGATGCCGGGCTTGACCACATCCTTGAGGTGGATCGCACCGAGCAGTTTGCCGTCGGCACAGACCAGCAACGGGGTGCCGCCGCTCTGGGCGATCTTGTCGATTTCCCGCGACAGGGCCGGGGCCAGCTCGGCGCGTTTCTGACCAACGAACGCGAGCAGCGAATCCACCGCCCCCTTGCGGTACACGCGACCTTGATAGTCGACACCCGACAGGCGCGTTTCGGCGCTGAACGGCACGCCGGTGAGCAACTCAGCCCTCGGTTCGGGTTGTGGATGCAGGGCACGCAGGTATTCGACGATGGATTTGCCTTCGGCGGTGTCATCGGCCAGCGAGGCGAACAACGCACCTTCGGCCAGCTCTTTCGAGCTGACGCCCGGGGCGGCGTACACCGCCGTGCAACGACGGTTACCGAAGGTGATGGTGCCGGTCTTGTCCAGCAACAGGACGTGCACGTCCCCCGCCGCTTCCACGGCGCGACCGGACTTGGCAATCACGTTCAGACGCACCAGGCGATCCATCCCGGCAATACCAATGGCCGACAACAGACCGCCGATGGTGGTCGGAATCAGCGTGACCAATAACGCCACCAGGAACACCAGCGGCAGGCTGCCGTTGGCGAAGTGGGCGAACGGCTGCAGGGTGACGACCACCAGCAGGAAGATCAGGGTCAGGCCGATCAGCAGAATGTCGAGGGCCACTTCGTTCGGGGTCTTCTGGCGTTTTGCGCCTTCGACCAGCGCGATCATGCGGTCCAGGGTCGATTCGCCCGGGTTGGCGGTGATCTTCACCAGCAACCAGTCGGACACCAGCCGTGTGTTGCCGGTGACGGCGGAACGGTCGCCGCCGGACTCACGGATCACCGGCGCGGACTCACCGGTAATCGCCGCCTCGTTGACGGCGGCGATGCCTTCGATCACCTCGCCATCACCGGGGATCATCTCCCCCGCTTCGACGCGCACCACATCGCCCTTGCGCAGGCTGGTAGCCGGCACCACTTGAAAGGTGCCATTGCTGGTTTTACGGCGAGCGCTGAGGCCTTCACTGCCAGCCTTGAGACTGTCGGCGCGCGCCTTGCCACGACCTTCGGCCAGGGCTTCGGCAAAGTTGGCGAACAGTACGGTGAACCACAGCCACAGGGCGATTTGTGCGGCGACGAAGGTCGGCACCGCCGTGTCTGGAATGAAGCACAGCACGGTGGTCAGGATCGCCGTCAGTTCGACCACCAGCATCACGGGCGCACGCTGCAACTGGCGTGGGTCGAGCTTGACGAAGGCTTGCACCAGCGCCGGGCGCCAGAGGGCCGAGATCGCGGTTTTCGGTTGTTCCGGCGCTTTCGCGGCGACGGGTTTGCTTACGGGCATATTCATCATTGACTCCTTAGAAGCCCATGCTCAGATGTTCGGCAATCGGGCCCAACGCCAAAGTCGGCAGGAAGGTCAAACCACCCACCAGCAAAATGGTCACGGTCAGCAGGGTCACGAACAGCGGGCCGTGGGTCGGGAAGCTGTTCTGGCCGATCGGCGCGGTTTTCTTCATCGCCAGGCTGCCGGCCAGGGCCAGTACCGGGAGGATGTAGCCGAAGCGACCGATCAACATGCCCAGGCCCAGCATCAGGTTGTGAAAGGGCGTGTTGGCGCTAAAGCCACCGAACGCGGAACCGTTGTTGGCGCTGGCCGAGGTGTAGGCATAAAGCAACTGACTGAAACCGTGGGCACCGGGGTTGCTTACGGCTGCTACCGGGCCTGGCAGGCTGGCGGCAATCGCGCCGAGCACCAGTACGCCCACCGGCATCACCAGCAGGGTCACCACCAGCAATTGCACTTCCCTGGCCTGCAGTTTCTTGCCGAGGTATTCCGGGGTGCGACCGATCATCAGGCCCGCCAGGAACACGGCGATCAACACGTTGAGCAACATGCCGTAGAGCCCGGCACCCACCCCGCCGAAGATCACTTCGCCGACCATCATGTTGACCAGCGCGACCATGCCACTCAGCGGGTTGAGGCTGTCGTGCATGCCATTGACCGAGCCGTTGGAGGCGGCAGTGGTGGTCACCGACCACAGCACAGTGGCGGTGGTGCCGAAGCGCGCCTCCTTGCCTTCCAGCGGTGCGGTTTGTTCGACCGCGACGTTGTTCAGGGTCGGGTTCGGTTGGTATTCAGCCCACAGCGAGGTGGCGCCGCCGATCAGGAACAGCGCCAACATGCAGGCGATGATCGCGCGGCTCTGACGCAGGTCTTTCACGTAGTGGCCGAAGGTAAACACCAGCGCCACCGGGATCAGGATGATCGAGCTGACTTCGAACAGGTTGCTCCACGCCGTCGGGTTCTCGAACGGATGCGCCGAGTTGACGCCGAAGAAGCCACCGCCGTTGGTACCCAATTGCTTGATCGCAATCTGGCTGGCAGCAGGACCGAGCGGGATCACCTGATCGACGCCTTGCAGGGTCACGGCATTCACATACTGCGCGAAGGTTTGCGGCACACCCTGCCAGACCAGGTACAGCGCCAGCAGCAGGCACAGCGGCAACAAGCCGTAGAGGGTAGCGCGGGTCATGTCGACCCAGAAGTTGCCGAGGCTTTTGGTCGACTTGCGGCCAATGCCACGGCACAGCGCAACCAGCACGGCCAGGCCGGTGGCGGCGCTGACGAAGTTCTGCACGGTGAGGCCGACCATCTGACTCAGGTAGCTCAACGACGCTTCGCCGCTGTAGGACTGCCAGTTGGTATTGGTCATGAAGCTGACGGCGGTGTTGAATGCCAGCGTCCACTCCTGACCCGGCAGGTTTTGCGGGTTGAGCGGCAAATGGTCCTGGAACACCAGGATCGAGAACAGCAGCAAGAAGCCTGCGAGGTTGAACGCGAGCAAGGCCAATGCGTACTTCTGCCAGCTCTGTTCGGCCTGCGGATCGACCCCGGCCAACCGATAACAGCCACGCTCGACCGGGCCGAGGATCGGCGTCAACCAAGTGCGCTGCCCTTCCATGACCTTGTAGTAGAAACGCCCGAGAAACGGCGCCGGGACCAATACCAACGCGAAAAACGCGAGGATCAGCCAATAGTCATAACTGTGCATAGCCGCTCCTAGTTCCGGTCCGCGCGCAACAGCGCAACCAACAGATAAATGAACAGCCCCACTGCCAGCAGCAGTGACACCCCGTCCAGAACGCTCATGGAAATTCTCCGTGTTACGGCGCATTGCCGCGTGTGGAGTCATTGTCGACAGGGAGGCTGTAAAGGAGCGAGATCGAGGGGTGCGGCGGGGCATAAAGAAAGTGTAAAGAGTGGGTTTATGGCTTTGTTACAGCGGTGGTCTGTCGGGCCTTATCGTGAGCAAGCTTGCCCGCGATGGCGGCATAACTGACGACGACGCTCTCATCTGGAGCAAAAAATACCGGCATACAGCGCCGAACATCCCCGATACGACAGCTTTCAACGCTTTACGACGGCAAATCACGAAATGGCACGCCCACTGCACACCCCTCCCCCGAGCTGTCCAATCCGTTGAGGGAGCAAACGCATGAACACACAACTCAAACCCACGCTGGGCACCCTGCACTTGTGGGGCATTGCGGTCGGGCTGGTCATTTCCGGTGAATACTTCGGCTGGAGTTATGGCTGGGGCGTGGCCGGGACATTGGGCTTTCTGGTGACCTCATTCATGGTCGCCACCATGTACACCTGCTTCATTTTCAGCTTCACCGAGTTGACCACGGCGATTCCCCATGCCGGTGGTCCGTTTGCCTACAGTCGCCGAGCCTTTGGCGAGAAAGGCGGATTGATCGCCGGGCTGGCGACGCTGATCGAGTTCGTCTTCGCCCCGCCGGCCATCGCCCTGGCCATCGGCGCCTACCTCAACGTGCAATTTCCCGCCCTCGACCCGAAACACGCTGCGGTCGGCGCGTACATCGTCTTCATGGGCCTGAACATCCTCGGAGTGAAACTCGCGGCGACCTTCGAACTGGTGGTCTGTGTGCTGGCGGTTGCCGAACTGCTGGTGTTCATGGGTGTGGTCGCGCCGGCGTTCAGCTTCAGCAACTTCGCCCTCAATGGCTGGGCCGGTTCCGATGTATTCGGCGCACCGGCGATTGCCGGGATGTTCGCGGCGATTCCTTTCGCCATCTGGTTCTTCCTGGCCATCGAAGGTGCGGCCATGGCCGCCGAAGAGGCCAAGGACCCGAAACGGACGATTCCCAAGGCCTACATCAGCGGGATCCTGACCTTGGTGTTACTGGCGATGGGGGTGATGTTCTTCGCCGGTGGCGTCGGCGACTGGCGCACCCTGTCGAACATCAACGACCCGCTGCCGCAGGCAATGAAAACCGTGGTCGGCGAGAGCTCGGGCTGGCTGCACATGCTGGTGTGGATCGGCCTGTTCGGGCTGGTGGCGAGTTTCCACGGGATTATCCTCGGCTATTCGCGGCAATTTTTCGCACTGGCCCGGGCCGGTTACCTACCCGCCTCCCTGGCCAAACTGTCGCGTTTCCAGACACCGCACCGGGCGATCATTGCCGGCGGCGTGATCGGCATTGCAGCGATCTATAGCGATGGCCTGATCAACCTTGGCGGCATGACCCTGACGGCGGCGATGATCACCATGGCCGTGTTCGGCGCCATCGTGATGTACATCATGAGCATGCTCAGCCTGTTCAAACTGCGCAAAACCGAGCCGAACCTGGAGCGCACCTTCCGCGCCCCGTGCTACCCACTGGTGCCGTTCATTGCATTGGTGCTCGCTGCGGTTTGCCTGGTGGCGATGGCGTGGTTCAACATGTTGATCGGGCTGATCTTCCTCGCATTCATGGCGGTGGGGTTCGTGTACTTCATGCTCACCGGGCAGTTACGTGCCGATGCGCCGGCGGATGCGATGTTGACCGGGCTTTAAACAATCACAGTGCAGCTGACCTATCAGGCATAGAATGGAACCACTGCGAAAGTCATTCGCTCAAAGTGGTATGCACGCGCGGTTGTCGAACCTCGCCAACCGGCCTGCCTTCAAGGAGAGTCCTATGCCCTGGTATGCCTGGTTGATTCTGGTAATAGCCATCGGCTCCATCGTTGGCGGTTTGATGATGCTGCGTGACACCGCCAACAAGGTCGATCTGACCGATGAGCAACGTCGACGCGTAGCCGAGCGTAATGCGCAAGCGGACGCCAAGGATGCGCAGGACCGCTGAACAAAAAAACGCTGTGACTGACGGCTTTGTTTTGTGTACGCAACCCAGTGTGGCGAGGGGCGGCTTCGCGCCCCAGCGGGAGCAAGCTCCCTCGCCACAGAAGCTCTCCACGACGTTTCTACTTTTCCCACTCAGCCTTGGCGATGTGCAAGCCGTGCATGCCTTTGTATGCTGCACGCTCAGGCTGGCTCCACCCCTCCAGCAACGATTCCTCCAACCGATAAATCTCCACGCCCAACGGACGACAAACGCTGAGCGGATCCTGCGCGTCTGGCCCCCACATGGCCAACGACAAGTCTCCGCCTGGACAGGTCGACAGTGCACACAGCAGGTCGATTTCGGCGAAAAATTCCAGGTAATCGCCCTTCTTGGCCGGACAGGCTTTCATGAAGTACATGTCGTCGTGGTTCAGCCCCGTGCACTGGAAAATATTCAACACATCGTGCACGTCGAACTCGGTCAGGCCGTGGGGCAGCACCGCGCGGGTCAGGTTGGAGTGGCAGTGGTGGTGAAAATCCTCGCCGGTGAGCATTTTGTTCACATAGGGATCGCAGCGGGTGCCGAGCAAATCGTGCAGTCGACCGCCATGTTCGTCGATGCCATAGTCAGCCAGGCTGTCGTCGGTGATGGTCACCAGCGGTCGCAAAAACGGCAGGTTCGACCAGAGCCGGTCATGGGTGCTGACGTGTGCGCCTTGTAGCTGCCGGGTGCGCGACGCCCACAAGCGCTCGCGCGGGTCGTTGGCATTCCAGACGTTGAAATCACCCACTTGCGGCCCGACCGGTGTCGTCACGCGAAACACATGGCCGGCCGGGACTTTCCAGGCGCGGCCGGTGCGAATCGGTACTTCGAAGGATTCGATCAGCGTGCGTCCCTCCTTCACATCACGCACCCGCTCATAAAAGGCTTTATCCACCTGCAAGGCGGAGCCTTTGCTGACTTGATAGGCCGCCGGATAGTCTTTGTACATGGCACGAATCCTCGATCAGTGATGGGAAGAAGGCGCAAGCATTTGCAACAGCTGGTGTTCGGAATCGTCGAGATACAGGCCCATGGCCTCCTCGGCCGCACGCTTGTTGCCTTCGACCAGAAGTTCATGGATCTGCCGGTCGCGGGCCAGCCATGGCGCCTGAAAACGTGACTCATCGGGCGCGGTGCAAAACACCAGGCGCAATTGAGCCACGACATTGGTAAAGAACTCATCAAACAGCGGGCTGCGCAGCAACCCGACAATGTGTTGATGAAATTGCAGACTGTGGGTGCCGACGGCGCGCCAGTCCTCGCGCTCCCGCGCCAACTCTGTGGCTTCCAGGGCTTGGAGCATCCGGTCGGACTGATCGTCACGCAGGGGGTGACTGGCACTGATGGCTTGCAGTTCCAGCGTGCGCCGGACCTTGAACAGGTCCCGCACATCATCACTGCCCAACTTGCGCACCATGACGCCTTTGTTGCGCACATAGCGGGTCAAGCCATCCTGACCAAGACGATGCAAGGCTTCACGGATGGTGTTACGCGAAGCGTTATAGGCAGAGACCAGGTCGTTTTCCACCAGCGCCATGCCAGGCAGCAAGCGTCCACCGATGATGTCGGCGCGCAACTCCAATGTGATGTGGTCAGCCAGTGACAGTCCGCTGTTCATACTCATTGCCTCAGGATTGTTCAACAATCGTCAGCCAACAGGTAATCACTATTCGTGCCATCAGGTGCAATGCAACACGATCGGTTAGTCGCATCTGCATGCTTTTTAGAAATAGAAGTACAGTCACCATGCAATTTTCAAGGGTTAATATGGCGCATTGATGTGGAGATATCAGATGCGTTATTCGCAGGACCATAAAGCCCAGACCCACCAACGCATCATCAAGGAAGCTTCAGCGCGCTTTCGCCGTGACGGCATCGGCGCAACCGGCCTGCAACCTCTGATGAAAGCGCTGGGCTTGACTCACGGTGGCTTCTACTCGCACTTCAAGTCCAAGGATGAATTGGTGGAAAAGGCCTTACAGGCGGCAGGGGATGAGGCTGATATCGTTTGTGCAGAGCTGTTCGCTCAGGATCGACCGCTGGACGCCTTCATCGATGCCTACCTGTCGCAATGGCACCAGACTTGCCCCGAAGAAGGCTGCCCATTGCCCACGATGTCATCGGAGCTCGGCATGCGCGGGCAGCCGAGTCCGACTTCAGATGCGGTGCTCAATGCGCGACTTCGACAAATCCAGAACACCCTTGAAGGCGACGATACGGAAAAACGCAGCATTGTCATCATGTCCACGCTGGTCGGGGCGTTGCTGCTTTCGCGCTGTGTCGAGAATCCCGAGCTGGCCCGGCAGATTCTCGACGTAACCCGCGCGTCACTTAAACAATCACAAGGCTAACCTTCCCAGCGCTTGAACAACACGCTGGCATTGACCCCACCAAACCCGAAACCGTTGGACAGCGCATATTCGATGGCCATCGGCCGAGCCTGACCATGGACGATGTCCACGCCATCGGCAGCGGGGTCAGGATTTTCGAAGTTCAGAGTCGCCGGTACGATCTGATCACGGATCGCCAGCAGCGTGAAAATCGCCTCGACTCCGCCTGCTGCGCCGAGCAAATGCCCGATCGCCGACTTGGTCGATGTCACGGCAATTTTGTTGTCCGCTCCAAACAACGCCTTGATCGCCGCCAATTCCCCCAAATCGCCAACCGGCGTCGAGGTCGCGTGGGCATTCAAGTGCTGGACCTGCTCTGGCGCAATACCGGCCTGCGCCAATGCCAGCGACATGGCGCGGCGCGCGCCGTTGCCATCCTCAGGCCCCGCAGTCAGGTGATAGGCGTCTGCACTGGTGCCGTAACCGACCAACTCCGCCAAGGGTTGAGCGCCCCGCGCCAAGGCGTGTTCCAGAGACTCGATCACCAGCAGGCCGGCGCCCTCGCCCATGACAAAACCATCGCGCCCACTGTCGAACGGCCGTGAGGCACGCTCCGGGGTGTCGTTGTAACCGCTGGACAAGGCCCGAGCAGCTGCAAAACCGGCGAGACTGACCCGATCGATCGCCGCTTCTGCTCCACCACACACAGCGATGTCGGCCTCACCACAACGAATCAGGCGCGCCGCATCGCCGATCGCTTGAACCCCGGCAGCACAGGCCGTCACGGGCGCCCCCAACGGCCCTTTGAAACCGTGTTGAATTGATACATGTCCCGCTGCCAGATTGACCAGAAACGACGGGATAGTGAACGGTGACAAACGTCGCGGGCCACGAGTGTCAGTGGTGCGCACCGCATCAGCTATCGCACCGAAACCACCGATGCCGGAACCGATGATGGTTGCCGTGCGCTCCTGGGCAGTAGCGGTTTGCGCTTGCCAACCGGCCTGTTCAATCGCCTGCCGCGCCGCTTCCATGGCGAACAAAATAAAGCGATCCATTTTTTTCTGCTCTTTGGGCGCGGTTGCCCGATCCGGATCAAAACCGGCCTCGGCATCCTCCGCCAGCGTGGGCACCGCAGCGCCGACCTTGGCAGGCAAATCAGCAACCACCTCATCGGGCAATTTCCGCAATCCGGAGCGTCCCGCCAACAGACGCGACCAGACAGCTTCGACCCCGCTACCCAGCGGGGACACCAGGCCCATGCCCGTTACAACCACTCGACGATTACTCATTACGCAAATACCTCATGCCGATTAGTGGCGCTTCATTTATAACGCGCGGCGGCCTGGCTTCTGGACAGATTCGGCGCCATCGCATGACGCGCCGCTACATACGACTCCCACTCAGAGAGATTCGGCAAGGAAGGGATGGTGATCAACTCACCTTGATCCAGGCCCGACAGCGCAGCATCGACCATCTCTCCTGCTTCCATGACCATATCAGCGGGAATCTGGGTCGCATCGATACCGGAACGCTCCCAGATCTCGGTGCGTGTGACGCCCGGCAACACAGCCTGGACCTTAACCCCGGTGCCGTCGAGTTCGGCATTCAATGACTGGGTCAGGCTCAACACGTAGGCCTTGCTGGCGCTGTAGGTCGCGTTGAAACGCTCGGGAAACAAAGCCACGACCGAGGCAATATTAATGATCGTGCCCCGACCCGCCTTGGCAAAACTGGCGGCCGCTGCCGATGCCAAGCGCGTGACGGTAGTGACATTCAGCTGGATCAATCGCTCCAACTGATCGGTATCGGCATTGGCCAGCAAACCGTCCGCCGCAACACCGGCGTTATTCAGCAACAGATTGATACTCGAATCGCTGCGCAGACGCTGCTCGAGTTTCAGCACATCCTCCTTTTGCGTCAGATCTGCCTTCAACACTTCGACCTGAACCCCATGCTCGGCGCGCAACTGGGTCGCTGCTTCTTCCAGCCGCTGCAGATCGCGAGCAACCAACAACAAATCAAAACCACGCGCCGCCAGACGCTGTGCGTAAACCGCCCCGATACCGGAGGAAGCACCGGTGACGAGGGCCGTACCTTGGGATTGGGTGGAAGTCATGACTGTGCTCCTGGAAATGCTTGAGAAAAGGTCAGCGCATTAACCTCAACGCGCCTGGACGGGTATTTATTATATGCATAATTTAAACGCCATATGATAGTCGTAATTTTTAGGCGGCGGACGGAAGGCGCAGCTTTGCGAACGCCAGAGCGCAAAAAGGCCGGTCAATGACCGGCCCCCTTGGCGTTGAATGTTTAGCTTAGTTCACTTCCAGCTTATCGCGATTACGATCCAGAATTGCCTTGCCGATTCCTTTCACTTCGAGCAACTCGTCCACCGAAGCAAACGGCCCATTGATATCACGGTACGCAACGATCGCCTGAGCCTTCGCCTCGCCAATTCCGGAGAGTTCCTTTTGCAATGTGGAAGCATCGGCAGCATTTAGATTGATTCTGCCCGATTGTGCAGTTGGAGAAACCTCCATCACCATGGGGGCATTGTTGCTCTCCGGCTTCGCAGCGGGAGCCGCAGTAGCAGCGATAGAGGCAGTGGTCAGAAGGGCAAAAACCAGGGAGTTGAAGTAGCCAGTACGCATAAATGACGCTCCATGACATCAATTGAGAAAACAGCTTTCCGAAGCTGTCTCCCAAACTTAGGTGATGTCTGGAGCCTGTCAAAAATGTGTCCATTGCAGGATGTGAAACAATGAAGATTTAATGCCCATCCCATTACTACATCCCCAATCGCGGCTGCAACCAATCGTATTTACGGACCATCAAATCAGCCTGAACAACACTAATGAAGCGCCCACTGAATTGCCTTGGAAAACGCTTCAGTCGAAACAACATAACTACGATGATAACGATGTACTGAAGCTTGGTCCGGACAGGACACCCCCCGGACAAACAAGATCTGCGCACCACCAGCCTCGATAAAACTGGCATATCCTCGAAAATTGAAATCCGGGCAATCATTTATCAGAGCAACGATGCGCGCCCCGGCGTTACAGAAAATCGCGTTTGTAAGGGCCGAGCTACAAGAACCAACCACAATTGTGGCAGATTGAAATGCATCGACTTGTTCGGAGAAACTCATCGTTTCCGGGTAGATTGTTGTGAATCCCAAGTCGTGTAATATTTTTCCTAACTCGACTTCATTCACCAACTGTCGACTGCTGAAGCCACGCCTGGAGAGAAACAAGCGTGTCGACTTTTCAGAAAATACAAAATTTTCTCTTTCCAGTCCTTCAATAATCTTTGCTTTCAATTGTGAGAAAATATCACTTGGCCAAACCGTGTCATAAGCAACGCCCTCTTCGACATCCAATGGAAAAAAAGCGGGAACCGGCGCGACAGCCAGCCTGGAAAATTCGACGATTGTATTAACTGGCAAGACAACAACAGGCCGCTTCTTTGAATTAAGCAGAGAGAGCGAATCCAGATGTGACTGGGGCATGTTCGCATCCACCACAATTGAAAAACTCTCGTCACAAAAATCACTGTCGAACGCCAGCATTCTGGGCAAATACTCAAGAAACCAATGCCCATAATTGCCGCTTTGAACACCAAACATTTTTAATCCGTGATCAAGCACCTCGGGTTGTTTATTTGGCCACTGCACCAATGCGTCCTTCTTATTTCTGGAGAGCACAATTTTTTGTTTATCGTAGATATCACCCAATCCCGAGCGGTAAAAAACGGGATGCGTAACGCCATCTAAAATTACCTGTCTTTTACTGACGACGACATTGCATTTAGAAATACCGACCGTATTTTCCATCAGCGCAATGTAAAATGGTGGCGCTAAAAAATCACCCTCTTCAGACGTAAGCGGCGAGCCTTCTTCAAGAAAGTTCAAGGATGGTTTCGCTATCGGGCGTGATGGAAAAATCTCGCGGTATGAATAATCAAACTCAATACAATGACTCTTGACCGAACGCATAGGCATAATATACGTTCCGAGCGTTGCCTTTTTGACCTTGCTTTCACCGATTAAACGTAATGCTTGAGACACCATCCCCTTATTAAAATACCGTCGAGACAGTTTTATCAAAGCATGTCCTGCCAACTCATATCCACGCTGGTTAGCCAAGGAATAGTTTCTATAAGCAAGATCGCTATCCCCTCGCCCTTCTGCAATTTCCCCTGCCTTCGTCAAAGCGTACGAATACAAATTATCCGCATCCAAAATTCCAGGACTTTGCGATAACTCCTGAAAAATACGCTGTGCACTCAAAAAACGCCCTGCCAAACAAAAACATATGCCAGCTATTTTCAAATAGAGTGGTGCGGGAATATGACTTTTGGCAAGTCGAAGAAGTTTTATTGATTGTCGAAAACGCTTTAGCGACGCGCTATGTATGGCTTGATATGCCATGAAAAATTCATTTTGAACAGTACCGGACAGGATATCGTTGAAATAGGGGCCCAACACAAGCTCAACTATCGACAGCGATTCACGACCTTCATGAATGCCAGAATGCATAAAATGTAATAAAGGATTTACACATGCCTCTTTAACATCAGGATAGGAATCATAATAGTAGTTCGTCGAAAAAAAAGGTGAGGGATCAAGGCCGGCAGCGGCACCTTCCAGAACATAATGTTCTAGAAGGGTAATATTCAACCATTGCACACCCGGCAATTGTGCCAAGTAGTACTCGCTATCGAATAATGGATGAGGGTTACTATCCTTGCTGAACCCTTTGCTAACAAAATCAACGACAGACTCACCTGAACTACCTGCATCGCCTTGATAGCAACGCGACCAGTAACCAACGTCAAAATACGGTAAGACAAGCTCAAGTCGAGAATCAATATTATCAATAGCGTTTTTTGTTCGAGGAACCGAAAGCCTTGCAAGCAGTCGGCGCAGGCACGATTTGCTGATAGAAAGACAGTTAGCAAACAAAGAATTCACCGTCATTCACCTCAAGAAGTAGCAGAAAGGTAATGATTGAGCAGCTCAATCCGAGGGCGCATCTGCCCCTCATAACTGAACTCCCTCAAGATGGCACGCCTACCGTTTTGCCCAAGTTCCATCAATGCCTCTCGATCGGACAGATAGCCGTTAATCAATTGACTGATTGAATCAGGATCCCTGTCAATAATCTTCATCTCGTAATCCTTAAAAATGTCACTGCCATCGAGATGAAAATTCATACCTTTAAAATCGGTCAGGAAGACAGCAACGCCTTTCAATCCGGCTTCTACTACAGCGGTTGTTGGAAAACCATCAAACGATTCCGGCTGGGAAGGATCCAACGCACTAAGATGGATATTGGGAGACAATATCAAGTCCATATTTGTGTAAAAACCATCAAAGAAATCTGCGGATTGCGTCCCATAGAACGTGACATTACGAATATCACCGAGCTCAATGGTATTTTTATCAAAGCCACCAACGACATGAAAACGGATGTCTGGTGAATTCGCAAAATTTTTGACGATATCGACAAATACGTCATACCCCTTTTCAGCGCCGGTCGCCGAATATTTCTGAGCAACAAAACATACATCGAGTGGCTTATCCAGGCTCTTCGCCGTCGACACATGATCGCCCAAGGTATAAATATTTGGAATGATGCCGCCGTATATATGCTGAATGCGGTCCGGCTCACAAAAACCGCCCTCGACCAGATATCGATAGGAGACGTTCTGAGTTGTAATAATTTTTGACAACCTTGGGTTATCACAAAGCCTGTGAAGTTTCTGATCCGAAACACCGTCATTCAAATTGAACCCACCACCCGGATAAAGGGTAAACAAGAGATGTTCGGCAGATGGCAGACCTATCTGAGTATAAAAGTAATCAGCCAGGTTCAAGAAGACGCAATAAGCGACTTTGGGATCGCCAATAAAGTCAGTATCAAAATACCTGATTCGATTCGACGCCAGCCCGCTGACTTTTCTGAATTGATCCACCTGTGCATGAAACGGCAGTGGCTCCCCGTATTTTGACAAGTTATCCGGTAGCACCTGTATTGAGCACTCATCAATCTCTTCGAGATAGCTCTTGAACTCCCCATAACGAAAAGAAGAGACCTTGGACGGAAAGGACGAATCCAACAGCAGGATCTGCGACTCGCAAGGCAGATCAATATTGACTTTTTTTGCTTCGGCAATAGTCATTACTGCTTCCGAAACCAAACCTTCAAAGGCTGGAGGTATCTCAGATAACTCTGAAAAGGCTTTACCCGCCTTCTCGAACCGACCAAGCCTGAATATGCAAAGAGCGAGTGCCGTTTTAATTTGATTCGATTCCGGCAAAAGCTCCAGAAACTCACCTAGAACGGAGTGCATCTCTGAAAATTTAATTGAATTCCAATATCGATTAATGAGTAACGCGACCGCTGAATCTTCAATTAATTGGCGATGCAACTCGATCAATTCAGGCGTTGCTACCCCTGCCTTATACCACGCCAGTCCACGCTTTATCGTATCCAGATCCGGCGCACTCAGAGTCAACATCAAGTTCAATTTTACAGCCATGCTGTTCAACGGATCAAACTCAAGAGCCCTTTGAATTCGAAGCCCGGCATCAGCACTGGTAATTGAAAACGGCCAACGCCCCTCTGCAAAACCATATTCGATGTAATGGGAAAGGGGATCGGCATTGGCGGCAGCAATGTCAGGATACCTTTCCAAGTAGAAATCCTTATCAAGCAATTCCTTGCATGCCAGTTTAACCGCGTCGAACTTCTCAGGTTCTTTTTTGACGATCTTGAAAAGATAATCATGGGCAACAGACTTCAAATACTTGATCATTTTATTTACTAATTTTCGCATTCTAAAATCCCCACGAGCCCAGAAAACCTGGCCCCCCCTCCCTTTTAGCCAGTTCACTGGCATGCCTCACCGGATCAGCACAGCCCTCTAAAATTCGGTCCAAATAAACCAAAAGCCCACCCTGAGAAAGGGTGAGCTTTTCAACACTATAAACTCAACTGCGTAATTAAATAAAATCACATGCCAAAATAAGCGGCCGCGACAGAAGCCGGATCTCCGTCCATTTTGATTTTTCCGTGCTCCAGCCAGATAACCCTATTACAGGTGTTCAGGACGAGCTCACGTGAATGCGTCGCCACCACCAGTATCTTGGTAGAGTTGAGAATATCAGTCATCCGCGCCTCTGCTTTATGCTGGAAATTTGCATCGCCTACAGACAACCATTCATCCATCAGAAGAATCTCTGGAGAAATAATGGTAGAGACGGAAAATGCCAAGCGCAGATGCATACCTGAAGAATAAGTCCGCGTAGGCATATCGATGAAATCACCCAGTTCGGAGAACTCTACGATTTCGTCAAATCTACGTTCGATTTCAGACTTGCTGATCCCTAAGAGAGCTGCTCGATAATAGATATTTTCTCGCCCTGTCGCCTCCGGATCGATGCCAAGCGAGATATCAATTAACGAACCAATATCACCTTCGATACTGGCAACACCTGAAGTGGGCACAAAAACCCCGGACAACAGGCGTAATAAAGTGCTCTTACCCGCTCCGTTATGCCCTAGCAAGCCAACCCTATCGCCGTCCTTGAAGGAAAAATTGATACCCTCCAAAGCGCGAACGACTACGTGCCCCCGCTCATCTGCTGACAACTTTCCGCCCGTAGCGACCTGAATAAGCCGCTTTTTTAGGGAGCGTCCATTAGCATTGTAAATGGGAAATTCGGCAGTGACGTTATTAAAATCAATAGAAGCCATACAATTTTCCATCAAAGCCAGTAAGGGATACGGCGCATATACCGATTATATATAACAATTGCAACCAACCAACCGATCACTGCCATGGCGATCGAAAAGATCCAGCTCTCTGCAGCAGGCGTAGTACCCAATACCGGCCCACGAGTAATTTCCAGCAAATGATAAATCGGGTTCAAATTGAGCAAGTAGGCCGCATGCCGTGAAGGAAGCAACGACGGCGCCCACATAATGGGGGTCAGGTAAAATACGACTTGGGTAGCGTTTACAATGATCTGCGTGATGTCACGGAACCTGGTGCTTAATACCCCAAGAACCAGAGAAATCCAGAGCAGATTTATAGACAGTAGAATGATACCCGGTACAAACAGCAGCATCGTCAGGGTCAGTGGCTTTCCAACAATCAAGAAGACAATCGGTACGATGACAATATTATGCCCCAACACAATAAAATTGCGCCAGAAACAGCGAAGCACATGAACAAAAAGAGGAATATTTAACTGCTTAATAATCGCTTCAGCAGAAGTAAATGCTACACAACCTTCAGTCACGTTGGACGAAATGAACCCCCAAAGGACGATCCCCAAAGCGAGAAATGGCAAGTATTCCTGCATCGGCGTATTAAAAATCTGGCCAAATACCAAACCAATAGAGGCAATCATTACCCCCATACTGACGGTCAGCCAAAACGCGCCTAATCGAGAACGCCTGTATCGCTGCTTGATATCCGCCCATCCCAGCATGCCGACGAGTGGATAGCGCTTTACTGACGAAACAATGTCGGCCAGCGCGTTAAATATTGAATTACTTGTCATTAATTACGCCACACTTAGTTAAAATCAACCCTGGTCGGGTATCTCCCGGACCAGGTATCTCATCAATCGACGAATATTCAATAAACATCAAACACACGCTCTCGAACATTCAAGAATGGGAGAGTCTGGACAATACCCGCTGCCAAACCCCGAGAGCTCTTGATTTCTGTTGACTCATCACCGCAACGACTTTTGGACGAAGCACATCGATCTCCCCCAGTTCCTTCTGGAACCACCGGTCATCCATGCCATAATCCTCAACAATAACTTTTTGATGAGCTGAACTGTTAAGGAGCTTGTTCAGCTTCAACATTCCAATCAGCTGATAGGGCTTCCCCAACCACTGATTATAATTCCAGTATAAAAGCGCCTTTTCGATATCAAGATGTACATCGGAAGTGATCGCCTTGAACTTGATCAAATCAGAAAATCCATCTTCCAACTGTTTCGCAGTCACATCATCAAAAAACTCATCGGCTATCAGATAATGCTCATTCATGGTACGAATCGAATTGGAAACGGTTTGACTGCTTGCGTTCTCACCAGGCATCAATCGAAAGGTAATCAATTCCCGATCGGATATATGGATCGGATAGTGTTTGACCAAACGGATCCACATTTCCAAATCTGGTAACTGACGCAGCCGATTACTGTACATGCCCAGATGATCGTAACAACTCTTGCGAATCAGCATTGTAGGATGGCAGATGCAATTTCCCAATTCGAAGAAACGTCTCAACCAAGCACCCTGCGAACGATTTTCTTGGTCGAATACGTCCGATGCCTTACCCATGGAGTTGCCGTCTTTATCGACAAAACGCGCCCTGCCGAAACAGGCACCAACCTGAGGATTGTCTCGCAGGAACTTGACTTGATAAGCAAGTTTATCGGTATCGCACCAGTAGTCATCCGAATTGATGAGTGCGATAAATTCACCCGATGAACGCCCAATTAGCTCGTTGGTAACAACACCAGCTCCTCGGTTCACTTCATTAGGGAAAAACTTGATCCTCTCATCCTTGATTGAGGCGACCACCTCTCGGGTCGAGTCCGCAGAGCCGTCATCCGAAATCAAGAATTCGAAATCCACATCCACTTGCCCGAGCACGCTTCTGATTGCTTGTTCAACAAAACTGGCGTGATTATAAGTCGCCATGATGACGGATACTGTAGGTTTTTTCATACGGAACGACTCCGTTTAACGACCCTGGCAAGCAGATTCATGACTGCAACGGGAACAAGCAATTTGATAACCATTATAAAAACGGGTGGCATTAAGCTCACAAGTGTCGGAATTACACGAAACACTGGTTTCCCAACGGACTCGGCAACGTGCCCGAGTTGGGAGACTGTAATCAGATGACGTAAATGACTGGAGAGTCGCTCGAAGTCTTCGTGAAAAACATTATCTGTCAACGCATCGTATGCGGGCAGAATGGCCAACTGCGCTTTCAACTTATCGATGTGTGGGGTTTGTGTCCAAACGCCACCGCCGTGAAGACGATAGACAGACATTGGCTCTTCCAAAAATCCAATCAAGCTGGTTTTGGCCAAAACAATGTTGGTAATCCAATCATATGATTTGATATCAAACAACCCTTCGGGGAGTCGACTCAAGGCACTCCGCCTATACATACAGGTTGAAAAATTACCTACAACATTATCGGCTATCAATTCTCTGGCAGAGATAAACCGATGCCCGGCGGAAGCCGGAACTCTAGGTGATAGGTGTGCACGATCCTCTTCATAAACATAATAATTGACAGAGCATACATCCGACTCCCAATGCGCTGTCAGAAAGTCTACCTGGCGTTGCAGCTTGCAGGGACTGATCCAGTAGTCGTCCCCTTCAAGCACCGCCACAAATTCCGAAGTACAAGCTTCAAAACCGCGCTTGTAGTTTTTCGTGATACCTAAATTTTCACTATAGTCCAGGTATTTGAATGTAAAGCGTGGATCAGCGCCTTCATATTCTTGAATAATCGAAAGCGTGCTATCGGAAGATTTATCATCCGCCACGACCAATTCGATCGGCCCATCAAATACCTGTCCAAACAAGGAATTCAGCGCTTGGCGAATATGTTTTTCGTGGTTGTATGCAACCAACAGAACCGATATGCCAACCGCCTCTTTAAGCACTGGTCACCCCTTCTTCTGATTTTGGCTTTTTAGGGATAAAAATTTCCGCTTCGCCATCAATTACCAACTGACCTTTGACAGTGCAGTAAGTTCTGAATGTCACCACTCGCTTACGGGTGCATACTGCTTTTACACAAACAGTGGCTACAACCGTGTCCTGAAGATAAACGGGTGCTTTAAAAACGAGATTCTGCGAAATATAAACACAACCCGGACCTGGCAGCCGCGTTCCAAACATTGCAGAAAAGAAACCAGCCGAAAACAAACCATGCGCAATACGCGCCTTGAATCTCGAGTGTTGTGCGTACTCGTCACTCATGTGGACGGGATTATTATCTCCCGACAATCCGGCATACGCTTTAACATCAGCGTCCGTTACTGTATGAGAATATGAAACCTGCATACCGATTTCAATTTGTTCAATCGCCAACTCAGTCGGGAATAAATGAATTGTTGTCATTTACGCATCGCCTCTCGCGTGAGAGGGCGAGCCGGATTCCCCACGACTGTAATGCCTGGAGGAACACTCTTGGTCACCACAGCGCCCATGCCAACGATCGCACCACGTCCGATGGTCAACGGCCGCGAAGCCTTGCCCTGAATAATAGAAGCCCCCGTACCAATATAGGCGTGATCTTCAATAACAACATTACCATTACATTTGACACCTGGTGCAAACGTAACAAAATCACCAATTACACAATCATGGGCAACATAAGAATAGATGTTCGCATGAAAGTGCTTGCCAATTTTCGCATTTGAAGTGACCGTCACAAATGGCGAAAGCACCGCGCCTTCCGCGATCTCGTTGCCATCAAGGATCACTGCATTTCCAGCGATGACCGAGAACGGTTTTGCCCCCTGACTTTCACAGACGGCAGATATACGCTCCCTCGCGTCGGATGCCCCAATTGCAATACTGAACAGTCTTTCGCCCGACAAGGATAGAAAACGATCTAACGAAATAACGGGATAACCATTAATGGTGTCCTCTCCGATTTCGCCCTCGACAACAAAATATAGTTCCGCGCTATCGCTCGCAAGGAGGTCGTCTACCATAGCCTTGGCGAGGGGGATTACTTCACGGCCATATCCACCAGCGCCGATGATCCCAAAATATTTTTTCATACAGCCTCCTGCAAACCAATACAATTCAATATCTAATCGAGCGCTTGATTATCCGGCATACCATGTCGATTTCTTCACGCGATAGCGTATGGTAAAGCGGCAGGCACATAATACGCCGTGAAACATCTTCCGAGATTGGGGAGCGTTGCTCGTGGACGTAAGGCAATTCAGAAAGCGAAGGGTAAAAATAACGACGAGGATAAATATTGTTCAGATTCAGCTCAGCCATGACGTGCAGGAGCGTCTTCTCATCATCGAATATGACAGGAAAATATGAATGGTTGTAATCAGTATTTTCGGCAATTTTCTGGAATCGAATAGGCAGATCCGTGAGCTCGGACTTGTAGTGCTCGCACAACTCTTTACGAACTTTAAGAATCTCTTCAACATACTTGAGATTCGTCAAGCCCATGGCAGCATGCACCTCGGAATTTTTGCCATTCACGCCTACCCCACCGAACTCTGTGAGCGACGAATGACCAAAATTTCGCATCATTGCCATCTTTTTCAATATTTCAGGATTGGACGTGGTTACAGCGCCCCCTTCTATAGTATGAAAAAGCTTGGTGGCATGAAAACTACAGGTCGCGATATCGCCAAAGGCCAATAGCGAGCGCTTCTTATATTGAGTACCGAACGCGTGAGCAGCATCATAAATAACGCGCAACTGATGTTTTTGTGCAATTTTTTCAATCGCTTCAACATCACATGGATTGCCGAATACATGGGTTGCCAAAATAGCGGAAGTGCGCGACGTAATGGCTTGCTCAATCTTTTCCGGATCGATATTCAGAGTATCTGGGCAAATATCAACCATAACAGGTTCGCAACGCTCCCAGACGATACTGGAAGTAGTAGCAACATAACTAAACGGCGTGGTGATGATTTCACCCTGCAAATCGAGCGCTCGAATTGCAATTTGAAGCGCGATCGTACCATTACTGAGAAACAGCAGATGATCAACGTTAAGCTTTTCCTTGAGTTTTAATTCAAGCTCGTTCACCAACGGCCCATTATTGGTAAACCATTCACGTTCCCAAACCCCTTGTAGATAAGTCTGAAACTCACCAAAGGGAGGGATAAACGGCTTCGTAACTGTAATATTCATGAACGCCCCGACAAGCAAAACGACTACTTAGTTCTGTAAAAATGATTGTATTTCAATACTACGAAGAGCTGAATATCTCTCCAACGAACAAGCCGTGAGCCCTGACAGCTGGAAAATCGACTCCATTTCCGAGGCAAACAGGGCATCTTAAACGCCGACGAGGATGCCGTAAATACCATCGAAGCATACCGCCACCCCGTTGCCTGGCACGATCGAAAGGCCTCAGGGATCAAGGCTGCGCTGCTGATAAATCCAGTCCACAATCTCTCCGTCGGGCGAGTAGCCACTCACCGTTTCCCTGAGAAGCTGGCGAACGCGCGAGTAGTCATCTTCCTCTACGGCAACCAGTAACTCACTCAGGCGTGTCTTCAGCACATCCCACGGCACATGATCCTCATCCGCACTCATGATCATTGGGTGAGGAGTGGCGGAAACATTGTCACCTATCAGTAACTCCTCATAGAGCTTCTCACCCGGACGAAGACCGGTGAACTCGATAGCGATGTCTCCCTGAGGACTTCTATCCGATCGAACGCTCAATCCCGACAAATGGATCATTTTCTCTGCCAGTTCGACAATCCTCACCGGCTCACCCATATCGAGAACGAAAACGTCTCCCCCCTGCCCCATCGAGCCCGCCTGGATAACCAATTGGGCTGCCTCGGGAATTGTCATGAAGTATCGAGTGATCTTCGGATGAGTGACCGTCAAGGGCCCACCCGACTTGATCTGACTGTGAAACAGGGGTATCACGGAGCCTGACGAGCCGAGCACATTGCCAAAACGCACCATCGTGAAACGAGTTTTATTCACCCGCGAGATGTTGCCTTTATCGCCAAACAGCACTGGTGCGACTTCACGACTCAATGCCTGCAAAATCAGTTCCGCGAGGCGCTTTGTACTTCCCATCACATTCGTTGGGCGGACCGCCTTGTCGGTGGAAATCAAAACGAAATTCGAGACCCCCGTTTGCAGCGCCGCCTGCGCAGTATTTAAGGTTCCAATGACGTTATTAAGCACGCCCTCGGCGATGTTATGTTCCACCATCGGTACATGTTTATAAGCCGCTGCGTGATAAACCGTGTCAACTTTCCAGGTCTTCATTACATCCTGAAGTTTATGAGGATGACGGATAGAACCCAGGATCGGAAGCAAGCGAATCGAGATGGACTCACGATCTATTCGACGCTCGAGCTCAGACAAAATACTGTAGAGGTTGAATTCACCATGATCGAACAACAACAGCGCCGTGGGGCCTAATGAAAAAATCTGACGGCAAAGCTCTGAACCGATCGAACCACCGGCCCCCGTCACCATTACAACCTTGCCTTTTATACAATGGGTCAGCAAATCCGCTCGAGCCGGGACGGAATCACGCCCCAGGAGATCAGCAATATCAACCTCCTGAATATCGTCCACTTTCACTCGTCCGCTGGCCAGATCGGTGAAATTTGGAACACTCCTGATATGCAGCGGAAAGCCTTCAAGGAAGTTGAGAATTTCGCGACGACGCGCTCGCGTTGACGAAGGAAGTGCGAGAAGTATTTCCTGGGCCCCCGTCACATCAATCATTTGCTGTATGTGCTTTGGCTTATAAACCTGAAGCCCGGAAATGGACCGGTCCGCAATGCTGGCATCATCATCAATAAAAGCGACCGGCCGCATAACCCGCCCCATGCGCAAAGCAGCGACCAGTTGATTACCAGCAACGCCCGCCCCATAAACAGCAACTTTAGTTAAACCATCATCACGATTTGTAAAGGGCACGTGTTGGGCAGCCGAGAACCAATCCCCCATGAAATACTGGCGCATGCACAGACGCAATCCGCCAATAATCACAAGACTCAACCACCAGTAATTGAAAATTATGGAACGAGGTACCACACTGGCGTGATTGCTGTACCAGTAAACAACCACAGCAAGTATCAGTGACGAAAGGCTTACAGCCTTCACAATTACAATGAGGGCATCATTTCCAAAATACCGCATCACCGCGCGGTACATTCCGATCCGTATGAAAAGTGGAATTGCGACAATTGGCGCACTAACGAAAAGCCACGCATGCACCCGGATCGGGTTGTACATGTCGTCAATGCCCAACCGGACGATGAACGCTAGCCAGAGTGCCAGCCAAACCAGCACAACGTCGGTACCAACCTGTAGCAGACGTTTCTGCCTGCGTGGCAACCCTAGAAGGAATGAACGTAATTTATCCATTGATTCGCTCGATCACCGTTCTGCTCCCTGAAGCTATTAACAACCTCATTGTAGCTCTTTTTTTCGGCGAAATACGACCGCTGAACGGAAGGCGGACAGGCGAAAAACGGGCAGTTGGCAGCGCCTGCCCTGCCACTCGCCACCAAGCCGCCATTGCTGTTAAACTCGCGCAAAGCCCACCCACATTAATTACTGTGACTTGCCTAAACACGTATCCCTCAGATCGTACGCACCTCTCATTTATTAGAGTAGATGCTTTACTTTACCGAGGCGCGAGAGATTTCAATCATGGTAGAACAAATGAAGGATATCTTCCGCTTGGACTCCGACCCATCAGCGATAGCTGAGCACTCGATAGAGAGCAAAAAAGTCGCAATACTTGTTTGCACTTACAATGGAGAGCGATTTCTCAGGGAACAACTGGAATCATTCATTAATCAAACTCATAAAAACTGGTCGATCCATGTCTCGGATGACGGGTCGACAGACGCGACACTGGAGATTCTTGAAGAGTACAAGAAACAACTAGGCGATGAAAAAATCGTCATATTGCAAGGCCCCCGCCAAGGCTTTGCAAAAAATTTTCTGTCATTGATTAAAAATCGAGAAATTGTCGCCGACTACTTCGCATTTAGCGATCAGGACGACATTTGGCTTGAAGACAAACTGAGTCGCAGCATCGCTCAAATACCTCAAACCCCCACCAGCAAGCCCCACCTGTACTGTTCAAGAACAAAGTTGGTCAACACTGATCTTGCGCCACTGGGATTTTCTCCATTATTCAAAAAGCGTCCCTGTTTTGAAAATTCATTGGTTCAAAGTATCGCAGGCGCCAATACAATGATGATTAATAATGCGGCTCGCGACCTAATGTGCCGTATCGCCGATGACGCCTTGGTCGTAGCACATGACTGGCTTGCGTATCTGTTGGTGACCGGGTGTGGCGGCCAAGTTGTCTTTGATCAAAACCCCACACTGCTTTATCGACAGCACGAGGGCAACCTGATTGGAGCGAATGCAACCTACAAGAATCAGGTCAATCGTATCTTGAAAATGCTAAGCGGGCGTTTCAGCGAGTGGAGCACTCAAAACCTGATAGTCCTGAATTCCATCCGAATGGAGCTCACAGAAGACAATAGACGTACCCTTGAGCGCTTCGAAGCCGCCCGCAATAGTGGGTTGCTATCAAGGCTTTATCTGATGAAGAAAAGTGGAGTTCATCGGCAAACACTCAAAGGCAACATCAGCCTGGTTGCCGCCGCGATACTCAATAAAATATAGACACATCCGTAACGCAATAAAACACCCATCAGAAAACATTTTCGGAGTAGTTTTCGCGACTCTTGGTCAGCCTGCTACTCCTGCCTCAAACTTCCATGCCAGCATTGCCAGCGGAACAAACGCTATCAGACAACCCGCCCCGCCCCCAAGCCAACCTGCCCCCACCAGCAATGCAATCGGCAACAACCAAACAAGGTTTATCAATACAACAAGCGAAGTTACCACCAGATGGCTTTGGTATCGACGTGAGGCGTGCTGATAGGCGTGACTCCTATGAGCCTGATATACCTTTTCGCCACGAAGCAGCCTCCTCATCAGAGTCCAGGTCGCATCTACGATGAAAACACCAAGAAGTATTATCCAGCACCAAAAGAACTCAGGTCGAACCCAGGCAGACTCTAACGCTAATGCACCCAGAATGAATCCCAGGAAACCACTGCCGGCGTCCCCCATGAAGATTCGCGCTGGAGGAAAGTTCCAGCACAAGAAACCTGCAACCGCCCCGATCAGGACCAGCGGTCCCCATATCAGGCTTGTAGCATCAAACCACCAGTAAACCAGACACATCCCCAAACACGCACTGATGGCCTCCGCGCTCGCCAAACCATCGATGCCATCCATAAAGTTGTAGAGATTGAGCATCCAAACCAGATAGAACGCGGCCAGTACGCTACCTATCACCGACAGATCGACTCTTTCACCAAACAATTGGATGGGTGCAAGGCCGTTGAGCCAGTACAACGCCCAAGCTGCGGCTATGAAGTGACCGAGGAGCCGCCACTTGGCGTCGATATGCCCGTGATCGTCCGCGAAACCAATGATTGCGACAAGCAGCCCGCCACCCAGCACACCCAGTAACGACGCGCCTTCCAAGTACCCCATCCCACCCAACACAGGGAGTGCCACCGAACAGGCCGCGACAATGGCGACGCCCCCGCCCCGGGGGGTTGGCACAGAATGAGAACTCCGTTCATTCGGGATATCCATCAGGCTTTTGGCCAATGCGTAACGACGCAGTACCAGGGTCAACCCACAGGAGATCGCAAAAACTACACCCAACAACCACCAGACAATCATCTGTTTTTTAAATCCCGGTAATAATCTGCAGTTTGGCGGAGCGCCTTCTCGACAGAGACAGGCGGAACCCAGCCGAGTACATGCCTGGTTTTACTGATATCGACTTGCAACGAGGCACACAGGCGCTGGGCAACACCTTGCTTTCCAAAACATGACGCCACAGCCTTCAGCAGCCACACCGGCAACGGCAAGAGCCGTGCTTTTTTACCAAGAGCATTTGCCATGTTTTCGAGCAATTGGGTGGTGGACATATCTGCGTCATCACTGACAAGAAAGGTTTGCCCGGCCGCCGCAGGATGGTCAATGCAAGTGACGAGCAGGTCCACAAGATTACCAATTGCTACCAGACTTCGCCGATTACCAATCGCCCCGAAGGGCAGCACCACTCCCCTGTCGAGCCAGCGCATCATGCTCAGGAAGTTCGCCTTGACACCTGGTCCATACACAAGCGGCGGGCGAATAATGACCACCTCCATCCCTGTCTCCCGAGCGATGTCTCTCAGCGCTATCTCCGCCTCCATCTTCGAGATACCGTAAGGATCCATCGGCTGATGTTTCAAATCCGCATCAAACGGTTTGCCTGGCTCTGTTGACTCACCATTGACTTTAATCGAGCTGATAAAAATGAAGCGCTTTACTCCGGCAGCCGCAGCACTTCGTGCAAGCCTGACAGTACCGTCGACATTGATACGTCGAAACTCGGCAAGGGCATCAACTGCCTCGTCATTCATTACATGAACGCGAGCTGCGGCGTGAACAACCACCTCAACACCCATCATTGAAGTGATCGTGACTGCCCCACCCAAGTCGAAGGGCACGACCTGACAAAGGCCGTCCAGTCGCGTTCTGCCACGTGAAGCGGCTACTGGAGTGTACCGGCGATCAAGAAGCAGCCTGTAAACAACAGCCTCCCCGACAAACCCACTCGCCCCCGTCACCAGTACTCGCGAGACGCTCATTTTGTTTTTCTTCCAATAACAGCGGTTGCCAAACATATAAAAAAGAAAAATATCTTGTCACGAAACCTGCGCCGACACTTACAAGCATTTAAAGATAACGCAAGTAACTCTTTTCGACCTAACTTGAACCACTGACTAACAAATAGCACCTCTGACACTCCCACAAGACTCGCTATCAACTTGACTTGGGAGAACCACCAACCATCGTGAATAGTTTTATAACGAGCAATCAGCGGATTGAGGCCTGTATTGGCCCCAACCTGATTCCGCTCGTGTTGCCGGTACTGCATTGAGGAATAAGGATCGATTAGCCATTTATAGCCATGACTGCGCGAAAAAGCATAGCAGTACCAATCATGCAAACTGACATCCTGAACAGCCTGCCAGTTTTCAACAATCGAGGTCTTTAACACTTCAGCCAAATGATGGCTAAAGACATATGTGCAACCTGGCCCCGCCGCCTCAAACAAATAGTCCCACTCAACCTGAGCCTGAGCTTTATCAAGAAGGTGCGTTCTTCCGTCCGACCAGAATGCCGTCACATTACTGGAGTAGGCATCAACATCTTGTCCGCATAACATTTCGGTTGCTCTCTTCAGCTTATCCGAATGCCACACGTCATCTTGGTCAGCGAACGCAATGAAGTCATAAACTTCAAAGCTTACGTCGCGCATCAAACGAAAAAAATTCCGGGAAGCACCACCAAAACGCCCCACCGCCGGTAGCACGGTTACATTTGAGTGTAGGGCCGCGAAAGACTCGCACCACGCCTCAGTACCATCGTTGGAGGTATCGATGCTGATATGGATACTGACGTCTACGCCAGACTGGCAGAGGATCGAAGCCAACTGCTCTTCGATCCACTGCATACCGTTGTAGGCAGCCAGCAAAACTGCAACCTTGGGTTGTTTTAATGGCATGCCATTCCTGCTTGCAACTAATAATCACGGAAGGGAGCATTGCTCCCTGATCAACGTGAAGGTGAATCCAGCAGTTTCTGCAGGTACTGGCCGTAGCCGGTCTTTTTCAATGCGTCAGCCTGACTGGCAAGCTGCTGTGCTGTAATCCAGCCATTGTTGTACGCAATTTCTTCGAGGCAAGCGACTTTCAATCCTTGGCGCTTCTCGATGGTGTGCACGAAGTGACTGGCCTCCAGCAAAGAATCATGAGTCCCGGTGTCCAGCCACGCGAACCCGCGCCCAAGCATTTCTACATTGAGGGCTTTCTTCTCCAGGTAAGCACGATTGACATCTGTAATCTCCAACTCACCACGCTCTGAAGGCTTGATGTTTTTGGCAATCTCGACAACATCATTGTCGTAGAAGTACAGGCCGGTCACCGCATAGTTGGATTTTGGTTTCAGCGGTTTCTCTTCAATACTTAGCGCCCGACCGGTTTTGTCGAATTCAACAACACCAAAGCGCTCCGGATCGGAGACGTGGTAGCCGAATACAGTAGCGCCATGCTGTTGAGTGCTGGCTGATCGCAAATTATCAGAAAAATGCTGACCATAGAAAATGTTGTCACCAAGGATCAAACAACAAGGATTCTTACCAATAAACTCCTCACCAATGATAAACGCCTGAGCGAGGCCGTCCGGACTGGGCTGTTCGGCATAGGTCAACTTGACCCCATACTGACTGCCATCGCCCAGCAGCTTACGGAAACACGGCAAGTCTTCAGGAGTCGAAATGATCAGAATTTCCTGCATACCCGCCAGCATCAGCACCGACAACGGGTAGAAAATCATCGGCTTATCGTAGATCGGCAACATCTGTTTGGAGACGCCCAGAGTTAGCGGATGCAGGCGTGTACCCGAACCGCCAGCGAGGATGATGCCTTTACGATTTGTCGTGGTCATTTGTTTAGAACTTCCCTAAGCATTCGATTTACACCACTTTGCCAATCCGGCAAGTGTAAAGAAAAATTTTCGCGTAACTTCTGAGTATTTAGACGCGAGTTCAGCGGTCGTTGGGCAGGTGTCGGGTAAGCAGTCGTGTCGATTGGATTGACTGCTGTTACGGCAAGTTGCTCGCCATTGGCCTGGGCGAATGCAATCACATGGCTTGCATAGCCGTGCCAAGACACTTCACCACTGGCTGCCAGGTGATACAAACCTGAAAGTTCGGGCTGCTGCAGCGCCTGCCGAATAGCCAGAGCGGTAACATCAGCTATCAAATCAGCCCCTGTCGGGGCTCCGATCTGATCTGCAATAACATTCAGCGTATCCCTGTCTTTCGCCAGACGCAGCATCGTCTTGGCAAAGTTGTTGCCGCGCGCACCGTAGACCCAGCTCGTGCGGAAGATCAAATGCCTGCAGCCCGATGCATGGATTGCTCGCTCACCTGCCAGCTTGCTCGCACCGTACTGATTCACCGGGCCGACAGCATCCGTCTCCAGCCACGGCACAGAACCGCTACCACTGAAGACGTAGTCGGTTGAATAGTGAACCAGCCAGGCATTGAGAGCGGCTGCCTCTTCGGCAAGCATCTGGACCGCCTGGCCATTCACAAGGAAGGCCAGCTTGGTGTCTGATTCAGCCTTGTCGACTGCGGTGTAGGCCGCTGCGTTGACGATGACATCAGGCTTGATCTGCCGGATCGTCGCGCGTAAAGCATCTAGATCGGACAAGTCGCCGCACAACCCGTCAACAGACTCACGATCCAGTGCAATCAGCTCACCTAAAGGTTCGAGGGAGCGCTGCAGCTCCCAACCTACCTGTCCATTCTTACCCAGCAGAAGGATTTTCATGCCTTGTTCGAGCGATCCGCGTAATTTTGGTCGATCCACTGCTGATAGCTGCCGCTCTTCACGTGGGCGACCCATTCAGCGTTATTGAGGTACCACTCGACGGTCTTGCGAATACCGGTTTCGAAGGTTTCCTCAGGAGCCCAGCCCAGCTCACGCTGAATTTTGCTGGCATCAATGGCGTAACGCTGGTCGTGCCCAGGACGATCCTGAACATAAGTAATCAGACTCGCATGGGGGCGATAAGCGGAGTCAGGACACAGCTCGTCTAGCAGCGCGCAAAGGGTGTGCACTACTTCGATGTTCTGTTTCTCGTTATGGCCGCCGATATTGTAAGTCTCACCGACAACACCCTCAGTCACCACCTTGTAGAGTGCCCGGGCATGATCTTCGACGTAGAGCCAGTCGCGAACCTGATTACCCTTGCCATAAACCGGCAATGGCTTGCCTTCCAATGCATTAAGAATGATCAGGGGTATCAATTTCTCGGGAAAGTGGCATGGCCCGTAATTGTTAGAACAGTTGGTGACCAGGGTCGGCAGGCCATAAGTGCGGGCCCAAGCGCGAACCAAATGATCTGAGCTAGCCTTGCTGGCCGAATAGGGTGAGCTTGGCTGATATGGGGTTGTTTCGGTGAAAAGGTCTTCCGGACCGTCAAGGTCTCCGTAAACCTCATCAGTCGAAATATGATGGAATCGGAAGCTGGCCTTGCGCACTTCATCCAGCGAGGCCCAATACTGGCGCGCCGCCTCCAACAGGGTGTAGGTGCCAATGATGTTGGTCTGGATAAATTCAGACGGCCCGGATATCGAGCGATCAACGTGGGATTCTGCGGCCAGGTGCATGATGGCATCCGGTTGATGTTCACGCAGCACGCGATCAATCTGATCACGGTCACAGATGTCGACACGTTCGAACACGTAACGTGAGTTCTGGCTGACTTCCGCCAAAGACTCAAGATTACCGGCATAAGTCAGCTTATCGACGTTAACGACAGAATCAGACGTGCCGCAAATGATGTGCCGAATGACTGCCGAGCCGATAAATCCGGCACCGCCGGTTACTAGAATTTTCACGCGAGACCATACCTTTGAGTTACTGACAGAGCCGCCTTCCGAACACTGTCTAATCCATGAATACAAAAGCCATAAAACTTGAGGCCTCTGTTAGCACTGTTCCGACTTGACGTTGGAAAATGCCATTATCGAACAAGGCGAGCATTTTACAGTTTAATGAACGGTTTACTAATGGATATAGACAAGCAGTGGCGCAAATTCGACAGTTATCTCCTGCTCGTCGCAATCAGACAAGTCACTTGCGCGAAGCCCTGAAAGATCGCCCTAGGAACCAGCTTAGCAGCGGGCCGACTACCATGCCGATCAATAGCGCGAGAACCATCATCAGAGAGACCGGCAACTCCGGCCCGGCCCAGCCTAGAAACAGCAGTGACACCGACTGCTGGTTTTCGAGTACGAAGGCCAGGATCGCCAGCACCAGCAACAGTATGAAGATACCAAGAAGCACTCTTTTTAAATTACGCATGAGCGACTCCTTGAGGAGCGACGACAGTCAAAGGACTTCCTCTTCATCCTCGTTTACACGATCACGCAATTCTTTTCCCGGCTTGAAATGCGGAACGAACTTGCCGTCGAGGCTGACGGACTGACCGGTTTTTGGATTGCGACCCACACGCGGCGCACGGTAGTGCAGGGAGAAGCTGCCAAAACCACGGATCTCGATACGATCCCCCGTGGCCAGACATTGGGACATTTGCTCAAGCATGGTCTTGATAGCCAGCTCCACATCTTTTGATGAGAGCAGCCCTTGATGGGTGACAATTCGTTCGATCAACTCCGACTTCGTCATATTTTTCCCTTCTTTTTCAAGCAGCTAGATCAGCGCTTCAAAGGTTTTAGCACGCCCGGATGATTTTGAACAGTCCGAGTTTTAACATCCCCTCACCCACTACAAATTCCCGATTTCAGGGCATTGCCACACTTACACGCCGTCGCACGCTCATCTGCAGATGACCAGCATGGTGCGAGTCAGATAACCCGCCGGATTGAAGCCAAAGGGAAACTCATCTTCTTCCTTGACATCATCGGACCTGGCCACAACCTTATAGCCTGCTGCCTTGCACTCCTTGGCCGCTCGCTTATGACACTTGTCCCACCCCGAGCCCAATCCCGAACAATCAATCTCAATACCACTGACCCCACGCACAGCGTGAGTCTTGGCGTTAGTCGTACAACCCGCCAATGTCAGAATTGCTATTGCGACAATAAGCTTGTTCATTCACTTCCTTATGCCGGGCACTCTGCCCGACTGTCGTTCGACTCAGTCTAAAGACTAGCTGCAAATAAACGATTGATCCGATTAAAGAAAGAGACAGCTGTTGGCCACATTGGTTTCCCCCCGACCCACACCGCCATCACTCCTGTTAAATTCCAGGCACAAAAAAGGGCGACCGAAGTCGCCCTTTTTTTACAGAAAGTCAGAACTTAGTTCTGTTTTTCCGCTTGTGCAGCACGCAGCAGGTCACCCAGAGTGGTGGCTACTGGAGCATCCGTAGCTACTGGCTTGTCGCGCAGGCTCTGGATAGCTTCTTTCTCGTCTTCAACGTCTTTCGACTTGATCGAGAGCTGGATTACGCGGCTCTTACGATCAACGCTGATGATCTTGGCTTCTACTTCTTCGCCTTCTTTCAGAACGTTGCGCGCGTCTTCAACGCGGTCACGGCTGATTTCGGAGGCTTTCAGAGTCGCTTCGATATCGTCGGCCAGAGTGATGATGGCGCCCTTGGCGTCAACTTCTTTCACGATGCCCTTAACGATTGCGCCTTTGTCGTTCTCTTGAACGTACTCGGAGAACGGATCGCTTTCCAGCTGCTTGATACCCAGGGAGATGCGCTCGCGCTCTGGATCAACCGACAGGATAACGGTGTCCAGCTCGTCGCCTTTCTTGAAGCGGCGTACGGCTTCTTCGCCCACTTCGTTCCAGGAGATGTCGGACAGGTGAACCAGGCCGTCGATGCCGCCGTCCAGACCAATGAAGATACCGAAATCGGTGATCGACTTGATGGTGCCGGAGATTTTATCGCCCTTGTTGAACTGGCCAGAGAAATCTTCCCATGGGTTAGATTTGCACTGCTTGATGCCCAGGGAGATACGACGACGCTCTTCGTCGATGTCCAGAACCATAACTTCCACTTCGTCGCCGACTTGTACGACTTTCGAAGGGTGGATGTTCTTGTTGGTCCAGTCCATTTCGGAAACGTGTACCAGACCTTCAACGCCTTCTTCCAGCTCAGCGAAGCAGCCGTAGTCGGTCAGGTTGGTTACACGAGCGGTGACGCGAGTGCTTTCTGGGTAACGGGCTTTGATAGCAACCCATGGATCTTCGCCCAGTTGCTTGAGGCCCAGGGAAACACGATTGCGCTCGCGATCGTATTTCAGAACCTTGACATCGATCTCGTCGCCAACGTTGACGATTTCGGAAGGATGCTTGATACGCTTCCAAGCCATGTCGGTAATGTGCAGCAGGCCATCGACGCCACCCAGATCGACGAATGCGCCGTAGTCGGTGAGGTTCTTGACGATACCTTTGACTTGCTGGCCTTCCTGCAGGGATTCCAGCAGAGCTTCACGCTCGGCGGAGTTCTCGGCTTCGAGGACGCTGCGACGGGAAACGACAACGTTGTTGCGCTTCTGGTCCAGCTTGATGACCTTGAATTCCAGCTCTTTGCCTTCCAGGTGCGTGGTGTCGCGCACTGGACGGACGTCAACCAGAGAACCTGGCAGGAACGCACGGATGCCGTTAACGTCGACTGTGAAGCCGCCTTTAACCTTACCGTTGATAACGCCCTTGACCACTTCTTCGGCTGCGAAGGCTGCTTCCAGAACAATCCAGCATTCAGCGCGCTTGGCTTTTTCACGGGACAGCTTGGTTTCACCAAAGCCGTCTTCAACCGAGTCCAGAGCAACGTGAACTTCGTCACCGACGTTGATGTTCAGTTCGCCAGCGTCGTTGTAGAACTGCTCAAGCGGGATGAGTGCTTCAGACTTCAGGCCAGCGTGAACGGTTACCCAGCGAGCTTGGTAATCGATATCAACGATAACACCGGTGATGATGGAGCCTGCCTGAAGGTTCAGGGTTTTTAGGCTTTCTTCAAAGAGTTCCGCAAAGCTTTCGCTCATTTTAATTCCTGTTGATGAGGGCGAAGAATACGCCCATCTCCACACCCCAGACGATGTGGGTTAGTTTCATTTAAAAGAAGCGCCGCAGGACTATGACTGGTCCCCCGCGGCCTTCTTGGTCACCCGGCGATATCGCGAATGGCGATTTCGCTCATGATGCGTTCCAGCACCTGATCGATGGACAATTCCGTGGAATCCAGCTGAATGGCGTCAGCCGCCGGCTTGAGCGGGGCTACCGCTCGCTGGGTGTCACGCTCATCGCGTGCACGTATCTCATCTAGCAGACTCGACAGACTAACACCATCGACTTTGCCCTTCAACTGCAAGTATCGACGGCGCGCACGCTCCTCGGCACTGGCGGTCAGGAAAATCTTCAGCGGTGCATCCGGAAATACCACCGTACCCATGTCTCGACCGTCGGCCACCAGACCCGGCGCTTCCAGGAATGCGCGCTGGCGCTGCAACAATGCTTCGCGAACCGCGGGCAATGCAGCCACCTGGGAGGCACCGGAACCGACGCTCTCCGTACGGATCACATCGCTGACTTCGTCACCTTCCAGAATGATGCGCTGCAACTGACCGTCGGTCGCCGCAATGAATTGCACATCCAGATGAGCGGCGAGTTTTTTCAGCAATTCTTCATTAGTCAGGTCGACGCCGTGGTTATGCGCAGCGAAGGCCAGCAAACGGTACAACGCACCGGAATCCAGCAGATTCCAGCCAAGGCGTTTGGCCAGTATCCCAGCGACGGTGCCTTTTCCGGAGCCGCTAGGCCCATCAATGGTGATGACCGGTGCAATGCTGTTCACGACTGGGCCTCTTGGGCAACGCGGATGCCGACCTGTGCACACAGCGCGAGGAAGTTGGGGAACGACGTCGCGACGTTGGCGCAATCATGGATGCGGATGGGCGCACTGGCACGCAGCGAGGCAACACTGAAGGCCATGGCAATCCGGTGATCGCCGTGACCGTGCACTTCGCCGCCGCCGATCTGGCCGCCATCGATGATGATGCCGTCCGGGGTCGGTTCGCATTTGACACCCAGCGCCAGCAAGCCATCGGCCATGACCTGAATACGGTCCGACTCCTTCACCCGTAGCTCTTCGGCGCCGCGCAGCACGGTGCGCCCTTCAGCGCAGGCGGCCGCCACGAAGAGCACCGGAAATTCGTCGATGGCCAATGGAACCAGCGCTTCCGGAATCTCGATACCTTTGAGTTTAGCTGCACGTACGCGCAGGTCAGCTACTGGCTCGCCGCCCACTTCACGCTGGTTTTCCAGGGTGATGTCGGCGCCCATCAAACGCAGGATGTCGATCACGCCGGTACGGGTCGGATTGATGCCGACATGCTCGAGCACCAGCTCGGAACCTTCGGCGATCGAAGCCGCCACCAGGAAAAACGCCGACGACGAGATATCACCGGGTACTTCGATGTGGGTGGCGGTCAGCTTGTTGCCGGATTCGACCGATGCAGTCGCGCCATTTACGGTCACCGGATAGCCGAAACCACGCAGCATGCGCTCGGTGTGGTCACGGGTCGGAGCAGGCTCGGTAACGGTGGTCTTGCCTTCTGCGTACAGACCCGCCAGCAGCAGACAGGACTTCACCTGAGCACTGGCCATCGGCATGGTGTAAGTCAGGCCTTTAAGTTTGTGACCACCACGAATGATCATCGGTGGGCGACCTTCAGCGGCGGTCTCGATCACGGCGCCCATTTCACGCAGCGGATTGGCCACGCGATTCATCGGACGCTTGGACAGCGAGGCGTCGCCGGTCAGGGTGCTGTCGAAATCTTGCGCGGCCAGCAGGCCGGATAGCAGGCGCATCGAAGTACCGGAGTTACCCAGATAGATCGGACCAGGCGCCGGCTTCAGACCATGCAGGCCGACGCCGTGAATGGTCACGCGGCCGTGGTGCGGCCCCTCGATCACGACACCCATGTCACGGAAAGCCTGAAGGGTCGCCAGGGCGTCTTCGCCCTCGAGGAAACCTTCCACTTCGGTCACGCCTTCGGCCAGGGAGCCCAGCATGATCGAACGGTGGGAAATCGATTTGTCACCTGGTACGCGAATCCGACCGGACAGGCGGCCACCAGGTTGAGCCAGGAAAATCAGATCGTTGGAATTCATAGCGTCCACATAGGCCCGACGGGCCAGGATTTTACTGAAATGCTCGCGGGCAACCCGGGCGCGAGTGAATACGCCCAACAATTGGTGCCCATCCCCTGCATCGACCGCGTCGCGCAAGGCGTCGAGGTCGCTGCGAAATGTATCGAGTGTGCGCAGGACAGCTTCCCGGTTGGCGAGGAAGATGTCGTGCCACATGACCGGGTCGCTCCCGGCGATTCTTGTGAAATCGCGGAAACCGCCCGCAGCGTAGCGGAAGATCTCAAGATTTTCATTGCGCTTGGCTAACGAGTCGACCAAACCGAATGCCAGCAAATGCGGCAGATGACTGGTCGCCGCCAACACTTCGTCGTGGCGCTCGACCTGCATGTGCTCGACATCGGCACCCAATTCCCGCCACAAACGGTCGACCACCGCCAACGCTGCCGGATCGGTCTGATCCAGCGGCGTCAGAATCACCTTGTGGCGTCGAAACAGCTCGGCATTGGAGGCTTCCACCCCGCTCTGCTCGGAACCGGCTATCGGATGCCCCGGAACGAAACGCGGCGGCATACCGCCAAATGCTTCGGTCGCGGCTCGCACCACATTGCCCTTGGCGCTGCCGACGTCGGTCAGGATCGCCGACCCCAGCTTCATCTCAGCCAGTCGGGCGAGCAGTTTTTCCATGGCGAGGATCGGCACCGCCAACTGAATAACGTCCGCGCCCTGGCAGGCCAGTGCCAGGTCATCTTCGCAACGATCCACCACACCCAACTCAACCGCCAGCTTGCGCGATTGTGGGTCGAGATCGACGCCGACCACTTCTCGGCACAGGCCGCTTTCACGCAAGCCCTTGGCAAACGAACCGCCGATCAACCCCAGGCCGACCACCACCAGGCGCCCGATCACAGGTTCAGCAGATGGCCGTGCAGTGACATCAACCACGAGCCAGAACCTTGGCCAGCGCCTCGAGGAAGCGGCTGTTTTCAGCCGGCAGACCGATGGTGACGCGCAAGTGATTCGGCATGCCGTAGTTAGCCACCGGACGCACGATCACACCTTCACGCAGCAACCCCTGGAAAACCGGGGCCGCCACTCGACCGAGATCAACACAAATGAAATTGCCCTTGGAGGGAATCCAGCTCAGCCCCAGATCGCGGAAGCCCACTTCCAGCTGCTGCATGCCGGTCTCATTGAGTCGACGACTTTCGGCCAGGTATTCGGTGTCTTGCAGGGCGGCGCAAGCGGCAGCCAGAGCCAGGCTGTTGACGTTGAACGGCTGGCGCACACGGTTCAGCACATCGGCGACCACCGCGGTGGACAAGCCATAACCTACGCGCAGCGCCGCCAGGCCATAGGCCTTGGAAAAAGTCCGCGAAACCAGCAGGTTCGGGTAAGCCGCCAGGAAATCCAGGCCGTCCGGCAGATCGCTGCCTTCGGCGTACTCGATGTAGGCCTCGTCCAGCACGACCAGCACGTGTTCCGGCACGTCCTGCAGGAATTCGTCCAGCGCTTCGGTGTCGAACCAGGTTCCGGTCGGGTTGTTCGGGTTGGCGATGAACACCACGCGGGTGTTGGCGTCGATCGCTGCCAACATGGCCGGCAGATCATGCCCCCAGTCTTTGGCCGGAATCACTTTGGCCTGGGCGCCGACAGCCTGGGTCACGATCGGATAGACCGCAAACGCGTGCTCGCTGAACACCGCATTCAGGCCCGGCGCCAGGTAAGCGCGCGCGACCAGCTCCAGAATGTCATTGGAGCCGTTGCCCAGGGTCACTTGACTCAGCTCGACGCGGCACTGCTCGGCCAGCAGGGTCTTGAGCGCGAAACCGTTGCCGTCCGGGTAGCGGGTCAGCTCCGCGAGCGCATCGCGGATGGCTGCCAGCGCCTTGGGGCTGGCGCCCAGCGGGTTTTCGTTGCTTGCCAGTTTGACGATACTGGCCGGATCGAGGTCCAGCTCGCGCGCCAGTTCGTCCACGGGCTTGCCCGGAACGTAAGGCGAAAGTTGTTGCACGCCCGGCTGCGCCAGAGCTAGGAAATCACCACTCATTTGCTACCGCCCTTAGAGAACTGCTTTCGGGTAGGAACCCAGCACTTTGAGTGCCACTGCTTCCTGACTGATCTTTTCCAGCACACCTTTGATCAGCGGATCACGGTGGTGGCCGACGAAGTCGATGAAGAACACATAGGTCCATTTGCCACTGCGCGACGGACGGGTCTCGATTCGCGTCAGGTCGATGCCATTGTCGTGGAATGGCACCAGCAACTCGTGAAGTGCGCCAGGCTTGTTGCTCATGGAGACGATGATCGAGGTCTTGTCGTCGCCAGTCGGCGGCACTTCCTGGTTGCCGATCATGAGGAACCGCGTGGAGTTATCCGGACGGTCTTCGATTTTCTCGGCCAGTCGGGTCAGCCCATACAGGCCGGCCGCCATGTCACCGGCAATCGCCGCCGAGTTCCACTCGCCCTTGACCCGCTTGGCCGCCTCGGCGTTGCTGGACACCGCCACGCGTTCGACATTCGGGTAATGGGCGTCCAGCCACTTGCGGCACTGGGCCAGGGACTGAGCGTGGGAGTAGATGCGACTGATGCTGTCGGTCTTGGTGTTCTCACCGACCAACAGGTGATGGTGGATGCGCAGCTCGACTTCGCCGCAGATCACCATGTCGTGTTCAAGGAAGCTGTCCAGCGTGTGGTTGACCGCGCCTTCGGTGGAGTTCTCCACCGGGACCACGCCAAAGTTCACCGCACCGGCCGCCACTTCCCGGAACACTTCATCGATCGCCGCCATCGGCTTGCTGATCACGGCATGGCCGAAGTGCTTCATGGCGGCCGCCTGGGTGAAGGTACCTTCAGGGCCGAGATAGGCCACTTTCAGCGGCTGCTCGAGGGCCAGGCACGAAGACATGATTTCGCGGAACAACCGCGCCATCTCTTCGTTACCCAGCGGCCCCTGGTTACGCTCCATGACACGCTTGAGCACCTGAGCTTCGCGCTCAGGACGATAGAACACCGGCACTTCGCCTTCGGCCAGCGAGGCCATCTTTACTCGCGCGACTTCCTGGGCGCAGCGCGCACGCTCACTGATCAACTCCAGGACCTTTTCGTCCAGGGCATCAATGCGCAGGCGCAGTGCCTTGAGTTCTTGCTCAGACATTAGCCGTGTTCCTTCTCGAACTCTGCCATGTACGAAACCAGCGCATTGATCGCGTTGATGTCGACGGCGTTATAGATGGAGGCGCGCATGCCGCCCACGGAGCGGTGCCCCTTGAGGTTCAACAGACCACGCTCGTCGGCGCCAGCCAGGAACGGCTTGTCGAGACGGTCGTCCGCCAGGCGGAACGGCACGTTCATCCAGGAACGGTCCGACTTGTTGATCGGGTTGCTGTACAGGCCGCTGGCATCGATGAACTCGTACAGCGTGCGCTGCTTCACTTCGTTGAGCTTGCCGATGGCTTCGACACCGCCCTGCTCTTTCAGCCACTCGAACACCAGGCCGGACAGGTACCAGGCCAGGGTTGGCGGGGTGTTGTACATCGAACCGTTATCAGCCGCGACCTTGTAGTCGAGCATGGTCGGGCACAGGGAACGGGCGCGACCCAGCAGGTCTTCGCGAACGATGTTCACCACGATGCCGCTCGGGCCGATGTTTTTCTGGGCACCGGCGTAGATCATGCCGAAGCGCGAGACGTCGATCGGACGGGAAAGAATGTCCGAGGACATGTCGGCCACCAGCGGAACATCACCGGTTTCCGGAACCCACTGGAACTCCAGACCGCCAATGGTTTCGTTCGGCGCGTAGTGAACGTAGGCCGCGTCTTTCGACAGCTTCCACTCGTTCTGCCCGGGAATGGCGAAATAGTCGTAAGGCTTGGCGGTAGCGGCAACATTGACGTGGCCGTAGCGCGAAGCTTCTTCGATGGCTTTCTGCGACCAGATACCGGTATCGATATAGTCGGCAGAGCCGCTTTCCGGCAACAGGTTCAGAGGAATCTGAGCAAATTGCTGGCTGGCGCCACCTTGCAGAAACAGCACTTTATAGTTCGAGGGGATATCCAGCAGATCACGCAGATCCTGCTCGGCTTTGGTGGCAATGGACACGAACTCATCACTGCGATGACTCATCTCCATGACCGACAGGCCCTTGCCGTGCCAATCGAGAAGTTCACCCTGGGCGCGCTGCAGGACAGCTTCGGGAAGCGCCGCAGGACCGGCACAGAAGTTATAGGCTCTCTTGCTCACATCCAATCTCGCTCTGATTTGGTGGTATCACGCAATAAATCACATTGTCAGCCAACACCGGGTCCCTGCTGAAACAGATGTGTGGGAGCGAGCCTGTTCGCGATTGCATCACCGCGATACTTCAGACGTACCGTGGCGCCTGCATTGCGAGCAGGCTCGCTCCCACAAGGGATCTCCAGAGGTGTCGATATTTCATTACGGACAAACAACAAGGGGGCGAATTTTCATCCGCCCCCTGCTTACCCGCTTACTCTTGAGGTTCTTCGTCAGCGGCGGCGTCGAGTTGCTGGTCTTCGACAACGTCGTCGATCACGACCTCACCGTCGAACTCCGCACCCTCTTCACCTTCCAGCTCTTCACCCTCGACCTCCGACGGTTCCTGAACCCGCTCCAGACCAACCAGGGTTTCATCCTTGGCCAGTTTGATCAGGGTTACGCCCTGGGTGTTACGACCCAGGCTGGAGACTTCGTCGACACGGGTACGTACCAGGGTGCCCTGGTCGGAAATCAGCATGATCTCCTCGCCATCGAGCACCTGAACCGCACCGACCAGACGGCCGTTACGCTCGTTGCTGACCATGGCGATAACGCCCTGGCCGCCACGCTTGTACTCAGGGAACTCGGTGATCGCCGTACGCTTGCCGAAACCACGCTCGGAAGCGGTGAGGATCTGGCTGCCTTCTTCCGGGATCAGCATGGAAATCAGCTTCTGGCCTTCCGGCAGGCGCATGCCGCGCACGCCGCGGGCGGTACGGCCCATGGCGCGAACGTCGGATTCCTTGAAGCGAGTCACCTTGCCGCCATCGGAGAACAGCATGACTTCACGTTCGCCATCGGTAATCGCTGCGGAAATCAGCACGTCGCCCTCATCCAGCTCCAGGGCGATCAAGCCGACGCTGCGTTGACGGCTGAAGGATTCCAGCGGGGTCTTCTTCACGGTGCCGTTTGCGGTAGCCATGAAGATGTAGTGACCTTCGGTGTACTCCTCGACCGGCAGCATGGTGGTGATGTATTCACCGTCATCCAGCGGCAGCAGGTTGACCAGCGGACGACCACGGGCAGCACGGGACGCCTCGGGGATTTCGTAGGTCTTGAGCCAGTACACCTTGCCCTTGCTGGAGAACAGCAGCAGCGTGGTGTGACTGTTGGCAACCAGCAGGTGAGCGATGTAGTCCTCATCCTTGACGCCAGTCGCCGACTTGCCTTTACCGCCACGACGCTGGGCCTGGTACGCAGCCAGCGGCTGGGTCTTGGCATAGCCACCGTGGGAAATGGTCACGACGCGCTCTTCTTCCGGGATCATGTCACCCAGGGTCAGGTCGAGACGGGCATCCAGAATCTCGGTGCGACGCACATCGCCGTATTCGGCGCGGATCACTTCCAGTTCTTCGCGGATCACTTCCATCAAGCGCGTGGCGCTGTTGAGGATGCGGATCAGCTCGCCGATCTGGTTGAGGATCTCTTGATACTCGGCCAGCAGCTTTTCGTGTTCCAGACCGGTCAGACGGTGCAGACGCAGTTCCAGAATGGCTTGCGCCTGTTCTGGCGACAGGAAGTACTTGCCATCGCGCAGACCGTATTGCGGATCGAGGTTTTCCGGACGGCACGAATCGGCGCCGGCACGCTCGACCATCGCGACCACGGCAGAGGATTCCCAAGGGGTGCTGACCAGCGCTTCCTTGGCTTCCGACGGGGTTGGCGAGGCCTTGATCAGGGCGATGACCGGGTCGATGTTCGACAGGGCAACCGCTTGACCTTCAAGGATGTGACCACGCTCGCGCGCCTTGCGCAGTTCGAACACGGTGCGGCGGGTAACCACTTCGCGACGGTGACGGACGAAGGCTTCCAGCAGGTCCTTGAGGTTCAGGATCCGTGGGCGACCGTCGATCAGCGCAACGATGTTGATGCCGAACACCGCTTGCAGCTGGGTCTGGGCGTAGAGGTTATTGAGAATCACCTCCGGCACTTCGCCGCGACGCAACTCGATCACGACGCGCATACCATCCTTGTCGGACTCGTCGCGCAGCTCGGTGATGCCTTCGAGCTTCTTCTCTTTCACCAGCTCGGCGATCTTCTCGATCAGACGGGCCTTGTTCAGCTGGTATGGGAGTTCGGTGATGACGATCTGCTGACGGCCACCGACCTTGTCGATGTCTTCGATCATCGAGCGGGCGCGCATGTAAATGCGGCCGCGACCGGTGCGGTAGGCTTCGATGATGCCGGCGCGACCGTTGATGATCGCTGCCGTCGGGAAGTCCGGACCGGGAATGTATTGCATCAACTCATCGACGGTCAGCTCAGGATTGTCGATGAGGGCCAGGCAACCGTCGATGACTTCACCGAGGTTGTGCGGCGGAATGTTGGTCGCCATGCCCACGGCAATACCGCTGGAGCCGTTGACCAGCAGGTTGGGAATACGGGTCGGCATGACCGCCGGGATCATTTCGGTGCCGTCGTAGTTCGGCACCCAGTCCACGGTTTCTTTATGCAGGTCGGCCAGCAGCTCGTGCGCCAGCTTGGTCATGCGCACTTCGGTGTATCGCATGGCCGCGGCGTTGTCGCCGTCCACCGAACCGAAGTTGCCCTGGCCGTCTACCAGCAGGTAGCGCAAGGAGAATGGCTGCGCCATCCGAACGATGGTGTCGTACACCGCGGTATCACCGTGCGGGTGATACTTACCGATCACGTCACCGACAACACGGGCAGATTTCTTGTACGGCTTGTTGAAGTCGTTGCCCAGCTCGCTCATCGCGAACAGCACGCGCCGGTGCACGGGCTTCAAGCCATCGCGCGCATCCGGCAGTGCCCGCCCGACAATTACGCTCATCGCGTAGTCGAGGTAGGACTGCTTCAGCTCGTCTTCGATATTGACCGGGAGGATTTCTTTGGCCAGTTCGCCCATGAGAAGCCTGATTCCTTTTTCTGGTGAAACTTCGTCACATCCATATGGGACGAACGAAGCTCGCCGCTGCAGGCTCATTGCCATGCACCGACTTACGACAAATCAACGAGTTATGCCATGGATCTGCGCAGTAAAGGTCGCCCCTTGGGGCAGCCCTGGAAACCGCCGGATGTTATCACAAGAGCCGCCACGCACCTATCCCCCAGATGCGCATGGAGCATAGTTAGTTGACCGGTGACAGGCTTGAAGGAGATCAGAGAAGCTTAGAGCCGCTTTGAATGAGGAATTTGGGGCGGGATCTGGCTGATTCATTGGTATATAGGGCCTCATCGCTGGCAAGCCAGCTCCCACAGGTTTTGTGAACACTTCAGAACCCTGTCGGAGCTGGCTTGCCAGCGATGGCGATTTACCAGGCACCAGAGAACATCAATGCAGGCGCTTACGACACATCAACTGCGTCATTTTCGCCGTATCCGGGCGCTCGACGATGCCTTTTTCGGTGACGATGGCGTCGATCAAGTCAGCCGGTGTGACATCGAACACCGGATTGAATGCATCGACATCCGCCCCGACCCGTTTGCCACCGACTTCCAGCAACTCGCGACCATCACGCTCTTCAATCGGAATGTCGTCGCCACTGGCCAGGCTCATGTCGATGGTCGAACTCGGCGCCACCACCATAAATCGTACACCGTGGTGCATGGCGTTGACCGCCAGCTGATAAGTGCCGATCTTGTTCGCCACGTCGCCATTGGCGGTGATCCGGTCCGCGCCGACGATCACCCAGGTAATACCCTTGGTTTTCATGATGTGCGCAGCAGCGGAATCGGCATTGAGAGTGACGGGGATGCCTTCGTTGGCCAACTCCCACGCCGTTAATCGCGAACCCTGCAACCATGGGCGCGTTTCATCGGCGTAAACGCGCTCGACCATGCCTTCGATGAACGCCCCGCGAATCACACCCAACGCGGTACCGAAGCCGCCGGTGGCCAGCGCGCCGGTATTGCAATGGGTCAGGATGGCCTGAGCGTTGCCCTGATGCTTGCGGATCAGGTCCACACCCAGTTGCGCCATGGTGAGGTTGGCTTCGCGATCACTTTCGTGGATTGCGATGGCCTCGGCCTCCAGGACAGAGAGCGGATCGGCGTGATTCTTCAGCCGATCGAGCCGTTCCTGCATGCGACCCAGCGCCCAGAACAGATTGACAGCGGTCGGCCGGGAATCGGCGAGCAGAGCAAAATCCTCCGCCAGCGCCGCCTGCCAGTCCCCGCCCTCGGCAAACCGCGCGCGAGCCGCCAGCACAACACCATAAGCGGCACTGATACCGATCGCCGGCGCACCGCGCACCACCATCGAGCGAATGGCCTCGGCCACGCCAGCCGCGCTGGTGTAGGCGATCCAGGTCTCCTCGAACGGCAAAATACGCTGATCCAGCAGATACAGGGCGCCATCACGCCAATCGATGGCCTTCACTTTCTCCGCAGCCAACAGTCGATCGCGCATCCCTCACCCCGCACTCATGAACAAAAGCCGCCGATTATAGCGATCCCCCCGCGAAGACGCTCGGGTATACTTCGCCATCCTTTACAAAAGCACTGGAACCGACCCTCGATGCCGAACACTGCCGCTGCGCTCGACCTGTTATTACTGCCGACCTGGCTGGTACCCGTCGAACCCGCTGGCGTTGTCCTCAAGGACCATGCCCTGGGCATCCGCGACGGACGCATTGTCTTCATCGGCCCACGTTCCGCCGCCCTGAAGCTTAATGCAAGCGAAGTGCGAGAACTGCCGGACATCTTGCTCAGTCCCGGCCTGATCAATGCTCACGGACATGCGGCGATGACCCTGTTCCGCGGCCTGGCCGATGACCTGCCGCTCATGACCTGGCTGGAAAACCACATCTGGCCAGCCGAAGCCAAATGGGTCGACGAGGAGTTTGTCCGCGACGGCACGGACCTGGCCATCGCCGAGCAGATCAAAGGTGGCATCACCTGCTTCTCTGACATGTATTTCTTCCCGAAGGTTGCCACCGAGCGCGTGCATAAGAGCGGCATTCGCGCACAGATCGCGATCCCGATTCTCGATTTCCCCATTCCCGGCGCCAGCACGGCGGACGAAGCCATTCGTCAGGGCATCGAGTTGTTCGGCGACCTCAAGCACCATGACCGCATCAAAGTCACCTTCGGCCCCCATGCCCCCTATACCGTGGGCGACGAAAACCTGGAAAAAATCCGCGTGATCGCCGAAGAACTCGACGCTTCGATCCACATGCACGTGCATGAAACCGCGTTCGAGGTGCAGCAGTCGATCGAGCAGCGCGGAGAACGTCCGCTGGCTCGCCTCGCGCGACTGGGCCTGCTCGGGCCGCGCTTCCAGGCCGTTCACATGACCCAGATCAGCGAGGAAGACCTGGCCCTGCTGGTAGAAAGCAACACCAGCGTGATTCATTGCCCGGAGTCGAACCTGAAGCTGGCCAGCGGTTTCTGCCCGGTGGAACGCCTGTGGCAGGCTGGCGTGAATGTCGCGGTCGGCACCGACGGCTCGGCCAGCAATAACGATCTGGACCTGCTCGGTGAAACCCGCACCGCCGCCCTGCTGGCCAAGGCGGTCGCCGGCTCGGCCACCGCGCTGGATGCCCATCGCGCCCTGCGCATGGCCACACTCAATGGTGCACGCGCCCTGGGGATCGAAGCCGAGGTCGGCTCACTGGAACTCGGCAAAGCCGCGGACATGGTGGCATTCGACCTCTCCGGGCTGGCCCAACAACCAGTCTATGACCCTGTTTCGCAGCTTATCTATGCAACCGGCCGGGACAACGTGAAACACCTTTGGGTCGCCGGCCAGCAACTGCTGGACGACCGGCGCCTGACCCGCCTGGATGAACAACAGTTGATCGCTACCGCCAAGGCCTGGGGCCAGCGCATCAGCGGTCGCAATGAATCGTAAGCCCCCCGGAACGAAAACCGGGGCAACAGGATTTTTCAAGTTTTAGAGGACTTAAACCATGAGCAACGTCGACTACACCGAAATCGCCAAATTCGAAGCCCTGGCGCACCGCTGGTGGGATCGTGAAAGCGAATTCAAACCCCTGCACGACATCAACCCGCTGCGAGTCAACTGGATTGACGAACGCGTCAACCTGGCCGGCAAGAAAGTCCTCGATGTCGGCTGCGGCGGTGGCATTCTCAGCGAAGCCATGGCCCAGCGCGGCGCTACGGTGATGGGCATCGACATGGGCGAAGCGCCGCTGGCGGTCGCGCAGTTGCATCAACTGGAGTCCGGCGTGAACGTCGAATACCGGCAGATCACCGCCGAAGCCCTGGCCGAGGAAATGCCGGAGCAATTCGACGTAGTCACCTGCCTGGAGATGCTCGAACACGTGCCGGACCCCTCCTCGGTCATCCGCGCCTGCTTCCGCATGGTCAAACCCGGCGGCCAGGTGTTCTTCTCCACCATCAACCGCAACCCGAAGGCCTACCTGTTCGCCATTGTCGGCGCCGAATACATCATGAAGCTGCTGCCGCGCGGCACCCACGACTTCAAGAAATTCATCCGCCCTTCCGAGCTTGGCGCCTGGAGCCGCATGGCTGGCCTGACGGTCAAGGACATCATCGGCCTGACCTACAACCCGCTGACCAAGCACTACAAACTGGCAGCCGACGTTGACGTCAACTACATGATCCAGACCCTGCGCGAGGAGTAAGCCGATGCGTATCAGAGCAGTTCTATTCGACATGGACGGCACCCTGCTCGACACCGCGCCGGACTTCATTGCGATCTGTCAGGCGATGCGTGCCGATCGCGGCTTGCCGCCGATCAACGACAAACATATTCGCGATGAGATTTCCGGTGGCGCCAAGGCGATGGTCGCCGTGACCTTCTCCATGGACCCTGAGTCCCCAGGCTTCGAAGAGCTGCGCCTGGAATTCCTTGAGCGCTACCTCGTGGGTTGTGCCGTGCACAGCAAGCTATTCGACGGCATGGGCGAACTGCTGGCCGACATCGAGAGCGCCAACCTGATCTGGGGCGTGGTCACCAACAAGCCACTGCGTTTCGCCGAACCGATCATGCAGCAGCTCGGGCTGGCCGAGCGTTCGGCCCTGCTGATCTGTCCGGACCACGTGAAGAACAGCAAACCGGACCCCGAGCCACTGATCCTCGCCTGCAAGATGCTCGACCTTCACCCGGCCAGCGTCTTGTTCGTCGGCGATGATTTGCGCGATATCGAATCGGGTCGCGATGCGGGTACCAGGACGGCAGCGGTGACTTTCGGCTACATCCACCCGGACGATAACCCGCGGCACTGGGGCGCAGACGTGGTGGTCGATCATCCGCTGGAATTGCGCAAGGTGCTCGATAGCGCCCTTTGTAGCTGCTGACCAAAGATGCCTTGGTGGTGAGGAAGCTTGCTCCCTCGCCACAGGTTCGGTCTCCGCTTCTTGTTGAATTTGCTGTGAGGTTTTTATGTTCGATTATTCCGCTCGCCCTGATTTGCTCAAGGACCGGGTCATCCTGGTCACCGGCGCCGGTCGCGGCATAGGCGCCGCCGCCGCGAAAGCCTATGCAGCCCATGGCGCTACCGTACTGTTACTGGGCAAGACCGAAGCCAATCTGACTCAGGTCTACGACGAAATCGAAGCGGCCGGCCATCCGCAACCCGCGGTGATCCCGTTCAATCTGGAAACCGCCCTGCCCCATCAATACGATGAGCTGGCGGCGATGATCGAAAGCGAATTCGGCCACCTCGATGGCCTGCTGCACAACGCGTCAATCATCGGCCCACGCACGCCGATCGAACAACTGTCCGGCGAAAACTTCATGCGGGTCATGCAAGTCAACGTCAACGCCATGTTCATGCTGACCAGCACACTGTTGCCACTGCTCAAGCTGTCCCGGGACGCCTCGGTGGTATTCACCTCCAGCAGCGTCGGCCGCAAGGGCCGTGCGTACTGGGGCGCTTACGGTGTCTCGAAGTTCGCCACCGAAGGCCTGATGCAAACCCTGGCCGATGAAGTCGACACCGTGGCCCCCGTACGCTCCAACAGCATCAACCCGGGTGCTACGCGTACCAGCATGCGCGCCCAGGCGTATCCCGGGGAAAATCCGCTGAACAACCCGACGCCGGAAGAGATCATGCCGGTCTATCTGTACCTGATGGGGCCGGACAGCACAGGTATCAACGGCCAGGCATTCAACGCCCAGTAATACCGTGCGTCGCTTTTGTGCCGCGCCGACTTCCCGTCGCGGCACTCAAGGTTCAGTGGTTTTTCAGTCAAACAAATGCCGCACAAGTGCCCTCCACCATTTCAGCTACCGCTAACATGCTGATTTCGAAATATTTTTATTTAATTGAACGCTCTGGCATGACTTTCGCTCTACCTTTGTTCAAACAGGCAGTGAGAAAGCAGGCAAGCGGGGCTTAACTCGACGGGTTACAAAACCGCGATAAAGCAGATTAGACTTGTAAGAGATGTCCTACGGGACTGACGGACCAGTATGACGCGCAGCCCAAAGCCGCTCTCACCCAGCTTGTAAGACAGCCTTACTGCTCAGGGGCGCACACCATATGAAATCACCTTCCCAGTCCAACGCAATTGACTTCGATAGCGCCAAATTGCAACGCCTGGGTTTTGGTCAGCAGCAAACCACCCTGGAAAGACCTCCCAGTCTGGCGCAACTGCGCCAGCAACTGAGCCTGCAACTGCAAACCAGTCTTGAGCCACAACGCATTCTCGGACTGTTTTTCCGCGAAATTCAGCGACTCGTTCCACTCGATTCCTTGAGCTACCAGCACAATAGCAGCGACTTGCGCCTGGAGTTCGGCCAACGCGGTCATCACTCCATCAGTTACAACCTCAGTCATGAAGGCGAACACCTGGGTGAACTGGTGTTTCGCCGCAATCAGCGCTTCACCGAGCCAGAACAGGGCAACCTCGAATCGCTGCTGGCCTCGCTGCTTTATCCGATGCGCAACGCCTTGCTTTACCGTGCCGCCACCCGGAGCGCATTGCGCGATCCACTGACCGACACCGGCAACCGTATCGCCATGGACCAGACGCTGCAGCGGGAAATCGAACTGTCACGGCGCCATCTGCAACCGCTGTCGCTATTGATGCTGGACATCGATCACTTCAAGCAGATCAACGACACCCACGGGCACAGTGCCGGCGATGACGTGCTCAAGGCCGTTTCCGCGTCGATCAAGGGCCAGTTGCGTAACGTAGACATGGTGTTTCGCTATGGCGGGGAAGAGTTCCTGATCCTGCTGTCGAACACCGCCCGGGAAGCAGCGGCCATGGTTGGCGAACGACTGCGGTTGGCGGCGCAAACCGAGGACTTCCTGGCTGATGGCCGTCTGGTCGGGCTGACTGTCAGCATCGGTTGCTCGACCCTGTTGCCAGGCGAGTCTGTGGAGAGCCTGTTGCGCAGGGCCGACAATGCGCTTTATGTGGCCAAGCGCGAAGGGCGTAACCGTTTGACGATGGCGGGCTGAGATTTCAGCAACGCTACATAATCAATGTGGGAGCGAGCCTGCTCGCGATAGTGGAGTGCCAGTCAACATCAATGTTGATTGATAAACCGCTTTCGCGAGCAGGCTCGCTCCCACAGTCTTATTGCATGTTACTCGGATCAGCTCTCGGCCAGCGCCAATCGCTCACGGGCTACCGGCGTTCTTTCCGCGTGCTCCAGCTGCATGCAGCGTTCCAGGAACAGAAACATGTAGTCGTAGCTCTTGCACACAGCCTGGCGCAATTCCGTCTGCAGGGATTTGCTCGGATTCATGCCTGCCAGTGTGCAGATGATTTCCAGCGCTTCCCATGGATGAGCATCGTCGTACTGAGCATGCATCTTCAGCCACTTCATCGCCCGCTTGCGCTCCTCCTCGGGAAACGACGCCGCATAGACGCCATTGGAACAGACCAGCGCCGACCACTCCCCGGTTGCGCCTTCAATGGCATAGTTGGTGGCCGCAATGGCCACGATCAGCGAGTCCGAGGAACTGGTGTGCCAGCACCAATGGCTCAAGGCGTGAAGTTCAGGGGCTACCTGTTGAGCCTGCAGATCTTCAAGAGTGACGCCGTGAGCACGGCTCCAGTTCACCCAGTAATCGGCGTGGTTCAATTCGACGCGAATGTTGCGCATCAACCAGCGACGCGCCATGTCCTCGCCTGGGTGGCGGGCAAAACGGGTCTTGGTCAGGTTTTGTGCCATGTATAACGCGAACTGTTCAACCACCGGCCAGCCACCTATCAGGTACTGGCGCATAGTCTTGGCACTGAGCGTGTTGTCACGCATGCGCTGATACAGTTCGTGTTCGACGACCCGGCGCTTGCTCTCGCTGCAGTCCTGGACCAATCGTTGAGCCCAGGCGGGATAACTTGCAGCTTCCATGAGTGGTCCGGTTCGGTTGAATGTGTCGATCACTGTCGAGCTCCTTTTGATTGTGATTGTTGGGATCAGCAAGAGATTTCAACGGAACGTGCCAGGCGCCCTGAACAACAAAGGCTGAGGCCTGGCGGGACGACTTTGCAAACTATCGCAGGTAAACAGTTGCGGGCGCTCAATGAGATACCCTTGAGCGTAATCCACCCCGATCTCCAGCAATGCCTGCTCGATCTGAGGCGTCTCGACAAACTCGGCAATCGTACGCTTACCCATGACATGACCGATATGATTGATCACCTCGACCATGGCGCGGTTAATCGGGTCGTCCAGCATATCCTTTACGAAACTCCCGTCGATCTTCAGGAAGTCTACAGGCAAATGTTTCAAGTAAGCGAATGAGGACATACCGGCGCAAAAATCGTCCAGCGAAAAATGGCAGCCTAAGCCTTTGAGTTCATTAATGAATCTGATCGCGCTGCCCAAATTTGAAATGGCACTGGTTTCAGTAATTTCAAAACAAATCATTTCAGCCGGTATTGAATAAGTAACGAACTGTTCACGCAGGAAGTCCAGAAAAGCCTCATCTCCGATGGTAGTGCCTGACAGATTGATCGCACACATGGCCAAAGGCCCCTGACGCTGTTCGGCACGACATTGGGCAATGATCTTGAATACGTTTTGCACGACCCAGCGATCAATCAAGCTCATCAGGCCATAACGCTCGGCCGCCGGAATAAAGCTGTCCGGCAGGATCATGCGCCCGGCTTCGTCATGCAGACGCAGCAGAATCTCAATGTGTCCGCTGCCCGCTTCAGTACGGCCGAGCGGCGCGATTTCCTGGGCATACAGGCAGAAGCGATCTTCTTCCAGGGCCATGTGCAAGCGTTGCACCCAAGCCATTTCGCCGAAACGCAGGGACAGTTCCGAATCATCCGGATGATAGAGCTGAACCCGGTTACGACCTTTTTCCTTGGCCATGTAGCAGGCCATGTCGGCAGCGCGCAACGAAGCCTCAAGTGTGGCCGGATGTTGCGCGACATGCACCAGCCCGATACTGACGGTGGTCACGAAAGGTCGACCTTTCCAGACAAAGTGCAGATTCTGTACAGTCTGGCGCAGGCTCTCGGCAATAATTTCCGCCGCCTCCAACCCACAATTCTCCAGCAGGATGCCGAACTCGTCGCCGCCCAGACGAGCGAGGGTATCGCCTTCGCGCAATCCCGATTGCAACAGCGCGCAGATATGCCGCAGTAATTCATCTCCCGCCGCATGGCCGCAGGTATCGTTGACCAACTTGAATTGATCCAGATCGAGAAACATCAGGGCGTGACGCCCCGTCTGCCGCGCCAGCGTGTGTAGCGCCTGCTCCAGGCGATACTCGAACTCGCGACGGTTGGCGAGCCCGGTCAATGCGTCATGGGTAGCCTGCCAGGACAGATTGGCAATGTATTGCCGCTCCTGGGTCATGTCGTGCAGCACCAGTACGGCGCCGCTGACGTTGCCGGCATTGCGGATCGGCGCGCCAACCAGCGTGACCGACACCGTGCTGCCATCGAGGCGTTGAATCAATTTGGAATGTTCACTGCCACCGCTGAGCTGGCCGCTCAGAATTCGCTCGATCAACGTGAATCCGTCGGTGTGGGCATTCTCGTCCAGCAGATTGAACAGCGCCGCCAGCGGCAAACCCGTCGCCTGCTCGGCCTTCCAGTGGGTCAACGTCTCGGCCGCGGGGTTCATGTAGGCAATTGCGCCGTCGACATCCGTGGTAATCACCGCGTCGCCAATCGATTGCAGGGTGATCTGCGCCCGGTCTTTCTCGAGTTGCAGGGCATCGGCGAAGGCATGACGTTGTTTGAGCAACTTGTGGGTGCGCATCAAGGCCAGCGCAATCAGGCCAAGGGCGGTGGCGAGGTTGGTCACCAGTAACAGCCGGAGAATGACCCGAGACCCCTCTCCCAATGCGTCACTGAAAGCTTTCGCTGCCGGAGTCACTTCAACATTGATTGCAAATACCTGCGCCTTCCAGTTCTTGATGTCGGCCTCTGAGGCCGGGCCAGCGGCAATGTGCCGGTGCATGTCCTGTGCAACATCATCAAGCTTGACCAGATACGAATCACCCACCGTCCAGAGGTCGATAGCCTTCTCGAGGTAGCTGAAATGGCGGAAATTGAGGTACAGCCAGATCAGACTGGGAACGTCATCCGGGTGGTTGCCACCCTTGAGAATCGCCAGGCGCGCCGCTTCGATATTCGGCGGTTGATGATCCAGCGCGACCCGCAACTCGTGACCGCCCTGAGGCACGGCCATCGCGTCCTGGTATTTGCGGAAAATCGACTCGTCACGACTGTCCGCGTAGAGATTGAGGTAGTAGATGGCGTCTTTTTGGCCTTTGGACCACAAGCTTTCACCGGCGACATAGCCGCGAACCGCCGACAGCACATATAGGCTAACGCCACCCAATAGGGCTTGAAACACCACTACGGCGATAAATGGCCATACGATGCCCAACAACCGTGGCGTTCCGAGTGTCCGCGTTTGATTCATGAGGTCCCTTGCGTTAGCACTGCTTGATCGTCTTCCGGACGTAATCGCTACAGCTAGACTAGGGGGCGATCCAGCTTCCGGCAAGCCAGACACGGTACAACATGCACTACATATGTACCGCATCCGCAGTGAACAAAACTTTGAGACTGGCGACTCTCATCCATTTAAGAGTCGCTTTCCCATGCAAACTGCAACTGCTGCGCCCACCCCGGCTCAACGGCATGCCGGCCAACAGGCCGAGTACGAGACAATACTGAGCGCGTTACAAGCCGTCAGGACGAGAGCCTCCGACCTGCATGGATTCTACCTGTCCCCCTCTGCGGACTCGCCCTTGACACTTGAGTACGAGCGCACGAAAACGCTTTTGCGCGCCCTCTTCGAAGACACCAGTGACAATGCTTTGTCTGTGCATCTTCGCCCCCTTAAAGGACTTTTGACGGAAGTAAACGGTATCGCCGATCAGTGTGTGTTTTCGACGAGCCGCAATGATGGCACCGTCGCTACCTACACAATCAAGGATGTCACAAGCTCCGCCAGTCGGATTCGAGCCTTCCAGGCAGCGCTTGTGGGCATAGGTGGATACATACGCACCGACAGGGTCTTGCCCCTGCCGCAGGTCTTGAAGTATTACGGCCTCGCCTTGCCTGCTGAACAAAACACGGACTCCCTGACCCGACTGATTGAAGAGGTGGAGGAGAAACGCGCCATTCACCGATTGAATCTGGAACAGGGACTGCAAATCAGTGAACTGATAGAACAGCACCAGCACATCTTGCTGCTCAATGTCGTCAGCGAACTCGTCACAAATGAAGCCAGCTCCGTCATCGACATCCTGGCCAGGGAAGTCACACCACCGATGACACCACAACAACTGGCCACCCAACCCACCGCCTGCCTTGGGCGCTTGCTCGACACTCCAAAGGCACGTGACCTGGCCCAACGCCTGCTGGAAACACTCAATTGGTACGGCAGCGGTTCCGATGAAAAAACAGTGCCGGATATCGGCGCAAAACTGCTGCTGGAGGCGTTGCGACTCTGGTACTTCCAAACGCTCACCGATGCGTCACACAGCATTGCCGGCTATCAATTGCAACAACGCCTCAACTACGGCAAAAGCTACGCCGATATCCGCAAGCACTTCCGGCAACACCTGGAGGACTCGCTTTATACGACCACGCCGACGGAAACAGCGCTGCTGGGCAGGCTCTGTCAAGCCAGGTTTCCAGTCGAATTCCAGGTGCGCGACATTCCCCCCGACCTGCCCTATGCCAGCTCTGTCGTCTGGGTCAATTTCGTTCACGGCGCCCATCTCGCTCATGCACTGGACCCGACCCTGCTGCAACGACTGACCTTCCAGCAAATCACCGATCTACCGTTAAAAAAAAGCCAGAACGCCAGTGAAGCCCTGCTCCAGTTAATCGCCCTGACGCGTGTTCCAGCGGCGCTGACCTGCGCGCAAGCGATCGATGCAGTGGAACCGAGCGCGCAAACTGGCGATGTTCAGGAAAGCAGACTGAAAGCCTTGCAAGCGCTGGAAGACCACCAGGTGCAGTTGAACGAGGCAATTGTCCAACTCGATATCTCCGCTCCAAAACGGCTGAAGCTGGCGGAACAACAGCTGAAACTGGCATTCGCCACCGGCGTTAGCCCGGACCCGCTGAGCATCCGCGTGATGCGCCACCTCTATCGGTCGGGCAAGCGCGTTGAGCGCAACATCGTGGATACCCCCGAGCTGCCGCAGAAAATCTGGCCCTTGCGGGACGTGTACGCCTCAGGCGGCTTGAACGCTGATGGCAAGTGGTACATCACTGACGACGGCAAGACCGCGAGGGTTTGGATCAGACTGTCCACGGACCGCACGTTTGAATCGGGCCCGGTTGATTCCGATGCTCGCTCTGTCACTTTACTTCCACGCAACCGAACCCTGCCTGATATTGCCGTTCTATTCGACGAGCAATTCAAAAGCTACCTCGCCAAATCAAAAGCAGCTTACGAAGTGCTGATCAAAGGCCTGCTGGTCACATTGCCGTGGGCCGATCGCAAGGCGCTGGAACATGGTGAAGTCAGGGTACTGAGCCTCAGGGATGAAACCGGGCGCAATGTCGATGAAGAAACGGCGGCACACACCCTGCCGCTCAGGGCACGCATGGGGTTTGTGTTGCAAGTCACTTACGAAAAAGCCGTGCGCTTCTACGAGTGCTTGCCCCGTGCCGGCGTCATAAGACCGCGCACCGATGTGACAACCGGCCATGTGGGTGGCGTCCGTGGTATTTATTCCGTCGACCGCCTCTATGCCCTATACACCACCATACGCAAACACCGCTTGCCATTCGACCAAGATGCCCATGCAACCGGCACGCCGCCGAAACCAGGAGCCACCTGCCTCGCGATTCTCGACCCACTCGGCGACGCCCTCCCCCCTTCTCGCACTCCGTCGGCACATCACGACATTTCTTCCAACCTCACGCTGACATCCCCTCGCACGCAGCAAATCGCGTCCTTCATTGCGACACACCTGCTTTACCTGGATGAAAAGGAGGTGCGCCGCGAGGCTTGGGGAGTTACCCCATACGAACGCCATCTCGAGGAAAAACACTGGCTTCACAGCGTCAAGGGATTCCTGCCATTCTGGGGGAGCATCGAAGACCTTCAATCGGACAAGTTCGGTGATCGCGTTCTCGGCGCAATCGGCCTGGTGCTCGATATCGTGTCCTTTGCAGTTCCCTTGGGTAAGTTCGCCGCAGGCAGCATCAGGCTGGCCACCCGTGCTGCCGGATTGGGGATTCGCTCGAAATTGCCGCGAATGGTGAAGCTGTCCGGCAAACTGTTGACTTCGAGCCTGAAGAACCTCAACCCCCTGGACGGTTCAGTGGATCTGCTGCGGCTCGTTGGCAGGGGCGTAAAAGGCGCCGGACGTGCAGTCGTCTTCCTGGAAAGACGGGCAGTGTTCCAACTAAAAAAACTCGCCGGCAAGGCCGATAGCTACGACTTGGTCAGCAGCCTGCCTCAGGCCACCGAACCGGGACGCTGGAAACCGCTGATGGATGCCGACGAGCTGGGTATTGTCAAAGGCATCGAAGATGTACCGGTTCGAAAGATCGACGGCCACCACTACCTGGTTGACCCGCTGTCCACCCGCCCCTATGGACCTCGACTCACTCCACGGAACCATGAACTTTCACTCGGTCGCTCAAGCTACGACACCGTGAAGAAAACCGACGAGCTGGTTTTCTTTGAACTCCCGGAACAGGCACACGTTCGCTACCAGTTCGACATCGATGGGCGCACGACAGTCTTCATCGACGACGTCCCGTACCGTCTGGACGGCGAAGAACTGCGCCGCGTCGAGATGATCGATGACAGCAGCGCATTAACGTCAGTCCCCTGCCGGCCACGCCGCGCGCCAAACAACGGCAGCGAATGCCTCAATAGTTTTGTGACAGGGACACCCGCCCCGACACCGGAAGTCGGCTCGTTCGACGAAACCAAAGGTTACGCGCCCTGGTTTGGCGACCGGGTGTCCGAAGCGGTTAGCCGACCCGGTCATGACGGCCAGTTTGTAACCCATGAGGGCAATCTTTATCAGATCATCGACAACATCCCGACGCTGTACAAAGGTGACATCACCACACTTGGCTTTACCAAGAAGTGGCTGGTGCCTCGCCACGAGATGCCGGCCACCCTGATGTTCCGCAAAGGTATTTATGGCCGTATCGAGGTCAAGGGGGTTTACGAGGGCGCCGATGACCCGCACCGGATCGGGGCCATTCTGGTGCCGTCCAAAGATGAATCGAGTACTTATGTCTTCAGCCGAATCAATACCGACAAGTATTACTTTGCGACAGTGCCCAAAGGGCAAAGCCTGAGCGAGCCGCTGACATTGAAACGCTTGTTGAAGGCTGACATGGCTGAAGGCACCTTGGGTGCGGAACTGCTAACGGTGTACACCGGGTCATTGAGCGCCAACAACATCGCACGCATGCACAGTAAAGAAGCCCTTGAGCTCGCGATGAAAACCATGGACGAAATCGCCATTCCGATCGGAACGGCCCCTGACCCTGCGGGCAACATGAAATTCCTGAAGGTCGACACCAGTCCCGGAGAAGCACTGATGTTCGATCATTCAACCCGAATGATCGTCACTCGACTGCCCGAAGGCGCCACGACATGGAGCAGGAGCAAGGACGCTCCGGAAGACTTGCGTCAGAGCACCGCCAGTATCTTCGATACGCTGTTCATGTCGCCGACGATCGACGCCAGCAAGGCCAACAGCGCACTAAGGATCAACCAGACCATGCAGAAGCTGCACCAGTTGACCCCCAAGCGCCAACGCTCCTTCAATCCGAGAAACATTGCCTACGCCGAGGTCATGACCAGCAGCGGGCAACGGGAAATCTACGTCAGCGTTTCCGGCGCCCAGCAAGCGACCGGGCACTTGCCGCTGTTCAAACAGAATTTTGGAGCGGATTCGGTTCGGGTCGGCGAATCAACCTACTTCAATATCGACATGAATCAGAGCTTTCCCTACACCTCTCTCGATGTGACCGCTGAAGGCAAGTTGCTGGCCGTGCCGACGACCATCAAGGACATCGGCACCTACAAGCCAGTGCAGTCGAAAAAACCGACGTCACTGGACAGCGAAAGCAAGTTGATCCACGTGATTCGGGAGAAATACCCCGACCCCAAGGCGATCAAGTCCGTCAATATCGCCACGACGATGCCCCCGTGCGAATCGTGCTCGATTGTGATGAAAAATTTCGGTTATGACGGCGGGGAAAACGCGCTCCAGGTGCTGTGGAGTTAACCTACAACCGCTGCAAATGCCCATATAGCTTGGCATACAGGCCACCATCAGCGATTAACTGCTGATGGTCGCCATCCTCGGCGATTTTCCCGCCGTCGAACACCAGCACCCTGTCGGCTTGTTTCACCGCCGACAGCCGGTGGGCGATGATCAGCGTGGTGCGGTTACTCAGGAACCGTGCCATCGCCTGATGCAGGTTGTATTCGGTGGCAGCATCCAGCGCTGAAGTGGCCTCGTCGAGGATCACCACTTTCGGCTCGGCCAACACCATCCGCGCGATCGCCAGGCGTTGCCGCTGGCCACCGGACAAACGCACGCCGGAGCGCCCGACGATGCTGTCCAGGCCATTGGGCAAGTCACGAATCGTGGCGTGCAACTGCGCGATTTCCAGCGCATGCCAGCAAGCCTCGTCACTGCGTTCACGGCCCATGGTCAGGTTGGCGCGCACGGTGTCGTTGAACAGCGCCGGGTGTTGCAGGACCACGGCGACATTCTCCCGGACAGTCTCCAGACCGATCTCTTGCTGAGTCGAACCGCCGAAACGAATGGTGCCGGCCAGTGGTGTGTACAAGCCCAGCAGCAGTTGCACCAGGGTGCTCTTGCCACCCCCGCTGGCGCCGACGATCGCAACTTTCTCGCCGGGGGCGATGGAGAGGTTCATCTGGTTCAGCACCAGTTCGTCGCCGTAGCCAAAACTCAAGCCCTGAACCTCGATGCCCACCGTCTCGCGGCCGTTGAACGGATCGACCCCTTTCGGGTACTCCGGCTCATCGGCGCGGGACAGCAGTTCGTTGATTCGCGACAGGGCACCGCCCGCAGCGTAATAGGCGTATTGCAGGTTCAGCAGTTGTTCAACCGGCCCGATCATGAACCACAGGTAGCTGAACACCGCGAGCATCTGGCCGATGGACAGGTCGGAAAACAGCACCGTCAGCATTGCCGCGGCGCGAAAAATATCGATGCCGAACTGGAACAGCAAGCCGCTGGCCCGGTTTGAGGCATCGGTTTTCCACTGGGAGCTCACCGCGTAATCACGGACTTCCCTGGCCCGCAGCCCCAGGCGACCGAGGAAAAAACCCTGACGGTTGCCAGCACGCACTTCCTGGATCGCATCGAGGGTTTCGGTCAGCGCCTGGGTGAAGCGCGAAGTGCTGTCGTTCTCGAGCTTTTTCAGGTGCTTGACCCGCTTGCCCAACTGCACCGTGGCGTAGATCACCAACGGGTTGAACAACAGAATCAGCAGCGCCAGTTTCCAGTGCATCCACATCAGAATGCCCGCGGTCCCCACCAGCGTCAGCAAGGCCACGAGGAAACGACTGAGGGTTTCTCCGACGAACTTGTCCAGGGTGTCCAGGTCAGTGACCAGGTGCGTGGTCACCGTGCCGCTGCCCAGGCTTTCGTATTCCCCCAGCGAAATACGCTTGAGTCGCTCGATCAGCCGGATGCGAATGCGGTAGACAATGTCCTTGGCCAGCGCCGCGAACAACCGCGCCTGCACCACGTTGAACAGTAAGGCAGCACAGCGCAGCGTCAGGGTCACCAGCAGCATCAGGCCGATGTAACCCGCAGCCTTCTGCCAGGCATCCGGCAGCGCGTGGTTCATGATTTTCAGCGCAGCGTCACCATGCCCCAGCAACACTTCGTCCACCAGCAATGGCAAGAGCAAGGGGATGGGCACACTGCAAAGCGTCGCCAGCACGGCCACGCCGTTGGCGATCCACAAGGACTTTTTGTGATGAAGCGCCAGACGACGAATTTCCGCCCAGCTCAACCGATCGACACGTTTTACCGTCGCGCTATCGTCGGGCAGATCATGCACAGGCTGCGCGCTCCAGCCAGCGGCCGAGCAGCGGGGAAAGAACACTGAGCGGCTGGTAACCATTGGTCAGCAGCGCCAATTGACCATTTCGCTCAGCCAGCAAGGTCGGGAAACCGGCAATGCCCAGGTCCTGGACCCACGTGAAATCGGCAGCCGTAGCGGCGTGCATATCGGCACGGTCGAAAGCGGCGGCGAACTCGATGCGCGGCAGGCCGGCACGCTCCGCCAGCTCAACCAGAACGCTGGCGTGGGTGACATCGCGACCTTCGGCATAAAACGCCTGCTGAATCAGGCCGAGCAGTTTCCACGCACAATCCGGCGCCAGGCTGCGCGCCGTCACCAGCGCCCGACAGGCGGGCTCGGTGTCGTAGACGAATCCATCCGGCAAGGCCCCTTCCCGTTTGAACGGCTGGCCGGTGGCCTCGGTGACCGCCTGCCAATGCTCGAGGATGTAACGCCGCGTGGTCGGTTCAAGCGCCGCGCCACTGCCGGTACGCAAACCGCCCACCACCAGGTGCACGTCCACTCCTGCTGCCTGCGCCTGCTCGACCAGCGCGTTGGCCACCGGGGCAAAGCCCCAGCACCAGGAACACATCGGGTCCATCAAGTAGAGCAGGCGACATGCAGACATGATTCAAGCCTCGGAGGTGATTTGCTTGTAGTTGTAGCCGATCGGGTGAGGCATGTTGCGAGCCTTGGCCAGCTCGATCTGCTTTTGCCGATCGATGGCGCTGCGACGGGTTTTCTCGCTCAGTTTGTCCCAGCAATGCGGGCAACTGATACCGGCCACGTAATGTTCGGATGCACGGTCTTCGACGCTGACCGGCGTACGACAGGCGTGGCACTGATCGTAGTCGCCTTCGCTCAGATCGTGGCGAACGGTCACGCGGTTGTCGAACACGAAGCAGTCGCCCTGCCATTTGGTTTCTTCCTGCGGCACCTCTTCGAGGTACTTCAGGATGCCGCCCTTGAGGTGATAGACCTCATCGAAGCCTTCGCTGAGCATATAGCTCGAGGCCTTTTCGCAACGAATGCCGCCGGTGCAGAACATCGCGACCTTCTTGTGCACGGCCGGGTCGAAGTTAGCTTTGATGTAGTCGGGAAATTCGCGAAAACTGGTGGTTTTCGGGTCGATCGCGCCTTCAAAGGTACCGATCGACACTTCATAGTCGTTTCGGGTATCGATCAATAACACTTCCGGATCGCTGATCAGCGCGTTCCAATCCTGCGGATCAACGTAAGTGCCGACCTTTTTGTTCGGGTCCACGCCTTCCACGCCGAGGGTGACGATTTCTTTCTTGAGTTTGACCTTGGTGCGGTAGAACGGCTGCTCGTCGCAATACGACTCTTTATGGTCGATGTCGTCCATGCGCGGGTCGTTCTTGAGCCAGGCCATGAGCCCGTCGATGCCTTCGCGGCTGCCGGATACGGTGCCGTTGATGCCTTCATTGGCGATCAGCAGGGTGCCTTTGATGCCGTTGTCGACCATCGCCTTGAGCAGGGGCTCGCGCAGGTCGACGTAATTTTCCAGGGTGACGAACTTATACAGTGCCGCCACGACAATCTTTTGTGTCATGGGTGATTCTCCAGGTGGCTACCCTCGTAAGGGGTGAACCGGATACGAAAAAAAACGCGCCGGGTGAGCGGCGCGTTGCATATTCTAACAAAAACCGTGTGATTTAGGACGGCGAGATGACGTTGTGGGGGGGGGGGGGGGTTCCCCCCCCCCACAAACCACCCCCACACCCCCCTCCCACCCCTACCCCCCCCGAACCAGCGC
>NZ_JBXAFA010000007.1:179336-335354 GCF_058792515.1 Pseudomonas sp. MT92
AGGTGGGGGGGGGGGGGGGGGGGGGGGGGGGGGGGGGGGGGGGGGGGGGGGGGGGTCCCCCCCCCCCCCCCCCCCACAACAGCCCATCAGCCCATCACTTTAATGACTGCCACCTGCACAAGTCGGCGAAGCCGGAGCCGCGTCGATCTGTGCCCACTCTTCTGGCGTGTAGGTATGCAGCGCCAACGCATGGAACTCGCCCATCAACTCGCCCAGCGTGGCATAGACCTTCTGGTGACGCTTGACGCGATTGAGCCCGGCAAACTGCTCACTGACCACGACAGCCTTGTAATGGGTCTGCAACCCGCGGCTGTGCATATGGCTTTCATCCAGCACCTGCAGATGCTGGGGCTGCAGCAGGCCCAGCGTCGATTCGATGCGTTGTTGCATGGTCATACCAGACTCCGCTTAAGGCTTTTTCTTGGCTGGAGCGGTCGCGTCTTTCGGCGTCAGCTCGGCGGTCATGTCAGCCAGCAGCTTGTTGACCACCGGCACTGCGCTTTCCAGCTTGGCTTGAGTCATCTGGGCCGATTGCTGGGTCAGCTGCGGCATTTTTTCCAGGACTTTCTTGCCCAGTGGCGACTGGTAGAACGCTACCAGGTCCTTGAGTTCGGACTCGGTGAAGTTGCTGGTGTAGAGCTTGACCATGTCCGGCTTGAGCTTGTTCCAGCCGATGGCCTGGTCCAGGGCGGCGTTAGCCTTGGCCTGGTAGGTTTCGAGTACGGCTTTTTTCGATTCCGGGGCTTTGGTTTGCTCGAAGCGTTGAGCGAACATCTGCTGAACTTGCATGTACACCGGAGTGCCCAATTTGTCAGCGTGCGCCAGGGTCAGGAAGGCCTCGGCACTGGCGTTGTGGCTGGCGGTATCGGCAAAAACCTGGCCGCTGGCGCAAACCAGTGCAACCGCGGTACAGATGGCACGAAGACGAGTCATCGAGTTTCCTTTTCTAGCAGGCGAGGTAAAACCCCAAGGACGACCATTCTGCGCCTAAAAAAGTGTGTCACTCAACCCCCAAGCCTTGTCGCGCCTGATTTAGAGGGGTTCAATGGGCACAATCCAGACTGATGGAACCACGGCCGTCGATCACGGCCTAAACTGCGCAATCGAACTGACAGGAGTGTGACCGATGAGCCGTATCGAAACCGACAGCCTTGGCCAGGTTGAAGTCCCGGATGAAGCCTACTGGGGCGCTCAGACGCAACGCTCACTGGTTAACTTTGCCATTGGCACCGAACGCATGCCGCTGGCCGTGCTCCATGGCCTGGCGCTGATCAAGAAAGCGGCCGCCCGGGTCAACGACCGCAATGGCGATTTGCCCGCCAACATCGCCCGATTGATCGAACAAGCAGCCGATGAAGTGCTCGACGGCAGCCATGACGATCAGTTTCCCCTGGTGGTCTGGCAAACCGGTAGCGGTACCCAGAGCAACATGAACGTCAACGAAGTGATCGCCGGGCGCGCCAACGAGCTGGCCGGCAACCCGCGCGGCGGAAAGTCGCCTGTGCACCCCAACGATCACGTCAATCGCTCCCAGAGCTCCAACGACTGCTTCCCCACCGCCATGCACATTGCTGCGGCCCAGGCCGTGCAACATCATCTGCTGCCGGCGATCAACGAATTGTCGGGCGGCCTGGCCGAGCTGGCAGCGCGCCACATGAAGCTGGTCAAGACCGGCCGCACGCACATGATGGACGCGACGCCGATTACCTTCGGCCAGGAAATCTCGGCATTCATCGCGCAACTGGATTACGCCGAACGAGCGATCCGCAGCGCGCTGCCGGCGGTTTGCGAACTGGCCCAGGGCGGTACCGCGGTAGGTACCGGGTTGAATTCGCCCCACGGTTTCGGTGAGGCCATCGCAGCAGAGCTGGCCGCGCTTTCCGGCCTGCCGTTCGTCACCGCGCCCAACAAATTCGCCGCGCTGGCCGGCCACGAGCCGCTGACCACGCTGTCCGGCGCGTTGAAAACCCTCGCCGTGACGCTGATGAAAATCGCCAACGACTTGCGCCTGCTGGGTTCGGGGCCACGTGCCGGATTGGCCGAGGTAAAACTGCCGGCCAACGAACCGGGGAGCTCGATCATGCCCGGCAAGGTCAACCCGACCCAATGCGAAGCATTGTCGATGCTGGCCTGTCAGGTGCTGGGCAACGACGTCACCATCGGTTTCGCCGCGAGTCAGGGGCATTTGCAACTGAACGTGTTCAAACCGGTGATCATCCACAATTTGCTGCAATCGATCCGTCTGTTGGGCGACGGCTGCAGCAACTTCCAGCAGCATTGCATCGCCGGGCTGGAGCCGGATGCCGAGAAAATGGCGGAACACCTGGAACAGGGGTTGATGCTGGTGACCGCGCTGAACCCGCACATCGGCTACGACAAATCGGCGGAAATTGCCAAGAAAGCCTACGCGCAAGGGCTGACCCTGCGTGAGGCAGCCATTGAGCTGGGGTATCTGACCGATGAACAGTTCGACGCGTGGGTGCGGCCGGAGAACATGCTGGAGGCTGGCGCCAAGGGCTGAGCCTTATAGCGCCTGAGAGTCCGAAATCGCGGGCAAGCCCGCCCCCACATTGAACAGTGCACGCGGTCAAATGTGGGGGCAAGCTTGCCCGCGATGAACGATAACGCGAATCAGCTTGCTGCCATCCGCACTTTCCGTGCCTTGAGTCCCGCAATCAGAGAAGGCCCCAACGCCACCAACGCCGACCCCAGCACCACCAGCACCGCCCCGCCATAGCCCAGGCCATTGATCGTCTCGGCATGCACGTACTCGGGCCACCACAAGGCCGCCAGGGCCACGGCACCGAAGGTCACCAGAGGTGTAATCGCCAGGGTCGCACTGACCCGGGATGCTTCCCAATGGGCCAACGCTTCGGCAAAGGCGCCGTAGGCAATCAGAGTGTTCATGCAGCAGGCCAGCAGCAGCCAGCCTTGCAGTGGGTTCAATTGCAGCGCTTCGAGCGGATGCACCCACGGCGTCAGCAATAATCCGCAGAACAGGTAGATCACCATCATCACCTGCAACGAATTCCACACCGTGAGCAACTGCTTCTGCCCCAGCGCATAAAAGGTCCAGACCGTGGACGCCAGCAGCACCATCAGCACGCCGGCGGTGTAATCGGTCAAGGAGGTCAGCAGCTCACTCAAGCGTTGATTGAAAAACAGGGCGAACCCGACCAGCAGCACCAGCAAGCCAATCCCCTGCCCCAGGCTGAAGCGCTCCTTGAACACGAACACACTGGCGATCAGCAACATGATCGGCCCCATCTGCACAACCAGTTGCGCGGTGCCGGGGCTGAGCAGGTTCAGGCCCATCAAATACAACACGTAGTTGCCCACCAGACCGAGCACCGCCATCAACACCAGCCAGCCACCGCGCGGGCCGAGCGCTCGGCGACTGGGCAAACGCCGGGTCGCCGCCAGGTAGATGAACAGGCAGCCACCGGACACCATCAGGCGAAACCAGGTCACCGTGACCGGGTCCATCACCAGCAATACCTGCTTGAGCTTGATCGGCAGGATTCCCCACAGCAACGCGGTCAACAAGGCCAGGAACAGACCGTAAACCCAGCGACCTGATGAAATGTGCATGTGATCCCCAGCGCGAACGTTCAAGAACCCTCATTCTAGGCGCACCCTCGTGTGACACACAGGGACAGTTTGCGTCTGGCCGCTAATGAAACTGTGCAGGTCGCATCATGTATTTGACGGCCAGCCCAAGCTGTTTAACGCACGGCCTCGAACAATCCGGTAGCCCCCATTCCGCCGCCCACGCACATGGTGACAATGCCGTAACGCAGGTGACGTCGCTGCAACTCGCGAACGAGGTGACCCACCTGACGCGATCCGGTCATACCGAAGGGATGGCCGATGGAAATCGAGCCGCCATTGACGTTGTATTTGTCGTTATCGATTTCCAGGCGATCACGCGCGTACAGGCACTGCGAGGCGAACGCTTCATTGAGCTCCCACAGGTCGATGTCGGCGATCCGCAAGCCTTTTGCCTTGAGCAGCTTGGGCACCGAAAACACCGGGCCAATGCCCATTTCATCCGGCGCGCATCCGGCCACGGCAAAACCCCGGAAGAACGCTTTCGGCTTGAGCCCCAGTTCAAGGGCCTTTTCCAGGCTCATTACCAGCGTCATGGACGCTCCGTCGGACAACTGTGAAGAGTTGCCGGCCGTCACCGAGCCGTCCTCGGCAAACACCGGGTTCAGAGAAGCCAGACTTTGCAGCGAGGTGTCGGGTCGGTTGCAGTCATCACGATCTACCACCCCCTCAACGATCTGCACCTGCCCTGTGGCTTTGTCTTCAACGCGGTATTTCACCGCCATCGGCACGATTTCATCGTCGAACAGCCCGGCGACCTGGGCCTGAGCCGTACGTTGCTGGCTTTGCAGGGCATAAAGGTCCTGCTCTTCGCGGCTGACGCTGTAACGGCGAGCGACGATTTCCGCAGTCTGGCCCATCGGAAAATAGATACCCGGCACCTGCTCCTTGAGCAGCGGATTGATCAGGTTGTCCGTGTTGACGCTTTTCATGGTCAGGCTGATCGACTCGACGCCACCGGCCACGATGATATCGCTGCAGCCCGAAGCGATCTGGTTGGCGGCGATGGCGATCGCCTGCAAGCCCGACGAACAGAAGCGGTTGAGGGTCATGCCGGCGGTGCCGATACCCAGTTGCGACAGCACGGCGACATTGCGACCGATGTTGTAGCCCTGGGCACCTTCGTTGGAACCGGCGCCGACGATGCAGTCCTCGACGCTGGCCGGGTCGATACCCGTGCGTTTCAACAAGGCGTTGACACAGTGAGCCGCCATGTCGTCGGGACGGGTCATGTTGAATTTGCCGCGAAAGGATTTGGCCAGGCCAGTCCGCACGCTGTCGACGATCACCACTTCACGCATGGCATACCTCATTGTTGTTGTCGGTTGAGAGTGAGCCGAGCATAAGCTCACTCAATTACCGACCGCGACAATCATTCACCTCGCGTATGCGTAACCATCGGTTCATTTCTTGCCTTTCTGTGCCTTGCGTTCATGTCTGTCGGACTTTTCGAATGCTTGCTCCAGTGCCAGGTTGATGGTGCGCAAGACCTTCACTCGCGCCCAGCGCTTGTCATTGGCTTCCACCAGGGTCCAGGGCGAAATCTCGGTACTGGTGCGGTCGACCATGTCGCCGACGGCGCCGCGGTAGTCATCCCATTTATCGCGATTGCGCCAGTCATCCTCGGTGATCTTGAAGCGCTTGAAGGGGATATTCTCGCGCGCCTGGAAACGCTCCATTTGTGTTTGCTTATCGATGGCCAACCAGAACTTGACCACGATCACGCCGGCATCGGCGATCTGCTCTTCGAAATCGTTGATTTCGCTGTAGGCGCGCAACCAGTCGGCCGGGCTGCAGAAGCCTTCGATGCGCTCCACCAGCACCCGGCCATACCAGGAGCGGTCGAACACGGTGAACTTTCCCCGGGCCGGAAGATGCCGCCAGAAACGCCAGAGATACGGCTGTGCCCTCTCCTCTTCGGTCGGCGCGGCAATTGGCACGATGTCGTACTGGCGCGGATCGAGCGCCGCGGCAACCCGGCGGATCGCCCCGCCCTTGCCCGCCGCGTCATTGCCTTCGAACACCGCTACCAGTGCATGGCGCCGCATGCGCTTGTCACGCATCAGCCCGGAAAACCGCGCCTGTTCGGTGATCAATTGCTCTTCGTAATCTTCTTTTTCCAGGTGCAACGTCAGGTCAAGGCTATCGAGCAAGTTCACCTGATCGACACTGACGGGCAATGGCGCGGCACTGACTTTGGCGGGGTGGATCGTCGGCCGGCTCAGGGCGCCTTGCAGGCCTTCGAGCAAAATCCTGCCCACCGCCAGGCTGCGATAGCGCGGATCCATCCCGGCGATCACATGCCATGGCGCGTAATCACGGCTGGTGCGGCGCAGAACGCGCTCGCCATATTTCACAAACTTGTCGTAAGTCTGCGATTGCTGCCAGTCCAGTGGACTGATGCGCCAGCTGTGCAGCGGGTCATCGGCCAAGGCCTTGAGACGATCCTTCATTTGCTTCTTGGAGAGGTGGAACCAGAACTTGAAGATCAAGGCGCCTTCATCGCACAGCATCTTCTCCAGACGCTCGGCACCATTGATGCCTTGATCCAGTCGAGCGTTCTTGAACGCGCCATGCACCCGCCCCTGCAGCATCTGGCTGTACCAGTTGCCAAAGAAGACCCCCATGCGCCCCTTGGCCGGGAGCATCCGCCAGTATCGCCAGGCCGGTGGTCGCGCCAGTTCTTCGTCGGTTTGCTGATCGAAGGTGCGAACCTCGATCAGGCGCGGGTCCATCCATTCGTTGAGTAATTTGACCGTCTCGCCCTTGCCGGCGCCTTCAATACCGTTGATTAAAATGATCACCGGAAAACGCTTTTGCTGCTGCAACTCGAATTGCGCTTCGAGCAAGGCTTCACGCAGGGCCGGCACTTCAGTGTCATAGGTTTCTTTGTCGATCACGTGATCGATTTCAGCAGATTCGAACATGAATGGCTCCCTTCCAGATGTGATCAAGACTAGCGGATTGGACTAGAGGCCAACCGAGAATTTCCGCGCGATCCATTTTTGTGGTGAGGGGGCTTGCCCCTCGCCACAAAACAGCGATTTTCCCTGACAGCTGTAACGCGGCAATTGCCATGGATCAAGCACCCCGCCCACGATCGGCTAGAATGGCCGCCTTGCCGTTGCCGAGCCTGCCATGAAACCTGTAATGCCCCACGCCCAACTCGACTGGGACGACCAAGGTCGCCCGTATTCGCGAGTGTTCGACGATGTGTATTTCTCCGACAAGTCGGGGCTGGACGAAACCCGCTATGTGTTCATCGAACAGAACCGCCTGGCGGAACGCTTCGCCGCGTTGCCCCAGGGCGGTCGCCTGGTGATTGGCGAGACCGGTTTCGGCACCGGGCTGAATTTTTTGTGTGCCTGGCAGGTGTTCGAGCAACACGCGGCGACTGATGCCCGATTGCATTTTGTCAGTGTCGAAAAATACCCCTTGAGCCCGGCCGATCTGCAACGGGCCCTGGCACTGTGGCCAGAGCTCAAACCCCTTGCCGATCAATTGCTGGGGCAATACGTTGCGATCCATCAAGGGTTCCAGCGCCTGACACTGGCCAATGGCCGGGTGACCCTGACGCTGCTCATCGGCGATGCACTGGAGCAGTTGCCGCAACTGGACGCCCGGATCGACGCCTGGTTTCTCGATGGCTTTGCTCCGGCGAAAAACCCCGACATGTGGACCGCTGAACTGTTCGCCGAACTGGCACGCCTGGCTGCCCCGGGCTCGACCATCAGCACCTTCACCAGCACCGGTTGGGTCCGCCGCCTGCTCAATGCCGCCGGCTTTAAAATGAAACGCACACCCGGCATCGGCCACAAGTGGGAAATTCTGCGCGGCGAGTTCCTTGGCTGGCCCCACGAGGTTGCCGCTCCGGCGCCGGACAAGCCATGGTTTGCCCGACCTGCCGCGCTGACCGGTGAACGCCGCGCCCTGGTGATCGGTGCCGGGCTGGCCGGTTGCGCCAGTGCCGCCAGTCTCGCTGCACGGGGCTGGCAGGTGAGCGTGCTGGAGCGACACAAGGATGTCGCACAGGAGGCTTCGGGCAACCCGCAAGGTGTGCTTTACCTCAAGCTATCGGCCCATGGCACGACGCTGTCGCAAATGATCGTCAGTGGTTTCGGCTACACCCGGCGCCAGCTCGAACACTTGCAGAGAAACACCGACTGGGACGATTGCGGCGTGCTGCAACTGGCGTTCAACGCCAAGGAAGCCGAGCGTCAGTTACAACTGGCCGAGGCCTTTCCCGCGGACCTGCTGCACCTGCTGGATCAGCCCCAGGCCCAAGCCCTGGCCGGTATCGGTCTGGCGCAGGGCGGCCTGTACTACCCGGAAGGTGGCTGGGTCCATCCGCCGGCGCTGTGCCAATGGCAGATGACGCATCCGCAGATTCAATTGCTCGCGCATCACGATGCCCTGCAATTGCGCAGGGTCGATGGCGAGTGGCAGGCCTGGGACGGCGAGCAGTTGCTTGCCTGTGCACCGGTGGTGGTGCTGGCCGGCGCTGCCGAGATCCAGCGCTTCCCCCAAACCGCCGGATTGCCGCTCAAGCGCATTCGCGGACAAATCACTCGCCTGCTGCAAACCCCGCAAAGCCAGGCCCTGAACACGGTGGTCTGTGCCGAAGGCTATGTTGCCCCGGCGCGTCTGGGCGAACACACCCTGGGCGCCAGTTTCGATTTCAAGAGTGACGACCTGACGCCGACCACAGCCGAGCACTTGGGCAATCTGACCATGCTCGAAGAGATCTCCCACGATCTGGTCACGCGTCTGCAGATCGACAAACTGGACCCCGAAAGCCTCCAGGGTCGCGCCGCCTTTCGCTGCACCAGCCCCGACTATCTGCCGATCGTCGGCCCCCTGGCAGACAGCGATGCATTTACCCAGGCCTATGCCGCGCTGAGCAAGGACGCCCGACAGGTGCCGGACGTCGAATGCCCGTGGCTGGACGGCTTGTACATCAATAGCGGCCACGGCTCGCGCGGCTTGATCACCGCACCGCTGTCCGGGGAACTGCTGGCGGCCTGGCTGGATGATGAACCCCTGCCACTGCCCAGAAGCGTGGCTGAAGCCTGTCATCCCAATCGGTTTGCCTTGCGCCGCCTGATTCGCCGAACCAACGCCTGACGCAGCCCCTTGCGGTCGGATGACGTTCAGCCAAACGGCGGCCCATCCGGCCCTTATAACTTATCGGTCTAAAACTCCGGGGATTCAGCCGGGTCAGTTTTTGAGTACCCGCCATTCTGGCGCGGTAATCGAATGACCCTCCCCAACGGAAAAACCGGTAAGGAATTTATGTGCGGATTAGCTGGCGAGTTACGTTTTGACAATCAACCTGCAGACCTCGCAGCGGTTGAACGAATCACCCATCACCTGGCGCCTCGCGGCCCCGACGCCTGGGGTTTTCACAGTCAAGGGCCGATAGCCCTGGGCCATCGCCGCCTGAAAATCATGGACCTGTCGAACGGTTCGGCGCAGCCGATGATCGATCATCAACTGGGCCTGTCCCTGGCCTTCAACGGCGCGATCTACAACTTCCCCGAACTGCGTATCGAACTGGAAAGCCTCGGCTACGCCTTCTATTCCGGTGGCGACACCGAAGTGCTGCTCAAGGGTTTTCACGCCTGGGGCGAGGCATTGCTGCCCAAACTCAACGGCATGTTTGCCTTCGCCATTTGGGAGCGCGACTCCCGACGCCTGTTCATCGCCCGTGACCGGCTCGGGGTGAAACCGCTGTACCTGTCGCGCACCGGCCAGCGCCTGCGCTTTGCCTCGTCCCTGCCGGCGTTGCTCAAGGGCGGCGACATCAACCCGATCCTCGATCCGGTCGCGCTCAATCACTATCTGAACTTCCACGCCGTGGTACCGGCACCGCGAACCTTGCTGGCGGGCATCGAAAAACTGCCGCCGGCCACCTGGATGCGTGTCGAAGCCAATGGCAGCACCGAGCAGAAAACCTGGTGGACCCTGCCCTACGGCCCACACGCCGATGAGATGAATCTGACGCTCGAAGACTGGACCGACCGGGTGCTCGACAGCACGCGTGACGCCGTGGCGATCCGTCAGCGTGCGGCGGTAGACGTTGGCGTGTTGCTGTCCGGCGGTGTCGATTCGAGCCTGCTGGTCGGTCTGTTGCGTGAAGTCGGCGTGGAAAACCTGTCCACGTTCTCCATCGGTTTCCAGGACGCCGGCGGTGAGCGTGGCGACGAGTTCCAGTATTCGGATCTGATCGCCAAACACTACGGCACTCGCCACCATCAACTGCGTATCGACGAAAAAGAAATCATCGAGCAGTTGCCCGCCGCGTTCCGCGCCATGAGCGAACCGATGGTCAGTCATGACTGCATCGCCTTCTATCTGCTGTCACGGGAAGTGGCCAGGCACTGCAAAGTGGTGCAAAGCGGCCAGGGCGCCGACGAACTGTTCGCCGGCTATCACTGGTACCCGCGGGTGGACGGCGCACGCGACCCGTATGCCGCCTATCGCGAGGCGTTTTTCGATCGCAGCTACGACGAATACGCCGCCACTGTTCAGCCCAAATGGCTGACGGCCAACGACGCTGCAGGCGACTTCGTGAAGGAACATTTCGCACAGCCCGGTGCGGACGCAGCAGTGGACAAAGCCCTGCGCCTGGACAGCACGGTGATGCTGGTGGATGACCCGGTCAAACGCGTCGACAACATGACCATGGCCTGGGGCCTGGAAGCGCGAACGCCGTTTCTCGACTATCGCCTGGTGGAGTTGTCGGCCCGGGTGCCGGGTCAATACAAATTGCCGGATGGCGGCAAGCAAGTGTTGAAGGAAGCCGCGCGCCGGGTGATTCCGAGCGAGGTGATCGACCGCAAGAAAGGTTACTTCCCGGTACCGGGTCTCAAGCATTTGCAAGGCGACACGCTGAACTGGGTCCGCGAACTGCTGCTCGATCCCAGTCAGGATCGCGGTCTGTTCAAGCCCGCCATGCTCGACCGCCTGCTGACCGATCCGCAGGGGCAGTTGACCCCGCTGCGCGGTTCCAAGCTGTGGCAACTGGCGGCTTTGAACCTGTGGCTCAGCGAACAAGGAATCTGATCGATGAAACCTCACGCCACGGCCATCAACCAACGCTTGTTGCGCGGCCAGACACCCTCGTACGAACGCTTGCAGGCGCGCCTGGCCGAAGACGGCAGCCAGTTGGGGGCCGCGCCAATTGCCGTCCATTGCGGCTGGGGCCGGTTACTGATCGGCCACACCTTCGCCGATGCGGCCAGCCTTGCCCAAGAGTTACTCAACGAGCAGCCCGGCGAACGCGATATCGCCCTGTACGTCGCCGCGCCGCAACAAGTGCTGGGACTGGAACCGACCCAGTTATTTCTCGATCCCTCCGACACCTTGCGCCTGTGGTTCAGCGATTACCGTCAGGCCACCCGGGTATTTCGCGGCTTTCGCATCCGCCGCGCCCAAAGTGAAGCGGACTGGAACGCGATCAATCAGCTGTATCAGGCGCGGGGCATGCTGCCGATCGATGCCACGTTGCTGACGCCACGGGGCTCGGGCGGGCCGGTGTACTGGCTGGCCGAAGACGAGGACAGCGGCGCGGTGATTGGCAGCGTCATGGGGCTGAATCATCACAAGGCCTTCAATGATCCGGAAAACGGCAGCAGCCTCTGGTGCCTGGCGGTCGATCCGCATTGCTCGCGACCGGGGGTCGGCGAAGTGCTGGTACGGCACCTGATCGAACACTTCATGAGTCGCGGCCTGAGCTACCTCGACCTGTCGGTGCTGCACGACAATCGGCAGGCGAAGAACCTCTACGCCAAGCTCGGTTTTCGCAACCTCTCGACGTTCGCCATCAAGCGCAAGAACGGGATCAACCAGCCGTTGTTCCTCGGCCCGGGCCCCGAGGCGCCGTTCAATCCCTATGCGCGGATCATCGTCGAGGAAGCCCATCGGCGCGGCATTGATGTGCAAGTCGATGACGCCGATGCCGGGATGTTCACTCTCAGTCATGGCGGGCGCCGGGTGCGTTGTCGCGAGTCCCTCAGCGATCTGACCAGCGCCATCAGCATGAGCCTGTGCCAGGACAAAAGCCTGACCCACAAAACACTCAAGAACGCGGGCCTGAACCTGCCGGCGCAGCAACTGGCCGGCAATGCCGATGACAACCTGGCGTTTCTCGACGAGCACCATCGGGTGGTAGTCAAACCCCTGAACGGTGAACAGGGGCAAGGTGTGGCGGTGGATTTGCAGACCATTGAAGACGTCCAGCACGCCATCGAAGCCGCTCGCCGCTTCGACAGTCACGTGCTGCTGGAAAGCTTCCACGAAGGCCTTGATCTAAGGATTCTGGTAATCGGCTTTGAAGTGGTCGCCGCCGCGATTCGTCGACCGGCCGAAGTGGTTGGCGATGGCCAGCATTCCATCGGCGCGTTGATCGAAGCCCAGAGCCGACGCCGACAGGCCGCCACGGACGGTGAAAGCAAAATCCCGCTGGATGCGGAAACCCAACGCACCTTGCAGGCCGCCGGCTACGATTACAGCAGCATTCTGCCGGCGGGCGAGCACTTGTTCGTAAGGCGTACGGCGAATCTTCACACCGGCGGGATTCTCGAAGACGTCACCGCGATCCTGCACCCGACACTGGCGGATGCCGCCGTGCGTGCCGCGCGGGCGCTGGATATTCCCGTGGTCGGCCTCGACCTGATGGTGAGTGCCGCCGATCAACCGGAGTATGTCTTCATCGAAGCCAATGAGCGGGCCGGACTGGCCAACCATGAGCCACAGCCGACGGCTGAACGCTTTGTGGATCTGTTGTTTCCCCATAGTCAGCCGATCGTTTCCTAGCCACGTAGTGCCTGGGCGGCCGCCTTCGCTGGAAACAAAATTCCTCCTCATCGAAACCATCGATGTGCTCAACCCCATCAGGAGTTTCCATGACCATCAAATACCCGGAACCCGATCTGACCTACCTGCAAAAAGTCCTGCTGGAAATGCTCGCCATTCCCAGCCCTACCGGGTTCACCGACACCATCGTGCGCTATGTCGCCGAACGCCTTGAAGAGCTGGGCATTCCCTTCGAAATGACCCGCCGCGGCACCATTCGCGCCACGCTCAAGGGCAAGAAGAACAGCCCGGATCGCGCCGTTTCCGCGCACCTGGACACCATTGGCGCGGCCGTGCGCGCCGTCAAGGACAACGGCCGACTGACCCTGGCTCCTGTGGGATGCTGGTCGAGCCGGTTCGCCGAAGGCAGTCGCGTCAGCCTGTTTACCGACAACGGAGTAATCCGAGGCAGCGTATTGCCGTTGATGGCGTCGGGACATGCGTTCAACACGGCGGTGGATGAAATGCCGATCAGTTGGGATCACATCGAATTGCGCCTGGATGCCTACTGCACCACCCGCGCCGATTGCGATTCGCTGGGCATCAGTGTCGGCGATTTCGTCGCCTTCGACCCGCTGCCGGAGTTCACCGAAAGCGGCCACATCAGCGCTCGCCACCTCGACGACAAGGCCGGTGTGGCGGCGCTGCTGGCGGCGTTGAAAGCGATCGTCGACAGCGGTGAGGAATTGCTGATCGACTGTCATCCACTGTTCACCATCACCGAGGAAACCGGCAGCGGCGCGGCGGCGGCACTGCCTTGGGACGTCAGCGAGTTCGTCGGCATCGACATCGCGCCGGTCGCCCCCGGCCAGCACTCCAGCGAACATGCAGTGAGTGTGGCGATGCAGGATTCCGGCGGGCCGTATGACTATCACTTGTCACGGCATCTGCTGCGCCTGGCCAGTGACAACGAGTTGCCGGTACGCCGCGATCTGTTCCGTTACTACTTCAGCGATGCTCACTCGGCCGTGACCGCCGGCCATGACATCCGCACCGCCCTGCTCGCTTTCGGCTGCGACGCCACCCACGGCTACGAACGCACCCACATCGACAGCCTCGCGGCCCTCAGTCGCCTGCTCGGCGCCTATATCCTCAGCCCGCCGGTGTTCGCCAGCGATGCGCAACCGGCCAAGGGTTCGCTGGACCGCTTCAGTCACCAGATCGAACACGAAACGCAGATGGAAAGCGACACGCGAGTGCCGTCCGTGGATAGCCTCCTGGGCCAACGCAACAATAGCTAAGCCGGTATTCCGCTGACCGGTCTACCGTCATCGCCAGCAGGCTGGCTCCCGCTGGGTTCTGCACTTAACTGTGGGAGCCAGCCTGCTGACGATGGCGCCTGACCCGACAACGCAGGACCGAGGCTAGCCCCGGCCCGTGATTCGCCGTAGCATCGCGCCATTGATTTAACCGAGGTGCCTATGCTGATCCCCCACGACCAACTGGAAGTCGACACCCTGACCCGCCTGATCGAAGATTTCGTAACCCGTGACGGTACCGACAACGGTGATGACACCCCGCTTGAAACCCGTGTGCTGCGGGTGCGTCAGGCGTTGACCAAGGGGCAGGCATTGATTGTCTTCGACCCGGAAAGCGAGCAATGCCAGCTGATGCTCAAGCACGACGTACCCAAGCACCTATTCGACTGATTTTTTGGGCCGGGGCAGTTTGCGCTGGATGCGCTCGTAGATTTCGCATCGGTACACTTTGACGTTGCGCGGAGCCTCTACGCCGAAGCGCACTTCGCCGCCGTTGATGCCAACGACGCGTATCGAAATGCTGTCACCGATGGAAATCAACTCGCCTACAACACGGCTGAGTACAAGCATGGCCTTCGTCCTTCAGGGTTACCGGACCCTGAAGATGCCCGGCGCACTGCCGCCCTTCAAGGCAACAGCGGCAATCCAGATCGAACTTACAAGCACAGACCCACAGCACTGAAAGAAACGTCTGACAAATCGATCAGGCACTTCCTTCACGACGCGGTAAAGCGCGGACCGAACAGAATGACGCTGGCCCCGATCACACACAATGCCACGCCAATCCAGTCCGAACCGAGTGGACGAATCCGCTCGACCACCGCCAGCCAGCCAATCGATGCAATGATGTAAATGCCACCGTAGGCGGCATAGGCGCGACCGGCGTAGACCGCTTCGACACGGGTCAGCAACACCGCGAACAAGGTCAGGCTGAGCAGCGCCGGCACGATCCACCAAGCGCTTTTGCCCTGGCGCAACCACATCCAGAAGGCAAAACAGCCAGCGATTTCAAACAGCGCGGCGAGGAAAAACCACAGATAGTTGAGCATGCGAACGCCTCGCGAGGATGACCGATGGCGGCCACCCTAACGAGGCTGTTCCGTGCGGGCAAGTTCAACCTGCGGTTTGTTTGGCCTTGGCGCGCATCTTGTCGGCCATCAGGGTCATTTCGTTGTAGAGCAGTTGCGGGTTTTTCTGCTTGAGCGCCCAGGCCATGCGCCCTTGCTCGTGGGGCAGGATCATGAACTCGCCGGCGGCGACCTGCTGGTAGATGTAGTCAGCGATGTCTGCCGCGCTGATCGGCGAGCTTTCCAGCAGTTTGCCGACCTGGGCTTTCATGGCCGGGGTCGGGCCGCGGAACGAGTCCAGCAGATTGGTCTGGAAGAACGACGGGCAAACCACGTGCACGCCGACTTCCTGCTGGGCCAATTCAATCAGCAGACTTTCGGACAGCGCCACCACGCCAGCCTTGGCCACGTTGTAGTTGCTCATGGCCGGACCTTGCATCAACGCGGCCATCGACGCGATGTTGATGATTTTGCCCTTGCTTTGCTCCAGCAGCGGCAGGAAGGCCTTGCACCCCTTGACCACGCCCATCAGGTTGATCGCGATTTGCCAGTCCCAGTCTTCCAGGGACAGTTCACTGAAGAACCCACCGGACGCCACGCCGGCGTTGTTGACGATGACATCGATACCACCCAGTTTCACTTCGCAGGCCTGGGCGAAGGCGGTCAACTGGCTGTAATCGCGCACATCGCAGCGCTGGATGAAACCGTCGCCGCCGGCTTCGCGAACCAATTTCAGGGTTTCCAGCAGGCCCGGTTCGCTGACGTCCGACAAGGCCAGCTGCCAGCCTTCGCGCGCCCAGCGCAGTGCGATTTCGCGACCCAGGCCAGAGCCCGCACCAGTGATCATCATGCGATTTTGCATAGCAAACAGCCTTGTTGTCCGGGGGAAGATGCAGCGAGTGTAGCGAAGGATATTGCCCGACCCACGCTCCATCAGATTGCTGAATGCCCCGAGCAAACCGCAGGCGCGTCCCACCCAACTAAAACAATTAACCCCGAAACAGCGCATTGTTCGAAAAACATCGAAAAAACTTGGAATTTTATAGCGTGCGCGGCAGTCGGATTTTTTAAGCAGCTCGAATTAATTGCATTCCCGCTGACCGTTAACCATCAGGTCATTCCTGAATACATCCAACAAGGAAACAGTCATGGGCACAATTCTTATCGTCATTCTGATCTTGTTACTGATCGGTGGCTTGCCGGTCTTCCCGCACTCCAGAAGTTGGGGTTATGGCCCATCGGGCATCATCGGCGTCGTGCTGGTCGTGCTGTTGATCCTGCTCTTGCTCGGCAGAATATGAAGATCTGACCGGCAAAAAAATGTAGGAGCGAGCTTGCTCGCGGTGGACTTGATAACGACGCATTTATCCAGAAAATGCGCGTTATCGTTAACGTCCATCGCGAACAAGCTCGCTCCTACAAGTGCTTGTTTCTCTATTGCCGCTTTACTTAGTCCGGCTTGCCGTCAACCACACCGGCGGTGTTGTCGAGCAGGCTCTTGGTGGCCGTCTGCAGGAACGACTCAAGCTTCAGCTTCAATGCCGCTTCATCGGACGACTCCGGAATCAACTCACCTTTAGGGTTCGCGCCCAGCTCGTACCGGTAGAGTTTCGGCGACATTTCCTTCGGCAGTACCAACACGCGATCGGCGGTGAGCAAGGCGACGGTCTGATCGCTGCCTGATGGCTTGATCACGCCAAAACCCTTGTCGCCTTCCGGCAGGTTGAGCAGGTCGCGCCCCCAGCACTGATGGCGCACTTCACCACCCAGTCGACCCATGATGGTTGGCACTATGTCAATTTGAGTCCCGACGGTGTGGTCACGCTGGCCGAATTTTTCCTGAATGCCCGGTGCAATCATCAGCATCGGAACGTTGAAACGCCCCAGATCCATTTCGGTGATCTGCTGTTCGTTGCCAAAACCGTGGTCACCGACGATCACAAACAGGGTTTCGTTGAAGTACGGCTCCTTGCGTGCCTTCTCGAAGAACTGACCCAGCGCCCAGTCGGAGTAACGCATGGCGGTCAAGTGCTCATTCAGGTTGCCGCGATCGGTCACTCGCTCGACAGGCAATGGCGACGGCAAGGCGTAAGGTGTGTGGTTGGACAGGGTTTGCAGCAAGGCATAGAACGGTTTTTTATCCTTGCCATCACGAGCCTTCAGCTCTTCCAGGCCACGGTTGAACATGTCCTGGTCAGACACACCCCAGGTCGGGTCGGAGAACACCGGGTTAACGAAGTCGTTACGCCCGATGAAGTTGGTCATGCCCTGGTTGCTGAAGAAACCTGACTGGTTATCCCAGGCGAAGTCACCATTGTAGACATACACGTCATCGTAATGACGGGCACTGAGCAATTGCGGCAGGCCAGACAGTTTGTGACTGCCTTCCGGGGTTTGCATCAGGTATTCGAAACCCGGCAGGTTCGGGAAGCACGCCATGGTGGCGAACATACCCTGGTGGGTGTGGGTGCCGTTGGAGAAGAAACGGTCGAACAACAGACCCTCCTTCGACAGCTTGTCGAGGTATGGCGTGATGTTGCCCGGTGCACCCAATGCCCCCACCGAGTGGCCGGCCATGCTTTCCATCAGGATCACGACGACGTTCTTGATCGGCAGGGTCTTGTCTGCCGGAGGCGTATAATCGCGACGTACGGCAGCGGTATCGCCATCCACCAGTTTTTCGTCCTTCATCACCAGCATGTCACGCACGGTCTGCTGTGCCTCGGGTTGTGGCAATGTCGCTTTCCAAATGTTGCTGCGCTCGTCGGACATCCGGCTCTTGGCGGCGGCAATCAGTTGCAGGGTACCGTTAAGGCCCAACTGGTTGGCGAAGTTCGAGTCGGTGGTGTAGACGTCACCCCAACGCAGCGGTGGGCCTTGACGCAAGGTGCCACGGGCGGCGACCACGCAGATCAGCAGGCAGACCACGAACACGGCGAAGCGCGTGTACCACGGGGCAACCTGACGCGTACCAATGCTGCCGCCGCTGAAGGGGCCACGAGGACGGGTCGCACGATCAGCGCCCTTGAATGCCAGGCTGAGGATCCAGGTGCCTACGGCCCAGGCCAGCAGGTAGCGAACGACCGGAAAACCGTACCAGAGCATGCTCATCACGGTTTTCGGATCTTCTTTTACATACTGGAAAACCAGGCCGTTGAGGCGCTGGTGGAACTCACGGTAGAAATCCATCTCCATGAGGCCCAGGAACAGCGCAATGCTCGAAGCAACCGTCAACCAGAAGCGGAACAGCCCGCGCGCCGCCATGGTACGGACGCTAAACAATGCGAGCAGCAACGGAACGCTGAGGTAAACCACCAGGCGCAAATCGAAACGCAGGCCGTTGGCGAATGCTTCGAGAAATGTCGAGGCGGGTGTGGAGAGGATCATCTCGCGGTTGTAGACCAGCAGCGCGACGCGCAGTGCGGAAAACATCACCATCATGACCAAAGCACACAGCAGTGTATAAGCCAGATGCGATTTGACGGTCGGTTGCAGCAGGCGATTTGAAGCTCGCTGCTGATTCAGGGCGTCCGGGATTGCCATGTCGTATTAGGACCCATTGGAAGTTGAAGTTTCAAAAATACAGCTGCGCCCTGCCCTCTGCTGGCCAGATCCTGGCCCGGGGTTTGCGCGATGCGCAAATGTTGCACGATCAACCGCAGCATTGCCATTGATAAGTGTTCGTCGATGCAGACGCGCGCGAATTGTCTTGGAGGCGTTGTGAAAATTTCGTGCAACGCATATCTGGAAACAAAATAAAGCCCTGCCCTGCAAATACGGCAACGCCCCGAACCGATCGGGGCGTTGCTCAAGCCTTGCTCAACAGCGCAATGCGATTACTTCTCGGCGCGTGCCTTGAGGTTTTTCAAGGTATTGAACGGCGCATCGACCACAAACTTGTTGGCCACCATCGACGGGACACTGCCACCTGGCTCGGTGTGCACCTGGTAGGTCACTTCGATCTGATCGCCCTTGGGGACGAACTTCCAGAATCCATCGACCTTGGCGACCCGGACAAAGCCTTTTTCTTCAGGCAGGTATTTCGGCACACCTTCGAGCTTGCGGGTCAGGCTGCCATCGGCACCTTCGATAATGGTGACGTGCATCACCGAATCACGCGGGGTGACTGGCCAAGGCGTATTGAACTGGGTGTAGGTCCAGAGCTGATTGCCTTCCTGCTTGAGCAACTTCTGGGTCTTGCATTCGTGAATCCAGGCGCAGGCGCCGGGGACGTCATCCTGTAGTGCGCGCAGTTTGGCCATGGTGGTCTTCATCAGGGTGACGCCCTGGTAGGCCTTGTAGTCGGAACCTGGCACTTCACTCAGGGATACCTTGATGCCGTCTTCGTTCTTGGCAACTTTCCAGTCTTCGGCCTGAGCGACCGAGGTGGCCAATACAGCCGTCAAACCACACAGCAGAGCAATACGATGCAGCGAACCCATAGTCTTATTCCTTATTGTTGAAGTTCCGTTCGTTGTACACATCACGCAGCCGTCATTTGCTCCCACCAGCCGATCAGCCTGATCGCGTCTTCACGGCTATTGCCGCACACCTCGATATCAGCCTCGAACGCCGAACAGACTGACGGGCGCTCTGGCTGGCCGAAAATAGTGCACAGGTTTTCGGCAGACAATTGCAGGCATCGTTCCCCCGCGGCTTTGCCGTTGGGCATACCGGGGATGGGCGAGCTGATGGATGGGGCAATGCAACAGGCGCCACAGCCTTCACGGCATTTCATGACGACAAGCTCCTCGCGACGGGCAATGTGTTAAAGGACGTGGCACAGAGTAACCGCTAAAACAGTTGTTTTAAATTGGCGAACCACGGGTTTTTGTCTGCAATCGGGCGTGACCGGGCAGTCTCCGACAAAGCGTCTGGTTGGCGGGTCATGAGCGGGAAGAATTAATGCTTGAATTCGAATTCCAGCGCCGCGCCTTCAACTTCACGACGCTCTTCATTACGCCGCTGCAGCTGCATTTCGTTGCTGATCAACCTTCCGTTGAGCTGGAACTGGCTGCTTTTGTCACCGAACATTTGCGGCAGTACCGGGTCTCGCCTCGGTAATGGCACGGTGCCCACCGGCTTCAGCTCCTCGACCATGCCCTTGGGCAAACTCAAATCCAGGTCAGCTGAAGGCAGCGGGATTTTCGCCACCTCGCTGGCCGGTTTCGACTTGGCCGCAATCGGAGGACGCTTTTTGACCGGCGCGGCTTTCTTTTTGACCGGGGCGGTTTTCGTGGCTGGAGCGGTTTTTTTCGAGGTTGTGCTTGCTGCCGGTTTTTCCTGAACAGAAGCGGCCATCACGGAGAGCGGCTGAGCGCTCAATAACAGGCAAATCATCAGCCAGGTGGCGGGAAAAATCGGTTTCATGGACCCAACGGCGCAACTGCGCTAACGACAGAGGGGCCATATGCTCGCTTGTTGCAATCAACATGACAAGCGCGGACAGGCATTACCTGCCCGCCTCCATCACAGACCGCCGGCCATTTCCTGGCAGAGCTGGGTGGCGAGCATGCCAAGGGTCATCAAGGCACGTTCGGCTTCACGATTCCAGGGGATGCCGCAGTTCAAGCGAATGCAATGATTGAATTGCTCGGTATTACTGAAAATCAGCCCCGGCGCGATGCTGATGCCCTGCTGCAGCGCCCGCACATGCAATTCCTGGGTATTGACCCGACCCGGCAGGCTCACCCACAAAATGAAACCGCCGGTTGGCCGCGTCATCTGGGTGCCTTCGGGGAAATACTGCTGCACGGCCAGCTGGAAGGCGCTGAGGTTCTTGCGGTATTCCTGACGGATGTAACGCAAATGACGGTCGTATCCACCGTTTTCCAAGTAGGCCGCAATACCCATTTGCGTGACGCTGCAGGCGGAATGGGTGCTGAACGTCTGCAAACGCTGGATTTCCTGCTGGTACTTGCCAGCAATCATCCAGCCGATCCGTACACCCGGCGACAGGGTCTTGGAGAAACTCGAACAATAGATCACCCGGTCCAGGCGGTCATAGGCCTTGAGCGCTTTGGTGCGCCCCTGCTCGAACATCAACTCGCCGTAAATATCGTCCTCGACAATCTGGATATCGAAGTCAGATGCCAGGCGCAGCAGTTGTTTCTGCCGCTCCTCGGGCATGGTGCCACCCAGCGGGTTGCTTAAACGAGTGGTCAGCACCAAGGCCTTGATCGACCACTGGTTGGCCGCCAACTGCAAGGCTTCGAGGCTCATGCCGGTGGATGGGTCGCTGGGAATTTCGATGACCTTGAGGCCCAGCAGATCAGCCAATTGCAGCAAACCATAATAGGTCGGCGACTCGGCTGCGATCAGGTCACCCGGTCGGGTCAGCACTCGCAGGGACATTTGCAAGGCATCGACACAGCCGTGGGTGATCACCACTTCCGACGGATCGACCACCACGCCCGCATCACGCATGCGAATCGCCACTTGCCGGCGCAACGGTTCAAAACCCGGGCTGAACATATAGCTGAACGCACGCGGACTGTGAAAACGGGTGACTTTGGCCAGTTGCTGATGCAGTGCCCGCACCGGCAAATAATCGACGCTCGGTACTGCGGCGCCCAACGGAAAGACGCCTTCGCGGCGGGATTCGACCAGCACCTGTTGGATGATGCTGCTGCGAGTGACCAGCCCAGGACGCTCAACCCTGGCGATATCCGGTGTCGGTGCGGTCAGGGCCGGGGTCTGGTGCACGTAGTAGCCCGATTGCGGCCGGGCACGGATCAGCCCCTGATCCTCGAGGTTGGCATAGGCCTGTAGCACGGTCGCATGGCTGACATTGAGCTGCGAGCTCATCTTGCGCACCGAAGGCACACGCTCGCCGGGTTGATAGACACCACGACGGATATCTTCGGCCAGTTGCTGAGCAATACGTTGGTAGAGCAGGAGATTGGTCATGACGCAGCACTCGATTTCACGGGCATTTTATTCTTGTGTGAAACAATACCGGAACAGTTTAGAAGTGTACGGGGACAGTTGCCACAATAGTCGACAGTACAGTGCAGTGTCAGCAAGAACTGTACTGTTCTGAGCACAATTTGGCAGGCGAAAAAAAACCCGGCGCTGACTGGCAGGCCGGGTTTCCAGTGACGCAACCCTTAGCGGGCGGCGCCCATCTGGCCTTTTTCATCGGAGAACACAATTTCCACCCGACGGTTCTGGGCACGACCCCGCTCGGAAGCGTTAGCGTCCACAGGGTATTCATCACCGTAGCCTTCAACCTGAATACGTTTGTCGTCGATCCCAAGATCCGTCAAAACGTCCGCCACCGATTGCGCACGGTCGCGGGACAGCTTGAGGTTTTCCTGTTTGCCGCCGGTGCTGTCGGTGTAGCCTTCGATCCGCACCACACGCTTGGGATTGAGCTGCAGGAACTGGACGACTTTCAGCACGACGCGGTTCGCCGAGTTTTTCAATTCTGCTTCGCCGGTGTCGAACAGCACGTCGCCCAGGGTCATGACCAAACCTCGGTCGGTCTGGGTGGTGGCCGTCGCAACAATCTGCTCTTCGATCCATTTGCCCTGCTGCTGCACGCTGAGCAGTTTGGATTCACGCAAGGCCAGTTGCAGGCGCTGCCGCTCCAGTTCGAGCTTTGCCGCGCGCTCTTCGTTAAGCACCTGATCGGTGTGTTCCCGAGCGATCTCGCTGTAACGCTGGCTCAGATAAGCGTAATGCACCACGTCCGACCCGCTGCCCCAGTAGCTGGACAAACGATCGGCGCGCGCCAGGGACTCACCGGCGCGGATCACGTCCTTGGGTGCGATACGCAGCACGTTGGAATCTTCCTTGACCTTCTGGAAGTTGGCGCCCGCCTCCTGCAATGCCGCTTCGCTGTGCTGGCCGGCGCAGCCATAAAGGCTCGCGCAACCCGCCAGGATCAGACCACCGAGGGCCTTGATTTTGAGGCTCATTGGGAGTCCCCCACTTGCTTGCGCAGACGGGCGATGCGGGTATTGAGCACGCTCAACTGCTCCTCGCTCTTGAGGGTCAGGACCCGGGCCTCAGCCAGACGCGCGTCCAGCTCGGCCTGTTCGGCCCGCATGCGTGCGTTTCTGAAGGATTGGTCGGCCATGTTGCCCTTGGCCCGGTTGAACTTGTCTTCGGCCAGTTTCATTTCAGGCACTTCGTCGGCGGTGGCGCCAACAGCCTTGGCTTGTTCGAGTGCCTGTGCAGTCAGGCGCATTTGTTCATTCGGCGCAGGATCGGCTGCACAACCCGCCAGAGCCAGAACGGCCAGGGCAGCGAAAAGAGGTCGAATACTCACTAAAAATCCCTACTGTTTTGGGCTACTGACAGGTGGGGTCTGCCGTTGAGAAAGCTGAGCATTCCAACGCTCGATATTGCGCAACAGCACGGCCTCCGTCAGTCCGGACGCGGGCAATTCTGTCATCTTTTTGGCCAACTGTCCGCGCAACCACGGATCGTTGCAGGCGGAGTCATGGGAAATGGCCAGAAACAATCCCGGCTTGTCTACCGGTTGCACGCGAGCCACCAGATCATTGGACATGCCCAATGTCTGCGCCATCGCCACGCCCGAGTAGCGTCCGGCCAGGACATACTCCACCTCGCCCAACAGCAGTTTCTGGAAGGCCTGGGTCAGGTTGGACGTACGCGTAAGGGTCAATTGCTGCTCGGCGAAAGTGGCGAATGCCGGGGTCAGTCGGGACTTTTCCGACAAGGCGCCAGTATGCCCCGGCAGGTCCTGCACCTTGCTATAGACCAGTGACGAATCCTTGCGGGTCCAGACCAGATAATCGTTTTCCAGCAACGGCGGGTGAATGTAATCCAGGGTTTCCAGTTCGCTGACCGTCAACGAGGCATCAGCCAGCATGTCCATGCGCCCACTGCGCACTTCGTCCAGGGCCTGGGAGCGTTTTCCGGCGTACAACAGTTCAACCTTGATCCCTAACTGCCCCGCCACTTGCTGCAGTAAATCGGCACTGGCGCCGATCAGATGCCTGGGATCCTGCGGGTCTTGCCACAGGAAAGGTGGCGCATCCGGACTGCCGGTCACCACCAGGCGATCGCACTTGCCGGCTGCAGTGGACAGCGCTGGAAATATGGTCAACCCAAGAAGTAATGACCAGCCGTATAGGCGACGCAAATCCATGGCGAACCACTCCCGTTGAGACCGTTTATAACCTGTAGGCGCGAGCCGGCTCGCTCCTACAGAAAAAAAGCAAAAAAAAGCCCGACCAGAAGGCCGGGCTCTTTATAAGTGAAGCAGCCGGATTAGACCAGCTTCTCCAGCTCAGGGATGGCTTCGAACAAGTCCGCCACCAGGCCGTAATCGGCCACCTGGAAGATCGGCGCTTCTTCATCCTTGTTGATCGCAACGATCACTTTGGAGTCTTTCATGCCGGCCAGGTGCTGGATCGCGCCGGAGATACCGACGGCAATGTACAGCTGTGGAGCAACGATCTTGCCGGTCTGACCGACCTGCATGTCGTTGGGTACGAAACCTGCGTCGACCGCGGCGCGGGAAGCACCGACGGCAGCGCCCAGCTTGTCGGCCAGGGCGTACAGGTGTTTGAAGTTGTCACCGTTCTGCATGCCGCGGCCGCCGGAAACGACGATCTTGGCAGCGGTCAGTTCCGGACGATCGGACTTGGCCAGTTCTTCGCCGACGAAGCTGGAGATGCCAGCGTCGTGGGCAGCAGCAACGGCTTCAACGGCAGCCGAACCACCTTCAGCGGCAACCGGGTCGAAACCGGTGGCACGCACGGTGATCACCTTCACTGACGCGTTCGACTGAACGGTAGCGATGGCGTTACCGGCATAGATCGGACGCTTGAAGGTGTCAGCGCTTTCGACCGAGATGATCTCGGAAATCTGGTCAACGTCCAGCGCAGCGGCGACGCGCGGCAGGATGTTTTTGCCGTTGGAAGTGGCGGCAGCCAGGATGTGGCTGTAACCCTTGCCCAGCTCGGCAACCAGAGGCGCAACGTTTTCCGGCAACTGGTGAGCGTAGGCAGCGTTGTCGGCCACCAGCACTTTGGCCACGCCAGCGACTTTCGCGGCGGCTTCAGCCACGGCGCCAGCGCCCTGGCCTGCAACCAGCACGTGGATGTCGCCGCCGATTTTGGCAGCGGCAGCCACGGTGTTCAGCGTGGCCGGGGCCAGCACTTTGTTGTCGTGTTCAGCAATAACCAAGATAGTCATTTAGATTACCTTCGCTTCGTTTTTCAGTTTCTCGACCAGTTCAGCCACCGACTTGACCTTGATACCCGCGCTACGTGCAGCAGGCGCTTCGACTTTCACGGTCTTGTTGGTGGAGGCGGTGGAAACGCCCAAAGCGTCCGGAGTCAGCACTTCGAGAGGCTTCTTCTTGGCTTTCATGATGTTTGGCAGGGACGCGTAGCGCGGCTCGTTCAAACGCAGGTCGGTGGTGACGATGGCCGGCAGTTTCAGGGAAACGGTCTGCGCGCCGCCATCGATTTCGCGGGTCACGGCGACGCTGTCGCCGCTGATTTCGACTTTCGAAGCGAACGTGCCCTGACCGTAACCGCTCAATGCGGCAAGCATCTGGCCAGTCTGGTTGTTGTCGCTGTCGATGGCTTGTTTGCCAAGGATCACCAGCTGAGGCTGTTCCTTGTCGACAACAGCCTTCAGCAGTTTGGCAACGGCCAGGGAAGTCAGATCTTCGGCGGATTCGACGAGGATGGCGCGGTCAGCACCCAGAGCCAGCGCAGTGCGCAGTTGCTCTTGAGCGGTGGACGGGCCGACGGAGACGACGACGATTTCAGTCGCGACGCCTTTCTCTTTCAGGCGTACCGCTTCTTCCACTGCGATTTCGCAGAACGGGTTCATCGACATCTTGACGTTGGCAAGATCGACGCCGGAATTGTCCGCCTTGACGCGGACCTTGACGTTGTAATCCACAACGCGTTTGACAGCTACAAGAACCTTCATGGATTCCTCGTTACTCTCCGGTGAAAAGGAAGTCGCCTAGGCGAACCTGGCGGTTGATGCTCATCGGGCGCAAGGGCACCTCTAAAAACGCCGGCAAACGTGTCAAGTGACCATCGCTCATGATGTTGATGACCGTTCGTCAGTCGTGACTCACGAGTCATTCATTATCACGGCGTGTAAACTGCGCGCCAAACCTGCGCGGCTCATCACTTTCCAGTGCCATCGCCCTGTCTTTAGAGGTGCTCTTGAAACCAACAGTCAGCCTACGGCGAGCGCAAAACCGCCCGTATCTTGACCGGAACACCTATTCCGGTCAATACGGCAAAATAGCCGTTCATAAGCCGCGTGACTTTGATTTCTCTGGCTTTGAGCCAATTCAAACAAACGTTTGTATTGGACGCTGAGAGTGGTGTAGATATAATGCGCCACCCAAAGAGAAAGGTGGTTACTCGATTGTCCTCTCCCGGCGTTGCGCAGGGATTCAGGGATGCGACACCCAACCTCCCAATTAGAAAAAAAACTGTTGAGCCTTGAGTAGGAGATAACCTGTGGAACGCGAATACATGGAATTCGACGTCGTCATCGTCGGTGCCGGCCCCGCTGGTCTTTCCGCTGCCTGCCGATTGAAGCAGAAGGCCGCCGAAGCCGGTAAGGAAATCAGCGTCTGCGTGGTCGAAAAAGGCTCCGAGGTCGGTGCTCACATCTTGTCTGGTGCCGTGTTCGAACCACGGGCCCTGAACGAATTGTTCCCGGACTGGAAAGCACTCGGCGCGCCGCTGAACACGCCGGTCACCCGCGATGACATCTTCGTACTGAAAAACGCCGAAAGCGCGCAGAAAGTCCCTGACTTCTTTGTGCCCAAGACCATGCACAACGAAGGCAACTACATCATCTCCCTGGGCAACCTGTGCCGCTGGCTGGCCCAGCAGGCCGAGAACCTGGGCGTGGAAATCTACCCGGGCTTCGCCGCCCAGGAAGCCCTGTTCGACGAGAACGGCGTGGTTCGCGGGATCATCACGGGCGATCTGGGCGTTGACCGCGAAGGTCACCCGAAGGAAGGCCTGTACACCCCAGGCATGGAACTGCGTGGCAAGTACACGCTGTTCGCCGAAGGTTGCCGCGGCCACATCGGCAAGCAGCTGATCAAACGTTTCAACCTCGACAGCGATGCAGACGCCCAGCACTACGGCATCGGTCTGAAAGAAATCTGGGAAGTCGACCCGGCCAAGCATCAGCCAGGCCTGGTGGTCCACACCGCCGGTTGGCCGATGGACATCATGGGCACCGAGAACACCGGTGGCTCGTTCCTCTATCACCTGGAAAACAACCAGGTGGTGGTCGGCCTGATCGTCGACCTGTCCTACAGCAACACTTACCTGTCGCCGTTCGACGAGTTCCAGCGCCTCAAGCATCACCCGGTGCTCAAGCAATACCTGGAAGGCGGCAAGCGCATCAGCTACGGCGCGCGCGCCATTTGCAAGGGCGGCCTGAATTCGCTGCCGAAAATGGTCTTCAAGGGCGGCGCGCTGATCGGTTGCGACCTCGGCACCCTGAACTTCGCCAAGATCAAAGGCAGCCACACCGCGATGAAGTCCGGCATGCTGGCCGCCGAATCCGTGGCCGACGCGCTGTTCGCTGATCTGGACGGCACTGCAGAACTGACCAGTTACGTCGATGCGTTCAAGAAGAGCTGGCTCTACGACGAACTGTTCGCCAGCCGCAACTTCGGCCCGGCGATCCACAAGTTCGGCGCTATCGTCGGTGGCGGTTTCAACTGGCTCGACCAGAACATCTTCGGCGGCAAACTGCCGTTCACCCTGCACGACACCAAGCCGGACTACGCGTGCCTCAAGCTTGCGGCCGACTGCAAGAAGATCGACTACCCGAAACCGGACGGCAAGATCAGCTTCGACAAACTCAGCTCGGTGTTCATCTCCGGTACCAACCATGAAGAAGAACAGCCGTGCCACCTGAAGCTGACCGATCCGAGCATCCCGATCAACAAGAACCTGCCGCTGTACGATGAGCCAGCCCAGCGTTACTGCCCGGCCGGCGTGTACGAAGTGATTACCAAGGAAGATGGCGAGAAGCGCTTCCAGATCAACGCCCAGAACTGCGTTCACTGCAAGACTTGCGACATCAAGGACCCTTCGCAGAACATCACCTGGGTGACGCCGGAAGGCGCTGGCGGCCCGACTTACCCGAACATGTAAGCCGAACGCCTGAACAACGAGGCTCCCGAATGGGGGCCTTTTTGTTGCCTGCGATTTTACTGACGGCACAAAAAACCACTGTGGGAGCGAGCTCGCTCCCACAGTGGTTTGCATTCAAACCTTGAGACCCAGCTCCGCCGACAACCGCGCCGTGACCCCTTTGATCAGGGGAATCAACTCGGCCATTTTTTCCAGCGGCATATACGGCACGGTACTGGCGATGCTGATGCCGGCGACGATGCGCTTGCTGGCATCACGAATCGGTGCCGCCACGCAACGGATCGACGGTTCGTTGTCCTCCAGGTCGAACGCATAACCTCCGGCCACATACTCGATCATGCGCTGCTGAAATTGCTCCCAGGACTGCTCCGGGTGCTGCGGCCAGAACTGATTTTTCCCACCCGCTGGCAGGCTGACTTCGTACAACCGTTGCCACTCTTGCGGGGTGTCGTCGAGCATCAGCGCCTTACCGATGCCGGTACGCGCCAACGGCATGCGATGACCGACCCGCGAGCGCATTTCCGGGCCGTTGCGTCCCGGATTCTTGTGCAGGTACAGCACTTCGTCGCCTTCTCGGATCGCCAGGTGAATGGTGTCACCGGTCAACGCCGACAACTCATCCAGATACGGCCCGGCCAGGGTGACCAACGGCAGTTCTTCGCGCGCCTGAAACCCCAATTCGATCAGCTTCGGCCCCAGCAGGTAACCGACTTGCGGCACCACCCGCAGATAACGTTCGTCGACCAGGCAACTGGCCAGTCGATGAGTGGTGCTGCGCGTGGTTCCGATCAACCGGGCGATCTCCTTGAGATCACGGGCGCCACTGGCCACGGCCTGAACCACACCCAAACCTCGAAGCAGTGTCTGGGTGCCGGTCGGCGCGGCGTCCTTGGCGATTTTTGGGGCGTCTTCCTGCATATCCAGCCTTTACCGTTGAGCGAGTGAACGGGCGGCATTATGGTCGCCCTCCTGCTGCGACTACAACTTGATACGCTCGACCTTGCCCACCAGCAAAATGTAGGAAAGTGCACCCAGCAATGCCAGAACCGAGATGTAGGTGATCGCCGGGGCAAAGGACTCACCGCTGGCAAGGAAACCGATGACGATTGGCGTGGCAATGGCCGACAAGTTGCCGATGAAGTTGAACACGCCACCGGTCAGTCCCAGCAAACGTGCCGGTGCCAGCGTGGAAACCAGCGACCAGGTGATCGAAGCCAGACCATTGCCGAAGAACGCCAGGGCGAGGAAGGCAATCACCAGCGGCGTCGACTCGACGAAGTTGGCGCCGATGATCGAAGTGGAAATCAGCAGGCCACTGATGATCGGCAATTTGCGAGCGAAACCGACCGTGTACCCGCGCCGGATCAGGAAATCCGAAAAGAATCCGGAACACAGCACACCGACGAACGCCGCGAGAAACGGCAGCGATGCCAGCAAGCCGGATTTGATGAAGTCCATCCCACGGTATTTCACCAGGTAGGTCGGGAACCACGTCAGGAAAAACCACAGCGTCGAGTTGAGGCAAAACTGGCCGAGGTAGATGCCCCAGAGTTTGCGCTTGCTCAGGACGATCCCCAGGTCGGCCCAGCTGAATTTGGCCTTCACCTTCGCTTGCTCGGCCTGGATGTCCACCAGCCCTCCGCCTTCGCGGATCAAGTCGATTTCGGCCTCGTTGGCGCCTTTGAAGTCACGCGGTTCGCGATACACCGCGTACCAGATCACGGCCCAGAGAATGCCTACCGCGCCGGTGGTGACAAACACCATGTGCCAGCCGAATTCGTGCTGAAGCCAGGCCAGTAACGGCGTCAGGAATGCCAGGCCGACAAACTGCCCAGAAGTATAGAAACCGATGGCCGTGGCGCGCTCGCGTTCCGGGAACCACGTCGTCACCACGCGGCTGTTGATCGGATAGGCCGGCGCTTCCAGGGCACCGACGGCCATGCGCAAGACGAACAACGCGATGAAGCTGCCGGCGAAGCCAAGCATCACCGTGGCAATCGACCATAGCAGCAAGGCAGCGGTGTAGAGAATGCGTGGCGGAACACGGTCCACCAGCCAGCCACCGGGGATCTGCATGGCGGCGTAGGTCCAGCCGAAGGCCGAGAAAATCAGGCCGACGTGAATCGGGTCGATGCCCAGTTCGCTGGTCAGCGCCGGGGCTGCGATCGACAGGTTGCTGCGGTCCAGGTAATTGATCACTACCGTGATGAACAGCAGGACCATGATGAAAAAACGCTTGCGGCTGGGCGTCACCAACGTCGCCTGCCCGGTAAGGGTTTGCGGTTGCATGAGGAGTGCCTCTTCTTATGTTTATTGAGGACGATTGGAAAATTTGCACTGTCTCTGTGGGGGCGGGCTTGTCCGCGATGGCGGCGGCACATCCGGCATTGATGTGACCGACAGGACGCTATCGCGGGCAAGCCCGCTCCCACAGGCTATGTGTCAGGAGAAACTCACCACTCGGCAAAACTGCCATCGGCATGGCGCCAGATCGGGTTGCGCCAACGGTGCCCGATGGCTGCGCGTTCGATCACGTACTCCTCGTTGATCTCGATACCCAGGCCCGGGCCGTTGGGGATTTTCACGAAGCCTTTGTCGTAGTCGAACACCCGCGGATCCTTGACGTAATCCAGCAGGTCGTTGCTCTCGTTGTAATGGATGCCCAGGCTCTGTTCCTGAATGAACGCGTTGTAGCAGGCCGCGTCCAGTTGCAGGCAAGCGGCCAGCGCAATCGGGCCCAGCGGACAATGCAGCGCCAGCGCCACGTCGTAGGCTTCGGCCATGTTGGCGATCTTGCGGGTTTCGGTGATGCCACCGGCGTGGGACGCATCAGGCTGAATGATGTCGACGTAGCCTTCGCTGAGCACGCGTTTGAAATCCCAACGGGAAAATAACCGTTCGCCCAGGGCAATCGGCGTGCTGGTCAGAGGCGCCAGCTCCTTCAGCGCTTCATAGTTTTCACTGAGCACTGGCTCTTCGATGAACATCAGTTTGTAGGGGTCGAGCTCTTTCATGAGCACCTTGGCCATGGGCTTGTGCACCCGGCCATGGAAGTCGACGCCTATGCCGACGTTCGGGCCCACCGCGTCACGCACGGCAGCGACATTGGCCAGGGCCAGGTCGACTTTCTCGAAGGTGTCGAGGAACTGCAGCTCTTCGGTGCCGTTCATTTTCACCGCGGTGAAACCGCGCCCCACCGCTTCTTTCGCTGCCCGCGCGGTATCCGCCGGACGGTCGCCGCCGATCCACGAATAGACACGAATCTTGTCGCGCACCTGGCCGCCCAGCAGATCACTGACCGACACACCCAACGCCTTGCCCTTGATGTCCCACAACGCCTGGTCGATGCCGGCCAGTGCGCTCATGTGGATCGCGCCGCCACGGTAGAAGCCGCCGCGATAGAGCACGGTCCAGATGTCTTCGATGTTGCGTGGGTCTTTGCCGATCAGGTAGTCGGACAATTCCTCGACGGCGGCCGCCACGGTGTGGGCACGGCCTTCGACCACGGGCTCGCCCCAACCGGTGACGCCCTCGTCGGTTTCGACCTTGAGGAAGCACCAGCGCGGCGGAACGATGAAGGTGGTCAGTTTGGTGATTTTCATCTTCTTGTCTCTCTTGTTCAGATGCAGCGCACGCAGCGCCAAAAGTCTTAGCGAAGGGATTTCCAGGCAGCGACGTAGGCCTTGGCATTGGCCGCCACTTGCCCAGGGGTCATGCCTGGCTTGAACAACCCGGAGCCGAGGCCGAAGCCTTTGACACCGGCATCGATGAACACCTGCATGTTGTCCGGGGTGATGCCACCGACCGGTGCCAGAATCGTTCCTGCCGGCAACACCGCGAGCCATGCCTTGACGACCGCCGGCCCCATCTGTTCGGCCGGAAACATCTTCAGGATGTCCGCCCCTTCGGCCAGTGCCGCAAAGGCTTCGGTCGGCGTGGCGACACCCGGTGACAGGTACAGCCCCGCAGCCTTCGCGGCGCGCAATACCTTGGGATCGCTGTGGGGCATCACGATCACCTGACCGCCCGCCGCTTTCACTTGCTCGACCTGTTCCGGTGTCAGCACCGTGCCGGCACCGATCAGGCAATCAGCGGGCAAGGTGCTGCGCAGGATACGGATGCTTTCGTACGGCTCCGGGGAGTTGAGCGGCACCTCGATGACGCGAAATCCGGCTGTGTACAGGACTTCGCCGACGGCCGCCGCTTCTTGCGGACGCAAGCCGCGCAGGATCGCGATCAGACCGTTTTGCGCCAGTGCTTGTTTGAGCATGTTCAGAGCTCCAGTCAGGTTTAACGGGATGGGTTGGGCGTGATCAGTCCGGCGGCCAGCGCCAGTTGCCACAGCCCGCGTTCGGTGGCCTGTTCGACCAGCGCCACCCGGGCAAAGCCGTAAGCGTCCAGGGCCCGGCTGTAACGCGTACAGAGTTGGGCGTTGCCGATGAGGATGATCGATGGCAGGTGCACACTGTTGCGCCGATGTCGCAGGACGCTGGCGAGGGCCGACAGTTCATGGCCGATCAACAGGCCGGACAGGTAGTCCGGTTGTGCGGTGGCGCTCAGCGCCCCCGTCAGCCCGAGGCTGCGAGCGCTGAACATGGTCGAGAGCACACCGGTTTCACCGTCCGCCGACAATGCCACCTGCACGCCGCGATCAAACGCTTCGTCATCGAACGACCCGCCGCGTTGCTGGGTACGCCCCAGAATGCTGTGTTCGCTGAGCACGGCGAAGACTTCGCCGGTCATGAACGTGTCGAAATGGACGATGCAGCCGTCGGCCACTTCCACCCATTTCGAATGACTGCCCGGCAGGCCGATCAACAGATCGGCGCCCGCCTCGTTCGACAGGGTTTGCAGCACGCCGAGCACTTGGGTTTCTTCGCCGCGCATCACGTTGGGCAAGCGCGAGCGCTGGATCACACCCGGCACGATGTGCACGTCGACACCACGAAGACTGCGTACGGTTTGCAAGGCGGTGCCGAGGGTGGCGACGTTTGCCGGCGTATCGCGGTAGGCCGCTTCACACCAGCCCTGGGCGCTGCCGACCATGCCACAGGCAATCACCGGCAGGCCGGGCTGTTCGTCAAGCCAGTCGCCGCATGCCTGGTCAAAGGCCAATTCAAAACCGTCGGTGCATTCCCGGCCGGCAATGACGCGCGGCGCCTTGGGCAGCTGCATGATCCCCGACGACAGCGAACGCTGTTCGAGCACTTGGCCACCTTCGGCCAGTTTGTAAGCACGTAATGAGGTTGTCCCCCAATCGAGCGCGATCAATTGCGCCAGCATCGCTTCACCTGTTTTGGTTTTTGGCAGTGAGTGAGCTGGACTATAAACCCTGATGGCGCAAAATCTCAATATATAAATATCAATCCCACATATTGAGATTAGACAAAAAAAGATCGCAGCTTCGCAAGCTCCTCGGAATGCATTCCCCTGTAGGAGCTAGCTGGCTAGCGATGGTCGTCAACGATAACGCGTGAAGCCTGACACCCTGCAGTGCTTCCCATTTCTTCGCGAGCAGGCTCGCTCCTACAGGGTTGGGCGCTTAATTACCTTCGGCGAACTCGCGAAGCACTTTGCCGTCCATGCGGTAGCGAACCCACTCCTCCTGTGGCTGCGCGCCCAGGGATTTGTAGAAATCGATGGCTGGGGTGTTCCACTCCAGAACGCTCCATTCGAAGCGCCCGCAATCGTTGGCACAGGCTATTTTCGCCAAATGCCGCAGCAGGGTTTTGCCGGCACCGCCCCCCCGCTGCTCCGGGGTGATGTAGAGGTCTTCGAGGTACAGGCAGTTGCTGCCCAGCCATGTGGAATAGCTGAAAAAGAACACCGCGAAACCGATCGGCAACCCGTCGCGCAGGCAAATCAGACCATGGGCGGTCGCACCTTCGCTGAACAAGCTGCGCTCGATGTCGGCGACGCTGGCAATGACTTCGTGGCGGGCACGTTCGTAGTCGGCCAATTCCGTGATAAACGCGAGGATTTGTGGCGCGTCACTGGGGGTTGCCGGGCGGATTTCGATCGTCATGGACGCGCCTTGTCAAAAGTTGAAAACGCCATACTAAGGCGGCACGCGATTTGTGGCGAGGGAGCTTGCTCCCCCGCCACAGAACACCGTCGCCACAGGTTGTTACTCCGGCTACGGCTAACCCTTGCATCGCGAACCTCGCACCCAAGATAGACGCCTTGCGTGATAGATAGATGACCTGCCAATTTATCGGGTGAAGGAACCACGTCATGTCTACCGCAACACCGCCTGTCTCCAGCAAGTTGTTCGGCCTGTTTTGCCTGGCCAGCTACCTGCTGTCGCTGTCTTACGGTTCGACCTTTTTGCTGTCGCTGTTGATCGGCTCTCGCGGTGGCAATGAGCAGGATGCCGGCAGCGTGATTTCGGCAGCGATGCTCAGCACTTTCGCCGCCGTAATCGTCTCCGGTCACTTGTCCGACTGGCTCGGCGCGGCCCGTTCGGTGGCGCTGTTCGGCCTGTTGCTGGTCGCCGCCAGCCTTGGTTTTGCCCTGACGCCAGGCTTCGGCCATCTGCTGCTGATTTTCGGGTTGTTGCTGGGGTTGGGTTGGGGCGTGTTCTACACCCTCGGGCCGATCATCGTCGCCAGCCTGGTGACGCCGGCGCAGCGAGCCAAGTATTTCGCCCTCCTGTCGGGCAGCATGATGACCGGCATCGGCAGCGGTCCGTTGCTCGGTCGCGCCGCGAGCGCCCTCGGCTATCCGGTAACGGCGGCGTTTTACCTGTCGGCGCTGGCGAGTCTCGTGGGGGTACTGCTGTTCTGGCGTCTGGACCGACACCTGAAAACGGCCGCGGCGCAATCGACCGTCGTATCGCGGATTTCCTGGCACGCCGCGGCCCGGGTGCTGTCGTCCAGAGCGGTGTTCCCGATCATCATGGTCGGCCTCGGTGGCTGCGTGTTCGGCGGATTGTCGAGCTTTCAAACCAGCTACGCGGCGCAGCGCTCGCTCGACTATTCGTTGTTCTTTCTCGGCTTCATGAGCGCGGCGATCAGCGGCCGCCTGCTGGTCGCCGGATTCGTGGTCAAGCGCGATCCACTGCGAGCGTCATGCCTGCTTTCGGGACTGATGCTGGCCTCGATCCTGATGTTCGGGTTCGTGGTCGACAACGGCTTCAACTACGTGCTCGCCGCCGTGGTGCTCGGGGTCGGTTACGGCCTGACCTATTCAGTGATCAACGGCCTGGCCGCCAATGAGACGCCGAGCGGCACCACCGCGCAATCCTTGTTGCTGTTCAGCCTGTCGTACTTCATCGGCGTATTCGGCTTTCCATTGCTGGCCGGGAACATCATCGTCGAACACGGCATGGCCACGCTGCTGCTCACCGTAATGGCGGTTGCATCGCTCAATTGGTTGATTACCGTTGGGCGCCTGCTCTGGCGTCGACTGAGCATGGCCAAGGCGTTGCAGCGCGCCTGAGCCGTCCGTCGCCCATCAGGCACCCATCGAGATCCGGGGCGGACTAATCAGGTAGGACTCTATTTATTGGAGACAACACCATGAGCCTGTCCCGGTTGACCGCCCTCGCCCTTGCTGCGCTGCTGTCCTCTAGCGCCTTCGCCGGGACCACCGGCCCCACCAACCCTGTGGAGAAACCCAAGGCCCCGGCCATCCAGAGCGCCCCTGGCATCAACACCGACGGTGCGGGAATCGACAACCGTTTGCCGCCTTCCACGGGGACCGATCCACGCACCCAGGGCAACGACCCCGGGCGCCAGCGCGGATTCGACTTGCCGGACACCGAAACACCCGATAGCACCGGCGGCGGCCTGGGCTCAAGCACCAGCGGTAACTCGGGCAAAGCCGGCGGAATCAGCCAATAGCGGCCACCCCTGAAAGCAGGATCGCTGTCCAGCTTTCGGGGTGCAGATCAGCTATCGCGAATCGCCTTCAGGAGCCGGCTTGCCAACGATGGCGGCAGATCAACGGCTAGAGCCAACGCCCATCAACGCATCCACTTCAGCCGCCCCTGGCGAAGTCGCAGGCCCCCAGCGTGTCACCGCCAAAGCCGCCGCCGCATTCGCCCGCCGTGCTGCATCAAACGCCGACAATCCCTGGGCCAGCCCCGCCACGAACACCCCGGCATGGGCATCGCCCGCGCCATTGCTGTCCACCGCGTCGACCTTGAAGCCCGGCACATGCCGACGCTCAGAACCCTGGCTGATCCAGCAGCCTTGCGGCCCATCGCGCACGACCATCAACACCGTGGCCGGTAGATGCGCCGCCAGGCGCGTCAGCGCGTCGGAGATGTCCGACGCCCCCGTGAACCTCAGCGCCTCGGCCGCATTGCTGGTCCATACGTCGATGCGTGGCAACAACGCCTGCATCAGCGGCGCATCCGGCGAATCCACCAACGGCCCCGGATCGAATACCACCTTGATTGCGCTCGGCAACGCCAGCACCCAGTCCACCAGCGCCTGGGCCTTGCCGACGTGCAGCAGGCTGTAGCCACTGACGTAGACATAGTCCGCCGCCTCGACCGACACGCTTGCCAGGTCTTCGGCCGTCAGTTCGCCTTCCGCACCGATGTAGGAGACAAAACTGCGCTCGGCCGAAGCGTCGGTGATAGCGACACACAATCCGGTATCGCGCTCGGCGCGCTGAGCGATGCCGATCTGGATGCCCTCCTTGTTCATCGCCTCGCGCGCCAGGTCACCGAAGCGCCCGGTGCCATGCCGGCCCAGGTAGACCACCGGCAATCCGTTGCGACGGGCGGCGGCCATCACATTGAAGCCGCCACCCGCTTCGAAACGGGCCGATTGCGCCAGCACGTCGCCACCTGCTTGCGGCAATTTATCCACGGCCATGACCAGATCAATGATGACTTGGCCGGTGTGCAACAACTTAGGCATGGGCATTCTCGATCAATGTGGCGCGACGATCCTTCGCCCCGCCGAGTACCCGATAAATCCCACCAGCGACCACGAAGGTCACGATCCAGCCGAGGCCGTTATGGCCCAGCCACGAATCGGACAGAAAGCCTTTGAACCAGACGTTTTCCGCGGTAGTGCCAATGGTGGTGAAACTGAAACCGAGCACAATGGCGATGGCCCAGGCACCGAAGGCTCGCCATTCGACGCCGCCGCGATACCAGTAGGCGCTGCTCGGGCTGACATCCAGCAAGTCCTTGGGGCTGTAGTAGTGACGATGGATCAGGTCGACCACGAAAATCCCGACCCACGCGGTGATCGGCACTGCCAACAGGGAAATGAAGGTGATGAACGGACCATAGAAACTGTCGGCGATCAGCATGAAGTAGATCGAACCGGCGAAGATCGCGACGATGTCGACCACCACGGCATAGACGCGCTTGACCTTCAAACCGAGGGTCAGCGTGGTCAGGCCGGCGGAATACACCGAGAGGTTATTCGACAGCAGCAGCCCGCCGAATGCGGTGACCAGGTACGGCACGGCCATCCAGGTCGGCAGCATGTCGCGGATCGCGATGATCGGATCGGTAGCCTGGGCCAGGTCGTTATTGCCGACCGACAGCAGGCCGCCGAGGGTAATCAACAGCACCAGCGGAATGCCCGCGCCGAAGGCCGCCGACGCCACCAGGCGCACAGCCTTGACGCTGCGGTGCTGGTAGCGCGACATGTCGGCCCCTGCATTGGCCCAACCGATCCCGGTGCCCGCCGCCATGGTGCCGACGCCGATGATCATGGCGCTCAGTGGCGCAGGCGTGGCGTTGAATACCGCGCTCCAGTCGATGGTGGCGCAGAGGAAACCGCCCACCAGAATGTTCAGCGCGCCGAACACGTAGGTCGCCCACTTCTGGATTACCAGCAGCGTGGCGTGGCCGAGGCCGGACACTGACAGGGTCAGCAACACGAAAATCGCGATGAACAGCAGCGTCAACAGCGGTGCGCTTTTCGCTTCCACCGGCGAGCCGAACAGAATCGAACACAATGACAACAGGACGAACGCGGCGGTGGTGGTGTTGACCGTTTCCCAACCCAGGCGCGACATCAGTGAGACCAGGGTCGGGCCGATGTTGCCGCGTACGCCGAAGATCGCGCGCGACAGGGTCAGGCTCGGTGCCCGGCCTCGACGACCGGCGATGGAAATGATCCCGACCACCGCGAAGGAGCCGGCGGCTCCGAGGATCGCAACGATGATCGCCTGCCAGATCGCCAGGCCGCGAAACGCTACGAGGGTCGCGCCCAAAGGCAGGCCGAGGATGGAAATGTTGGCGGCGAACCAGACCCAGAACAGCTGCAAGGGATGACCGTTGCACTCGGCTTCCGGCACCGGTTCGATACCACGGGTTTCCAGTTGTCCGGCATTTTGCCCGGCGGTTGATGAACTCATGAGAAATGCTCCTGCTGCCTTTGTTGTGGTTGTGGGCAATACGGAAGTCGACACAACGTCTCGGCGTTCCTGGCCGTGCTCGTGCGATCCATTGCGGGTGATCAAATCCAATGTGCGGCGCGACTGTCGCGAGCAGGCTCGCTCCCACAGGGTCACTGCGATCCTGAAGTTACACGCTGTACCTGTGGGAGCGGGCTTGCCCGCGATGGCGTCAGCGCAATCAACGCAAAGCCAATAGCCCCTGCACCAGTGGCTTCAGCTCCAGATCATTGACAGCCTTGACCGTGTCGATCAACGCGACAGGCCACGTCTCAAGGCCCAGGTTTGCCCCGAGCATCGCGCCGAGAATCGCTGCGATGGTGTCGGTGTCGCCCCCCAGGCTGGCGGCCATGCACAGCGCTTCGAAGGCATTCATCTCGCCGATGGCCACTTGCTGCGCCAGGGCAAACGCTACCACCACCGATTCCTGTGATGCCACCGAAGTGCCAATCACGTCGTACAGCAGGTCGGCCAACAACGCCTTGTCGCTGTCGATGCTGATGCTGCGCGCCCAACTGATGCGCGAGGCAATGCGTCCGCCGGCAACCCAATGGCCATGGCTTTCCGCTTGCTGGGCGACTTGCTGGCCAAGGTTCAGCGCTTCCCCCAAATCCATGCCGTTGATCCCGGCCGAAACCACCGCCGCCACCGCCGCCGCGCTCGAAATACCCAGCGTGGTGTTGTGGGTCACCTGGCAGGCCTGGACCACGGCATCGATAAAACGCGCGGGATCTGCGACGTCGGCCGCGATACCGACCGGGGTGATGCGCATCGCCGCACCGTTGGTGGTGCCGTAACGCCCCGCCTCTTCCGGCGAATGACCGGCCAGGATCATTTCAATTGCACGTTTGGTCGATGGCCCGAGCAAATCCTGGGAGCCCCTGGCCTGCATTTGGGCTTCCCATTCGATCAAGCGCCGGGCGAGCAACGCCGGTTCGATCCAGCCCTTGCCGTCGATCAGCAACTGGCCGACCAGGATCGCCTGTTCGGTGTCGTCAGTGATCGAGCCCCTGGGCATGTTGGGGGCAATCGGTTGCAAGGGGCCGGCGTCTTGCAGGTCGGTGATTTCGCCGAAGCGCGCCTTGATTTCGGGGCGGCTCAGGGATTGGGTCGGCATGCCCAGCGCATCACCCAGGGCCAAGCCATAGAATGCGCCAAGCGCACGGTTGAGCGCCGTCATTGCGCCGTTCCAAACTGCAGGTGAAGACGAAAGTGCACAGGGTCGAGCAAGCTTTCCACCTGTTCCATGAAACGGTTTTGCCGGTCGTACGTGGTGCGCAAGGCTTTCAGGAATACCGTACCGACCGGGCGACCCAGCAGTTCGGCGTCTTCGGCGTTCAGCGGTTCGGCACCGATCCATTGATCGCCGCGTTCACCGATATAGCCATAGGCCGCCAGGGTGATGGTCAGGGAATTATCGATCAGACCGACACGCGGCAGGCTTTCCAGACCTCCGGTGGCGGGCATCAAGGAGCGTTCGAGGGAGACCAGCGTGCCGTCGTTGGAACGGCGGCGTCGGTCGAGCGTAATGAACTGGTCGATGCCGAAGCGCGACAGCAGGTCAGGACGGGTCACCGCCTCCAACCGCAGCACTTCGGTGTTGACCAGCGCGCCGCTGTCGGCCAGGGCCTGGGCCCAGCCGTTGCGCTGGTCGAGCACCACACCGTCGAAGGTGACGATGGAGCCGACCCCGCTTTGCGTCGCAATGTAGTTGCGCCGTTTCAACTCGGCCAGGGCTTCACGCAAAGTACCTCGGCTGACTTTGAATTCTTGAGCCAACTGATGCTCGCCCGGCAGATGAAAGCCGTCCTCCATGAGGCCGCTTTCAATGCGCCGGATGAGTTCGTCGACCACCCGTTGTTTCTTGTCGAATCGTACCTGTCTAATCATGTACAAATTGATACCCGAAACGGGTTGGGGCGGGCAAGGGATATTTAAGGGAGGTGACAGAAGGATGCGATCGTTCGCGAGAGCGGGAGTGAGTCAGTCATGCAGCCATCGCGGGCAAGCCACGCTCCCACAGATTACGCAAAAACCTGTGGGAGCCTGGCTTGCCCGCGATGGCGCTCGTGGGAGCAGCGAAAATCTCAGCGCTGTTTCAAACGGTCAATCACCACCGCCAACAGCAGGATCGAACCCCGAATCACATACTGGTAAAACGTATCGATGTTCTTTAGGTTCATCGCATTCTCGATGATCGCCAGAATCAACACCCCGGCAATCACGTGCCGGATCATGCCGATCCCGCCACTCAACGAAACCCCGCCCAGCACGCATGCCGAGATCACCGTCAGCTCGAAGCCCTGGCCGATCATCGGCTGACCCGAGGTCATGCGCGAAGCCAGAATCACACCGGCCAACGCGCCGATCAGGCCATGCACGGCGAAGATAATGATCTTGGTCCGGTCAACGTTGACCCCGGCCAGCAGCGCCGCTTCCTGGTTACCGCCGATGGCCATGGTGTTGCGGCCATAGGTGGTGTAGTTGAGCAACCAACCGAAGAACAGGAAGCAGACGATGGTAATCAGAATCGGCACTGGTACACCGAACAGTTGGCCATTGCCGAACACGAAGAAGGACTCCTGGGACACGCCCACCGCTTTGCCGTTGGCGAAGATGTAGGCCAGGCCGCGCACGATCTGCATGGTGGCCAGCGTCGTGATCAACGCATTGACCCGCAGCTTGGCGATCACGATCCCGTTGATCAGCCCGACGATCAGCCCCATGACCAATGCCGCACAGACACCGAGAAACACGCTGTTGGTGTCGCGCATCACTACGGCCGCGACTACCCCGGCACAGGCGATCACCGAGCCCACCGACAAGTCGAAATGCCCGGACGCCAGGCAATACAACATGGTGCAGGCGGCAATCCCGGTGGTCGAAATCGCCAGGCCCAGGCCACGCATGTTCAGCGGCGAAAGGAAATTGTCGATCAGCAAGGTGCAGAGCACGAAGATCCCCACCGCCGCCAGCAGCATCACCCAGTCATCAAGAAAGCGTCGCAGGTCCAGAGGCTTGCGCACGGTCGGCAGGGTTTCGTTTTGGGTTGTCATCATAGTCACCTCTCAGTTCGCCACGCCGTCAGCGCGTTGGCGCGGCAAAGCCAGTTGCAGCAAGTTGGATTCGTTGGCCTGTTCGCGGCTCAGTTCGCCGCGCATGGCGCCTTCGCACAGCACCAGGATGCGGTCGGAAATGCCCATCACTTCCATCAGGTCGCTGGACACCACGATCACCGAAATACCGTCGGCGGCCAGGTTATGGATGATCTGGTAGATCTCGGCCTTGGCGCCGATGTCGATACCGCGAGTGGGCTCGTCGAGCAGCAACACTTTCATTGGCATCGACAACCAGCGACCGAGAATGGCCTTCTGCTGGTTGCCGCCGGATAGAAACTTGATCTGTTGTCCGGCATGCGGCGTTTTTACTTTCAGTGCCTTGATCTGCTTGTCGGCGTTGCCCTTTTCCCACAGCCCGCGCAACAGGCAGCCAAACGTGGAATGGGCGCCGCGCGCACTGATGTTGATGTTTTCGGCAACGCTGGAGAGCGGCATGATGCCCTCCTTCTTGCGATCCTCCGGGCACAGCAGAATCCCGGCGGCGATGGCGTCGCGGGGTGAACGCAACTTCAATTCGTGGCCGCGCAGTTCAAGGCGTCCGGCGGTGTTTCGCGCAAGCCCGCTGAGCATGCGGAACAGCTCGGTACGGCCGGCGCCCACCAGACCGAACAGCCCGAGAATCTCGCCTTTGTGTGCCTCGAAACTCACCGGTTCGCGCAAGCCCGGCCCGAGCAGGCCGTCGACTTTAAGTGCCACCGCGCCACGCTGGCGGGGACGGTAATCGTAGATGTCCTGGATGTCGCGACCGACCATGCACGTGACCAATTGATCGTGGGTCAGCTCGCTCATGTCCTCGAAGGTGCGTACGTAGCGACCATCCTTGAACACCGTCACCGCGTTGCAGATACGGAACACTTCTTCCATGCGATGGGAGACGTACAGCACCACTTTGCCCTCGTCGCGCAGGCGAGCGATGATCGCCATCAAGCGATCGATCTCCCGCGCCGACAGGCTGCTGGTCGGCTCATCGAAGGCAATCACATGGGCGCCACGGGACAAAGCCTTGGCGATTTCCACCAGTTGCCGTTGCCCGAGGGACAGGCGTCCGACTTTTTCCTGGGGGTCGATCTCATCGGCCAGTCCCTTGAGGCAGGCCAGCGCTTGCTGGCGCAGGGTACGGCGATTGATCAAGCCGAAACTGGCTGGCAAATGCCCAAGGAACAGGTTTTCCGCCACGGTCATTTCCGGCACCAGGTGCAGTTCCTGGTGGATCACCGCCACCCCGCTGCCGATGCTGTCGGCGGTGGACTTGAAGACCATTGCCTGATTGCCGATCTGCAAGTCGCCGCTGCTCGGGGTATAGGCGCCACCGAGGATTTTCAGCAGGGTCGACTTGCCGGCGCCGTTCTCGCCCATCAGGGCATGAACCTGCCCCGGATGGGCGACGAAGCTGATGCCATCCAGCGCCTTCACGCCGGGAAAGGTTTTGCCAATCCCGTTGAAGCGCAAGCTGCCACTGCCACTCAAGGAACGGCCGGTGCGTTGTTGTATTTGTGTTTGCGCGTGCATAACCACCTCATGACACAGATCAGGCAACCCCGTTGCCGGGGCTGCCGATGAAATCAACCCGCCCTCAGTTCCACAGACCGATCTTTTCCAGCTCCTGCTTGAAGTTGTCGCGGGTGATCAGCGTCACGTCATCCATGGCCGTGTATTTCGCCGGCTCTTTGCCGGTGGTGACCCACTCGTACATCATGCTGGCGGTGTTGTAGCCCTCGATGTGCGGGCTTGGCAGCATCGAGCCATAGAAGCCACTGTCGGGTTTCTTCAATTCACCGATGGCATCGGTGCCGTTGATGCCGATGCCGATCACATTCTTCGCCGCGAAGCCGGCAGCTTCCGTGGCGCGCACGCCGCCGAGCACGGTGTTGTCGTTCATGCCGCCAATGATCAGGTTCTTCGCCGCGCCCGGCAGCTTCACCAGCGCCGAGTTGGTGGCGTCCATGCTGCCCGGCACGTCGAGGGTTTTCAGCGCCGAGAACAGGATGTGATCCTTCGGCATGCCGGCGTCTTCCAGCGCCTTGACCGAACCGTCGGTGCGTTTCTTGCCGGTGTCGAGTTCGTTGTAGGTGTTGATCACCGCGTAGGTGTCTTTCCAGTCCCAACCGCGCTTTTTCGCTTCGGTGGCCATGGCGCCCCCCTGCTTCTGGCCGACTTCGAACGCCGCCATGCCAAGGTACGGAACCTCTTCCATGAATTTGCCATTGGCATCGACGAAGCGGTCATCGACGGCGATCACTTTCAAGCCGTTGAGCTTGGCCTTGGCCATGATCGCAGGGCCGAGGGACACATCGGGCGGGCAGATCACAAAGCCCTTGGCGCCGTTGGCGGCCAGGCTGTCGATGGCCGACAGGGTCTTCTCGCCATCAGGCACGGCAATCTTGATCAGGGTGAAGCCCTTCTCCTTACCGGCCTTTTCGGCGAAGGCCCATTCGGTCTGGAACCACGGCTCTTCCGCTTGTTTGACCAGAAACCCGATTTTCACTTCCTCGGCCGCCAGCAGCGTACTGCTCAGGCTGACCGCAGTGACCGCCAGAGCGGCACAGCACAGGGAACGGATTGCACGACGACGATTCATAGGTTTTGACTCCTTGTTATTTTTGTTGAGCATTCTTCGAAAGCGTTCTTTTCAATCAATGGCGCGGTGAAACCTTATCGCTAAATAGTCATATCGTATGATGATTGAATTTCAGGCGCAGTACTGCGCCTGAAATCCTCAGGATTCAGTCGTGGTACATGACCGAGCGCCCACCATCGATGGTGATGCACGACGCGTTGATGAACGGCGCTTCATCGCTGGCCAGGAACACCGCTGTCATGGCGACTTCTATCGGCTGACCGATTCGTTTTGGCGGGTGCAGATCAAAGGCGCGCTGACGCTCGGCGTAAGGATCGGCAAAGCCGTTCCAGTAGTCGACGTTCAATTGGGTTTCGATGTAGCCCGGTGCAATGGCATTGACGCGAATACCCTTGGGCGCATATTCGATGCCCAGGGCACGGGTCAGGCCGAGCAAGCCGTGCTTGGCCACCGGGTACGGGAAGCAGCCGGGAATGATGTGGCTGGAATGGGTCGAGGCAATGTTGATAATGCTGCCGATGCCCTGCTCGATCATCTGCGGCAAAACGGCCTTGCAGCCGAACCAGGCGCCGTCGAGGTCGATGGCAAAGCAGCGACGCCAGTCTTCTTCGCTCATTTGCAGTGGGTCGCGGAACACATTGACCCCGGCACAGTTGACCAGCACGTCGATCCGGCCGTGACGTTCCACCGCCAGCCTGGCCATGGCGTGCAGATCCTGCTGGTGCGAGACATCGGCCTTGATCGCCACCACATCGGCACCTTTTTCCCGCCAGTGCGCCGCAACCTTTTCGACTTTATCCCCCTGAATATCGCTGATGATCAGCCTGGCTTGCTGAGATGCGAAGCTGGCGACGATCGCTTCGCCAATACCCTGAGCCGCGCCGGTGAGCAACACGACTTTGTTTTTCAAGCGCTCGCCCTTCGGCGGTTCGGGAACCGGGGGCAAGGAAAGAGGTTCAGCCATGGATCAAGACTCCTGTTCGAAAGCACGACGAAAACCGGGCATCCGTGGATGTCCGGTCAAAAGGCGTTGAGGCAAGAACAGGCACGCAAAAAACGTTTCAGCTTTGAAACGCTCTGAAGCACTGACTCCGCACGGGAAGACGGTGGAATATCGCTGCATCACTTCACCTGTTTTGTTTTTCTTAAGTGTGAGTGCATGTAACTGGTGAGGCCGACTATAAACCTGGCCCAGGGCAAATCTCAATATATATATTTATATCCCATATTTTGGGATTTATCCCGCAAAACGAGTGCAATGCTTTCCGGGGACGTCCACACGAATCGACAACACGGCCCCGTCCAGCGAATGCCCGAGCGGGCTCGCGGCACTGGTGATGTACAGGGTTTTAAGATCGGTATCGCCGAACACGCAACTGGTGGGGCGGCTGACTGGCAGTTCAATCACCCGATCGACTTTCCCGTCCGGGCTGAGCCTGAGCAGGCAGCTGCCGTCCCACCGGGCGTTCCAGATAAAACCTTGCGCATCCATCGCCGATCCGTCCGGACCGCCTCGCCCATGGGCTGCAAACCACGTCTGCGCCGGTTCGAGGTTGCCGTCGGTGCGGATGAAATGTTGATACAGCGTGCCATCGAGGCTGTCGCCGAAATACAGGGTGGTGACGTCATCGCTCCACAACAACGTGTTGGGAATGCCCAAACCGCGAAGCAGGGGCGTCACCCGGGCGTCGCGGTCAATGCGAAACAGCCCGCCGGTACGCCGCACGATGGGCAGGTCTTCGCCTTGTTCGCCGATATTGTTTTGCATGGTGCCGAGCCAAAGCCGACCGAGGGCATCGCAACGCGCTTCGTTGGCGCGGTTGCCCGGTTGCGGGTCGGCGACGCAGAGCAACGTCAGCCGCGGCTCCAGGCCGGGCGAATCCAGATCAAGTCGATAGACGCCACTGCTCAAGGTCACCAGCGCATCGCCGCGCTCACACGGAATGAACGCCGACACGTGCTCCGGCATTTGCCAGATCTGCACGTTGGCGCCGATCAGCCGCAGCGCTTGCTTGCCGGCGATGTCCACCCAGTACAGTGCCTGGGTCGGCGCATCCCAGAATGGGCCCTCACCGAGTTGCGCCCGGTGTCCGGTCACCGCAGTCCACGTCATGAAACCTCCTGCTTTCTTATTCTTTTCAGGTCAGAGCCGGTTTGCCGGCGCCCACAGGTTCTTCGTTTTCAGCTGGCTTTTTTGTCAGCCATGACCTGCGGGTAGTAGCGCTTGATCGCCAGGCCAGCGTTGTCGATCAGGGTCATGCAGGCCCAGACACCCCGCGCGGCATCGCGGGCGGCGATGGCTTGGGCCATGTCTTTATGAATGGGCAAGGTGCGACGCAGTTCATCAGGGTCGGCGGCAGACACTTCGAAACACACCGCCAGCAAGGCACAGAGGGCCGGCACCATTTGCTCGATGAATTGATTGTGGCTCGCGGCGAGGATGCACTCATGGAAGAGCTGGTCGGCGCGGTTGTAGTCGATGCCACTGTCCACGGCGCGTTCGAGCGCGTTGCAAGCCAGTAAAATCGCCTCGACCTGCTCGCCCGTCGCCCGCTCGCAGGCCCAGCGCACGGCCATGGGTTCGATGGTGCGGCGCAGGTCGAGCAAGTCATCGACGAAGTTTTCCGGCAAGCCGCTGCGCGACAGCCAGCCTACGACTTGCGGATCGAACAGGTTCCAGCGCCGTACTGGCAACACACGGGTGCCGACCTTCGGCCCGACTTCGAGCAGGCCTTTGGCGACCAGGGTTTTGATGGCTTCGCGGATGACGGTACGACTGACGCCGAGCTGCTCGCCGAGGTCAGCTTCGACCTTGATGGTTTCGCCGGGCTTCACTTGGCCGGTCGCGATCCAGCAACCCAGCCAATCGACGGTCGACGCATGAAAACTGCTGGACATGGATATCCCCAAAGCCATTCGCTAAGGTGGCCACGCTAATCATCATATGATTGACTGTCAAATTGATTTTTTGAACACACGCAAACCCTTTTGAGAGCGAGCTTGCTCCCATAGGGTTATGTGTCAGGGCTCAAGACCGATTCGAAAAAACTCCCCCCCACTCCACACGCCCAACCACCGCTGCCCCTCGATCTCGCGACTGACTGCCAGCTCAACCAGTTGGTAAAACACATTGCGATGGATCAGCGCTTCAAGGTTCGTGCGCACATGCACGTAAGGCGCCGGTTCCTGGGTGAGTGGATCGACCACCACACGAATCGGGTGTTCAGCACCGGCGTCGGTGGTTTCGTCGACGTTGGTGGTGAAGCGCAGGACCTGCGCCTCGCCCTCGCCTTCCACGTCCACGGCAATGGCCACGAAGGGCGCGTCATCAACCTTGATGCCGACCTTCTCGACCGGCGTGATGAGGAAATAATCATCGCCATCGCGGCGAATGATGGTGGAGAAGAGTTTGACCATCGGCTTGCGCCCGATCGGCGTCCCCAGGTAATACCAGGTGCCGTCGCGGGCGATGCGCATGTCGATGTCGCCGCAGAAGTCAGGATTCCACAGGTGGACCGGCGGCAAGCCTTTGGTTTTGGGGATTTGCCCCAACAGGTCGTTGGCTTTTTGCGGGCCACTCATGGCGATCTCCTTTGATTTACTGGTCGCTGAGCCCCAGCAGACTACGAGCGTATTGCTCCAGCGGCGGGCCCATCAGGTCTTCCGGCTTTTTGTCGTGGAACGTCAGTAAACCGCCACGACTCTTGATACGTGCAGTATCAATCAAATACTGGGGGCTGGTCTCGATCAACATGATCTGAATCACGCCGCTGTCGATTCCGAGGCGATCCAGCGCCTCTTGATCCAGCCATTCATCCGAGTTGCCAATGCGGTCATCCGACTTGGCGAAACGGGTGTAGAGCAGGTAATGGGCGCCAACGGCACGGGCTTCGCTCATGGCCTGATCCAGACCTTCCGGCGTGCGAGCGCGGCGTACCATCGGGAAGTATTCGACAAAGCCATCAAAGGCGACTTCGGCGATCACGTTAGGTCGTGGGTAGACGGCACTGCCCGGCGGTACGAATGCGCCCTGGGCAATATAGACGAATGAGTCCGGCTGAATGCGCAGGTTATTCACGCGGCGGCTGTCGCTGTGGTCCAGCAGACCGGCGTCGCTCATGTGGTAACGAGTCCCTTCGGCCATATCGCTGACATTCATGCAGCCGCCAAGCGCCAAAACGGCCAGCAGCAAAACCAGGCTACGCATCCTATCCTCCAGAGGCCGGTGTCGGAAAACCGGCGAATGGCCATGGGATGCAGCTTTTGCGCCACCTCACGGACATCGTCACCTGATCCAACGCAATCGCGGGCAAGCCACGCTCCCACAAGGTTTTACGCAGATGCTTGTGGGAGCGTGGCTTGCCCGCGATGAAGCCGGTTCAGCCGCCGATAATCTTCATGACGGTCGCACCACCGGAAAACGCCACTTCCTGCTTGTCGCCCAAGGCTTTCACCAAAAGCCGCTGGAGCGCCGGCAGCGCTTGATGACGTGGTTTGTCCAACAGATCGCCGACGTAGTGACGATTGCTCGAGGACAAACAGCCATGCAACCAGCCGGTGGAGGACAGGCGCAGCCTGGAACAGGTGCGACAGAACGGCACGCTTTCGTTGGCGATTACACCGAAATGGCCCATCCCCGGAATCTCGTAACGCACGGCCGTGGCATCGAGTGGCGCATCGGCCTGGAGATATTCGTAGCGTTCGCCGATCAGGTTCAACAACTGCTGAAGGCTGACAAACTGCTGCAGGAAGGCATTGGAGTCGCTGGCCAGGTGGCCCATTCGCATCAGTTCGATAAAGCGCAGCTCATAGCCACGCTCGAGGCAGTACTCAAGCAGTGGCATCACCTGGTCAAGGTTCTGGCCACGCAACGGCACCATGTTGACCTTGATCTTCATGCCAGCGGCGCTGGCCTGGTCCATGCCGTCGAGCACGGTCGTCAGATCGCCGCCACGGGCAATGCCGCGAAAGGCGCTGGCGTCGAGCGTATCGAGGGAAACGTTGATGCGGCGAATGCCGGCATTGACCAGCAACGGCAGCTTTTTCGCCAGCAGTTGACCATTTGTAGTCAGGCTGATGTCTTCCAGGCCCATCTGGCCGACGGCGGTCATGAAGGCTTCGAGTTTGGGGCTGACCAGCGGCTCGCCGCCGGTGATGCGCAAGCGTTCGATGCCTGCCGCTTCAATCAGATAAGCCACGCCGCGCGCCATGGCTTCGGCCGACAGTTCATCCTGCGCAGCCACCAGCCGCTTGCCGTTAGGCACGCAGTAGGTACAAGCGTAATTGCAGGCTGAGGTCAGACTGATTCGCAAATTACGAAAACGCCTGCCTTGACGGTCAACGATCATGGATCACTCCGGCGGAAGAAAATCGAACCGCTAAAACTTGACTCACAAATCAAGTTTTAGCAAGCCCTATGCCTGAGTATATTCCTGCGGTATCGCACCATGTAACGAATTCATGGCGTCATAAGGCAACTGAATGGCTCAGCTGCTCGGGGCGTCGGTGTCGCGCTTGCGCTTGTTGCCCATGCGAACGCCGATGTCCATCAGGAACTGGAAGAAGCCTTCCTGATCTTCCAGCACATTGCTCCAGAACGGCGAGTGATACAGGGCCACGGCACCGTGCACCAGCGCCCAGGATGCGCAGTAATGGAAGTAAGGCGGCACGTCTTCCAGCTTGCCTTCGCTGATCCGGCCCTTGATCAGCAAGGTCAGGCGTTCGAAATTCGAGGCGCGGATCTTGTGCAACTCCTCGATCATCTCCGGAACCTGGTTGCCCTTGACCACCTTTTCTTCCAGGCGATCGAACAGCCGATAGCGTTGCGGGTCACGCATGCGGAATTCGAAATAGGCGCGCGACAGGGCTTCCTTGTCCTTGTCGACGTCGGCCGAATGCAGCAGTTCATTCAGATCGCGCTCGTAGTCGAGCATCAACCGCAGATAAATCTCGGCCTTGGATTTGAAATGCTTATAGATCGTGCCTTTGCCGATACCGACGGCATCAGCAATCATCTCGACGGTGACACTGTCTTCACCTTGTTCGAGGAACAGCTTGAGCGCGGTATCGAGAATTTCCTGCTCGCGGCGGCGAAACTCACGGACCTTACGAGGTTCTTTATGCATAAGAAAAGGTCTGTAGGGGTCAAAATTCGAAGCCGCGTATTATGCCTAACTTACGCAAAAATGCACGGATCATCCGACCATGTCTGTGTTTCCTGATGAATTCGGACAGGGTCTGCGCCTGATGAGAACGCTTCCGAAGCGGGCGTATTCCAAAATTGTTTAAAAACTGTGTCCGGTAAACTGGACTCGGCGCAATAGTGATCAATACTTGAACTGTCGGCGGGGCATCTCCCCCAAGTGTCACGCCGATATTGGTACCAACGGACCGCGTGCCATTGTTTTACTCCTAATGGTCTTAACCCGGATTCACCCCCCAGAACCCGGGTTTTTTTTGCCTGCGATTTAACCTTTTACGTGCGCCAGAGGAAACAGTCGCTTGAAGTTCGCGGTGGTCTGCTCGGCAAATCGCTCATAGGGCTCACCGCGCAGCATGGCCAGAAACTCTGCCACTTCTCGCACATACTGCGGCAGGTTCGGCTTGCCACGATAGGGAATCGGCGCCAGGTACGGCGAGTCGGTTTCGACCAGCAACCGATCGGCCGGGACTTTGCTGGCCACATCACGCAACGCATCGGCATTGCGGAAAGTGACAATACCGGACAGGGAAATGTAATAACCCATGTCCAGGGCTGCCTTGGCCATGTCCCAGTCTTCGGTGAAGCAATGCAGAACGCCCGCTTGGGGCAGCGCCGCTTCACGCAGCAAGTCGAGGGTGTCTGCACGGGCACCACGGGTATGGATGATCACCGGTTTGCCGGTTTGTTGCGCCGCTTGCAGGTGCAGTCGAAAAGACGCCTGCTGCAATTCGGCGGCTTCGGGTTCGTAGTGGTAGTCCAGACCGGTTTCACCAATCGCCACTACGCGCGGGTGATTGAGTTCCTGCAACAGCCAGTCCAGCGCAGGCGCCGCTCCTGGCTGCACATCCAGCGGATGCACGCCAACCGAGCAGTCGACGTCGTCATAACGCTCGGCCAGCGCTTTGACATCAGCCGCGTTATCGACGCTGACGCCGATACACAGAAAGTGCCCAACCCCGCGTTGACGAGCGGCATCCAGAGCTGCGTCCAGGGATCCGTTGTGGGCTGCCAGGTCAAGGCGATCAAGGTGGCAATGGGAATCTACGAGCATAAAGAGGGCTGCAACTTACATCGTATGAGTGGGAAGGCCGGACTCGAGGACTCCGGCCAGATGGATTTCGATTCGACTGCGGGCAGTGTTTTCACCATGGTTGAACTGTACGCCAACCCCGGTGGCCTGGTAACACCTTACCGCTGACAGGTAGCGTCCAGGTTACCTCTGGGCAGGCAGGGACGCCCACTGCACCAGCAGCGCCTCCAGCAGCAGCACCCGGTTGAGGTTGGCCTTGCTCAGTACTTTCTGGCGCTGGGCAAGGATCCAGTCCTGGATATTCAGGACTTTGTCCTGCGCGGTCTTCTGCGCCAGGTATTGAATCACCTTGCGCATATCCGGCAGCCCCAGCCCCTCTTCGTCCTGGGTCAGCTGATAGCGCAGGATCAGGCTCGACCAATCGCAGAACCAGTCAAACAACAGTAATAACGGGATCGCATTCCAGCCTTCGGCCAGTTGGGTCGGCGATTGCTGCTGCTTGAGCAGCTTCTTCACGCCATCGACCACTTGCGCACGTTGTTCGCGCACACCTTGAGCCTGCAGATTGACCGCGGCCAATGGCGAACCGGCCGCCAGGGTCAGCAATTCAATACGCTCTTCTTGCGAGCAATCCGGCAGCGCTTTCGCCAGCCAGGCCAGGCTCATGGCTTCACTCGGTAGCGGGCAAGCCTGCTGCACGCAGCGACTCTTGATGGTCGGCAGCAAACGGCTCGGCTGGTGGCTGACCAGCAGCAATACAGTGTCGCCAGACGGCTCTTCAAGGCTTTTGAGCAAGGCGTTGGCAGCGTTGATGTTCATTGATTCGACGGGCTCGATCAGCACCACTTTACGCCCGCCCAGCTGCGCGGTCTGGACCACGAAGCTGACCAGGTCACGCACCTGATCGACTTTGATGGCCTTGTCGGCCTCTTCCGGTTCGAGGATGTAGTTGTCGGGGTGACTGCCGGCCTTGAGCAACAGACAGGATTTGCATTCACCGCAAGCGCCCTGCGCGGTGGGACGCTGGCACAACAGACTGGCCATCAGGCGCTCGGCCAGCGCTCGCTTGCCGATCCCGGCCGGACCGTGCAACAGATAGGCGTGGGCGTGGTGCGTACGACCGGCCAACTGGTGCCAGAGGCTGTCCTGCCACGGATAGGCTTCAGCCACGGGTCAGCTCCAGCAGACGCGGCAGCAAGGCATCGAGGGACTGCTGAACCTGCGCCAGCGGCTGCGCGGCGTCGACCAACACATAACGTTCCGGCTCCGCTGCAGCGCGCTTGAGGAAGGCACTGCGCACCGCATCGAAAAAGGTTCGGCCTTCGAGCTCGAAGCGATCGAGACGACCCCGCGCACTGGCACGGGCCAGGCCCACTTCCACCGGCAGGTCGAAAATCAGTGTCAGGTCGGGACGCAGATCGCCCTGCACGAAGGTTTCCAGTGTCGCGATACGCTCCAGCGACAAGCCGCGGCCACCGCCCTGATAGGCGTAGGTCGAATCTTGTTGCTGAAGACTTGAAAATGTTACGCTCATGGTATACTTCTTAAAAGTAAGAAATGTAACGCTAGAAAATTCACAAAAAACCTTACAAATCAATGACCGAGCGGCGCTTGATGAAAAAAATAATTGGCCTAGCTGCAAAGGCTCGATCAGGAAAAGACACCGCAGCAGCCATTTTACTGGCTCATCCAGAGGTTGCCGCCTTCGCTTTGGCCGACCCTCTGAAGGCTGGTTGCAAGGCTCTCTTCGGCCTCACCGATTCTCAAGCGTGGGATGATACCGCGAAAGAGAAGCAGCTGGATGCCTGGGGAATGTCACCTCGCGAATTCTTCCAGCACATCGGAACGGAGTGGTTCCGCGACTACGATCCTTTGCATTGGTTGAAGCGAGCTGATCGTGAAATCAACAGCTCACTACCCTCCCCCCGCCAGCTGACACCCCAAGAAGCTTCGGACCCTGAGACCCCTTTCGTTCTCGCCACCCAATCTTTTTTTGGCCTGACTGACGACCAAATCTGGACCACCGAAGGCCGTGATATGGACGATGTGTTCTGGAAGCTGTCGCCGAACTCGATGATCCATCTGGTCAAATGCATGACCATGCGCGACTTCCTCGACTTCCAGAATCAACGTGAAGCCCACCTCCAAAACACCAAAGCTGCGCCAAGCAATCAATTCATAAAACCAAAAATTGATCTTGAAAATAAAGACATCACCATTATCAAAGACATCCGCTTTGAAAATGAAGCTGAGTATATAAGAAACTTAGGCGGCGAAATCTGGCACATCACCAGAGACAATACCGAGCAAGTTAAAAAACATTCTTCAGAAGCCGGAATAAAAGTTCAAACCGGCGATATTCTTATCGAAAACAATGGTACGCTAGAAGAATATAAAAGCGCTGTTCATCAAGCATTTTCACGCCTGAAAAAAAAGCTAACAGCTCAATGAAAAACACTCAACTTATGAACCACCGACGAATCGGCACAACATCGACACGAAACGCTAAAAAATCAAGCGAAGTCAAAAATTAAAATACTATAGCCACATATTCACACCTATATAACTACAACGGCAGGAAGACGACTTTGACATCATTCGTGACCGCTATCGAGAGTCCATACGAACTCGCCAGCACTACAGACTCGCAGCCAGTGCCTTGCGAATACCAGGGTCACGAATTCTGGAACAGGGAGTCGCACCTGTGCCTGTCGCTCCATGTTATTTTTTTAAAGTACGCGGCAACTCACCGCCGGATCTCGGGGTATGGGCTGAGGCAGGCCATTATTCTTTTTTTCGATTTTGCTGTTGAGCACAATGCTCGACACCCCGAGCAATTACAGCTTCATAAGCTGACGGATATTACAGCTGAAATTTTCAACAATTTTCAGACCTGGCTTCTAAACAAAAACGAGAGGAAGAACAATGCCGTTAAACTGAAGGGAGCAATCGCACAAATCTCTAAGAAGACTGACGTCATTCCTAATATCTCTCTACCCGGGATTTCTGCCCCCATCAAGAAAAAGACCGAACCTCTAATCGGTCAAACTTACACTGATCTGGTTGGGGCTCTTTCAGCCCATGTCGACACAATGTACGACAAACTTAAATTCAGAAAGAAAGTTATGGAGGCCGAGCCCTACACCATGGAGGAGGTATTGGAGAAATACGCGGCGGAGTACACCCGTTCTAATATCTTCGAGTGGGCCCAGAACCGCATTGATAACAAGCAGAAAGTTCACTCACAAAACACAGAGTACAAGCTCAAGCACTCGACCGATCCCGAGCTGCTTGCCCTGCTCGACTATCCCGACTTCTACCAGCGGTTCAAGCAAATCTACAACGATCGGCCCGACTGCTATCGTTTTGAGAAACCCGGGGACCCGTTCCTTCTCAGTTTGTGGTACTGGGATCCAGATGAAGCTCGCGCGATAAAAACGCTGTTGGTGAACGGCTATCCCATGGACGTTGCCTTTGAAACGCTTGGGACGACGAACTCTTCAAAACCTCTGATCTCCAAAAAAGACTGCAAAACCATTGTCCAGCTGATGCTGTTTCGTTGGAACCGGTTGGGCGATGCGAAGTTGATCAAGTACCCGGTGAAGCCATGGGATGACCTTCTGGGATTGTACTTCCCGACCATGGTGGATATGTCGTGCATCATTATGTTCATCATGCTCCAAAGCAATTGGAACAAAGAGACCGTCCTCGCCGTTGACGAGGATAACTTCGAGCATCCGCTGACAGGTGCGATGTCGGAAGCCCAGATCATCATCCAGTCAGAGAAGAACCGTTCGCAGGGTACAAACAAGCCCTACTACGCGCCAAAGGCGATCGTCGCGGTCAGCAGCAAGACGGATCGGTATTCGAGCTACAATCTCATCCAGCTCGCTGATCAGCTTGCCGAACCACTCAAGGGATACGCATTCGATGTGATTCCTTTCGGTCAAGAAAATCTCGTCTACAACCCGTTGTTTTTGTGCCTCAGGTACTACGGCTCTTGGGCCAGTAAGGGCGGCCGTCACACGTCCGCGACGAATCGGAAGGCATTCCTGCGAGGCGTGAAAGACTTCCTTACTGCGTACCCGGTTTATGAGAACGGCGCCCGGCTGACCACGGCAAAACACATCACGAAACGTCTGCGGCCGACTTGGATGCTCGTTCAAAGGGACAAGCACGGGTCGGGCCTGGGTCTGCTTTCAATGCTGATGAGCCACGTCGGTAGCATTGTTACGGATGTGCACTACGACAGCTCGGGAGCGGCAGTCCAAGATCGTTACAATCGCCTGCGTTCCGAGCTTGAAGCGATCATGGATCTTTTGCGCCGACGTGAATACAAGGGCCTTCTGGGCAAGCGCGAGGAGCGCCAGGTCGAGCTTCCGCTGAAGATTTTTCACATCCCAGGTATGGAGAAACCGTTGTGGGGCTGCTCGAACCAGCTAAAGCCAACATGGTACGGCGCTCGGACCTACATCAAACAGGGAGAGCGCTGCTACTCCATCAAAAACTGCCTCTTCTGCGAGCAGTGCAATTTGTACGAAGACTCCCTGCCCTATCTGATCCAGCGCCGAATTCACGTGGTGGAACTGATCGAGGATCAGCCTGACAACGAGTCGGATTACAGCAGCTCGCTTGAATCGGAACTCTCCATCCTGGATTCCATTTTGGATAACTGGGAGGACCCTGATGCCCTGAAGGAAGCGGTTCGCTATCAGCGCCGTAATGACTCGCTGCTCCCGCACGACTTGGATTTCCTGCAACTGATTTTAGAAGAAGAGGACATGAAATGAGCACCAATAAGAAGCCTCGAAAAACATCCAACGACGACGAACAAGTCGAGCTTGATTTCCTTGATGCCGAACACACCGCTGATCGCGAAGATGACCGGGGCGGGCGGGCGGATGACTTCGACGCCGATGATGACGACGACAACGACGATTTAGTCGATGAGATGGAATCTGAATTTCAAAACGATGTAGAAGAGGCTGCGGAAGCCGAGTTGGAGGCGTTGCTGGAGGAAACAGGTGGGCACGTTAAGCAACGCGTCGGCAACCTGACCACAAAGCTCGAACTTTATCCTGGTGGAGCATTCCCGATCTCGCAGTACTCACTGTATGTAGAGGACACCTGGACGCTGTTTAAAAACCGATATGGGACAGCCAAGAAACTGAACTTTGATGGTATGGCGCCGCCTTTGAAGGAGCTGAAAAAGGCCATCTCTTACTATGTCCTTCCTGATTTCGCTCCATTCGGAACAATCCGAAGCTATGTGACCAGCTACTGTATTGCAAGTCTTTTTTGGTTAATTGAGAGGTATCTCCTAGAGCCCAATTTCCTTGACGGTACTCCAGAGTCGATTGCATTGATCAATCACAGGATGATCAACAAAGCTCTGGATGATGCAAAAAACGGCGGAGGGGTTGCTCGCCACTATCACTCCCTCTTCTACATGGTTCGACTCTGGAATTCGCTTAGCACGCAAGGCCTCATGCCGCCGGGCCTTGCCCTGAATGTCGACATCCGCAAAGTTGACAGCATTGAACGTCGCAGAGATGTGATCCAGCATTTCGCCGGGAGCATGAGCACCTGGCAACCGTACTCCGAAGAAAACCTCGGAGAGTTGGTGGACTACGCTCTTTTTTGGACAGAAAAAGCAGCACCACGGCTTTTAGAAGTCGTTTCCTACGTTAAAGAGCAACAGCTCGAACAGTCCACAAAACCTGGGATTACTCGATATTTTGTGGACGAAGATATTGAGGAAAATCTCAACGTCGAAGTCGATGGAAAAACGCTTGTTAAAGCTACCCGGATAGACCAAGGGTACGAGTATGCGACAGGAGAAAAGTATATCTATAGCTGGTTGCGTTCCTATACAGTCAGCGTCGACAAGGTGCGCAACAGCGTATATATCCTGCTTGCTCTGATCACTGGCTTACGTGTCAGCGAGCTTCTCAGCCTGAAATTCGACGATCTCATCAAGCAGCTTGATGGCGATTACGTTCTTCGCGTCATCCGCTATAAAACTGCCGACGATCCGAACGTCAATGGTGAAATTGACTATCTCCCGATACCAAAATTCATCGGTCAAAAAATTGAAGAGCTTAAACAGCTGCGGTCTATCTATAAGCTGGCCGCACAAGGTTTTATTTTTCAGGCTTCGAAGGGGCGCAAGGCACTAAACAAGCCTTCTACCGCAATCATCAGGAAAATCTGCGGGGAAATCTCAAAAGACACCAACGTCGATAGGATCCATTCGCACCGGTTTCGTAAAACGATCGCGGAGATCCTAATTAACCGTAACGAAAGGAACATCGATCTCATCAGACACCTGTTCGGGCATAAGAGCTACGACATGACGCTAAGGTACATCGGACGCAACCCTTACCTCGTGCGCAGCGTGGCCCAGGCCATCGAGCAGAATTACACGGCTGAATTCACGGAGCTGGTCAGCGCCGTTAAGAACGGTGCCTCGTCTGGCCCCAATGCCCAGAGGTTGCTGGACCGCATCAAAGCTCGTCCGGACGCGTTCAGCGGTAAGCAGCTGAAGGTGACGATCTTTGTTTACATCTCACACCTGCTGTCCTCTGGTGAGCCTCTGTTCATCCACCGCACTGCGATGGGCAGCTACTGCGTCAGCACCGAAACATACTCGTCACCGGACCTGCCACCGTGCCTGGAGCACATGACCGGCACCGTGACCAGCATGTTGCCGAACCCGACGCGCTGCGACATCAGTTGCAAACATGCCGTCGTGGTGGAGAAGGCAAAGCATGCGATCCAGGACAACGTAAAGTTCTACAACAACATGCTGGAAAAAGCAGCGGACACCCTGAGTGAGCGGGCAAAAAGGATGATCCTTAAGAAGATCACCAGCAACAACGAGCACCTGAACAACCTTGAGACCAACAAGCCCGAAAACATTGACCAACGAATCCCAGTCAAGCAGGTCTCTGTATGACGAAACAGGAAACACGCGACCACCTAATCAAGTTGATCAAGGAGCATCAACTCGAACACGGGCTTACCAAGCTTGCGATTGGCAAAATCTCCGAGATGGCGGGAATCTCTCGCCAGACTTTTTTCCGCTCCTACGCCGACCTGAAGCCCTACTGCCTCGGCCAGTCCATCACGAGTTTGCTTGGCGACGATGCCGAGTCGACTCGGGATTTCCTGGCTAAACGCGAGGAAGAAGTGGCGGCCTTGCAAAGCCAAATCGAGGCATTGAAGAAGAAGCACAAGAAGGAGTTAGAGCAGGCGATCACCAATCGCGTCACCTCGCTGATGAACAGCGACATTCTCGCGTTTGAAGCTAACGAGGTGAACTCATTATTGATTAACCAGAGTCAAAACAATGAAATGCTCAAACGTAAGCTCACGGAGATGGAGCTGAAACAAACACGTTCGCAGATGGCATCGGCGGCGGCGGACCTGTCATTTGGGAACGAAGATGCGCACATCAAAAAGAACGCCAAAAATTTCGTAGCCTTCGCGCTGGACATGACAAAGGCCAACCTGGCGTACAAGAAAGATCAAAACTTCGACAATTATGAAAACGCTAAGGATATGGCGATCCAATCGATAGTAGTCAATGTAAAAAAATTTCCTGACCCATCAAATATTGAAGTCCATCTATTTCAAGAACGCTATATTTCCGCCTTTGACGATTTCGTTGAAGACCTGCCCGCAAAGCCGAACAAAATTATCATAGCGATCCAACTGCCGGTATTTTCGCAAGAAGAGTTGGGGCAGCTACTTTCTCAATTGAAACTCATCAGCAAGGTAGCAATTCACATACCATTCAATGCCTCAGGAGCAATCGTTGCAGCCAACAAAGTATTTCTCTTCAGGGACGTCCCCGAGGAAGAATTCATTGACGCCGCCAAGGCCAAAATCCCGCAAATAACTTGGGGCTTCGATGAAATCAGACTATTTGGAACGAGGTAGGAGAAATTATGCTAAATATCGAACTAAAAAGCATCTCCTACGTATCAACTGCACTAGAATCGAAAGTAGAGCACTATTCACTAATTGCCAACTATAAACAAAAACATGTATTACTTTCGGTACCCAACCTATATCTCTACGAGCGCACTCGCTCGTCGCTGCAAACATCTAGAAGGTACGCGACAATCATTTCGATGTTCTACCGCTATATTGAAACTCAAACAAAATATAAAGATGTCGATCCAGGCGATTATCACGCGGTTGTAACGAACCGAGACATTCGGAGATGGCAGGTCACACGACAGGTAACCAGGGTAAAAGCCAATTCAATCAGCCCTACATCGGAAACGATTTTCCGTGATGCCAAAGTTCTTCAGATGTTCTTCGCTTGGCTTGCAAAATCCGGGTTCACCACTAATGTCAGAATTGACCTAGTGGATTGGGTCGCTGATTTCAAAAGCAACACTATGCTCAATTACATCAAAAAAGCAGCTGAAATTAGAGTTGACTCTGACCCTATCAGGGTATTAGACCGGGAAGCGAGCCAGAAAAGACCTCACCAATTGATCTTCAATCAGGAGATAAGGACACTTCTGAGCGTTTTCCCAGACAAGGTTTACTCCGTGATTTTTCTTTTTGCGCTGGCGACGGCTATGCGTCCGATGGAGCTTTGCAAGTTCCCACTGTACGGTGAAGGAAAGAACAGGCATATTTTCAACTACTCCTCCATGCCACAGGATCAGACGAAATTCACATATAACGTATTTGGAAAAGGCAACAAATTTCGCGACATCGTAATCCCTGCGTATGCACTGAAGGATCTGGAGGATAATTATACAAAAACGGAATACCCTGCACGAAAAAAGAAATACAAAGATAGATATGGAAAAGCCTGTCCTCCTTCGATTTTATTTTTAAACTCGGAAGGCGAGCCGGTTACGGAGAAAATGATTTCTAACGCTTGCGGTTATGCATGCAAGTTGGCGCATAAAAAAGATCCAGAATTCCGAGTCAACAACAACTTCTATCAGTCCCGTCATTGGTGGCCGACGATGATGATGATCCAGCACAGAGGGGCCCAGTTGCTATCGCCCGCAGCGGATGTTCTTGATGCGGCATTTGCGCAGGTACTCACGAATCAGCTCGGGCATTCAAGTATTACCACAACCTACAAGCATTACTTGGACTTGGCTCGAGTGCTCATCCTGGCGAAGGACGGGCGCGTGAATGATATTATTACCGAGGATTTCAACATTCACGCCCAGATTGCGGAGTATGGGTGAGTTTTCTGACGGGGCTGTGCTTTTCCCCTTGATCGGATGTGATTTCTTATGCCCTGCTTCTCAGCTTTCAAGGCTTGGTTGGTGGTGAAGGCTGGTACCGCGACATGGGTCGCGCATCTGACCATGGGTTGGTGGCGGGCATACACCTGTAATTGTTCGACGATGCTGAAGCGTGGTAGCGTAATTTCGACGGTAAATGCCGAAGGCGAAAATCTATGGGCAAGAATGATCAATCGCCACAAGAGCAAAGCTTCTTGCAAGCGCTTGAGGAAAAATCTCGCGCTCGTAACCAACAGATAGCAGCAGTTTATGCTGCATCAGCGGCAGACCTAGAGCGAGCGGCGGATGCTATAAAGTCGGCACTGCGCGGGACTCGCCCAATAGCCCGCCCCCGTAGATACAGCTCACTCCAAGATTGATGCGAAGAAGGCATGGTAGGTGTTCCCTTTGGAGTGTTGCTGTTGGTAAAAAGCTCCAGTCCAACAAGATTTATTGATGGTATGCACCCCCCATTCCAAGAATGGACTGACGATAAACGTTGGACATTACCAGCGCCAATGCACCCAGCTCTACTTACCAATCCGTTCCGTCACTGGGGCATTGCATCCGTCCTTTTGCCACTCGTCCGCGCCTTGGAAACGCTCACGCTGCTCTCCGAAGGTCCAACGCGATCTGCTTTCCTGCTTACACCATATAAGCGTCCGCCGCTGGGTTAGGGTTGGCGAAGGCGGCGCTGATATTGATGCATATACAGCCTTTCTTTCTGGGGTGCATATTGAGCCTCAGCACCAAATCTAATCACAATGCGCTGCCTTTGTGTGGGAATGGAAAATCGATACCGTTCTTGGGCTTTTTTGGGGGTTGAAGCATACGATCTAACCAAGTGGCCTACCCCTCTTGCGGCCTTCATGAGTTTTTTTTGGACGGGACATAGCCATGAACAAAGCCACTGAAACCGCTTCACCTGCCCACAGTCCCTCAACACGCTTTTTCGATGCCCTAGCACTACGGAAGGATCCGCATGCCTGCGCAGCACTTCTTCGTAACCAGCTTGACGTGAGTTTCTACCACGACCTGGCACTGCTCGTGGGCATGCCTATTAAAGAGCTTTTTTCAATGCTCGGCGTTTCCCCCGCGGTCCAACGTCGCTGGAAAAAAACTCAGAAGCTCACCATCAGCGAAAGCGATTACGCCTTTCACTATGCGCTGCTCATTCAAGATGCCCTGGGGTTGTTCGAGGGAAACAGAGAGTCAACGGTCGAATGGTTGAACCGCCCAACCATTGCACTGGGCAACGTCACGCCTGCGAGCTTGTTGTCCACATTCGTTGGAATCAAGCTCGTTGAATCGTTGATTTGGAGGATTGAGAATGGGGTGCTTGGGTAATCGATGATTCAAAACATTCCTGCGTGGCTCAGCGCCATTTTCGACGCGTTCATTTCACTCGTGAATCAGGTTCCATTGAATTTTCGGATATGGGCAAAGGACGCAATGTCTGACGCATCATATGACCGTCCTCAACGCCTCGCATGATATTCCTTAATTCGTCCTTGGATGTGTTGCAGGTAATCTCGATTTCTACATCGGGGAAGACTTTGTCAGCAAATGCCCGCACTACCATTTCAACTTCGGGGGTCTTTGCTGCCGCGATGAATGCATCAACATCATCCTGACACTCTGCTCGACACGAAAATACTGTCACTTAGTTCTCCAGCTGTGATGGTTCGTGGGCTACCGGTGCGGATTGAGCGCACCAGGATATTCATGACGGATCCTTGGTCATTCCACTTTTGCCCTAGAACCCACCCGACTCTTGAGGTGTCGACCTCTGCTTACTCAGACACCTGCTCGGAATCCGCGGCCGCGACAGGCTCAAAATATTCGAACGTCAGATCCAGTTTGATTTTCGCTAAAAGGCCGTCGAGATCCATTTCTGGATTTTTTTTCAGATAACACTCAACGACCATGCTTGCAGGGTGCACATCCATAACTGCGGCTAAATCCTCGATCTTCGCAAGCCCTGGGCATCGGCGACCTTGCTCCAGATGCGTCATGTAAGCCCGGCTCGTAGTGCCGAAAAATCTCTGCTGTGGCATATGGCGAACCAACCGCATACCCCTCAATGCCAGCGCGAAAGCATCGTTCAGCTCCATCGATCACCCCTTGCAAAGGGAATGATAAAGCCATAAAGTCAGCCTTTTAGCGCCCTACAATTGTAGGGTTTTGTAAAAAACATCGCAGATAATAATGCAAAAATTATCGCGGAATTCAACGAAGACAGATGGCCCGATATGCTTTCGTAGAAAGCTGAAAAAGTGGTCACGGAACAAACTTCGTCGTTGATAGGCAATGGACCAGTAACGCCAATCAACACCGAAGCCGGGCATTGGTCATCAATGAGCATTTACTTTATGAATGAAAGCCGAATGAAGGTACTGAGTAGTATCTCCAATCCAGGCGTTAGGAGGTTCCCATGAGTCCCGAGCGCGAAGAGATGCTTTGCAAGCCAAATCTCAACATATTCCCTGATGCGACGATTGTGAACGGAAGGTACTTCTGGGGATTCGAATGTCAGGATGGTTGGTATGACCTACTCAACAATGCTCTCTCCCTTGTTTCGGCTCGGTGTGACATCGCGCCAGATTGCGAGCGAGTCACAGTCCTCGAGGTGAAAGAAAAATTCGGTGGCTTGCGAATTTACTACCGTGGTGGCGACGAATACGTGAACGGTGTCTTCAATCTCGCAGAAGCAATGTCGGTGAATATCTGCTCGATCTGTGGCTCACCTGTTCGCTACAGGAGCATGCACTATCACTACCCCCGGTGCGATTTGCATTACGAGAATTGACCATGAAATTAGCCATGGTGAATTAACCTGGATTACTAGATGAGGCCGCAAATAGAGCGGGTGGACGACTACCCACACAACGACAAAGGCGTCATAAAACTCCAGGTTGGGCCTTCAATCCCGGCTCGCTTGACGAATACCAGACGAGACTTGCCGTGGCGCTTTTCTACACAAGATTGCAGCCCATATACAGCGCCCAGAATCGTTAGCGTGCTGAATGGCATTCTTGAAGACGTCGGCTTTTTTCGTGGACCGTGAACATTACTTAAGATCTCCTGCGTAGGGTAACGCGGGAATGGCCTGAAGCTCCGACCGTTAGAAGAATGACCCAGTAATTTACGCCGACAGGATGGCCCCCTTGGTGCCCTTCCTTCGATAGAAGGGAGATGACCGCTTACGCGAACACATCCATGGGGGTGGGGCGGTGGTTGGGAGCGCCGGTGCGATTCTCGACGATACGGGTGGCGCGCGGTAGAAAAAACACTACCCATTCCGATGCACCTGAAGAAGACCGATACGGCTGCGAGCAAATGATGAAAATCAAAGCGTTGGGAAGTGAGCGCCTGTCGTTGCATAGAGCGACATCACGAGCTGCGTATGAAGCATTGAGACCAGAGGAAAAAATCTCCTTGATGAGAAATTTCGAGACGCCGCCGGGAATTGCGCTCCAGCAACAACAGCGGTTCCAACAGCCATTCCACCGCCGCCAGCAGCGACAGCGCCGCCACCAATTGCCGCGAGCGAAGCGTTTGTGAAAGCGGCCCCGCACCATGTTCAGCTGAAATGCTTAAACATTTGCTCCCCGCCTGCCCACCACGGCATCGATAAAAGAATGACGCCGAAACGAAACCAGATACCGCCCTACCCTTCTCAACTAACAAACACAGGGAAGCTCGGCGTAGAGCTGGTGATAGATAAAAGAATTATGGAACACTTCGGCATGAACATTTAAACTACTAACTCTAGACAGCCCCCACATCCATCTCTGGACTCAAGGTTCCTAGCCAAGCGACTAGGCACACTATGATTATTGCCACTGAGAACTCCAGAGCCATACTGCGCCGCAAAGCATTAACGGCACCAGTGTATTCTCCACTCTGGATCGATCGCTCTAAAAGAGGACTCAAGTGAAAACGGTTCATCGTGGCTAATACGAGCATCGCTGCAAATAGTAAAATTTTCAAACAAAGCAGTGAACCATAAGTGCTAAACACCACACCATCTAGTGTTGGGCCTACCACGAACAGATAATTCACTACGCCGGTAATACCTAGGCTAACTACGATCAATGCACCTGCTGACTCAAACCCGGTAAGCACTCTGGAGAGAATTCGCACCTCTTGTTCGCCATTGAGTATCTTCGTACGCAGCAATAAAGCGAATGCCGCCAGAGCCCCCAGCCAGCCTCCTGCCGCCAACAGGTGGAAGATGTCGCTGGCGAAATGTATGTAACGCCGATCGCCTTCATCCATAGCGCCATGCCCAGTCCAGGCGAGGGTGGCTAGTGCGACGGCACCGCACAAGGTAACCACCCACAGGCTGAGAGTCGGAAAGCGTTTGTTCAACGTCAAGCCTATCCCCGCTAGAATCAGGGCAGCTATTCGGATCATCCACATGAGCCCGACGTCGGTCCCCGTAAGCACCATTTCGAAGATATGGCGATGAAGCTCCATAAACTCGGAAACGCCACTCATTGCCTTGGCAAGTAACAACATGGCCGCGAGAGACAGAAGTATACCAACAACGACCGTGCCGAAAATTAGCGACTCAAAGTTCAAGACAGCGCCGGACACTCGCTCTTTTCCCCTGAGGCTGTACAAACCAAAAACGGCTAATCCAAACAGCAGCATGAGGTCCATATAAAGAACGAAGCGAACAGCAATGTTGATTGAGTCGCTCATGGATCATTTCACTTTAAAAACAAGGTTACCAGTAACGGGATGAGTGTCGGAAGAGACTGCACGCCATTCAACCTTATAAGTACCAGTGGTCAGAGGAGCAGCAGGCGTGATAACCATCATTTTGGGATCGTCACCACCTGAGACGCTAGCCTTAACCCCCATGGGCGAATTCGGCATGCCCGGCATGTCGGTCATGATTAGTTTGGCACCAGAGAATTGAGTCGTCAGGTTCTCAGAGAAGTGCAGCTCAATTTTTGAAGGTGCTGCGGAAGTCGAACCTTCCGAAGGAGTAGAAGAAACCAGTTTTGGATGCGCTTGTGCGACAGCACTCAAGAGTAACCCTGCGGTAAGTGCAACCATCACGGTGGTAGTTTTAAAAATTGACATGCAAGACTCCTCACAACATAAGCTGTAGGTTCGAGATTTGGCGGGGAAGATCTAGTTTTATACTTATTGGTCCGGCTAAAACCACATGCGACAACCAAACGTATGCCGAGTTATGGAACCAAAGTAATTGATCAAAGATTTTTGTGTCTATGACCTGAGTCACGATGCCACATCACGGCCGACCGGTCGATTACAATTCAGTAAGCTTGGTACCTGCTCTCTACCTCAGCATTGTGGCTACAATCGACTCTGACAGCCCCAACCGGGACAAACGGCAATGCCTGAGATGAGATATTTCGCGTTATCTGCCACCTCATCGGTTGGCTACAGTGAAGCCAATGCCACTAGACAGGTATCCATCGAAAGGCTCGTGGTTTGTCTCCAAACCGATGGAACTGGGATCGCAGTTATGGTGAGTGCCATGATGACAGCTTGAAAGCTATTCATTTTTTTGGGATAGGTAGCGAACGCAGAAGTCGATCAGGACCGGCTCCCTCTCTCCCAACCCGAGCAACTCTTCAGCTTGTTCGAGTCAGGAGAGCATGCGGCCTAGGGCGACATTGCCGCTCTTGTTCAAACCACCTTGAGCTGCCCCATCATGCCCATCGCTTCGTGCTCAAGGATATGGCAGTGAAACATGCGCAGGCCGGGCCAGCGTTGTACCGTTTTAATTCGTACGATTTCACTTGAGCGCAGGTTGACCGTGTCTTGCCAGGCACGGAAAGATACTGGCGTGGCTACTCCGTCAAATTCCCGCTCAACCACTTGGAACTGAGTGCCGTGCAGGTGGAAGGGATGGTCCATGTCAGAATGATTGACGATTTCCCATATCTCCACCTCGTTGACTCGGCTAACCAGATCGATACGTTGCATGTCGTATTCCTGGTCGTTGACCAGAAACTGCACGCTATGGCGACCATTGGCCATGCTCATTTTTTCGCTGAACACCACCTGTTTGCGTACCGCAGCCGCACCAAGGTCGGGCACTGAGCCGAGCTTAAGCGGCAGTGCTGCCTGCTCTCTGGCTGTGACCGTCGTAAAGTCAACCGTCAGCAGAGGTATGACGTGATCAGGCGCCACATCGCCCATTTTGCCGCGCGCGTAAATATTGGCGCTCAGCTCTGTACGGTCGCGACGGCTGCCTGCGTCTATTATCAGTTCGACCCGCTGGCCCGGTGCCAACAGGTATTCGGACAGCCCGGCCTGTGGAACTTCGAGCAGACCACCGTCGGTGCCGACCAATGTCAATGTGCTACCGGGCAGCGTGAGTTGCAGGTAGCGGGCACTACAGGCGTTCCAAATGCGCCAACGTTCACGACCTCCAGAGGCGAATGGCAATACGGGTTGTCGCTGGGCGTTGACCAAGGCGAACTGGCCTTCGCGGCCGTTCATCCAGTCGTTGGCTTCGTTCGGTGCGATGGAGGCGTAACGGTCGAGTTTGAGATCTGAGACCACCAGCAATCGCTCTGGTAACCCGGCCAGGGGGTCATGCCGCGACCTTACCAGCAGTGGGCCAGCCAAACCTCGGAACGCTTGTTCCGCCGTGTTTTGGTGAGGATGTGGGTGATACCAGTAGGTGCCGGCACTTCCCTCGGGCAAGTTGAAACTGTAAGTACGGCGTCCGCCTGGTGGTACCGGGTCATGCGGATTGCCATCTTGCTCTGGCGGTATCGGTAGGCCGTGCCAGTGGATGGTAGACGGCTGTTTGAGATTGTTGACGAAGGTGATCACCACCGTGTCGCCCTCAAACAGTTCGATCAGGGGGCCGGGCAGGCCGCCGTTATACGCCCAGAATTCGGTTGTGGGTTGTCCGGGGATAAAAGGTACCGCCAGCGGAGCAGCGGTCAGGGTCGCCTGAAAATGGCCAGGGATGCTGCTAGCGTTGGCAAGCTTGGGGATTTCGCGAAGTGTACTGCCAGCTGGTAGCGCCTCTGATGCCAGCAATGGCAATCCAAGAGGTGTTGACGTAGAGGTCATGGTTTCTGCCGACCACGCTTGCAACCAGGGGCCTGCCAGACCTGTCAACGCCAACCCTCCAAGGAAGGTACGCCGTTGCATCAGGTAAGCCTTCATTTGGACATCTGCATGTTCATCATGCTCGACTGCTGATCCATCATCTTCATCATCATGTCCATCATTCCCGTGCCGCCATTTTCTGAGCCAGACATGCCCATGTCTTTACAGCCCTTGCCTGCATGCATATCACGCATCATCGCCATGGAGCCCTTCATGGTCTGCATGCCCTCCTGCATCGCCGCTTGGCGCTCGGCTGGGGTCTTGGCGGCGGCCATCTTGTCTCGGGCGGCTTGCATCTTTTGCATTTGCTGTGTCATGGCTTGATTGTCGGCAGGCTGGGCCCGACTGCTTGTCTCGGCGGAGGGTGGCGTGGCGTCATCCGGATGATGAGCATCAGTGGCATTCGCGAGTAAGGCAGTGCTCGTGAGTAGAGCGACTAAAACCAGCTTCAGTGGTGCTTGCATAACGATCTCCAGAGGATAAGGGGAAAGCTCACGCGGGTGCATTGCGCCGAATCGGTAAGCATCCGAGGAATTTGGTAATGGTGGACACCGCAACCACACTCCAAAGGCAAACCGCGACTGCGCTTGCAAGTGATTAGGGCACTAGAACCTGGGGGACTTCAGTTAATTAGCCACCCTGCTAGTTGTAATAGTAGCGCTCGCCTTAATGAGGTCGTTGACATAGGTCAATCCCCCCCTGTCACTACTATTGGTCTTGCTAGATTTGGCCCTTGGGCTCAGTGTGGATTCGAGAAACGTCTCCAAATTTAGGCGCGTTTCAGCCCGGCACTAGGGAGTTCAATATGAAAGCCAGTAATCCCATTAGATGAAGTGCACCAGATCCTACCCTCATGAGCTTCAATGATTGACCGAGCGATCGAGAGCCCGAGCCCTGCGTTACTAGGGCTTCCTTCGCGACGCGCAGGATCCACACGGTAGAAGCGGTCAAATAGTTTCTCAAGGTGTTCGGGCTCAATGGTCTTCCCGGGGTTTTGTACCGTCACCATCGTCGAGGTATTTTTCTGGCGGATATCCACACGGATGGTTTGCCCCTCTGGCGTGTACCGTAGCGCATTCGAAAGCAAGTTCGAGATGGCTCTGCGCAGCATCAATACGTCACCCCGGACACTTCCTGCTCCTGAAACGCTAAGCTCAATGCTGCGCTCATCAGCCAACAGACGGTAGTACTCAAGCAGCTTCCCCACCTCCTCCTGTAGGTCTATCTGATTGTTCTCGGGCTTAAGCAATCTGTTATCGGACTTGGCCAGGAAAAGCATGTCATCGATCATGCGAGACATTCGCTTTAAATCATCTAGGTTCGAGTAGAGATTGTCTTCGTAGTCCTCGATATTCCTTTTTCTTGAGAGCACCACTTCAGTGTGGGTCATCAGATTACTAACGGGGGTCCGCAGTTCGTGAGCAATGTCTGCGGAGAAATTCGACAACCGCACAAAAGCATCATCCAGACGTGACAACATCGCATTGAACGACGACACCATCTGTTGAAGCTCCTTTGGAACAGACGCCAATGGGATGCGTTCTTTAAGTGATTTGGCAGACATGGATGCTGCGACCATGGTCACCTGACGGATAGGACGCATGCCGCTACGGGCAACCATCCACCCCAGCCCCGCACTGATGAGCGCACTGATCACCAGCCCAATCCAGAACCATCGCTGAAGCGTTTCAAAGAAAAACATGTGCTGAGTAACATCAAAGATCAAGATCACAGTCAGTGGTTTCTCCTGCCCGAAAACAACTGCTTGGGCGGTGACACCTCGGTAAATGTGCTCTTGGTCCTGCCACTCCCACATAGTGTTGCTTACCCGTGTGCGGAACTGCTCTGGGATATCAACAGGTCCTGGGCCAGAGAAAAATAGCTTTCCGTCGCTGTTCTGAATGATCGCGGTCAAATCACGGTGTGCCCCCAGCAAAGCCTCCAACTGCGGCTTTAGCTCACTGAATTGATCGACGTTGTGCAGCTCTCCCAAGATCCTTTGGGTCGAGTAGAGTTTTTCGTCCAGAGTCTGCTGATCCAGCATCTTGAAATGACGCTGACTGAGGTGATTAAAACTAACTCCAGCCACGGTAAGGACTACCGTCACCGAAAGCATGAACATCAAACTCAGGCGTGTTGTGAGGGATAGGCGGTTCATTCTGATTCCGAGTCTGGTGAGTCAAGCATGTAGCCCATACCGCGAGCGGTTTGAATGAGCTTGACCTCAAAGTCGTCATCAATTTTCGCCCTGAGCCTCCTCACTGCAACCTCAATTACGTTGGTATCGCTGTCGAAATTCATGTCCCAGACTTGCGAGGCAATGAGCGATTTTGATAGCACTTCGCCCCGACGACGGAGCAGCAATTCCAGCAACGCAAACTCCTTGGCCGTAAGTTCTATGCGTTTTCCTCCTCGAATCGCCCGGCGCTTGAGCAGATCAACCTCAAGATTGGCCAGTTTCATATGGGTTTGCGCAGGAGCGGTATTACCGCGACGCAACAGCGTTCTGACCCGAGCCAGCAACTCAGAAAATGCGAAGGGTTTGATCAGATAGTCATCGGCTCCGAGTTCAAGTCCCTTGACCCGATCTTCGACGCTGTCTCGTGCCGTCAGGAAAAGCACGGGGACATCTTTACCCGACTTACGCACCTTCTGAAGGACTTCCCACCCATCCATGCCAGGCATCATCACGTCCAGAATCAGCAGGTCGTATGCCTCGCTCAAGGCGTGCTGAAGGGCCTCAGTACCATCGGTGAATCGGTCAACATTGAACCCAGCCTCAGTCAGACCCTGTTGTACATAGATACCTAGTGTCGGCTCGTCTTCAGCAACCAGAAGTCTCATGGGAGGGTAGATCTCAAAGTGATGACGGACTGAGTTTGCAACGAATCGGTCCAGCCAACCAGAAACTGACAGAAAAGTAATTTAGGCTTCAGGTAAATGTCAGCAAGCGCTGTCTAAAGTCGAACATGGGCACTTACAAGCATTCATCAGGATTTCTATGGATCCGAGCAGCGTTCTGATCCGGCATTGCAACGAGACCATCGAAATCGTATCCAAAAGAACTAACCTGCCGGGTACTCACCGGTCTGAATGGTTGCTCCGCTTGATGTGAAGTAAGCGTGACTTGATCAAGATCACAGCTTTAAAGATAGCGTTGACTACGCTCAGTCTCAGACGTCACGGAAACCCGTGCCACCAAGACAGTGGGAGCTGCATCATGAACCCTCATCAGCATTCAGTTGAAAGCGCGAACCCTCCATTTTGGAGGAGCAAAATGGGTGTCGTACTCATCATGCTGGTCGCGATTGGCGCCTTCTACCTGGTTCGGGAACACTTCGGCCATGTTTCGCCTTATCTGCCCTATCTGATCCTTTTAATCTGCCCCTTGATGCATTTTTTTGGACACGGCCATGGGGACCATAGTGGACATGCCCACTCGGCAAAAACCAACAAAGATGAGAAAGGAAACTAGTCATGCCCAACGCCACAAGTCACCTAGTCCACCCCCATCCTGCGAAGGTCCTGGATGAAGGTCTACGCGATCCGGTGTGTGGCATGGCCGTTACCCCACCAATCAAGTTCAGCGAGATTTACCTGAGGCAGACATATCAGTTTTGCAGCCTGAAATGCCTAGAGAAATTTCGAGCAGAACCGCAGCGCTTTACCGCTCCACCGTTGAATACCGATCACTCCAGTAATACCTCAACGGCAGCTGAAACTCAGGAAGCTACTGAATACACCTGCCCTATGCATCCAGAGATACGTCGGCCTGGCCCCGGTACCTGCCCTAAATGCGGCATGACATTGGAACCGGTCATGCCAGTGCTGGAAGAGGAAGAAAACCCCGAGTTCAAGGATTTCACCCGTCGCTTTTGGTGGTCGTTGCCATTAACTGTGATCGTGACGGTACTCGCCATGGCGGGACACTCGTTGCAACTCTTCCATGGGGCTATCCAGAACTGGATCGAGCTTATCCTCGCAACCCCTGTAACCTTATGGGCTGGTTGGCCGTTTTTTGTGAGGGGCATCGATTCGATTCGTCATCGCAGCCCCAATATGTGGACCTTGATTGGCCTGGGCACAGCAGCTGCGTACCTTTACAGCGTCGTAGCCACGCTGTTTCCCCAGAGTTTTCCCATCACCTTCATCCAAGAGGGCCGTATCGGCGTCTACTTCGAAGCCGCAGCCGTGATCATCTCACTGACCTTGTTCGGTCAGATGCTTGAACTCAAAGCTCGATCAAAAACGTCTTTGGCTATTAAGTCTCTACTTGGCCTGTCTCCGAAAACCGCACGCAGGATCAATGCCGATGGCAAAGAGGAGGACATCCCCCTCACGCATGTGCACAAAGGTGATCATCTCCGGGTCAGACCGGGTGAAAAGGTTCCTGTCGATGGCTCAGTGCTGGAGGGCGAAAGCGCGGTCGATGAGTCGATGCTGACCGGCGAGCCGGTGCCTGTGATGAAAAGAAGCGGAGATAGCCTAATCGGCGCCACGCTCAATACCCATGGCAGCCTGGTGATGGAAGCGCAGAAAATTGGTGCTGAAACCATGCTGTCGCAAATCGTTCAGATGGTTGCCCGTGCCCAACGCTCTAAAGCGCCCATGCAGCGCATGGCCGACGTCGTCGCTGGTTACTTTGTGATGGGCGTAATAGCGATTGCCATACTGACTCTTTTGGGATGGGGACTGTTTGGCCCAGAGCCTGGCTGGGTCTTCGGCCTAATCAACGCTGTCGCTGTGCTTATCATTGCTTGCCCTTGCGCACTTGGGCTTGCGACACCAATGTCAATCATGGTGTCCACCGGTAAAGCGGCCAGCATGGGGGTCCTGTTCAGAGATGCTGGCGCCATCGAGAACCTTTGCAAGATCAACACGCTGATCGTGGATAAGACTGGAACCCTGACAGAGGGTCGTCCGATGTTTCACAGTTTGGAGGCCACGCAGAAGTTCGTCCCCAGTGATGTACTTCAACTGGCCGCTAGCCTTGATCAAGGCAGTGAGCATCCGCTGGCTCACGCCATTGTTGATCATGCCCTGGCTGAGAACCTGGTCCTAACCAAACCTGAGTCGTTCGAGTCCGGTTCTGGAATCGGGGTCAGTGGTATGGTCGATGGCAAGAAAATCCAGCTGGGCAATACCGCCTTGATGGAAGAGGCTGGTGTAAACATTAGTCCCCTCAAGAACCGAGCCGAGCAATTGCGCCTTGAAGGAATCAGCATCATCTACCTGGCTGTCGATGGAATACTGGCGGGGCTACTAGCGGTGTCAGACCCGATCAAGCCGACATCCAAGGAGGCTGTCACCAAACTCAAAGCCGGCAATATAAAGATCATCATGGCCACCGGAGATGGCCTCACCACGGCACGGGCTGTCGCCAAGGAAATGGGCATTGAAGAAGTGCACGGTGAGGTGAAACCCCAAGACAAAGAGCGTCTTGTCGCAGAACTTCAGCAATACGGTCGACGGGTTGCGATGGCTGGCGACGGTATCAATGATGCACCGGCCTTGGCTCGGGCAGATGTGGGCATCGCGATGGGGACAGGAACAGACGTCGCTATGAACAGCGCGCAGCTCACCTTGGTAAAAGGCGACTTGATGGGGATTCTTCGAGCGCGTGCCCTTTCTGTCGCGACGGTAAAAAACATGCGGCAGAACTTGGGTTTCGCCTTTATCTACAACGCAATGGGTATCCCGCTCGCAGCAGGTCTCCTGTATCCGCTGACAGGACATCTCCTATCGCCGATGATCGCGGCCATTGCCATGAGCGTTAGCTCCGCATCCGTCGTGTTCAATGCATTGAGGCTGAGGAGCACCCGTATAGAGTGAGGCCTCGACACCATTCAAGCCCGGGTTCAGACAACCCTTGACCTTACTACCGTGTCAACGTTGATGCTGTGGTTGCGGCTAAATGGGGCTGCTCAACACGAGAGGAATACCTATGTTCGTCTTAGAAGTGTCAGGCATTGGTTGCGGAGGCTGCGTCAGTAAAATCACCAAAGCCATTCAATCGCTAGATAACCAGGCAACCGTTTCTGTGGATCGTGCCGCCGGGAAGGTCAACGTCGAAAGCAACGAAAGCCCAGAGCGCGTGCGTTCAATTATTGAAGCACTTGGCTTCCCTTCCAAAATCGGCATCTGAGATGCCCCAGTCTACCTGCGCGATCACGTTTCCTATGCACACTTTTTAGTGTTCATTCAGATACGAGCGCGTAGCGAAGATGGCTTGATCTAAGTTTGATCAACTAGTTTTTTGTGGAAAACTAAATATTACCAAGGCGGGATGCCTACTCCGAGTGCAAACAGGAAATTATTCCAGAAGGAAATCACAACACCTGACACAACTGTAATACTCACTTAAGGCTCCTGACAGGAAGAGAGTTTTAAGATTGCGTCGCGTCTTAAACTCTGCCCCACGAACTACGTCTTGATGTAGGTTCAACGGGGGTAACCAAATCTCATCCGAGGATACCCAAATGAAATCCATGAAAGCCCTGTTTGTCATCGCAGCCTTGACCGTTTCTTCTCTGGCGATGGCCGAAGGCGGCAGTGATCGCGTATTCGCACGCATGGAAGCGGCCAGACAGAACTCAATGGAAGCGTACCAGGTAGTCCAAAAGCAAGGCACTCAAACCCCGATCGCAGAGAGCAAAGCCAAAGGGGGCGATCACACCAATTGCTGAATAGCTTGGCGCCCTCTCAAGCTGACAGAAATGTAATCACTGCGATGGTCCAAATGTGGCAACTTCTGAGTTCGCTTGCCGTAAAAATTCGTCTCTAGCGACGGCGGGCGAAGCTCATCCGGGCCCACTTCGAACTCCCGAGAGAGTGCCTTCAACCTGTATGAGCAACTCACTGGTTGTTTCGCACAGCTTCCCTTTTGATTGATTGGACATAAACGGCATGCACTCCAAAACCTCTAGGCGGACATTCGTCAAAGGCCTGGCCGCTGGTGGCATTCTTGGCGGCCTTGGTCTGTGGCGCACCCCTGTATGGGCAGTGACCAGTCCTGGTCTGCCGAGCGTATTGACTGGCAACGAGTTTGATTTGTTTATTGGTGAAACCCCGGTAAACATCACCGGTTCGCCGCGCACAGCCATGACCATCAACGGTACTCTGCCGGGGCCTCTGCTGCGCTGGCGCGAAGGGGAAACGGTCACGCTGCGGGTAAAAAACCGCTTGGACCAAGACACCTCGATCCATTGGCACGGGATCATCCTGCCGGCCAACATGGACGGCGTACCTGGTTTGAGTTTCCATGGCATCGCCCCCGATGGCATGTACGAGTACACATTCAAGGTTCATCAGAACGGTACGTACTGGTACCACAGCCACTCGGGTTTTCAGGAACAGGTAGGCGTTTACGGTCCAATCGTGATCGACTCGAAAGAGCCTGAGCCTTTTCAATACAACCGCGATTACGTGGTGATGCTGACCGACTGGACCGATGAAGATCCTAGTCGCGTCATGGCCAAGCTCAAGAAACAATCGGACTACTACAACCACCACAAACGGACTGTTGGCGACTTCATCGACGATGTCAGCAAGCAAGGTTGGTCCGCAGCCGTGGCCGATCGGAAGATGTGGGCCGAAATGAAAATGAACCCCACCGATCTCGCAGACGTCAGTGGGGATACTTACACCTATCTCATGAATGGCCAGGCCCCTAACGGTAACTGGACCGGGATTTTCAAACCGGGTGAGAAGCTGCGCCTGCGCTTTATCAACGGCTCGGGCATGAGCTACTTCGACGTCCGTATCCCAGGCCTGAAAATGACTGTTGTGGCCGCTGACGGCCAGCACGTCAACCCGGTCAGCGTCGATGAATTCCGCATCGCCGTGGCAGAAACCTATGACGTGATCGTGGAGCCTACTAGCCAAGAGGCTTACACCATCTTCGCCCAATCCATGGATCGAACCGGTTATGCACGCGGAACCCTGGCAGTACGCGAAGGGTTGAAGGCGCCGGTACCGGCGATCGATCCCCGCCCTCTTTTGACCATGGATGACATGGGGATGGGCGGTATGGACCATGGCAGCATGGCAGGCATGGGCGGCGGCGATATAAAGCAAGGTGACATGTCCGGCATGGCCGGAATGGATCACAGCAAAATGACCGGCATGGATCAAGGTGATATGACCGGCATGACCGCTATGGGCCAAGGTGACACGTCCAACATGACCGGCATGGATCACAGCAAGATGACCGGCATGGACAAGGGCGACATGTCCAACATGGCCGGCATGGATCACAGCAAGATGGCTGGGATGGATCATGGCGATATGTCGGGAATGGCTGGCATGAGCGGCATGGGTGATATGCAGTCTCACCCAGCTTCCGAAACCAATAATCCCCTGGTCGATATGCAGGCCATGAGCACTGCTCCAAAACTCAACGACCCGGGTATTGGCTTACGCAACAATGGCCGTCGCGTGCTCACATATTCTGACCTGAAAAGTACTTTCCAGGATCCTGATGGCCGAGAACCCAATCGCACCATTGAGCTGCACCTGACCGGTCATATGGAGAAGTTCTCGTGGTCGTTCAACGGTATCAAATTCTCTGACGCCGAGCCGTTGCGCCTCAAATATGGCGAGCGTCTGCGCATCACGCTGGTGAACGACACCATGATGACCCACCCCATCCACCTCCATGGCATGTGGAGTGACCTTGAGGATGAGAACGGTAAATTCATGGTGCGCAAACACACGATCGACATGCCGCCCGGAACCAAACGCAGCTATAGAGTCACCGCCGATGCTTTGGGTCGCTGGGCCTATCACTGCCACCTGCTGTTCCATATGGAGATGGGCATGTTCCGTGAAGTACGGGTAGATGAGTAAAGGAGACGGGTTATGAGCACTTACCTAAATCGTAAACCGCTGATGGGCGAGTCCAAACCTGATCACGGGGTAATGGATCACAATAAGATGAGCCATGAGTCGATGGATCATGACCAAAAAACCAAAAAGGCAGCTTGAGATCATGACCAGTAAGCTTTTACGCCCAGCCTTGATTGCACTGGCAGTCTCCGTCAGTCCTGCTTTCGTTACCGTAGCCAACGCAGCTGAAGAGATAGATCACGGTTCGATGGAAACCATGGACCATAGCAAGATGGGAGTCATGGATCACAGCAAGATGAACATTGACCAAGGCCAAATGGACGGCATGGAGAGCATGGACCACAGCAATATGAGTATGGATTCAGGAGCGACCACCACGAGTCGTACCCCAATTCCGGTACTGACCGATGCTGATCGTGCAGCCGCCTTTCCCCCGGTGACTGGTCATGGAGTCCATGACAAAAAACTCAACTCCTTCGTCCTGCTCGATAAGTTCGAATACCAGGACGCCGATAACGGCAGCGCACTGAGCTGGGATGCAAAGGGATGGATCGGTGGGGACGTTGATCGTTTGTGGCTGCGTTCGGAAGGTGAACGTACCAACGGTGTAACCGAGAGCGCCGAACTCCAAGCGCTTTGGGGGCATTCGATCGGTCCGTGGTGGGATGTCGTCACCGGTATACGCCAAGACTTCAAACCCGGCTCACCACAGACTTGGGGGGCTCTTGGCATTCAGGGGATGGCCCTCTACAACTTCGAAACCGAAGCGACTGCTTACATCGGCGAGAACGGCCAGACCGCCGCTCGGTTCGAGGGTGACTACGACATCCTGCTCACCAATCGCCTGATCTTGCAGCCGACCGCTGAAGCGAATCTCTACGGGAAAAACGATCCTCAGCGCGGCATTGGCTCGGGCTTGGCGAATACCGAAGTGGGCTTGCGGTTGCGCTATGAAATTGTCCGCGAATTTGCCCCCTATATCGGGGTGACCTGGAATCGCTCCTATGGCAAGACCGCCGACCTGGCCGAAGACGAAGGACAAAAAACCAACGAGGCTCGATTTGTAGCCGGTATTCGGATGTGGTTCTGAGGCATTTGCCTGAACAACACCATCAACATCACGCACGCCCATACAGTAATTCTGTTGCTTCGCCGAAGGTTCACACCGCTGCCGAGGCCAAGGAAAATATCCATGCAAAGTAACTTCCGCCTGCGAACATTACGTATCGCGACATTCGCGGCACTGTTCATTGGTTCAACTGCTCACGCAGCTCAGACCATGACCATCGATGTTCATCGAGATGCAAACTGCGGGTGCTGCAAGAAGTGGATTCAGCACCTTGAGGCCAACGGTTTCACCGTCGTTGACCATGTAGAAACCAACATGAGCGCAGTCAAACAGGACCTTGGTGTCGTTCCACGACTCTCGTCCTGTCACACCGCTGTGATTAACGGGAGGTTTGTTGAGGGCCACGTACCTGCTGAGCAAATAATTGCGATGAGCAAACGCGATGACCTTCTCGGGATCGCTGCACCGGGCATGCCGGCAGGCTCGCCAGGGATGGAAGTCAATGGAAAGCACGACGCTTATCAGGTTATCGGTCTGACCAAAGCGGGCACCGATCAGGTCATCGCTGAGTACCCGAAAAACTAATTTTCAGCCCTTCCTGAATACTTGCATGGTCACCGCCCATGACCATGCAAGTAATGTGTACTTTCTTCCGTGTACAAAACCTAACCTACGCGCTCCGTTCACACCAGATGCACCACCTTGCAAGTGCGTAGATGGCTTAAGCCCCACCACTCAAGAGTAAGACTGCCAGCACGGAAATACGAAATTTTCCAGCATGGAACCATCCAGAAGTGACGGCTATTTCCCGAAACCTAAATTTCATCGTGTTGATGCTCAAGCACCAATAAACACTTCAGAGTTCGGCTGGAACATAGTCAGCGGGTTATTTGCAACAACATCCTCTCCCGTTACCGCAGCCATCAAATTTCGACTCAACCGGTGTGGCTGCTATTGCGAGTTGCGCTGGATAACCTGCGTTTTGTAGTGCCGTCAATAGTGCCAATGGATCTGGCGAACCGTTAACACGGACATAACCAGATTGCAGATCAACCTCAATCTCGCCTACACCCGCGACCGTCTGTAACGCATCGTTTACATGTTTTACGCAGGAGCCGCAGCTCATGCCTTGGACGTTCAGTTCGGTGGCTCTCATGGTGAACTCCTCACAAGTGACCAGACTTTCTGGCCTTGACGCCATCATCAACATTAACCTTATGTCAAGGTCAAGCAATTCATTCCACACCAGACGATATGCACCCGACGTAGCGGTAGAGTATCGATGCCAGTGCCGAACTCAGCCAACAACCTGGGACGATTCAAGGCGAGCCTCGATCATCGAGCCATCCATTAGTTTGATCTGGGTCAATCTCTCCACTGCTTTGCTAGCTAGACTGAAAATCAGTACGACGTAATAAGTCGAGGTTGTACTTTATGTACTGGTTCCGCCGTAACCGCCGAAGCCTATTGCACCTTACCCTCGTGGTGTGGGTGTTAGCTGTGGCCGTGATGGCATTCCAGGGTTGTTTGGTGCAACCGAATCACAATTTAGCCGCGCCACACACTGCCGAGCAGTATGTGGTGGATGGTCATGCTCTCCACACCAGTGGTTGCCTTCAAAACTGTGAGGACACCGCCACGGCGATAAAACCTGCGTCGCAGACCTCAGCATTAGATCCCATCCAGTGGGCCGTCCTTTTGCTGTTAACTGCGGCGGTAATAATGGTGCTTAATCCCGAGGAAAAATCCTCCTTCGCTGCTCTTGCACTGAAGCGCCCCGCACCGCCGAGGCTACCAGTCCGCCTGACTTTCGTTCGCTCTAACGATTAACCCCTACTCCTGAGTGGTCGGGCACTGGTTGCCCTGTCTTGCTGCGTCGCTTTTTCGCGACTCAATTAATCCTGCTTATCCCCTCAGATCTCAGGAGTTCTCATGCAAACGCACTCCAGATTCGTTCTAGCTAGCATCTTGGCTAGCAACGCACTCATGGCCTCTGCCGAGGACGCGCATCACCCAGCCGGCGCAAAAGGCGACCACGGCGACCACGGCGACCATCAGCAAAGGACGAACAGCAAACACCGGCAAGTGAGGAGCACCAACCATGAACCATACTGAATCGGCCTACGGTCTCTGGTCGCTGGTCATCTTCAACTCATTGGTGTTTATCTTGTTCGCTTTCAGCTTCACCCGGCCTAAGACCAGCCGCGATTGGCGCTCCTTTGGCATGTTCTCGGCATTCCTGCTGGCTCTGTTTACCGAGATGTACGGTTTCCCGCTGACTATCTACCTGTTGATGCCCTGGCTCACTCGTAACTTCCCTGGCATCGACTTCCTCTCGCACGACGCAGGGCATTTGCTCGAAACAGTTATGGGCTGGAAGGTCAATCCGCACTGGGGCCCATTCCACATTATCAGCAACCTGTTGATCGCCGGGGGGTTCTGGTTATTAGCGGCCGCCTGGCGTGTGCTCTACAAGGCCCAAAGTACTGGGCAACTAGCGCTAGATGGGCCCTATGCGCGGATCCGTCACCCGCAATACGTTGGCTTCGTGCTGATCATGTTCGGCTTTCTGTTGCAGTGGCCGACATTGATCACCTTGGTGATGTTCCCAATCCTCCTGTTGGTCTACGCCAAGCTGGCGAAGCGGGAAGAACAGGAGATGCTTGCGCACTTCGGCGATGCCTACCGCGCTTACTGCGAGCAGACTCCGGCGTTCCTGCCCTGGTCGGTCCCCCGCAGTCCCAGCACCCCTACTGGCGCCCCTCCTACCTCGGGAAAACAGTCATGAATGCGCCCTGGAAAACCGGCATTTCTCTGGCCCTGACCATGGCCATTTCCTACACCATCTGTGCGCTGCTCTATGCCCTATGGCCGGCGCAGGGTATCGCCTTTCTCAGCGCCTTGTTCCATGGACTCGACTTCGGTCGTCTTCAGGCTCCCCAAGACTACAGTGTGGCGACTTTCGTAGGGCCACTGCTGGTCTTGAGTGTATGGGGCGCGATGGTCGGCACCTTGTTTGCCTGGCTATCCGGCAAGCTCCATGGCAAGTCTTGGTAGCCGCTTCAAGCAGGAGGCAGCAATGAACGAATCACACATGCAGCACAGCCAGCACCAGCAGGCGTTTGCATCAGGGAAAATGGCGAAAGATCCGATCTGCGGAATGATGGTGGATAAGACCACAGCGTTGTCACGAGAGCGTGGCGGACGCACCTATTACTTTTGTAGTGATACCTGCCTACGCACCTTCGAGTCGCCAGAAAGTGAACTGAAGGCGATGAAAACCCGCGTGACCATCGCCCTGACCGGAGTACTGGCCTTGGCGCTACTGCGTGCGGGCGCCTTCATCGCGCTGGCCGCCGGTGCCACATTGCTGACTTGGGTGCCGATCCCAGCGCTCCCTTGGTTCACGTGGGGTATATGGCTTTTCCTGTTGGTAACTCCGGTGCAGTTCATCGGTGGTTGGAGTTTCTATAAGGGGGCGTGGAACGCCATTCGCACACGTAACATCAACATGGATTTTCTGATCGCCCTCGGCACGTCGGTCGCCTATTTCTACAGCGTCGCGGTGTTGTTCTTCCCAGACGTTTTACCGGTCAAGGTGGCCGAGCGCGACGTCTATTTCGAGGTGTCGGCGGTCATCATCGCCTTCGTCCTGCTGGGTAGGTACATGGAGGAGATCATCAAGAAGAAGTCCTCAGCCGCAGTACGGCGTTTGCTTGATCTCAAACCAGCGATCGCGCACGTGATTCGTGATGGACAAGAAGTCGACCTGCCCGCAGAAAGCGTCATGGCCGGCGAGTTCCTGGTCGTCAGACCAGGCGAAAAAATCCCCACCGATGGCGATGTCAGTGAAGGTCAGTCAACGGTAGATGAGTCCATGCTGACCGGTGAGTCGATGCCGGTGGACAAACACCCGGGCAGTCCGGTGATCGGAGGTACGCTCAATGGCAGTGGTGTGCTCACTTTCAAGGCGAGCAGGATCGGTGCCGACACCGCACTGGCGCAGATCATCAAGATGGTCGAAGAAGCACAGACCAGTACGGCACAGATCCAGCGATTGGCCGATCAGGTCACCGGCTACTTTGTGCCGGCGGTTGTGACGGTCGCACTGTTGGCCTTGGTCGGCTGGTCTCTTGCGGGGAATTTCCCACAGGGGTTATTGGCCTTTATCGCGGTTTTGATCATTTCATGCCCCTGTGCACTGGGCGTGGCGACGCCCGCCGCGTTAATGGTCGGTGTCGGCAAGGGGGCCGATAACGGCATCCTTATCCGCGGCGGCGAAGTATTGGAGCGGGCAGAAAAACTGAGTACGGTGGTGTTCGACAAAACCGGCACTATTACCCGAGGCGAACCAAACGTAACCGATGTGATCCCGCTTGGCATAGCGTTGGAAAATGAGGTTTTGATGCTCGCTGCCGCCGTGGAGTCTGGTTCAGAACATCCGCTCGGCGCAGCGATAGTGCGCGCCGCCCGGCATCGCGGCATCAGCCTGCCGAAAGCGACTGGAATCAATGGGATCGCCGGTCACGGCATCGAAGGCAGTGTAGACAGTCGCAAAATCTGGCTGGGCAACCGGCGTTTATTCGCCCGCCAAGGCATTTCGATCGAGGCTGCCGAGGAGCACCTCATCAGCCTGGAAGCTGATGGCAAGACCGCGATGCTGGTCGGTGTCAACGACCGTGTGCTCGGGGTGATTGCGGTGGCCGATACCATTAAACCTGAAGCGGCTGAAGCCGTTGCGGCATTGCAGGCAAGCGGCATCAAGGTCGTGCTACTTAGCGGCGACAACCACCGTACTGCCGAAGCGGTTGCGCGGCAGGTCGGCATCGAGCGAGTGATTGCCGAGGTCTTGCCGGACGACAAGGCCGCAGTGATCCGTCAATTGCAAAGCGAAGGGCAGATCGTGGCTATGGTTGGCGATGGTGTCAACGATGCACCTGCTCTGGCCACAGCTGACATTGGCATCGCAATCGGCTCGGGTTCTGATGTAGCCAAGGAAACCGGCAGCATCATCTTGCTCAAGAACGATGTACGCGACGTGGTCACCGCGATCAAGCTGTCGCGTGCAACCATGGTCAAGATTAAACAAAACCTGTTCTGGGCGTTCATCTACAACAGCATCGGCATTCCAATCGCGGCCTTTGGACTGCTTAACCCCATCATCGCTGCCGCTGCCATGGCACTCAGCTCCCTGTCGGTAATCGCCAACTCCGCGCTGCTGAAACGTGCCCGTATTGGCTTAAGTCAGGAGGCCAAATCATGAAGCGTGAAATTTTAATTATCTGCCTACTGGTAAGTGTTGTGGGCATCGCCACCGTGCTTTACCTGTTGGGGCTGACCGGCAAATCGTTTGTCATAGCAGCGATTTTCCTGCTGTGTCCGGTCTTGGTCGGGGTGCAACTTTTTCGCGGCGTCCGCCAATTTGATAAGGACATGGCCGAGGCTCATCGGCAACTGAAAAGGAAAAATCTGCCTTGATACTTTATGCGACTCACCTCTCTGAGTTTCCGACGCATTGGACACGTAAACCGATGCTCTGGCTCGCTATGCTCACACCTACGATAGCGCTTCAGCAGAATTGGAAGTGGTCTTGCGTTATAGCCGTTCCTCCCATTCCCTACTACAAGGAGTGCCATCATGAATCAACATAACTAGCCCCAGCACCGCGCAAGGGGTACCAATTGGTACTTTTTAGGCTTCCTAGCCATCGCCGGCTATTTCCTGTTCACCGAGAACAGGACCCAAATCGTTCCGTATCTGCCATTCCTGCTACTACTGGCAATGGTCACAATGTTGTTTGGTTGAAAAAACCTATTTTTGGGAAAATAAAATGCGCAAATTATGGGTAATCCTGGCAGCTTTGGTCGCGCTAAACCTAAATGGCTGCGGCTACAACACGTTTCAGAGCAACGACGAGCAAATTAAAGCGAGCTGGTCTGAGGTAGTAAATCAATACCAACGTCGCGCGGATCTGGTACCTAATCTGGTCAATACCGTCAAAGGCTATGCTTCGCATGAAAAAGAAGTATTGACCCAGGTGACGCAAGCGCGCGCTCAGGCGAGTTCCATACAAGTGACGCCAGAAGTACTCAATGACCCGGCCGCCTTTGCCAAATTTCAGGCTGCACAAGGCGAGCTGTCCGGTGCGTTGTCCCGATTGCTGGCAGTGAGCGAAAACTACCCGCAACTAAAAGCTGATGCCGGTTTTCGCGATTTGCAGGCGCAGCTGGAAGGCACCGAAAACCGCATCGCAGTGGCGCGTAACCGTTACATCAAGGCAGTGCAGGAATACAACGTCACGGTCCGCTCCTTCCCCTCCAATCTGACGGCGATGGTATTCGGATACAAAGAGAAGCCTAATTTCACCGTCGGAAACGAAAAGGAAATTGCTAAGCCACCCAGTGTAGATTTCGGGTCGACACCTGCGATCTCTCCAAACGAGCCTCAGGGAGCAGCCAAGTGATGACGGTACGCAGGACCAGCGCGGCGGCATTGTTTGCCCTTATGCTTTGCTGGTCTTTCCTCGCGGGCGCTCAAGTCGCAGTTCCACCACTAACTGGCCGGGTGACTGACCAGACCGCTACGCTCACCACAGACCAGATAGCAAGTCTTGAGCAAACTTTACGGGCATTTGAAGCCCAAAAAGGCACTCAGCTCGCTCTTCTCATTGTCCCCACCACCCAGCCGGAAACGATCGAACAATATGCTTTGCGCGTTGCGGAGCAATGGAAGTTAGGCCGAAAAAAAGTGGATGACGGCGCAATCCTGGTCATCGCTAAGACCGACCGTACGCTTCGCATCGAAGTTGGCTACGGGCTTGAGGGCGTACTCAATGACGCTACCAGCAAGCGCATCATCAGCGAGATCATTACGCCACGTTTCAAACAAGGCGACTTCTATGGTGGCATTGCTGCTGGGCTCAACCAGATGATCCAGGTAGTTGATGGCGAGCCGTTGCCAGCCCCCAACGGACAACCTGCCGGCGGTAGCCCAGATTTCCGGCAGTATGCTCCGCTCGTTTTTATTCTTGCCCTCGTGATCGGTAGAGTGCTGCGCCCCGCTCTGGGCAGACTTCCAGGCGCTCTCATCACTGGCGGGGTTGTGGCTGTTATCGCTTGGTTGGTTGCCGGCGCAGTGTTCATTGCGTTGGGCGCGGGCGTGATGGCGCTCTTGTTCACGTTGGTAGGCGGCGGTATGGGCGGATACGGAATGGGGGGACGCGGAGGATTCGGTCGAGGTGGTGGTGGCTTCGGGGGTGGTGGAGGCGGGTTTGGCGGCGGCGGCGCATCGGGGAGGTGGTGACCATGAATATCAAACGCATTATGAAACACCTCGCTATGACCCACTGGGAGGTCAACCGGGCATTCCCCCGCAAAACGTTGTTCGCGATTGAGCAAGCGATCAAAGCCGGCGAGACCGCACACGTCGGAGAAATCCGTTTCGTCGTGGAGGGCGCACTGGATAGCACGCCGCTTTTCAAAGGCCAATCCGCACAAGAACGCGCTGTCGATGTGTTTTCACAATTGCGTATATGGGACACCGCTCACAATAACGGCGTGCTGATTTATCTATTGCTGGCTGACCGGGACGTGGAGATTGTTGCCGATCGCGGGATTCACGCAAAGGCGGGCTCTCAAGAATGGCAAAGCATTTGCCGCCAGATGGAAGCCGCCTTTAAACAGACCAACTATGAAGGCGGCGTGGTCAGCGGTATTCAGGCAGTTACACAGCATCTGATGAAACACTATCCCGCTGTCGACGGTGACCGGAATGAATTGCCGGATACACCAGTGGTGCTCTGAACCCTCCTTAACGGAAACCAACCAAAAACCTCAAACACGCTCAATCGAGGAACAGAACATGACACTCCAACTGGATCAACATGACGCTGTAGTCGCTGTATTCGCTCACCATCAGGATGCGGAAGACGCTGTCCGCAAACTTGCAGGCAGCGATTTCGACATGACGCATTTCAGTATCGTCGGACAAGGCTTTCATTCCGAGGAGAAGGTTGTGGGCTTCTACAACGTCGGCGACCGAATTAAATTTTAGGGCAAGAAGGGCGCATTTTGGGGCAGCCTTTGGAGCCTGTTCTTCGGAGGAGTATTTCTGACCATTCCTGCCATCGGGCCTGTCATGGTGCTTGGTCACTTGGCTGCTATCGTCGTTGCTGCTGTCGAGGGCGCCGTTCTCGTTGGAGGATTGAGCGCCCTTGGTGCAGCTCTTTTCAGCATCGGCACTCCGAAGGACAGCGTTATACAGTACGAGCAAGCCGTCAAAGCTGATAGATTTCTGCCCAAACAGCATTTATGGGCGCCTATGTAGCTGACGAGGGCAATTCGCGCTTCAGTCTGCTGGTTTCACAGGCAACGCCCGTAGGCCTCAACTTTCGACGTATTCAGTGCGTTTTCAAACAGCCTGGACCCAAAGCAGACCTCCATGACACGCAACTATTGGCCGATTGTGTTGAAAAAGTCGGCCCTTCCAGGCTGACCACGTACCGGCTGCTGAAAATGCCTTTTTTGCGCGCAGCTACGCGAAATCCAGACCGCCGCTGTTATGCTTGGGAAAGCTCAGGCTTGCAGAAATGGTTCTGAAAGCCTAAGGGCGCTGGAGGTGTTGGTCTGGCTGGCCGCGACTGCTGTGGCCAGCCCTTCAAATGTGCTTGTAACGCGGGGATCAGTCGTCGTGGTGTTTGCGCCAACCATAGTGATGACCATGGTCGTGGTGGTGACGACGCCAGCCCTGATCGTCGTCATCGTCGTCATCGCCGCGACCACGGTAGTGATGACCACTTTCCTCATCATATTCCCGGCCCATGTGGTTGCCCAGGGCACCGCCCACGCCGCCACCGGCCGCCGCGCCGATCAGACTGCCAGTGGTACCGCCCATCTTGCGACCTACTACGTTACCGCCGGCTGCGCCCAGTGCGCCACCAATGGCCGCTTCGCCACGGCTGTGTTTGTTGGCGCCCACCGCACTACCGGCCGCGCCACCCACACCTGCGCCGATTGCCGAACCGGTGCTGCCACCGATCGACTGGCCGACCACCGAGCCCAATACTCCGCCCAATGCGCCGCCTACGCCTGCTTCGGTATTGCTGCCTGCCGACGCAACGCCGCTTAGCAGACCAAATGACAACAAGAGAATCGAGGAGTACTTCATTTATAAAAACCTCAAAGTGGTGCCGAGGCGATCCTGAGTCTCTCGACGATGGCTTACAATTGAAATCCGACGAGTAACACGACTTGGAAAAATTCACTAAGTCGCTGTTTTTTCGATGAAACTTTAGGAGGTTTCGGCGGTCCTAGGCTAATCGTGACAGGCCTTTTCAGAGATGAAAAAGCCTTTTTGGGGGGCGAAAATAACCGCTAACCAGGCTAGCGGTTAGTGGCACGTTGAGCAGAGGTTTTGGCCGGTCGTTAATGTTCACGATGTTTTGATTTTTTTTAGGTTTCTTGAGACCCGCTTACCAGGAATCTTCCGGTCAAAAGTCGATTGATAGCTAGGGCTAGCTTCAGGCGAAGGTTCCCATTCGCTCATCATGAGCAAGCACCATTTCACATACTTGGAAGGCGTGCATTCGCTCGACCAGCCCCGAAATGACGGCTTTTGGCCGTTTTCTACTCTCTGCGAAAGGCAGCTAAGGGTCCAGGCTGTGTGAAAACACCAGTGATTGTCCAACCTTCTGATCGTCGAGATCGTATCGGGGGCGATCATGAAGCGATTCATCGAAGGTGAGACTCGGACGCAAATGACGTTGATACCGGAGGGCCTGGACGATTACGTAGCCGAAGAAAATCCAGTCCGAGTGGTCGACGTTTTCGTCGATGAACTCGATCTGGGTGCACTTGGGTTTGAAGGTGTTGATCCAGCTGCAACGGGGCGTCCGGCCTACCATCCAGCGATCTTGCTGAAGATCTATATCTACGGCTATCTCAATCGCATTCAGTCCAGTCGCAGGGTTGAACGTGAGGCCGAGCGCAACGTCGAGTTGATGTGGCTGACGGGGCGCTTGGCTCCTGACTTCAAAACCATCGCCGACTTTCGCAAAAACAACAGCAAAGCCATTCGCAGCGTCTGCCGTCAAACGCACATGCCCAGGAAGCTCAATTTCCCTGGAGGGACCTCAACAGCATATTGCAAGCAGATCTCGCCGAGGCTCGTCAAAAGCTGCACTGACGCTTGGGACTTATGGCACAAGTCTCGATGCTTTGAGACTAATGATTATGGTCCGCAAAAGAGCACCGACTTCGCCGAACGTTACCAGCCAAGCCTTTCAGCCTCAGAGGGGCACCAAACCGAAGCTGAGCGCGGTAGGTAAAGTAGTGATAGGACATAATCAAACTGCTCAGAAGAGACTTTCATCTCACGAACAGAAGTTCCCATCTCAGCGTGAGGAAACCAAATTTTCGCGGGCAACTCAATGCCTCGGCGCTCGTGGTGTACTCCAGAAGCAACAGCAATTGAGCCGGCCGGAACGGGGACAGTCTGTTTTCGAGTACGAAAAAAAGCACCTGCGCGAGCTGCCGTACGACTGGAAAAAGCCCACTGCATATAACCATCACGGGACAAAACCAACACAGCACTATCTTCAGTGTACTGAATCCACTTCAACACTGCCGCGGTCAGGGAAACGCCGTATCGGTCAGCACAGTGCCCGAGCAATTCAAGATCTACAGTCGCCGTGACTTGCGCCCGGAAATCGTCCAGCGGCATCAGCAGAAAGGACGCAAACAAGTCTGCTTGCGCTTCAATTGTCTTGTTCTCCCAGTCGAGCAACCGCATCTTTCTTACTCATAAAACCAACACTCCTCCCCTATAAAACAATTGCTTTACTCCAATAATCAAAATAGCGCTACAAGCGGCACACCATTCACCGCGGAGGCCTCTTCCAGTCTTGTAACTAAGTTCTGCAACTTTACTTTCACTTCTGTCTCAGTAACCTGAAACGTCCCGCCCTGCCCCCCCTTCAGGACCGGCACGGCCTGACCACAAGTTGCAGGTCCTATTTCGGGCTTGGTTGATCTGGGCTGACCTAGGATCGAGCGGTGATCGTTATGACGCCACCGCTAATCGAACATGACAGGCTTTCGTCAATCACCCGGCATTGAATCTTGATTTCATCCGTGTTGCCGGCGTTTTTTGGCCTCGCGAAATCCCAAAAGCATACCGACCTTATTCAGGCCCCCGCCCCTCGTTCATCGCGCACTCGTACTGGACCATCGGGATGACGACAGAGTCGCAAGCGTGGACTCTGATCTGGCTGCCATCGTGCGAACTGTCCGAGTAGGTGGTTTCAAATTGGCCGCCATCCTACTGAAATTCTGGCCAATGGCCATAGATCTGCATGGAGAGCTGAGGGCGCGCTGAAGGACACACAAATGCTGAGGCATACCCTTATCGCGATTTCGCTCAAAATTCAACAGAGCGCTTCTGAGGCGCCTTCTCGGGGCAATGGAGGGTAGCGTTACATTCGGCTTGAAAAGCGGGGTAGGATTTTTGAGAAGAATCCGGGGAAAACGTTACATATGGGGAACATCGAGGCAAAAACGAGCGAACGTTACATTTTTTGATATTTTGCGAGGATTTTGACGGAGAGTGTAATTTTAAGCAGCGATAAATTCTTGTAAATACTGGCATTTTTTGTTGAAACGCGAGTTTTTCCTGTAGCCCTCTATAGTGTTACATATATAGATCTTAAGGATTAATCTGTTGGTAAAACGATCACACAGCACCACAGCACCCCGAGCCAGCGCAGGGCGGATCACCTCGGCAAGATGCTGGGCCCGCGCGGCGAAGACCAGCAGCAATTCGGTGTCCGGGTTCATCAGCTCTTCAACCGGTGCCAACAGCACTTCGCGGATACGCTCGGCCAGTGGCGTACCGCCCGGTTCGCGAGTCAGCACAACCTCAATACCCGCGGCGCGCAGGCGCTCGGCCAGGTATTCGCGATTGGTGCTCTTGCCGGCGCCTTCCGGGCCTTCCAGCGTAATAAACAAGCCAGTCACAGGCAGTCCTTAGTCAGAGTCATTGCGGGCTTTGCGGGGCGGCTGGGTCCGGCTCGGGAGCAGTCGCTGGCGCAGGTGCGGGATCTTGCGCCGGCACTGGCGACAGGGCTTCCGGGGCCGGATCGGGTGAAGCAGCCGGAATCGGTGCCTGGCCTTCCGCGGCCGGGTTCTCCTGCGTGTCGGGTACAGTGGCGGGCGCCGGGCTGGAGCGGTAATCGGCACGACGCTTGAGCTGGAACTCGCGCACGGCGTTGTTGTGGGCATCCAGGTCATCGGAGAACACGTGGCTGCCATCGCCACGAGCGACAAAATACAGGCTGTTGCCAGCCACCGGATTCAACGCCGCATGAATCGCTTCACGACCGACCATGGCGATCGGGGTCGGTGGCAGGCCGGCAATCACATAAGTGTTGTAAGGCGTCGGTTCCTTGAGATGGGCGCGGGTCAATTTGCCGCTGTACCGCTCACCGAGGCCATAGATCACCGTCGGGTCGGTCTGCAGCAACATGCCCATCGCCATCCGCCGGACAAACACACCGGCAATCTGCCCACGTTCCTGTGGCACGCCGGTTTCCTTTTCCACCAGCGAGGCCATGATCAACGCCTGATAGGGTTCGGTGTAGGGCGCATCAGGGGCGCGCCGCTCCCATTCCTTGGCGAGTACTTCATTAAGACGGTCATAGGCTGTTTTCAGCAGTTCTGCGTCGGACATTCCACGAACGAAGCGATAGGTGTCAGGGAAGAATCGTCCCTCAGGGAAAATTCCGCCATGGCCGAGCTTATCCATGACCTGGGTGTCGCTCAGGCCGTCCAGGGTGTGATCGAGTTTCTCTTCCTTGGCCAAGGCGGCGCGAACCTGATGGAAGTTCCAGCCTTCGACCAGGGTTACGCTGTACTGCACCATTTCTCCGCGCTTCCACAGATCGATCAGACCTTCTACGGTCATGCCGGGAAGCATGCGGTATTCGCCGCTGTGCAAGGGTTGTTTCGGTAGATTGAAACGCCAGTACAGGCGCAGCCAGAAAGCGTCCTTGATGACGCCATCGGCTTCGAGTCGGTAGAAGGTGCGGGTCGGCGTGGTGCCCTTGGGCACCTCCAGCAGTTCTTCCTGAGCGATATTCAGCGGCTGAACCAGCGCCGAATGAACTTTCCAGGCAGAAGCGCCCAACATCAGCCCTGCCAGAACCAGTCCGGTTTCCAGCAGCAGCAAGAATTTACGTCTCACGTATCAAGCATCCAGTAGCGCACGGGCAATGGTTTGGAGTTTACGGGTGAGCGGCCCAACCGGCCAGCTCAGTGCGGCATAGGCATGCACGGGCCAAATACCATACACGCTGTTGCAGACAAAGACTTCGTCAGCCCATTGCAGCTGTTCGAGGGTGATATCGGTGATTTGCGTGGGAATGCCCAATGACTCGGCTTGAAACAATATCTCGGCACGCATCACACCTTCCACGCCGCAACGTTTCAGATCGGCCGTGATCAACTCGCCATTGCGTACGAGGAACAGGTTACTGAACACACCTTCGATCACGCGCCCAGCCTGATCGAGCATCAGGCCTTCGGCATGTTCGGTGTCTTGCCATTCGGCGCGGGCGATCACCTGTTCGAGGCGGTTCAGGTGCTTGAGACCGGCGAGCAGTGGCTGAATGGAAAGTCGTGTCGTGCAGGGAAACAGTCGAACACCCTGCTCAGCATGGGCGGCTGGATAAACGGCTGGAGGATTACCAGACAGGATACGTCGGGCCTGGGCTGAAGGATCGAAAGCGTAGCCACGCAAGCCATCGCCGCGAGTCACGATCAGCTTGAGCACACCTTCGTCCAGCTCCCTGGCGTAAGCCAGCAGCTCCGCGGCCATCGCATCACGATCAAGGTTGATCGCCAACCGCTGGCACCCCTTCGCCAAACGCTGCAGATGGCGGTCCAGCAACACTGGAAGGCCACGCCGCACGGCAATGGTCTCGAACAGACCATCACCGTAAGCCAGGCCGCGATCCTTCAGCGACACTGCGTCAGCCGGCTGACCGTCGACCCGGCTTTCCATCAGCCTGCAAACCGGCGGAACACCAGCGAGCCGTTGGTACCGCCAAAACCGAAGGAGTTGGAGAGGACGACATCGATATCCATATTGCGCGCGGTGTGCGGCACAAAATCGAGATCGCAACCTTCGTCCGGTTCATCGAGGTTGATGGTCGGTGGCGCCACCTGACTGTTGATCGCCAGCACGCTGAAGATCGCCTCGACCGCGCCCGCCGCACCCAGCAGGTGACCGGTCATGGATTTGGTCGAACTGACGGCCAGCTTGTAGGCGTGATCGCCGAACACCGAACGGATCGCATTGGCTTCCGCCAGGTCGCCAGCAGGCGTCGAGGTGCCATGGGCGTTGATGTACTGCACTTGATCGCCATTGATCCTGGCGTCGCGCAAGGCATTGGTGATGCAGCGCGCAGCACCGGCGCCATCAGCCGGAGGCGAAGTCATGTGATAGGCATCGCCACTGGTGCCGAAACCGATCAGTTCGGCATAGATGGTCGCGCCGCGTGCCTTGGCGTGTTCCAGCTCTTCAAGAACCAGCGCACCGGCACCATCGGAAAGCACGAAGCCATCACGGCCCTTGTCCCATGGGCGGCTGGCGCGGGCCGGTTCGTCATTGCGGGTCGACAAGGCGCGAGAGGCGCCAAAGCCGCCCATGCCCAGGCCACAGGCCGCCATTTCGGAGCCGCCGGCAATCATCACGTCAGCTTCGTCGTACATGATGTTGCGTGCAGCCATGCCAATGCAGTGCGTACCCGTGGTACAAGCGGTGGCGATGGCGTAGTTAGGTCCCTGTGCACCCAAGTGGATCGACAGGAAACCGGAAATCATATTGATGATCGAGCCAGGCACGAAAAACGGCGAAATCCGTCGTGGGCCGGAATCATGCAGGGTACGGCTGGTTTCTTCGATATTGGTCAGTCCGCCAATGCCCGAGCCCATGGCGACACCAATGCGCTCACGGTTGGCATCGGTGACTTCCAGGCCGGCATTGCGTACCGCCTGAAAACCTGCCGCCAGGCCGTACTGAATGAACAAGTCGAGCTTGCGGGCTTCCTTGACCGACAGGTATTCCTCGACATTGAAACCCTTTACCGAGCCGCCAAAACGGGTGGAATAGGCAGAAAGGTCGGTGTGTTCGATCAGACCAATGCCACTGCGGCCAGCCAGAATGCCCTGCCAGCTGCTTGGCACATCCGTGCCCAGTGGCGACAACATACCCATACCGGTGACTACGACGCGTCTACGCGACACAGCACTCTCCTTTTTTGAAATGACGACTTTGCATCAGGCCTAAAGAAAAAACCGCACGCCGTGATAGCAGTGCGGTTTTTCCATGACAGCAAGCAACGATTACAAACTATTACGCCTGGTGGCTAGTAACGTAGTCGATTGCAGCTTGTACAGTAGTGATCTTCTCAGCTTCTTCGTCAGGGATTTCGGTCTCGAATTCCTCTTCCAGAGCCATCACCAGCTCAACGGTGTCAAGGGAGTCAGCACCCAGGTCTTCAACGAAGGAGGCAGTGTTGATCACTTCTTCTTCTTTAACGCCCAGTTGCTCGGCAACGATTTTCTTGACGCGCTCTTCGATGGTGCTCATACCTTGTTTTCACTCCTAATGGACAAATTCAGGCAGCTGGCCAGTGGGTAAGTGTATAGAAAGACTTTTCAGCTTTTCAACTGAAAGCTTCACTCCTCAAACCCTGCAGCCCTCTGCCTATAAATAGATTGCAGCTTTATAACGGATTTTAGACAGCTCGTATGACATTTTTTTGAAGCAATCCGTCACATTTAACTCATGTACATCCCGCCGTTCACCGGGATTGTAGCCCCAGTAACGTATGCCGCACCGTCGGACGCAAGAAAAGCGACCACAGACGCGATCTCTTGTGCTTGCCCCAGACGACCCAGCGGAATCTGCGCCTGCAAGGCTTCACGCTGCGCCTCGGGCAGTTCGCGGGTCATATCGGTATCGATGAACCCTGGGGCCACCGAGTTTACCGTAATCGAACGCGAACCGACTTCACGCGCCAGTGCACGACTGAAACCTTCCAGACCGGCCTTGGCGGCAGCGTAGTTTACTTGGCCTGCGTTGCCCATGGCACCCACAACCGAGCCAATACTGATAATTCGTCCCCAGCGGGCCTTGGTCATACCACGCAAAACGCCCTTGGACAGGCGGAACAGACTGTTCAGGTTGGTATCGACAACGTCATGCCACTCGTCGTCTTTCATGCGCATCATCAGGTTATCGCGGGTGATGCCGGCATTATTGACCAGAATCGCCGGCGCACCGAACTGCTCCTGAATGCTCGCCAGGACAGCCGCCACGGACTCGTCGCTGGTGACATTGAGTTCCAGGCCAGTGCCCTGAATGCCATTTTCCTTCAGGGTGGCGGCAATGCGCTCGGCACCCGAAGCCGAGGTCGCGGTGCCCACAACGATGGCGCCCTGACGACCCAGTTCCAGGGCGATAGCCTGGCCGATACCGCGGCTTGCACCAGTGACCAGTGCAACTTTACCTTGCAGACTCATGCAAGCTTCTCCTGATTCAGGCCAGCGCTGCACGAGCGGCAGCGAAAGCGTCTGGGGTATTGAGGTTGGAAGTCGATACGCCTTCGGCGCAGCGTTTGTTCAGACCGGCCAGCACTTTGCCCGGGCCGCATTCGACCAATTGAGTTGCCCCCTTGGCCGCCAGCGCCTGGACCGATTCGACCCAGCGCACAGGCTTGTAGAGCTGTTCAAGCAGATCGCGCTTGAGGGTTTGCAGATCGGCCGGCACCTCGGCACTGACGTTCTGCACCACCGGAATCTGCGGCGCCTGCCAGTCGATCGCAGCGATCGACTCAGCGAAACGCTCGGCGGCCGGGCGCATCAGCTCGCAATGGGACGGCACACTGACCGGCAGTGGCATGGCGCGCTTGGCACCACGAGCCTTGCAGCCTTCGATGGCGCGTTCGACCGCCGCCTTGGCACCAGCGATAACCACTTGGCCCGGGGAGTTGAAGTTGACCGCGCTGACCACTTCGCCTTGTGCCGCTTCAGCACAGGCCGCCACTACGTCAGCATCGTCCAGTCCGAGGATGGCGGCCATGCCACCCTGCCCGGCCGGAACGGCTTCCTGCATCAGTTGGCCACGACGCTCGACCAGCTTCACTGCATCGCCCAGGCTCAGGCTGCCCGCCGCGACCAGCGCGCTGTATTCACCCAGGCTGTGACCGGCCACGTAGGCCGGACGCGCACCACCTTCAGCCAGCCACAGACGCCACAGGGCGATCGAGGCGGTCAGAATGGCCGGCTGAGTCTTATCGGTTTGATTGAGTTGCTCTTCCGGCCCTTGCTGGGTCAGTGCCCACAGGTCGTAACCCAGAGCATCGGAAGCTTCTTTGAATGTTTCGAGGACAACCGGATGTTGCGCGCCCAACTCGGCCAGCATGCCGAGGGACTGCGAACCCTGTCCCGGAAAGACGAATGCGAGGGAAGCAGACATGTAACAAGCCCCTAATGATCTTGTCGTCGGAGAATTGACGTCCCTCTAGGGGGACGCAAGAAACTGACAGTTGGATGGCCAATTGAACTGAGCGGTCACATTTAAGCATTGTCCGACGAAAACGCCTAAAGCAACAAATCCGCAAGACGACCGTGAAGCCGTTCAGGCAGGTTTTCCTGAATCTCGATCAAGGCACGCTGAATGGCACTCTGAAAGCCCTGCACTCCGGCAGAACCGTGACTTTTCACCACAATCCCCTGCAACCCCAAAAAGCTTGCGCCATTATGCCGCGCCGGAGCCAGATCCGCCTGCAGACGCTTCATCAACGGCAGCGCCAATGCACCGACCATTCGCGACATCAGGGTTTTCTTGAACAATGCCTCGATGCGTCCGGCAATCATGGTGGCCAGGCCTTCGCTGGATTTGAGCAGGATATTGCCGACAAAGCCATCACACACCACGACATCCGCCTCACCACGGTACAAGCCGTCACCCTCTATGAAACCGATGTAATTGATACCACGGGCATTCTGCAACAACGTTGCCGCCAGCTTGACCTGCTGGTTGCCCTTGATGTCTTCAGTGCCGATGTTCAGCAGCGCTACACGCGGACGAACAATACCGAGGGTTTCTGCCGCGACAGACCCCATCACCGCGAACTGCAACAAGTGCTCGGCACTGCAATCGACATTCGCACCCAGGTCGAGTAACTGGCAGTACCCTTTCTGCGTCGGAATCGCCGCGATCATGGCGGGCCGATCAATGCCAGGCAAGGTCTTGAGCACAAACCGCGACAACGCCATCAGCGCACCGGTGTTGCCGGCACTGACACAGGCCTGGACCTTGCCGTCACGCAGCAACTCAAGCGCCACGCGCATCGAGGAATCAGGTTTGCCGCGCAGGGCCTGGGCCGGTTTTTCGTCCATGGTGATGAATTCGGACGCAGGTGTAATCGACAGGCGAGCGCGATCCACAGCCGAATGGCCGGCGATCAATTCTTCAAGGAGGGAGGCTTGACCGACGAGGGTCAGGTGCAGCGAGGGTGTAGCAGACAGGCAAGCAAGGCTGGCCTGGACAATGCTGCGGGGACCGAAGTCCCCGCCCATTGCGTCAATCGCGATGACTTGAGCGGACAAGTGATTACTCGTCAGCGCCCTTGTCGATCACTTTACGGCCACGGTATACGCCTTCTGGCGATACGTGGTGACGCAGGTGAACTTCACCAGTGGTTTTTTCTACAGACAGAGTGCTAGCCTCAAGAGCGTCGTGCGAACGGCGCATGTCACGGGCAGAGCGGGATTTTTTGTTCTGCTGAACAGCCATAATTGATTAACTCCTAAACGTTTGGGTCACGCTTTAACTGCGCCAATACACTGAACGGGTTGGACCGCGTTACCTCGTCCTCGCTCGGTTCGGGCTCATCTGCTCCCGCCGGCTGCTGGCATTCTTCCGGATGATGAGCAGGCACAATGGGCAAGGCGAGCAGAAGCTCCTCCTCGATCAGTGACTGCAGATCCAATGGATCTTCGCCCAGTTCCAGCACGTCATAACCTTTCGGCAACGACTGGGTATTCGCACCCTCCTTCACCACAGCATAACTGCATTCGCTATGGATCGGCAGGGTGACCAGCTCAAGACAACGCTGGCAAACCATTTTGACTTCAGTGTCGATAAAGCTGTGGATGACCACAGATTTACGTTCATCTCGTTCAAAAACGAATTTAGCCTGCACCGTACCGACATTGTCGGAAAGCGGGTCGCAGAGTCTCTCCAAATCGGCCAGCAGCATTTCACCTTGAAGGGTGGTGCCACGGTCAGCCAATTTGCGCGGGTCAACGTGAGGTGGAATCGGGTCATTCAACATAGGCGCAGCATTATAGGGATGCCCCCGCCCATGTCAAAGGAAATTCAGCCCTGTCCGTCACTTGGAAGGCTCGCTAGAATTCCCGCCTGCCTTTTGGAGTTGCCCATGCTGCCTTTATTACTCGCTTCCAGCTCGGTCTATCGCCGGGAATTGTTGGCCCGCCTGCTACTGCCGTTTACCTGTAGCTCGCCGGATATCGACGAAAGCCATCGCCCGGGCGAGACCGCCGTTGATCTGGTCAAGCGCCTCGCCGAGGAAAAAGCCCGCGCACTGACCGGCCGTCACAGCGCTCACTTGATCATTGGCTCCGACCAGGTTGCCGTGCTCGGGGACAACATCATCGGCAAGCCCCACACCTTCGAAAAGGCCCGCGAACAACTGCTGGCCGCCAGCGGTGCCAGCGTGACCTTCCTGACGGGCCTGGCACTGCTCAATAGCCAGACCGGTCACTGCCAGGTCGATTGCATACCGTTCACCGTGCACATGCGCACCCTCGACAGCGCGCGCATCGAGCGCTACCTGCGCGCCGAACAACCCTACGACTGCGCTGGCAGCTTCAAAGCCGAAGGCCTGGGCGTGAGCCTGTTCCAAAGCACCGAAGGCCCGGACGCCACCAGCCTGATCGGATTACCGCTGATCCGCCTTGTCGACATGCTGCTGACTGAAGGCGTGCAAATTCCCTGAGCCACAAAAAACCGGCCAAACGGGCCGGTTCTTTTAAGCATCCAAAAGATCAACGCAGCGATGGACCATTGAAACCCATCCACATCGCCAAATGCTCAGCGACGCTGGCGCCGAGCTTTTTCGAGAAGCGATCGAACGGCGACTCCTGAACCGTGAAGTCCACCAGCTCTTTTTCGCCGATCACATCCCGGGCAACCGAACTGGCATTACCCAGGCCGTCGATCAGCCCCAGTGGCAATGCTTGCTCGCCAGACCAGACCAGACCGGAGAACAGCTCAGGATGCTCTTTGTCCTTCAGGCGATCGCCCCGCCCCTGCTTGACGCTGTTGATGAACTGATTGTGCGTGGTATCGAGCACACCCTGCCAAAACGCCGTCTCTTCCGGCTTTTGCGGCTGGAACGGATCGAGGAACGACTTATGCTCGCCAGAGGTGTAGGTACGACGCTCAACCCCCAGCTTCTCCATGGTACCGACAAAGCCGTAACCGGCCGCCGTGACGCCGATGGAACCCACCAGGCTCGCTTTGTCGGCGTAGATCTGATCGGCCGCACTGGCAATGTAATACGCGCCGGAAGCCCCAAGATCCGAAATCACCGCATAGAGCTTGGTATCCGGATGCAGACCACGCAGACGGCGAATCTCGTCATACACGTAACCTGACTGCACCGGACTGCCACCCGGACTGTTGATTCGCAGGATCACGCCCTTGACCTTATCGTCCTCGAAGGCCGCTCGCAGGCTTCCAACGATATTGTCGGCGCTGGCCGGCTCCTTGTCGGCGATCATCCCCGTCACGTCGATCAATGCGGTGTAATGGGCGCTGCGGGTGGCGGCTTTTTCCATGTCCATCAGCGGCGTGAACAGGGCCAGCGCACCAAACAGGTACACAAACGTCAGCAACTTGAAGAAAATCCCCCAGCGACGGGACCGACGCTGTTCCTGCACACTGGCCAGCAGCGTCTTTTCCAGCAGCTTCCAGCTTTTCTCGTCACCGCTCTCTGCGCTCGACTTGGCGGGCGCTTTCCATTCGTCGGTCATGCCATCTACCCCAGCAACAACGTATTAAGCCCGCTGACTCAGCCAGGCATGCAATTCTGAAAAGCGATCGACCGCCAGCCGCGGGCCGAACAGCTTCAGCGCCTCGATCGATTGAGCACCGTAGCTGACCGCCACCGAATCCATCCCGGCATTGCGCGCCATCTGCAGATCGAACGACGAGTCGCCAACCATCAGCGCCTGCGCGGGAGCCACCTTACAATGAGCCAGGATCTGCTCAAGCATCAGCGGATGCGGCTTGCTGGCGGTCTCGTCAGCCGCACGGGTGATGTCGAAATAATCTTCCCAGCCATGGGATTTCAATACCCGGTCCAGCCCGCGACGGGCCTTGCCGGTCGCCACAGCCAGATGATAGCCCTCGGCACGAAACGCTTCGAGCGACTCGACCACACCTTCGAACAACGGCGAAGGCACAGCTTCCGATGCGATGTAGTGATCCGCATAATGCTGACGAAAGGCTATCAGCTCGGCATCGCCGATTTCGGGGTACAAGGTGCGGATCGCTTCCGGCAGGCCAAGGCCGATGATGCCTTTGACGGCGAAATCATCACGCAACGGAAAACCGGTTCGCTCCGATGCCACATGCATCGCTTCGACAATCCGACCAATGGAATCGGCGAGCGTGCCATCCCAATCGAAAATCAGCAGCTTGTAATCAGATGGGCGCACTCAATCGCTCCACGGTCTTGGCCCACATCTCATCGACCGGCGCCTGCAACTTGAGTTCACCGCCATCGGGCAGCGGCACGGTCAGCATGTAGGCGTGCAGAAACAGGCGCTTGCCGCCCAGGTCGCGAATTTCCTTACTGAAATCGTCATCGCCGTACTTGGTATCGCCGGCAATGCAGTGCCCGGCGTGCAACGTGTGGACGCGGATCTGGTGAGTGCGGCCGGTGATCGGCTTGGCTTCGATCAGGGTGGCAAAGTCGCCAAAGCGACGCAGGACCTTGAACACGGTCACAGACTCCTTGCCCTCCTCCTCGTCGACCTCGACCATGCGCTCGCCGGAGCGCAGATTGCTCTTGCCGAGCGCCGCACGGACTTGCTTGATCGAGCTCGCCCAGTTGCCACGAACCAGCGCCATGTAGCGCTTATCGACACCATCACCGCGCAATGCGGTGTGCAAGTGACGCAACATGCTGCGCTTCTTGGCGATCATCAGCAGCCCGGAAGTGTCACGGTCAAGACGGTGAACCAGCTCCAGCTCCTTGCAATCGGGGCGCAACTGACGGAAGGCTTCGATGACGCCGTAATTCAAGCCACTACCGCCGTGAACAGCGATGCCAGCAGGCTTGTTGATCACGATCAGCGCCTTGTCTTCATAGACAATCGAGGCTTCGAGTCGCTGCAGCAGGCCTTGGGCCAGCGGCACCGGTTCGTCGCGTTCAGGCACGCGAACCGGCGGCACGCGCACGATATCGCCCGCTTGCAGCTTGTATTCGGGCTTGATCCGCCCCTTGTTCACCCGCACTTCGCCCTTGCGTAAAATGCGGTAAATCAGGGTCTTGGGCACGCCTTTGAGCCGAGCGAGAAGGAAGTTATCAATACGTTGGCCGGCATATTCCGGCGAGACCTCAAGCAGTTGTACGCCTGGGGTCGAGGGGGCTGTAGTCGTCATGCGGCGGATGATAACAATTTTTTATGGAATTGAAGCACTTAATCATTGCTGCTATAGTCGCGAACGCCGCCAAAAGCGGCCTGGACAGCGGACCAACGGTCAAAAACCGACCCTGACCAACGCAATTCACCAGGACGCGAGGCCGTCCTACGGGGCTTTCGCTACGTAACGGTGGAGTTTGCAGTTGTAACAAGCGCAGGTGACATGAGGCCTGAATCAAACCGCAAAGCAGAGTTTTCACTCGTCTTGCGAGCCAATATTCATGGCCAGTTCACAAAGTGCAGTCAGCTGCGAATGACCCCGAGCGAACGCTTCGGAAACAACGCCTAAATTAGCCATGATGCGTGACCTCCCCTATCGGAGCTCACGGTAAATGCCAACCCGCTGCGGATTCTGCGCGCGGCAGCACCCGAATTATCAGGGATACGTGTAGGGTGGAGATGCACAACCGCTGGACTGTGTAGCAATAGGCTTTATCAAGACGCTTCATCTCGTCCACAGCCGCTGGTTGATTCCTCCTCCTGACTGAGTGCTTAAGTAGCCACAGCAAGCAGGACGCGTACGTCGCGACGCCGGCCCAATTGGTCGGGGTTCGCTAGACACTGGAGTGTCCAACCACTCCTGACGCACCTGACACCGACCGTGAGAAGTCGTGTGTGCCGAACGCCGTTTCCGGCAGCCCGGAAACCGACGGTACTACATGAAAAGAATGCTGATTAACGCAACTCAACCCGAAGAGTTGCGTGTTGCACTGGTAGATGGCCAGCGCCTCTACGACCTGGACATCGAATCCGGTGCACGCGAGCAGAAGAAGGCCAACATCTATAAAGGCCGGATTACTCGCATCGAACCAAGCCTTGAGGCTGCCTTTGTCGATTTCGGCTCCGAGCGCCACGGCTTCCTGCCACTCAAAGAAATCTCCCGCGAATACTTCAAGAAAGCCCCTGAAGGCCGCGTCAACATCAAAGACGTCCTGAGCGAAGGCCAGGAAGTCATCGTTCAGGTCGAAAAAGAAGAACGTGGCAACAAGGGCGCCGCCCTGACCACGTTCATCAGCCTGGCCGGTCGTTACCTGGTACTGATGCCGAACAACCCGCGTGCCGGCGGTATCTCCCGTCGCATCGAAGGCGAAGAGCGCAACGAACTGCGTGAAGCCCTGAACGGCCTGGTTGCCCCGGCCGACATGGGTCTGATCGTGCGCACTGCCGGCCTGGGCCGCAGCAGTGAAGAAATGCAGTGGGACCTCGACTACCTGCTGCAACTCTGGACCGCCATCAAAGAAGCCTCGCTGGATCGCTCCGCGCCATTCCTGATCTATCAGGAAAGCAACGTGATCATCCGCGCCATCCGCGATTACCTGCGCCAGGACATCGGCGAAGTGCTGATCGACAGCGTCGAAGCCCAGGACGAAGCCCTGACCTTCATCCGCCAGGTGATGCCGCAGTACGCCAGCAAGATCAAGCTGTACGAAGACAGCGTTCCGCTGTTCAACCGCTTCCAGATCGAAAGCCAGATCGAAACCGCATTCCAGCGCGTCGTCGAACTGCCTTCCGGCGGCTCCATCGTTATCGATCCGACCGAAGCCCTGGTGTCCATCGACATCAACTCGGCGCGCGCCACCAAAGGCAGCGACATCGAAGAAACCGCCCTGCAGACCAACCTCGAAGCCGCCGAAGAAATCGCCCGTCAGTTGCGCCTGCGTGACATTGGCGGCCTGATCGTCATCGACTTCATCGACATGACCCCTGCCAAGAACCAGCGCGCCGTGGAAGAAAAAGTCCGCGAATGCCTGGAAGCCGACCGCGCCCGCGTGCAAGTCGGTCGCATCTCACGCTTCGGCCTGCTGGAAATGTCCCGTCAGCGCCTGCGTCCTTCCCTGGGCGAAAGCAGTGGCATCGTCTGCCCGCGTTGCAACGGCACCGGCATCATCCGTGATGTTGAATCGCTGTCGCTGGCGATCCTGCGCCTGATCGAAGAAGAAGCACTGAAAGACCGCACCGCCGAAGTTCGCGCCCAGGTGCCGATCCCGGTCGCCGCGTTCCTGCTCAACGAAAAACGCAACTCGATCACCAAGATCGAACTGCGCACCCGTGCCCGCATCGTTATTCTGCCGAACGATCACCTCGAAACGCCGCACTTCGAAGTTCAGCGTCTGCGTGATGACAGCCCTGAAGCCGCGATCAACCAGTCCAGCTACGAAATCGCTGCTGCCGCTGCCGAAGTGGAAGAAGTCCAGCCGGCCGCAGCGACCCGCACCCTGGTTCGCCAGGAAGCCGCGGTCAAGACTGCGCCAGCCCGTGCCAACGCTCCGGTTCCGACCGAAGTCGTTGCCGCTCCGGTTGCCGCTCCCGTCGCCGCTCCAGAGCCAAGCCTGTTCAAGGGCCTGGTGAAGTCGCTGGTCAGCCTGTTCGCCTCCAAGGAAGAGCCTGCTGCCCCGGCCGTGGTCGAGAAACCGGCTGCCACCGAGCGTCCGGCTCGCAGCAATGAAGAACAACGTCGCAACGGTCGCCAGCAGAGCCGCAACCGTAACGGTCGCCGCGATGAAGAACGCAAGCCGCGCGAAGAACGTGCACCGCGTGAAGAGCGCGCACCACGTGAGCCACGCGAAGAGCGTCAACCACGCGAAGCCCGTGAAGAGACACCAGCCGTAGCACGTGAAGAACGCGCACCGCGTGCTCCACGAGAAGAACGTGCACCTCGCGCACCGCGTGAAGACCGCAAGCCACGTGGCGAACGCGAAGAGCGCGTTCGTGAACTGCGTGAGCCTCTGGATGCTGCTCCGGCTGCTGCTCCGGCTGCGGCGGCGACCGCTGAAGAGCGCCCGGCCCGCCCGCCACGCGAAGAACGTGCTCCACGCCCACCGCGTGAAGAACGTCAACCCCGTGCCGAGCAAGCCGCTGCCGTCGCTGAAGAAGAGCTGACCACCAACGAAGAGCAACTGCAGGAAGAAGGTCAGGACGGCGCCGAAGGCGATCGCCCACGCCGCCGTTCCCGTGGCCAGCGTCGTCGCAGCAACCGTCGCGAGCGTCAACGCGATGCCAACGGCAATGTGATCGAAGGTTCGGAAGAATCCGAATCCGGCGAAAGCAATGAAGCACCAAGCACCGCCGACCTCGCCGCCGGCCTGGCTGTTACCGCAGCCGTTGCCAGCACCGTGATCAGCGCCCCGGCCGAAGCACAGGCCAACGAGCAAGCCGAACGCGCCACTGCCGCCACCCTGGAAATCGCTCCAGTCGAAGCGCCAGTCGTTGAAGCGACTACCCCGGTCGAAGCCAGCGCATCGCCGGAAGTCGAAGTGGCACAAGCACCACACGTAGAGCCTGTGGTTGAAGCGCCTGTCGTGGTTGCAGAGCCGGTTGTCGAAACCGCCACTGAAACCGTGACCGAAGCCGTTCGTGAAGCTCGCGAAGAGCAAACCGCGTTCAACTGGGTTGCCGAGCCAGCCGTAACCGAAACTCCAGCGCCAGTCGTTGAAGCTCCGGCGATTGAAGCTCCGGTTGCCGATGCAGTGACCTCCGAGCCGGTCGTCGCAGCAGCCGAGCCTGCTCCTGTCGTGGAAACGCCGGTAGTTGCCGAAGTGCCTGCATCAGTGGTTGCTGCCGCTCCGGCCAATGCCCTGACACCAAGTGGCCGCGCACCGAACGACCCGCGTGAAGTGCGTCGTCGCAAGCGTGAAGAAGAGCGCCTGCAGAAGGAAGCCGAATTGGCTGCCGCTGCTGCTCAGGCTGAAGCAGTCGTTGCTGAAGTGGCCGAGGCAGCACCTGCCCCGACTGCAGAAGTTGATGCCGAGCCAGCTCAATCCGCAATCCACGAAGCACCACGCTCCGTTCAGGAAGCGATTGAGCAACACGAACAAGCCCTGGAAAAAAAACACGAGCCTAAACCTCTCGTCTGATTCCATCGGCTAATGAAAAGCCCCGCCTGGTAACCCAGGCGGGGCTTTTTCATATCCAGGACAATCACACCGATTCCCTGTGGGCGTGAGCTCCCACAGGGATCAGCGATTATTTGAAGACCAACTTCTGCGGCACATCCACATCCCACAACACCCCGGGATCCCCCACAGCCACCTCAACCACGCGCCCCTTGGCAAATAGAGGCTTCGCGCCACGATCTCCCGATAGCGCCATCAATCCCGCCGCGAAATCACGTCCGAACCCGACCGGATGCCCATACTCTCCGTTTTGCACCGGCACGCTGACGCTGTCGTGACTGATACCCGCCAGGACTTTTTCAATGCTGGACGGGAGGATGAACGGCATGTCACCCAACACTATCAACCAGCCATCGAGTTGGGCACAGGCAGAAACTCCCGCAGCAATGCTGTCGCCCATGCCGATGGACTCGACCAACACAATTTCGCAGCCATAGGCCTGGGCCATGCGAATCACTTGGGGTCGATCAGCGGTGGTCACCAGGACGCGCTTGCCGCCATTGGCCGGAAGATTCACCAGCACGTGCTCGATCACCGAACGAACCGCGCCATCGCGGCCGGTGCAATCGGCCAGCAACTTGTCCTTGTCGGCACCGGTGAGCTGGCGAAACCGACTGCCCTGCCCCGCTGCCAGCACAATGACGCCGATGGACTCGCTCATACGCGCTCCCGTACCGGCTTCTTCTGTTTCAGCTCCACGCCATTTTTAATGGCCACGATTTCAGCCATCAGCGACAAGGCGATTTCCGCCGGGCTATGACTGCCGATATGCAAACCGATCGGACCGTGCAGCCGCTCAATGGACTGTTGCGACAAGCCCAACTGCGCCAGATTGTCCCGGCGCTTCTGACTGTTGACCCGTGAGCCCAGCGCGCCGACATAAAACGCCCTGGAGTCGAGGGCCGTGAGCAGGGCCATGTCATCCAGGCGTGGATCGTGAGTCAAGGCCACGATGGCCGTGCGCTCGTCGGTCTGGATACTCAGCACCGCCTCGTCGGGCATGCCGGAGACGAAACGACCATGCTGCTTTTCCCAGCCATGGACGAACTCGGTCCGCGGATCGCAAATCAGCACTTCGAAATCCAGCAGCCGCGCCATTTCGGCAACGTAGCGCGACAATTGCCCCGCGCCGATCAACAACAAGCGCCAGCGGGGGCCATAGATCGCGCGCAAAGTCTGCTCGTCAAACACCAGAACATCCGTTTTACCGGCCGGCTGCAAAACCACTTCACCGGTTGCGATATCAAGGCAACGCGCCACGATTTCGTGGGCTTCGCAACGCGCCAGCAGTTCAGCGACCCACGCCGGATCACCGACACGCTCCTCGGTTAATCGCAACGTGCCGCCGCAGGGCAAGCCAAAACGTGCCGCCTCTTCGCGGGTCACGCCGTAGGTGATCAATTGCACCGGCGGCCCGTCTGCCGGAATCCGACCATCGTGCAACCGGGCGATCAGGTCGTCCTCGACACAACCACCCGACACCGAACCGATCACCACGCCGTCTTCACGCAAGGCCAGCATGGCCCCGGGTGCCCGGGGCGCGGTGCCCCAGGTCTGGACCACGCTGTACAACACCACCCGCTGACCGGCGCGGCGCCACTCCAGGACACTGCGCAGGACATTCAGATCAGCGCTGTCCATCAGGCTTCAGCCTTTTGCCAGCCCTGCAACTGATAGCGAACCGGCAGGCTGCGGATGCGCTTGCCGGTGGCAGCGAAGATCGCGTTACACAGCGCCGGCGCAATCGGCGGCACGCCGGGTTCGCCGACGCCGCCCAACGGGACATTGCCCGGCGGCGTGACCAGATGCACCGCGACCTCCTTCGGCGCCAGGGACATGCGCGCCACTTCGTACATATGGAAGTTGTCCTGCTGGACCTTGCCATCCTTGAAGCTGATCTCACCCAGCACCGCATTGCCAAGGCCCATCACGCAGGCGCCTTCAAACTGTGAGCGAATCCGCTCGGGGTTGATCTGCGGCCCGCAATCCACGGCAATGTCAGCCTTGTGCACAATCAACGTGCCATCATCTTTGACCTCGACTTCGATCACCGCCGCCACGTATGTGACGAAGCTGTAATTTACCGCCAGGCCCAGGCCGCGCCCCTTCGGCAGCTCGCGCCCCCAACCGGCGGCTTTGGCGGCAGTTTCCAGCACCGTGCGCAAACGTCCGGTGTCGATCGGGTAACGTTCCGGTGATTCACCGTAGTTCCACTCTTCACTCAAGGTGCGCGGATCGATCCGACGGTCCGGACCGAGCAATTTGATCTGATACTTCAGCGGGTCCTGTCCGGCCTTGTGCGCCAGTTCATCGACGAAACTCTGGATCGCAAAGCCGTGGGGAATGTTCGACACCGAGCGATACCAGCCCACCCGGGTGTGTACCGCCGCTTCGGGGTTTTCCAGGCGTACGTTGGGGATCGCGTAAGCCATGTTGGTAAAGCCCATGCCCAACTCGAATGCCGCCTCGTGGTTCATGCCCGGCGCGAATAATGCGGTGATGCTCGGTGCTACCGTGCGATGCAACCAGCCGGATGGCAGGCCATCCTTGTTCAGGCTGGCCTTCAGGTATTCGGCGGACACGGTATGGAAATAGGAGCAGTGGATGTCGTCTTCGCGGGTCCATTGCACGCGCACGGCTTTGCCAGGGAACTCCTTGGCAAGAATCGCCGCCTCGATAATGAAATCGGGCTTCGACTTGCGGCCGAAACCGCCACCCAACAAGGTGACATTGAAGGTGACATTGTCGAACGGCAGGCCGAGACGTTCGCTGATCCGCTCACGGGTGACCTGTGGCGCCTGACTCGGGCCCCAGGCTTCGCACACACCGTCCTTGTAGCGGGCGATGGCGACCATTGGCTCCATCGGTGACTGCGATAGATGCGGCAAGTAGTAGGAGGCTTCCAGCGTGCTGTTGGCGCCGCTCATGGCTTCATCGATGTTGCCCGTGTTGCGCACCACTTTGCCGGGTTTGAGCGAAGCGGCTTCCAGCTCCTTGCGGTAGGCGATCGAGTCGTAACTGGCATTGGCGCCGTCATCCCATTCGATTTTCAGCGCTTCACGTCCCTTGATCGCCGCCCAGGTGTTACTGGCCACCACCGCCACCCCACCCAGCGGTTGGAACTCTGATGGCAGTGGACGGCTTTCGATCTGTACGACCTTGAGCACACCGGGGACTTTCATCGCGGCGCTGGCATCGAACGTTTTGACCTTGCCACCGTACACCGCTGGACGGGCGATGGTGGCGAACAGCATGCCGTCGACATGCACGTCGGCACCATACACCGCGCGACCTTTGACGATGTCGTCGCCGTCGATGGCCCTGGTGCCTTCCTTGCCGATGTAACGGAACTCCGAAGGTTGCTTGAGTCGCAGACTGTCACGCGCCGGCACGGCCAAGGCACCGGCAGCGGCGGCCAGGGCGCCATAATCCAGCTCGCGACCGGAAGGTTTGTGGATGACTTTATGCAATTGCGCATGACATTCACCGACCGGCACTTTCCACTGTTCGGCAGCCGCCTGCTCCAGCATGGTCCGCGCGGCGGCACCGCAGCGGCGCATTGGCTCGTACCAGTGGCGCATGCTGCGCGAACCGTCGGTGTCCTGGTTGCCGAAACGCACTTCGTCGCCCGGTGCCTGCTTGACTTTGACCCGCGCCCAATCGGCTTCGAGTTCGTCGGCCACGACCATGGTCAGGCTGGTGCGCACACCCTGCCCCATTTCCGAACGGTTGCAGATAACCGTCACCGTGCCGTCGGTGGCGATGCTGAGATAAACCTTGGGATCGTCGACCCAGCCATGGGGCATGCCATCGGCGCCGAACTTCTTCTGCGCCTCCTCGGCGAACGCGTCTTGCCAGCCCCAACTGGCGGCCACCACCAGCGCACCCGCAGCGCCGACGCCTTTGAGGAAACCACGCCGACTGAGGTTGCTCAGGGCGAAATCATTCGGTAACTGGCTCATGCCTTGGCCCCCTTCAGTTGAGTGGATGCCTGGTGGATGGCGGTCTTGATGCGGTTGTAGGTGCCGCAGCGGCAAATGTTGCCGACCATTGCCTCTTCGATCTGTTCGTCGCTGGGGTTCGGATTGGTTTTAAGCAATGCGGTAGCCGACATGATTTGCCCGCCCTGACAGTAACCGCACTGGGCTACGGCCGTATCGAGCCAGGCTTGCTGCACGACTTGGCCGACCGGGTCGGCATGCAGATTGTCGATCGTGGTGACATTCTGCCCCACGACCGAGCCGATTGGCGTGATGCAGCTGCGTGCAGGGGCGCCTTCGATGTGAATGGTGCAGGCACCGCACAAGCCCATGCCGCAGCCGAATTTGGTGCCGTTGTAGCCGGCCACGTCGCGGATCGCCCAGAGCAGCGGCATGTCCTCGGTGACGTCGAGTTGATGGTCTTGACCATTGAGTTTCAGGGTAATCATGGGCACGCCCGCATAGTATTGGGTTATGGGGTCGAGCAATCTGCCGCTTTCACCAAGCGGTTCGGTCATCGCAGATCGACTCAGGCTAATGGGCTCTCTTGTGCGAACGAACACGTCTGCACCGGGCCTTTGGATGGAGCAAATGCTGGTATCGTTAGGTGGCTAAGTTAACCCAGCATTAACAAAAAAGCCCTGCACAATGGAAGTTGTGCAGGGCTTTGAGATCAGTCTGGAAAGCTTAGCCTCAATACTGATTGGGCTCCATTTCCAGATTGACATGAAAACGCTCTGAAATGTCTTTCTGGATACGCTGTGCCAGGTCGAGCAATTGCAGTCCGGTAGCACTGCCATAGTTGACCAGCACCAGTGCCTGCAATTTATGCACGCCGGCATCGTTCTCGCGAAACCCTTTCCACCCTGCCCGTTCGATCAGCCAGCCTGCGGCCAGCTTCATCTGACCGTCCGGTTGCGCGTAGGCCACCAAATCCGGGTATTCGCCCTTGAGCTGCGCGACCAGCGCGGCCGGCACCAGCGGATTCTTGAAGAAACTGCCAGCATTGCCGAGCACCGCCGGGTCCGGAAGCTTCTCGTTGCGGATACTGCAAATGGCCTGGCTGACGTCAGTGGCGGTCGGCTGATCGATGCCCTGCTCGGTCAGGCGCTGACGCACCGGGCCGTAATCCAGGTGCAGATGTGCGGTGCGGTCGAGCGTAAAACGTACCCGAAGGATCAACCAGCGCCCCGGTTGCTGCTTGAAGACGCTGTCGCGGTAAGCGAAGTCGCACTCTTCCAGGCTGAAGTCGCGCAGCTCTCCGCTGTGGCGATCGAGCGCCGTCAGGCCGGCAAACACGTCCTTGATCTCGACGCCATAAGCACCGATGTTCTGCATCGGTGCCGCGCCGACGGTGCCGGGAATCAGGCTCAGGTTTTCCAGACCGGACAACCCCTGCGCCAGCGTGTGCTGCACGAACGGATGCCAGGGCTCGCCAGCCTCGGCTTCAAGCACGACTTTGCTGCCATCGTCGCTTAGCACACGAACCCCGCGAGTGGCCATGCGCAGCACCAGCGACGACACGTCTGCCGTCAACAACAAGTTGCTGCCACCACCGATGACCAGCAGGGGCACATCATGGTCCCGGGCATAAGCCAGAGCGTCACGCACGTCGGCGTCGCTATGGGCCTCGGCAAACAGACGGGCCTGAACATCCACGCCAAAGCTGTTGTACGGTTTGAGCGAAACCTGTTGCCGCACCTGCAGACTCATAACCGTCCCTTCAATTCGATCACCAGCAGATCACTGGCGCGCTCGATCAAATCCAGTACTCGCTCGAAGCCCTGATCACTGTCGTGATAGGGATCCGGCACCTCATCGATGCCCGACTGATAGCGACGCAGAAACAGATCCAGCTCTGCTTTACCCTTGACCGGTTGCATGGACTCGAGATCGCGCAGATTGCTTTTATCCATCGCCAGGATCAGGTCGTAGGTGGCGAAATCGGCACGGGTCACTTGTTGGGCGCGCTGGGCGGACAAATCATAACCTCGCAGCTTGGCAGCCGCCTGGCTACGCTTGTCCGGTGCCTGGCCGACGTGCCATTCACCGGTGCCGGCGGAGGCGACTTCTATCTGGTCGGCCAGCCCCGCCTCACGCAATTTATGCCGCAGCACGCCTTCGGCCGTGGGTGAACGACAGATGTTGCCCAGGCATACAAACAAAACACGCATCAGGCCTCCAGCAGGCGACGAACGCGCTCAAGGTCTTCAATGGTATCGACGCCGGCCGGCGGTGCGATCAGCGCATCGGCAACGTGAATCCGCACGCCGTGCCACAGCGCACGCAGTTGTTCCAGGCTCTCGGTGTTTTCCAGCCAGCATGGCCCCCAGCTGACAAAGTCGTGCAGGAAACCGGCGCGGTACGCATAAATACCGATGTGGCGGCGGTAAGGCACGCCTTGCGGCAATTGCTCGCGGCTCTTGGCGAAAGCATCCCGTGCCCACGGTAGCGTGGCGCGACTGAAGGTCAGGGCCAGGCCATTGAGATCACTGACAACCTTGACCACGTTGGGATTGAACAGGGTTTCAACATCGTCGATCGGCTCGGCCAGGGTGGCCATGCGCGCTTCGGTGTGGATAGCCAGATTGGCGGCGACCTGATCGATCACGCTCGGCGGGATCAACGGCTCATCGCCCTGGACGTTGACAACAATGGCATCGGGCGCCAGGCCCAGTTTCGCCGCGACTTCTGCCAGGCGATCGGTACCGGAGTTGTGGTCTTCGCGAGTCAGCACCACCTCAGCGCCAAAACCCTGGCAAGCCTCGACAATACGGGCGTCATCAGTGGCAACCACCACACGCTGGGCGCTGCTTTTGCTGGCCTGCTCCCAAACGTGTTGAATCATCGGCTTGCCGGCGATCAACAGCAGTGGCTTGCCCGGCAGGCGCGTAGAGGCGTATCGCGAAGGAATGACAACGGTAAAGGCTGCGGTCATTTGTCCAGACGCTCATCGGTCGTGAGGGTGCGAGCTTCGGTTTCGAGCATCACCGGAATACCGTCCCGGATCGGATAAGCCAGGCCGGCGCCCTTGCTGATCAGCTCGGTCTTGTCGGCGCTGAGCTTGAGCGGGCCTTTGCAGACCGGGCAGGCGAGGATGTCGAGCAATTTGGTGTCCATGAGCATTCCCTGGATAAAACGGTTTAAGGCAAAAGTCGAGCCGGCAACAGGCGCATCAACTGCGTATCGAACCATGCCACGAAGGCCGGCGACGGCACAGCATCGACCGCCAGGTACCACCAATCGGCAGCGGCGAAGGCACGGCACTTCACCGCGTCCTTTTCGGTCATCACCAATGGCAATGACGGAGTGAAATTCAAGGCCTGCACGCTATATTCGGCATGGTCGGCGAAGGCATGTGGCACGAGTTGCCAGTGTAGCGTTTCGAGGGTCTTGAAGAAACGCTGCGGATTGCCGATCCCGGCCACCGCGTGCAGCGCCTGGCCTTTTGGAAAGTGATCGAGGGGACGACGCTCACCGCTTTGCAGATTGACCAGCGCGGTGGGTTGCAACTGGAAAGCGAACCCCCCGTCTGGATCAGCCATGGCGCCGTTATAGAGCACCGCATCGACGCTTTGCAGGCGTTCGACCGGTTCACGCAGCGGCCCGGCCGGCAGGCAACGCTGGTTGCCCAGGCCACGGGCAGCGTCGATAAGCACCAGCTCCAGATCCCGCGCCAGCCGGTAATGCTGCATGCCGTCATCGGACAAAATCAGATCCAGCGGCTCGCTCGCCAGCAAGGATTTGACGGCATTGCTGCGATTGGGGTCGATCATTAACGGCACACCGGTGCGCTGGACGATCAACAATGGCTCGTCACCTGCAATGTCTGCGGCTTGATCCGCCTCGACCCGCCATGGCCATTGCGCCGGCCTGGCGCCGTAACCACGACTGACCACACCCACCCGCAAACCACTGCGCTGGCAATGCTGGATCATCCACAGAATCAGCGGTGTCTTGCCGGTGCCGCCCACGGTGATGTTGCCGACCACGATCAACGGCACGGGTGGCTGATAGATTTCACCCTCGCCCGCCAGAAAGCGCTTGCGCTTGTTGTTGACCACGCGTCGATACAACCACTCCAGCGGCTGCAGAAGTTTCAGGGCCGGATGACCCCGATACCAGGCGGCAAGCAGGCGATCGGACATGGCCATCAGGGTGCGGGCGGCGCCGCCTCGATTGTGGTCATGCGCAAGTGACTGAAGCCAAGCTTGCCGGCGGCGTCCATGGCGGTGATCACCGCCTGATGCTGGGTTTTGCCGTCGGCGCTGATGGACAGCGGCCGGCTGGTATCGCCGCCTGACTCTTTCTGCAACGCTTCCATCAGGGTCGCCAGGTCGCTTTTCGGCAAGACCTGGTTATTCACCGAAAACACGCCTTCGGCACTGATGGCGATGTCCAGCTGCCGGGTCTGGTCTTCAGCCGGCGAGCCGCTGACCGCTTCCGGCAGGTCGACGCGCAATTGGGTTTCACGGGTAAAGGTCGTGGTCACCACGAAAAACAGCAGCAGGACAAACACCACGTCGATCAACGACACGAGGTTGATGTCCACCGTTTCCCGTGGTTTGCGGCGGAATTTCACGCTTTGCTCCCGGCCAGATCCACATCACGGTCGCCCTGCACCACCTCGACCAGTTTGATGGCTTCCTGCTCCATGCCCACGACGAGCTCATCGATACGCCGTTGCAGGAAACGATGGAAGAACACCGATGGGATACCTACGATCAGCCCCGACGCCGTAGTGATCAATGCCTTGGAAATACCGCCGGCCAACACACCCGGATTGGTCGCCATGCCCGTGCCCATGAACGAACTGAAGATATCGATCATGCCCAGCACAGTGCCCAGCAGGCCCAGCAGCGGCGCCATGGCGGCAATGGTACCGAGGGCGTTGATGTAGCGTTCCAGCTCGTGGACAACCCGGGCGGCGGCTTCTTCAATGCACTCTTTCATGATCTCGCGGCCATGCTTGGAGTTCGCCAGACCTGCCGCCAGGATCTCGCCCAACGGCGAATTGGCGCGCAGTTCCTTGAGTTTTTCCTTATTGAGCTGCTTGTCCTTGATCCAGACCCAGACCTGCCCGAGCAAGTGCTCCGGGGTGACGCGACTGGCACGCAGGGTCCAAAGGCGCTCAGCGACAATCGCCATTGCCGCGATGGAACTCAGGATGATCGGTATCATCATCCAACCGCCGGATTTAACCAATTCCCACACAGTGACAGTCCCCTCGAAAAAGTGCGCCACTCTAACATAGGGGGTCGGCGCACCGAAGACCGTGATGTCGCATTCGGTCGGGCGTTCATGACACCCGGTTATTTTGCCAGGGGTGGTGGATCGCGCCAGAAGCGCCGTTCCAGACGCATTGAGCGCGGCGCCTCGAAACGCCCGAGCTGGAGATGAACGGCACCTTGATCCGCACTGTCGTAGATCGCCATGCCGTACTTTTGATAGCGTGCCAGGACGGTCGGGTGTGGATGGCCGAACGAATTGCCCTGGCCACGTGAGATCAGCACCGCTTTGGGCCGCAACCGGTCGAGCAGCGCCATGGAGGACGAACTGCGGCTGCCATGGTGCGGCGATTGCAGCCAGTCGGTGGGTATGGCCAACGGACTCTCGAGCAACGCTCGCTCGGCGGCCATGTCGATGTCTCCGGTCAGCAGCATTCGCTCACCGCTGGCTTCAATCTGCAGCACGCAGGATTTGGGATTACTTTCACGGGCGTGCGCCCATTGCCACAGTTCAAAGTTCACGCCGTCCCAGGTCCATCGCCGACCGCTCTCGCAGCCCGCCGCTTGCCATTCATTCGGCAATTCTGCGGGTTCACCACCGAGTACGTGCTTCACCGGTAGCCCCTGGGCGACCGCCCGCGCACCGCCGGCATGATCGGCATGGGCGTGACTTATCAGCATCAGGTCAATACCGTCCACGCCCAGCTTGCGTAACGTTGGCAAGACCACGCGCTCGCCAAGATCGTTATCACCGAATCGGGGACCCGCGTCATACAGCAGCGTGTGGTGGCGAGTGCGCACCAGGATCGCCAGACCTTGGCCGACGTCCAGTTGCCAGATGTCGGCAACGCCTTCCGGTATTTCTGAACGCGGCGGAAAAATCAGCAACAGCAGCAGCGGCCAGCCCAGCGGGCGTAACGGTACGCCTCGCGGCAGCAACAAGAGAAAGGCTCCCAAGGCACCCAGCCCCCAGACCCACAGCGGGATCGCCGTGGGCACCCATGCCGGAACCTGACCAGCCATCCACGCCAGGCCCGTGAACAACCCATCGATCAAGCCGCCGGCGAGCCATAACAGGCCCTCACCCACATACGGCACCGGCAATAACAGCGTCCCGAGCAAAGCAGGTGGCAACACCAGCAGGCTGATCCAAGGCACGGCCAGCAAGTTGACCAGCGGTCCACTGAGACTGATCGGCAACCCCAGCACCAGTAAAAGCGGGCCCAGGCCGATGGCGATCAACCATTGCGCGCGCGTCCAGGTTTGCCACCATCGCCACGGCCCCAAACGACCGCTGAAAGTGAGAATCAACACCGCGACCGCCGCAAAGGACAACCAGAATCCCGGTTGCAAACTTGCCAGCGGATCCAGCAATAACACGCCATTGAGCGCAAGCAACAGCGGCCACCAGGCACCGAGATGACGAAAACGCAGGCGCCATAACAACACCAGACCGATCATCAGACAGGCACGCCGCACCGGCACCTCGAACCCGGCCAACAACCCATATCCGAGGGCTGCAGCGAATGCCAGACCACAGGCCCAGGGCAACCACGGCAGGCGGTTCGGACACAGGCCATAGCGGGCGAGTCCGGCAATCAACAGATACACCACCCCCGCCAGCAGACCGATGTGCTGCCCGGAAATCACCAATAGATGCACGGTGCCGGTGTCTTGCAACACCTGCCAGTCCTGACGGCTGAGTCCGCTACCATCCCCCAGCACCAACGCCGTCAGAACGCCCGTCCGGCCCTGGGCATCCACGGCCTGCAACCGCTGCCGGATGCCGTCGCGCCAAGCCCAACGTGCCTCGCTCAATAGCTCCCCGTCCTTGACCGTCCCGGTCGCACCGATTCGTTGCGCCAACAGCCAGGCGTCGTAATCAAAGGCATGTGGATTCAGCAGCCCTGCGGGACGTTTCAACTTGACCGCCACTCGCCAGCGCTCGCCGCTCTTCACTGGCGGTCCGCCATACCAGGCCAGGCGCATGAGTGGCGGCACGGTGCCGTGGCGCGACCGCGCGTCGGCCAATTCGAAACGCACCACTGCCTCGGTATGCTGCGGCAACCCCACCACCCGCCCTTCGACCCAGCGCGTTTCGCCATCGAGGCGTGAGGGCAATCGATCATCCAGCGCCCATTGGGCCTGCAGGCAGGCCCAACTCAAACCGAACAGGAAAAACGCCACTGGATAAGTCCTGAACGGCAGCAGCATCAAACCGATAACCGGCAACAACGTGCATAACCAGACCGGCGGCAATGCCGGTAAAAAACGCAAGGTCAGCAGACCCAACGCCAGCGCCATCATCCCTGTGCGCATAAGCTCGTCCTAGAGAGTCCAGCCCCTAGGCATAGTCGGCCCATCGCACCGCCGTCGTTATTAATTGTCACAAACTCTGAATGGGCACCTCATAGAATCCAGACATACTTGCCGCCTTAACCGACCGAGAAGCCTTATGCCCCGGCGCTTATTCAAACGCTACATGCCAGACCCGACCAGCATCAGGGAACACAAATCCTTACGCTTTCTCGGCACCCTGCTGCATGACCCGAACCTCTGGCACCTCAATCGCCACTCCGTGGCCCGGGCGATGGCGGTTGGCCTGTTCGCGGCATTCCTGCCGATCCCGTTGCAGATGCTGGTGGCCGCCATACTCGCGATCATGGTGCGCGGCAATATGCCGATTGCCGTCAGCCTGGTCTGGCTGACCAACCCGATCACCATGCCTGCCGTGTTCTACTGCACTTACCAGGCCGGCGCCTGGTTGATGGACGTTCCTGCCCGCCAGCTGCCGGATGCGTTGACCTGGGAATGGATCAGCGGCGAGTTATCGACCTTGTGGCAGCCGTTTTTGCTGGGTTCGGTGGTGACGGGACTGACCCTCGGGGCGCTCGCCTATTGCGTGGTGATGATGTATTGGCGCTGGTGGGTGGCGCGGCAATGGAAACGGCGCAAGAAAAGTCGAATGTGAGAAAGCAAAACGGCCTCCCGAGTGGAGGCCGTTTTTTATGGCATCTGGATCGACAGCTTATTGGCTTGGCGCCACTCAGGTACGCATCCCGCGGCCGCTGACCAGCAATCGCGCGCAACCGATATACAGCACGACGGTCGCCACCAGCATGAAGGTAATCGCAATGCTGATGCGGATATCCGACACGCCGAGGATGCCGTAGCGGAACGCATTGACCATGTGCAGCACCGGGTTGGCCAGGGACACGGTCTGCCAGAACGGCGGCAGCAACGAGATCGAGTAGAACACCCCGCCCAGGTACGTCAGTGGTGTCAGCACGAAGGTCGGAATGATCGAAATGTCATCGAAGTTGCGCGCAAACACGGCGTTGATGAAGCCCAGCAGCGAAAAGATCGTCGCCGTCAGCACCACCACCAGAATGGTCACCCCCAGGTGATGTACCTGCAAATCAGTGAAGAACAGCGACAGCAGCGTCACGATGACGCCAACCATCAGCCCGCGCAGTACACCGCCCAGGGTAAAGCCAATCAGAATGGTGTGGGGCGAGACCGGCGACACCATCAATTCTTCAATGGAACGCTGGAACTTGCTGCCAAAAAAACTCGACACCACGTTGCCGTAGGAGTTGGTGATCACCGACATCATGATCAGCCCCGGCACGATGTACTCCATGTAGGTGAAACCACCCATGTCGCCGATCTGCCGGCCGATCAGGTTACCGAAGATCACGAAGTACAGAACCATGGTGATCGCCGGCGGCAGCAGGGTCTGCGGCCAGATCCGGGTAAAACGCCGGACCTCACGGTAGACGATGGTGTTCAGGGCAACGAGGTTGGGCTGCAGCTCGGAACTCATACCGCCACCTTCGACAGATTTTTCTCCACCAGGGACACGAACAACTCCTCGAGGCGATTGGTTTTGTTACGCAGGCTCAGCACTTCGATGTTTTGCTGTGCGAGTTGAGTGAACAACGCAGTGATGCCCATGCTCTTGTCGACCTGGACCTCCAGGGTGTGGTCGTCGAGCAACCGTGACGGATAGCCGATCAGCTGCGGTGGCACGCTCAGACTGTTCTTCAAATCCAGCAGAAAGGTTTCGACGTGCAATTGGCCGAGCAACTGCTTCATGCTGGTGTTTTCGACGATGGTGCCGTGGTCGATGATGCCAATGTTGCGGCACAACTGCTCAGCCTCTTCCAGATAGTGCGTGGTGAGGATGATGGTGATGCCTTTTTTGTTCAGCTCGGTGAGAAAGGTCCACATCGAGCGACGCAGTTCGATGTCCACGCCGGCGGTCGGTTCGTCGAGGATCAACAGGCGTGGCTCGTGGACCAGCGCCCGGGCAATCATCAGTCGGCGCTTCATGCCGCCGGACAGTGAACGCGACGGCACATCGCGCTTGTCCCACAGACCGAGCTGGGTCAGATACTGCTCGGCGCGTTCCTTGGCAATTTTCGCCGGAATGCCGTAGTAACCGGCCTGGGTCACGACGATGTCGAAGGTCTTTTCAAACTGGTTGAAGTTGAACTCCTGGGGCACGACGCCGATGGAGCGCTTGAGCCCCGCCGGGTCCTTGTCCAGGTCGTGACCGAAAATATTCACCGTGCCGCTGGTCTTGTTCACCAGGGTCGAGAGAATGCCGATGGTCGTGGATTTGCCGGCGCCATTGGGGCCGAGCAAGGCGAAAAAGTCACCTTCGGCGACATCCAGATCGATACCACTCAAGGCCTGGAAACCGTTGCCGTAGGTTTTGGTTAGCTGCCGGATGGACAGAGCGGAACTCATATCGGATTTACGCACCAAGAAGGGAAGAGAGGAATAAATAGGGGCGGGCGGCGGACAACTCAACCACGACGCACCGGCACAATGGTGCTTGTCGCCGCCACACAAGTACAGTCAAGTGTGTCGATAGTGAGTATTAAGTCAACGCGGTCATCACCGCCCGTTGATAAGCCGGACGCTGTTTCAGCCGTGCGTACCAAGCCTCCAGATGCGGCATGGGCGCACGCTCGATCGGCATTTCGAACCAGGCATAAATGAAACTGCCCAAGGGAATGTCGCCCATGCCGATCTCATCGCCGGACAGGTAAGGCCGGGGTGCCAGTGCCTGATCGGCCATCGTCAGCAGTGCTTCGCACTCCTTGATTGCCGCCTTGATGGCGGACCAGTCCTGCTGGTCTGCCGGGGTGCGCAAGACGCCCCAGAACACCGTGCGGAACGGACCGGCAAAACTGGAAGTGGTCCAGTCCATCCACTTGTCGGCCGTTGCGCGGGCTTGCAGGTCGGCCGGATACCAGGCGCTGCCCGCGGCGTGACGGGCCATCAGGTAACGGACGATGGCATTGGATTCCCACAACACGAAGCCATCATCTTCAATCACCGGGACCCGCCCATTGGGGTTCATCGCGCGGTACTCCGGGGTGTCGACGACACCAAAGGCACCGCCGGCATCGATGGCTTCATAGGCCAGGCCCAGCTCTTCGGCGGCCCACAATGGCTTTCTGACATTCGATGAATTTTTCCGTCCCCAGATCTTCAGCATGACCGCCTCTCAATGGATGAATGCGCAGGCAGCATACGCCGGTTCAGGCACGACTCAAATCGCTCTGCATGTCCCCCAGCAGCGCTGGCAGCTGCTCGCCGAACAAGTGCGGATAACACTTTTCAAGGTGCGCGAAGAAAAACGTTTCGGGCACGTCGGCGAACTGGCCGTGATCAATCAGATACTCCATCAATTTCTCGCCATCGCGATTGAATGGATGGAAAACACTGTCGTTGATTCCGTCGAATTCCAGCGGCGCGACCTTGAACAGCTCACACAGCCCCTGATTGAAGGCCGGGGTGGCTTTGACCCAGCGACCGTTAAGGTAAAGCTCGGTGTAGCCATGCATGGCAAACACGTCGCTCTTGAGCAATTCGAGCAGACGCGGCGTCGATAAATGATTGCGTACGTCCGCCAGACCGATGCGCGCAGGAATCGCGCAGTGCCGCGCACACCCGGCCAACAGCGTGGCTTTGGGCACGCAATAACTCTCACCGGTAGCCAGTGCATGACTGCCGCGCAAGGTCTGTGGATCACGACTGAACGTGTAAGGGTTGTAGCGAACGGCTTCACGGACGGCGTAATAGAGGTTGATCGCCTGCTCGAGTGGGTCGCGACTGTTGCCACGATGTTTTTCGGCGAACTCCACCACCGAGGGATGGTCACTATCGATGAAGCGGCCGGGACTCAGATACTCGTGCATGAGGGCAATCTCCAGGGGAAGCCCCGAGTCTAGCGAGCGATCAAGCACAAAGATAACGACGTTTCGGCCAAACATGGACGCTATGTCGCACGTTCAATGAACGATTTTTCACGACCTGTCGTTCATCAGGCCTACAAAATCATCCATGGTTTCCCCACGTTTTCAATCACAACGCTGTGCCCCCCCTGTTTTGCGGATGCCGTCTAAGCTCTGAGGGTTGGCTCGCCCTGGTTTCACGGAGGATTAAATATGCTGCTGTTGTGGATACTGGTTCTGATTGTCGGGATAGCTTATCTGGCCCACCGTCGCATTTCGCCGCTGCCTGCACTGGGCATCGTGGCCGTCTACCTGGTGGCAATGGGCGCTTTGAGCCGTGCACCAGGCTGGCTGCTGCTGATTTTCTGGGGGTTGCTCGCGGTCGTGGCGGCCCCCTTGTTGCTACCCGAGCTGCGTCGCAAATCCTTCAGTGCGCCGCTGTTCAAATGGTTCCAGAAAACCCTGCCGCCCATGTCTCAAACCGAGCGTGAAGCCATCGAGGCCGGTACGGTGTGGTGGGACGGCGAATTGTTCAGCGGCCGCCCGGACTGGAACAAACTGCTGGCCTATCCCAAAGCGCAGTTGAGCGAAGAAGAACAGGCCTTTATTGACGGCCCGACCAATGAACTGTGTGCCATGGTCAGTGATTGGGAGCTCGGTCAGACCCTGGATCTGCCGGCCGAAGCCTGGGCCTTCATCAAGGAAAACGGCTTCTTCGCCCTGATCATTCCCAAGGAATTTGGCGGCAAGGGATTCTCGGCCCATGCCCACTCCCAAGTGGCGATGAAACTGGCCTCCCACAGCGGCGACCTCGCTTCCACCGTGATGGTCCCCAACTCCCTCGGTCCGGCCGAACTGTTGCTGCATTACGGCACCGACGAACAACGCAATCATTACTTGCCACGCCTGGCGCGCGGCGAAGAAATCCCCTGTTTTGCCCTGACCGGTCCCCTGGCCGGCTCCGACGCGGGCGGTATGCCCGATACCGGGGTGATCTGCAAAGGCGAATGGGAAGGCAAGGAAACCCTCGGCCTGCGCCTGAATTGGGAAAAGCGCTATATCACACTGGGCCCGGTGGCCACCCTGCTCGGCCTGGCGTTCAAGGCCTACGACCCGGACCATTTACTGGGTGACAAGGAAGACCTGGGCATCAGCCTGGCGCTGATACCGACGGATACCGCCGGCGTGGAAATCGGTCGCCGTCACCTGCCGCTTGGCGCCGCGTTCATGAATGGCCCGAACTCCGGCAAGGATGTATTCGTGCCGCTGGAATACCTCATCGGTGGCCAGGAAATGCTCGGCAAGGGCTGGATGATGCTGATGAATTGCCTGTCGGTCGGGCGCTCGATCTCCCTGCCAGCGGTCGGTACCGGTATGGCCAAGTTCACCAGCCTTGTGACCGGCCAATACGCGCGGATTCGCGAGCAGTTCAACGTTCCGATTGCCGCCTTCGAAGGCATTCAGGAAGCCATGGGACGCATCGCTGGCAATGCCTGGATGATGGACGCGGCGCGAATGCTGACGACCAATGCAGTGGATTTGGGCGAAAAACCGTCCGTGCTGTCGGCCATTCTCAAATATCACCTCACCGAACGCGGTCGCGAGTGCATCACCCACGCCATGGATGTTCATGGCGGCAAGGCAATCATCATGGGGCCAAGGAATTATCTCGGTCGGATCTGGAATGGCGCGCCGATTGGCATCACCGTGGAAGGGGCGAACATTCTCTCGCGCAACCTGATGATCTTCGGCCAGGGCGCGATTCGCTGCCATCCGTTCGTCCTCAAGGAAATGGCGCTCGCCAGCCGCGAAGACAAGGATCAGGCACTGATCGAATTCGACGGCCTGCTGCTCAAGCATATCGGTTTTGCCGTGAGCAACGCTGCCAGCACCCTGGTGCTGAACCTCGGTTTCGGGCATCTGGAACACATGCCCGGCGACAAGCTCAGCCAGGGTTATTTCCGCGCGCTCAACCGACAGGCCGCTGCGTTCGCGCTGCTGGCCGACCTCAGCATGATGTTGCTGGGCGGTGAACTGAAACGCCGCGAACGCCTCTCGGCACGACTGGGTGACGTGCTCAGCAACCTGTACCTGGCCAGTGCCGCGCTCAAGCGTTACAGCGACCTCGACTCACCGGAGCACATGACGCCGCTGTTGACCTGGGCCATGGAGGAAAGCCTGGGCCAGGCCGAACGGGCCATGGATCAATTGCTGAATAACTTCCCGAACAAGGTGCTGGGCTGCCTGCTGCGGGTAATCGTGTTCCCGTTCGGCCGCCGCCACAAAGGACCATCGGACAAACTCGGTGCCGAAGTGGCAGCGGTGATCGGCCGTGCCAAAGGCGATCCGACCCTGGAAGAGTTGCTCCTGGGTTGCTACCGCCCGCAATCGGCCGACGACCCGGTCGGCGTATTGCAGCACGCCAGCGATCTGTTGAGCGCGGCGCAACCTCTTCAAAAGAAACTGCACACGGCGCTCAAGAGCGGCCAGGTCAAACCGGTCGCCGGGGAACACATCATCGATACGGCACTCGAGGCTGGCGTGTTGCAACCCATGGAGGCTCATACCCTGCGTGAAGCCGAAGCGGCGCGACGCAAGGTGATTGATGTCGATGATTTCGACAAGGACGAGCTGGCGCTGGCCGCAGGGAAGGTCCGCTGATCCAGCAACCCCTCTCTACCAAGTGAAAAAAGGGCGCAGGGGCTTTATACTCCCGCGCCCGTTTTGCTCTTGAGGACTTATCTCGTGTCCAACATCGTTGCCGATCATCTCGTTTTGCTCGACCACTTGCGCAGCATCCTGGTCGCCGTAGGTGAGGCCGACCAGGTTCCCGAAGAAAGCCATGCCTTGTTCCTGGAGCGCTTCGACGAATTGCGTGCGTTGCTGCCGGTCGACCCGATCGAAAGCCAATACCTGGGCCAGGACATTCTGTGTCAGGTGATCACCCGCTACCCGCAAATCGCCCACCTGGTCCCGCGCGACTTGCTGTGGTACTTCGCCGGCGATTGCCTGCATTACATGCCCGACGATGAAATCGACCTGTACCAGGCCCTGGAAGAACGTCGTTTCGAAGCCGAGCAGAACGACGAACCTTTCGACTGGAACCAGGAAAAACAGCTGCTGGCATTGTCGAATGAAGGCAGCAAGCACTGATCCGCGATCAGCCATACAAAGGCCCGCCTGTTCAACCATGCGGGCCTTTTTAATGCGTTAAAACAAGCCCTCACTCTCAGGCAATTCATACTCCGAAACCGCCGTAGTCAGCTTGCCCGGCTTACCGGGTTTGCCCAACGTCGGCTCTTTCTCCATGCACTCCACCAGGTAATCGATCAACACCCGTAGCTTGGGAGGCAGGTAGCGAGTGGGCGAATGCAGCAACCAGGCGCCGCCGTGGTAGGACGCCAGGAAGGTCCAGTCCGGCAGCACCTGCACCATCAACCCCTTCTCCAAGGCACGGCGCGCCGTAAAGTACGGCAGGCTGCCAATACCGATGTGCTGCAAAACGGCGCCAAAACGGACACCCGTGTGGTTGGCGGCGTATCGCCCGCGCACACCCACGGTGACTGATTTGCTGCCTTTCTTGAACTTCCAGCGCGCATCGCTCGGGGTTTCACCCAGGTAGATGCAGCTGTGGTTGAGCAAATCATGGGGATGAGTCGGCGTTCCGTGTTCAGCCAGATACTGCGGCGTCGCACAAAGCAAATGGTCAATCGTCAGTAACTGCCGCCCCACCAGGCCCGCAGGGGGCCGATCAGTGATGCGAATCGCCAGGTCGACGTGATCGTCGATCAAATCCACCTGACGATCCTCAAGCAACAACTCAACATCCACTTTGGGATAGCGGCGCAGAAACTCCGGTATATGCGGGTGAATCACGATACGGCCCACCGCTTTCGGCACACTGAGACGCACCACGCCCTCAGGCTCATCCGTAAACTGACCACTGATTTCCATCACCGAACGAGCGGCATTGACCATCTCCCGGCAACGCTTGAACACCTCTTCGCCACCGTCACTCAAACGCAATTTGCGCGTGGTGCGTTGTAGCAAGCGAGTGGCCAGCGCCTTCTCCAGGCGCGAAATGCTACGGCTCACCGCCGAAGGTGAAGTGCCCAATTGCCGGGCTGCCTCGGAGAAGCTGCCGGTCTCGACGACCTTGACGAAAATCGCCATTTCACCGAGCAACGGCAGCGGAAGATTTATGCTCAAAACGCAACAGTCCTTTGATATTTGAACGGATTATCACGTAATTCGAGGCTTCATATAATAAAAAGTGGAAACATTTATACGAGCATTGAATATGACGCTTCGCCTTTTTTTCCATAGGGATGACCTCAAGGCCAATGTGGAAGTCCTGGAATGCACGCCCCACGAGAACGAATTCGCCGTGGTGCTGCGCGCAACGCTGTTTCACCCTCAGGGTGGCGGGCAGCCCTGCGACACCGGATGGATAGGCGAAAGCCAGGTACTGCGCGTGGTTCAGGATCCCGACCGGATCATTCACTTTGTCGACCAACCGATTACACCTGGCATGGCTCCGATCCAGGTGGACGAGCAACGTCGTCAGTTCAATACGCGTATGCATACCGCCGGCCACCTGATCGGCCACTTTGTTCAGGCCATGGGCTGGATGCCGACCAAGGCCCATCATTGGCCAGGCGAAGGACGTGTGCAGTTCAAACCCGCAGAGTCGGCAAAAGACGTTGATGCCCCCATGGTTCAGCACGGCATCGAACAATGGATCGCCCGCGATCTGCAGCGTCTGACATCGCTACGCGAAGGCGCCCGGGAGATCGGTTTCGGTGAACTGCCCGCCTATGGCTGCGGCGGCACCCACGTACGCAGCCTGAAGGATCTGGGCACAGTCACAATCGCATCCCTTTCACAGAAGAAAGGGATTCTGTCGGTTCACTACCACGTGGACTGACGCCGGGGCGCCTGTATTCGCAGGCCTCGTTGATTCTCTGATAGATGGACCTAAGACATGATGCTTGACGTCGAGCGTCTCGATGAGGCGTGCATAAAAAAACTGGCCAACGAAGAAGTCCTCGCCATCCGCGTCAAAGGCTGGATACCCCGGCCGCTGGCCATCCAGATCGGTGAAAAGATTCTCGCACCAGGCTTTGAAGGCTATATCAACGCACCGAGCATCGGACGCATCGGCATGGCGTTCTATGAAGCGGAAAACCGGCCGCGGTTGATCGAGGATTACTTTGAGCGGGCAACCCGCAACATCGCAGAGTTACGCAACCGTTGCGCGCCCTATGCCTGCCCGGTCGACACGCTGCGTTGCATGCTCGATGAATCATGGCCGGCCGGCGCACACCTGGAAAGCCTCTACGGCCGCAAGATGTACGTTGGCCTGTCGCGGGTGGTGAAACCAGACGTGTGCTTTCTGGCCCACCACGACATTTTCGCCAAGGACGCCCCCGACAGCTTTCAGGCCAGAAGCCTGGCAGCGCAGTTCGCCTGCAACATTTACCTGAGCATGCCCACCGCGGGTGGCGCGCTGCAGATATGGAACCACGATGTTTCCCCGGAACGGTTCGACGAAATGCGCGGCGACAGCTATGGCATCGACCCAGCTCTTCTAGGCACGCCAACCCTGGAAATTCGCCCCGAGCCCGGGGATTTCATCATGTTCAACTCTCGACGCATGCATTCAGTAACACCGGGCGTGGCGGATCCGCGTTTGAGCCTTTCATTCTTTGTCGGCTACCGCGGCAATGCTTCCCCCCTGACCTTTTGGAGTTGAAATGTATTCGAACTACCTGAGCGAGTTTCTGGCGCTGGCGATGATCCACTTTCTGGCGGTGGTCGCTCCCGGCCCTGACTTCGCCGTGACGATTCGCCAGAGTGTGCGTTTCGGCCGGATGATCGGGATTTGCACGGCATTGGGGATCGGCGCGGGAATTTCAGTACACGTGCTGTACACCTTGTTGGGCGTCGGAGCACTGATGCACACCACTCCCTGGCTGTTGACGGTGGCCAAGGTCGTGGGCGGCGCCTACATTCTGTACCTCGGTGTCAGCCTGTTGCGCAGCAAACCGAAAACCGTGGCGGAGGGCAATAACGACGCCAACGAACCGTTCGTCGAGCAAACGATGCTGAAAGCCTTCACCACCGGTTTTCTGACCAACGCCTCAAACCCCAAAGCCACTCTGTTTTTCCTGGCGATTTTTACCACCCTCATCAGCGCCACGACCCCACTGAAGATTCAGGCGCTGTACGGAGTCTGGATGTGTTTCGTAAACGCATTGTGGTTTGTCATCGTTGCACTGTTCTTTTCCAGTGCGCGGGTGCGATTGTTGTTCATGCGCATGGGACACTGGTTTGAACGCACCATGGGGGTGGTCCTGATCCTGTTTGCCGGCAGGCTGATTCTGTCGATGTAAATCCCGACCACGCAAAAGGCCCGCTCAGTCAGACTGGCGGGCCTTTTTTCTATATCGCAGATAAATCATGCACAAACGAAAACGCCGCTCAATGAGCGGCGTTTTCGTTAAATATGGAGCGGGAAACGAGACTCGAACTCGCGACCCCGACCTTGGCAAGGTCGTGCTCTACCAACTGAGCTATTCCCGCAAATGGCGTCCCCTAGGGGACTCGAACCCCTGTTACCGCCGTGAAAGGGCGGTGTCCTAGGCCACTAGACGAAGGGGACACGCTACCCGGAACACATGGTGTGTGTTTCGGTGCCCAGATCCGCATCCGAAGACTTGGTTCTGGTTTCACTCAGCCCTGCCCGAAAGCAACGCTGTTTAAAAATGGAGCGGGAAACGAGACTCGAACTCGCGACCCCGACCTTGGCAAGGTCGTGCTCTACCAACTGAGCTATTCCCGCATTGGCGTCCCCTAGGGGACTCGAACCCCTGTTACCGCCGTGAAAGGGCGGTGTCCTAGGCCACTAGACGAAGGGGACACGCTACAACATTCACTCCCTGCTTCGTTTCGCTGTGTGCTTTACGCTGCAAGTGGCGCGCATTCTATGGATGGATTGGAAGGTCGTCAACCCCCTGATATAAATTTATTTAAATCAATGACTTCGCCCTGCTTTTCGGCACCAATCCGGATTTTCCGCCGCCCGGTGTTTGGCGCCTATATTCTGACACTCGCCAAGACGTTATAGTCCATGGCATGAATGATGGCAATTTGCTCAGGAGGTGCCAGTATTCATATAAGCAGGGTCTGACCGATACAGGTTGAGCCACGCCGATCCAACTCGTCGAGCGGCCCTAGGCGCTTAAATGCCAAGCCACTAAACTCGGACGCGAACCCTATAAAGAGGTCTTACCGGTGACACCACTCATGATCACCCTGTTCGTCGTAGCAGGGATCGCACTATTGATCGCCATTGGCTACATCAACCATGTGGTGGAAAACAACAAGGTGGAAAGGGCCCGTACCAAGATTGAACTCAATGATCGCCTGCGTCGTTGCGGCGAGATTACCGAGACCTTCCCTGGCCAGTTTATGACTCCGGCGCTCAAGCTGCTGTTGACTCGCCTGGAAATGAACGTCTGCCAGCGTCTGCTGAGTCTGGAAAAAACCAGTTCCAATCTCAAGGTGCGGATTGCCGAACTGGAAGTACTGATGGCCTTGGGCGAAGGGATACCAGTCAACAACCCGCCGGCACCGATCCTGACCGAAGCCAAGGCCAAGGACGTGCGTTTCCTGCTCGAAGCCCTGCACGGCCAGATCACCCGCGCGGCGCAGGATGGCTTCCTGCCGCCCACTGAGGCCAAGCGCTGGATCCGCGAGGTGCGCCATATTCTGGTGTTGCTGCACATTGAATTCTTCAACAACCTCGGCCAGCACTCCCTGCAACAGAACCAGCCTGGCCAGGCGCGCCTGGCATTCGAACGCGGCGTGCAATACCTGCGCAAACAGCAGGAGCCACAGGTCTATGCCGAACAATTGGAATACCTGGAAAAACTCCTGGCCCGCGCCAACGACCAGGTCATGGACCGCATCGCGCCGGTAGAAGGCGAAGTGAACCAATTGACCGAAGGCCTCAAAGACGTCGAGGCAGATGCGGACTGGAAGAAAAAAGTGATTTACGACTGATCACCAAGCAAACGCAAAAAAGCCACCGTGAAAGGTGGCTTTTTTTTGGTTCATGTTCCGGGGAGCAGGGATGACGCATTACCTGCAGGAGCCCCTCAGAGCCTGAAATGCCCCACCATCCCCTTAAGCTCAACCCCCAACTGCGCCAGCTCGATACTGGACGCCGCATTCCCCTGCATCGCCAACGAAGACTGATCCGCACTGGCACGAATACTCGTGACACTGCGGTTGATCTCCTCGGCCACGGAACTCTGCTCCTCGGCAGCGGCGGCGATCTGCTGGTTCATCTGCTGAATCAAGGACACCGCCGAGGCAATGCTGCCGAGCGCACTCTCGGTCTGCAGCGCATCGCTCACCGCCAGCTTCACCAGCTCGCCACTGCTCTGAATCTGTTGCACCGATGCCTGTGCTGCCGTACGCAAAGCGCTGACCAGCCGTTCTATCTCTTCGGTCGATTGTTGGGTGCGCTTGGCCAGAGCCCGCACTTCATCAGCCACCACCGCAAACCCCCTGCCCTGCTCCCCGGCCCGCGCCGCCTCGATGGCAGCGTTGAGCGCCAGCAGGTTGGTCTGCTCAGCCACACTCTTGATGACACTGAGCACAGTGCCGATGTTCTGGATTTCCGCACTCAGGCTTTCGATGCTGGAACTGGCCGAGGTGGCCGAGTCCGCCAATTGCTCGATCCGCGCCATGCTCTGGCGCACCACCTGTTGCCCACTTTCAACCTTGCCGTCGGCCGTTTGCGCGGCTTGCGCAGCCTCTTCCGCGTTGCGTGCAACGTCGTGCACGGTAGCGGTCATCTGATTCATGGCCGTGGCGACCTGCTCGGTTTCTTCCTTTTGGCTGCTGACTTCGAGGTTGGTCTGCTCAGTCACGGCGGACAGCGATTGCGCTGACGTTGCCAGTTGCTCGATCCCGGCCTGCAAGCCGCTGACGATATGGCTCAGCCCTGCCCCCATCTGCTGCATGGCCTGCATCAATTGACCAATCTCGTCGCGGCGAGTCACCTCGACCGTGGCGCTCAAATCCCCCGAGGCGATCTGCTGCGCCACACGGATCACACTGCGCAGCGGGCCCACGATCAAGCGGGTAATCACCCAGGCCGCCACCAGCCCGACCAGCAACGCCAGTGCCGAGGAACCGATGATCAACAGCGAGTTCTTTTTCAGTTCGGCCTGCATCGACTGATCTTCGGCCGCATAGGCCTGGTCCACTCGCGCCACCACTTGGTCAGCCCGTTGATGCAGCTGCTGGTAGACGGTCTTTTCCTGCTCCAGCAGTCCGGTGTACTCAGCGAGCTTGTCACTGAAACTGGCGATGTGACCGGTCACTTCATTGAGCACGGTACGGTAGCCTTCATCCTTGACCGTGGTTTTAAGCTGCTCGGCCTGGGTCAGTGCTTGACTGGCCTGTTCGATCTTGCCCTGCCCCGCGCTGTCGTCACCCTTGCGGCTCTGGTCCAGACGCACACGGGCTTCATTCATGGCTTGCAGCATCAAGCGCGACACCTGGCTGACTTGACTGGCTTGTTCGATGAACTGCGCGCCGTCCTTGCCTTCGGAGTCCTTCAAGGTATAGGCGCCGTCATCGGCGAGACCGGACTGCAGCACATCAAGATTGTTGGCCACGCTGGACACCGACCAACTGGCCATTTCCAGCGCCAGGTCCTTGGCCTGACTGAGCGAAACGAACTCGTCGAAAGCCTTGCGGTAAGCCCCCAGGGACTGCTCGACGTCCGTCATGACCGGCACATTGGCCGCCGACTGCGCCTTGAGCTGGGTAGCCAGGGCGATCAGCCCATCGACCCCTTCGTGCAAGGCATCGGCGGTTTTCGGATTACCGCGCAAGGCGTATTCCTGCTCCAGCAGTCGCACCTTCAACAAACCGCTGTTGAGCAATGACATCTGCTTGAGCCCGTCGAAACGATGACTGATGGTTTGCAGGGACCAGACGCCGATACCCGCAACCAGGGCGGTCAACAACAGCACCAGCACAAACCCGATACCCAGTTTTTTTGCCATCCCGAGGTTGGCAAAACGTCCTTGCACGGCCGAAATCATTGCACTTAGTCCCCTGCCAGAATCAATAGACGCAGATTCGCAACGGGCCTGTAGCAACACAAGTCTCTGGCGTCGGAATAATGGCAAAAAGCTACGCCCACGTCGTTTTCAGAACGCTTGAGGTCGATCCGGAGCGGTGGACTGAAAAAAAGCCCTGGCTTGCGGATCACAGGCAAAGGCCACATTGATGCGTTGCCAGTCATTGGCCGCACCGCTTGGGCTGAAGGCCGTCTTCGATGACAGCAAGACACCAAAGCGCTGCGCCTGGGTCCGCACATGAGCGTAGTCGGACATCCGTGATCGCGCCCAGATGAACAGGCCACCGACGGGCTTGCCGAACACCTCCCAGTCAGCGTCTTCGAGCAACTGTAACGCCGCCAGCCTGTGACCGTTCAAGCGCTGGCGCTGGCGTTGCACCAACTTACGGTATGCGCCGTTGGCCAACAGACAGGCCAGCACCGATTCACCAAACAGCGACGTTCCCATGCTGCTGATCATCTTGACCTGCGCCAGTCGCGCAATCGCCTCGACACCCGCCACCACAAAGCCGACCCGCAGAGAACTGCTGAGGGTCTTGGAGTAACTGCCAACATAGAGCACACCGTCATCCAGCGCAGCCAGCCTAACACCGGGGCCACAGTGCAGGTCCGCATAGACATCATCCTCGATGACCAGCACGCCATGCTTGTTCGCCAACCGCAGCACTTGCAGCGCCACTTTTGGCGCCAGGCTGCTGCCCGTCGGGTTGTGGCAGAAACTATTGATGAACACTCCACGCGGCTGATGCTTGAGCAACAGCGTCTCCAGCGCTGTGACGTCCGGACCACAGGGGGTTCGCGGCACTTCGAGCAAGTTCACCCCGTGCAGCCTGAGCAGATCGAACAGCAAGGGATAACCGGGACTTTCCACCACTGCACAATCGCCCGGCTTGAAGAAGGTTCGCACGATCAGGTCCAAGCCCTGACTCGCACCCGTGGTGGTCAGGATTCGACTGTCGTCCACCTTGATATCCAGTTTGTTCAGGCGCTTGAGGATCTGTTGGCGCAGGAAGGGCAAGCCCAGCGGCGTGCTGTAGTTGAACAACCCGGCCATGTCGGTACGACTGACCTCGCGGATTGCGTAACTCAGGTCGTCCGTCTCGCGCCAGCTTTCGGGCAGTCCACCGCAACCCAGTTTCAACTCGCCCAACAACGAGCCTTGATTGATTTGTGTCCCTTCTAACCACGATGTGCCCTGTTGCCCCTGACCGGCCGAGTGCGCAGCGGCGACGAAAAAAACGCTGCCATGACGCGACACCAGTACACCTTGCGCCACCAGACGTTCGCAGGCCTCAACGACACTTGATTGACTGAGCAGATTGATTCGCGCGATTTGCCGCACCGAAGGCAAACGTACGCCCGGCGGCACACCGTTACAACGAAGCCAGCAGGTCAGTGCATCGACAATTTGCTGCACAATCGGCACCAAAGCCTGTCGATCGATTCTCAACTCCATGAGCAAGCAAACTCCTGTTCGTTTTGCAGGAGCAGTTAATCACAGGAGCGCGCGATGGAATGTGCGACAACGCCGCCAAAATCCTCGGTTCTAACGATTTGAAACATATCGCCCGGCCTTTGGCGGAACCTGAGGCCAATGAAAAACCGGTGGGCAAACTCGCTCGCAATCAGGGTGCGCCAGGCAACACAAATGTCGACTGACACTTCCTGGTCGCGAGCAGGCTCGCTTCCACCGGTTTGGAGTGGTGTGTTGAAAAAAATCCGGCCTTAAAAAGCCGTGACACCGCCATCCACGGCCAACGAGTGCCCGGTGGTGAACGCCGCGCCGTCGCTGCACAGGTACAACACCGCACTGGCGATTTCCTCGACCTTGCCAATGCGACCGACCGGGTGCATGGCATTGGCGAACTCGCCTTTCTTTGGATCGGCCTCATAAGCGCGGCGGAACATGTCGGTGTCGATCACCGCCGGGCACACCGCGTTGACCCGGATCTTTTTCTTTGCGTACTCGATGGCCGCCGATTTGGTCAGACCGATTACCGCGTGCTTCGAAGCCGCGTAGATGCTCATCTTCGGCGCCGCTCCGAGGCCAGCCACCGACGCCGTGTTGACGATCGCACCGCCACCCTGGGCCAGCAGCAACGGCAACTGGTATTTCATGCACAGCCAGACGCCTTTGACATTGACGCCCATGATCGCGTCGAACTCGTCGATCGTGCCTTCAGCCAGTTTGCCCTTCTCGATCTCGATACCGGCATTGTTGAAGGCATAGTCGAGACGGCTGTAGGTATTCACTACCTCATCCATCAGGTTTTTCACATCGCTTTCCACGGTGACGTTGCAGCGCACGAACGTCGCTTCGCCGCCCGCCGTACGAATCAGCGCCACCGTGCCCTCGCCCCCCGCCGTGTCCATATCGGCCACCACCACCTTCAAGCCTTCGGCGGCGAATGCCTGGGCGGTCGCGCGGCCGATACCATTGGCCGCGCCCGTGACGACGGCGACCTTGCCGGAAAAGGTCATGCTCATTGTTATGTCCTCGAAGAGAGATGTGCGGGAGATCGTGTTTGCCCAGTCTAGCCATAGCGGTCCCGGGCACGGCAGCACTATCAAGAGGCCAGTTGCCAGCCCATGAGTGGCAGTGATGGAACTGCCGTACCAACTATCACTGCACTGGATCGGCCTGCATTCGCCGCATCAGCCGAACTTGCGGCAATGCACTTGAGGGGCTATCAACAAGGCTTCATTCATCTTGAGTGCCTGTCATGACTACCCAGACCAATCGCCAGTTCCTGCTCGCCAAACGCCCCGTAGGCCCGGCAACCCGCGAGACGTTCACCTATCAGGAAGTACCGGTCGGCGAGCCGGCTGCGGGTCAGATCCTGGTCAAAAACGAATACCTGTCCCTCGACCCGGCCATGCGTGGCTGGATGAACGAAGGCAAGTCCTACATCCCGCCGGTGGGCCTGGGTGAAGTCATGCGCGCCTTGGGTGTAGGCAAGGTCGTTGCCTCGAACAATCCCGGGTTTGCGGTCGGGGACTACGTCAACGGTGCCCTGGGTGTGCAGGATTACTTCCTCGGCGAACCGCGCGGTTTCTACAAGGTCGATCCGAAACTGGCACCGCTGCCGCGCTACTTGTCCGCCCTGGGCATGACCGGCATGACCGCTTACTTCGCCCTGCTCGACGTCGGCGCCCCGAAGGCCGGTGACACCGTGGTGTTGTCAGGCGCGGCCGGCGCGGTGGGCAGCATTGCCGGGCAAATCGCCAAGATCAAAGGTTGTCGGGTGGTCGGCATCGCCGGCGGTGCGGATAAATGCCAGTTCCTGATCGATGAACTGGGATTCGACGGCGCCATCGACTACAAGAATGAAGACGTCATCGCCGGGCTCAAACGCGAATGCCCGAAAGGCGTCGACGTGTATTTCGATAACGTCGGCGGCGACATTCTCGACGCGGTGCTGAGCCGCTTGAACCTCAAGGCGCGCGTGGTGATCTGCGGTGCCATCAGCCAGTACAACAACAAGGAAGCGGTCAAAGGCCCGGCGAACTACCTGTCGCTGCTGGTCAATCGCGCGCGCATGGAAGGCTTTGTGGTGATGGACTACGCCGCACAGTTCGCCGCCGCCGGACAGGAAATGGCCGGCTGGATGGCCAAGGGGCAGCTCAAGAGCAAGGAAGACATCGTCGAAGGACTGGAAACGTTCCCGGAGACGCTGATGAAGTTGTTCAGCGGGGAGAATTTCGGGAAATTGGTGTTGAAGGTTTAACCCAGCGCTTGAAATGACCTCAAAACAACGGTGGGAGCGAGCAGGCTCGCTCCCACCGCTTCAGCGATATTTAGGCGAGTTCGGCCACCACCGAAGCCAACGCCTTCGCCGGATCAGCCGCCTGGCTGATCGGACGGCCGATCACCAGGTAGTCGGAACCGGCGTCCAGTGCCTGGCGCGGGGTCAGGATGCGGCGCTGATCGTCCTGGGAACTGCCCGCCGGACGAATGCCCGGTGTCACCAGCTTCAACGACGGATGTGCCGACTTCAGGGCCTGGGCTTCCAGCGCCGAGCACACCAGACCGTCCATCCCGGCTTTTTCCGCCAGCGCGGCCAGGCGCAGGACCTGCTCCTGCGGCTCGATATCCAGGCCGATACCCGCCAGGTCCTCACGCTCCATGCTGGTCAACACGGTCACGCCGATCAACAGCGGTTGCGGGCCAGTGCGCTTGTCCAGCACTTCACGGCAGGCCGCCATCATGCGCAGGCCACCGGAGCAATGCACGTTGACCATCCACACGCCCATCTCCGCAGCGGCCTTGACGGCCATGGCGGTGGTGTTGGGAATATCATGGAATTTGAGGTCCAGGAACACGTCGAAACCCTTGTCGCGCAGGGTGCCGACGATTTCCGATGCGCAGCTGGTGAACAGTTCTTTACCGACTTTGACCCGGCACAGTTTCGGGTCCAACTGATCGGCCAGCTTCAGTGCGGCGTCACGGGTAGGGAAATCCAGGGCGACGATGATAGGAGTCTGGCAGGCGGACATGAGTGGGCTCTCAGGCAAGTCGAAATCGTCGCGCATTGTAGCGGAAGCAGCGCCACTGCGGGACCCGATGATCGGTAAATCGTCGAGAACGCTCACGCAATCCTAGCCGCTGGCCAGATTGTGTCGAGCCCGGTACATACACGACACGTCCACAACACCCTTGCCCGCTACCCTCGGCAGCCGCAACACGTCCTTACAGCACTTCCCGCCCCCGGGCCGGACGCCTATGCTGGAGCCACAACCTCGCCGCCTATCTTTGTGGTTGGCAGCCTACCTGGCAGATAATCGCACGCATGCACAGCACCCAAGCCCCCTTGAACGACGATCAAAAAGCGCCCGGCGACGACAAACGCTGGAGCATTCGCGCCCTGATCGTCGACGATGACGTCCCGATCCGCGAACTGATGATCGACTACCTGGCCCGGTTCAACATCCATGCCAGCGGCGTCACCGATGGCGCCGCCATGCGCCTGGCGATGCAAGCGGAACATTTTGATGTGGTGGTGCTCGACCTGATGCTGCCCGGCGAAGACGGTCTGTCGCTGTGCCGCTGGCTACGTGCCGAGTCAGACATCCCGATTCTGATGCTCACCGCCCGCTGCGAACCCACCGACCGGATCATCGGCCTGGAACTGGGTGCCGACGACTACATGGCCAAACCGTTCGAACCCCGGGAACTGGTGGCGCGCATCCAGACCATCCTGCGCCGGGTACGTGACGACCGCACCGAACAACGGGCCAATATCCGTTTCGACAACTGGCGCTTGAACAGCGTGCTGCGCCAGTTGATCGCGGCCGATGGCTTGGTCGTTCCGCTGTCCAACGCCGAGTTCCGCCTGTTGTGGGTGTTCATCGAACGCCCGCGCCGGGTCCTGAGCCGTGAACAGCTGCTGGACGCCGCTCGCGGCCGTTCGATCGAAGCCTTCGATCGCAGCATTGACCTGCTGGTGTCGCGACTGCGGCAAAAACTGGGCGACGATCCCAAAGCGCCGCAACTGATCAAGACCGTGCGCGGCGAGGGTTATCTGTTCGACGCCAGAGACATCGGCTGATGCGCGGGCGCTTCGATACGCTGTTCGGCCGCCTGTTCGGCGTGCTGTTGGTGGCGATCATCCTGGCGCACCTGCTGGCTTTTGCCTGGTTTCACTACTACAGTCCGCCGCCGCCCCCACCTCCGCCGGCCTTTTCCGAAGATTTCGGCGGACAACGTCCGGCACCAGACCCGCGTTTCGAAAAACGGCCACCGCGGCCGTGGTTCGGCGGGCCGTTGGTGCCGCTGACCTTTCAGTTGATCTCGCTGATCGTTGCCGCCTGGTATGGCGCCAAATTGTTGAGCCGCCCCATCCAGCGCCTCAGTGACGCGGCCGAACGCTTGAGCGAGAACCTCGACAGCCCGCCACTGGAAGAGTCCGGCCCCCTGGAAGCGCGCCAGGCGGCACAGACCTTCAACAAGATGCAGCGGCGCATCATTGAGCAAATGAAACAGCGCTCGCGCATGCTCGGCGCGGTATCCCACGACCTGCGCACCCCGCTGTCACGGCTCAAGCTGCGACTGGAACAGATCGACGACGATAAGTTGCAAGGCCAGATGCGTCAGGACCTGGACGACATGATCAGCATGCTCGACGCCACCCTCACCTACCTGCATGAACAACGCACCAGCGAAGCACCGCAATGGATGGACGTGCAGGCGCTTATTGAATCCATGAGCGAAAACGCCCAGGACCAGGGCGCCGACGTCCAGGCCAGCGGTCATTGCGCGCCGCTGCAGGTGCAGCCGATGGCCTTGCGCTCATGCCTCAACAACCTGATGGACAACGCCCTGCGTTACGCCGGGCAAGCGCTGATCAGCCTCGAGGACCACCGTGAACAGTTGATCGTCCGGGTCATCGACCATGGGCCGGGAATCGCGGCGGAGAAACGCGAAGCGGTGTTCGAACCGTTCTTTCGCCTGGAAGGTTCGCGCAATCGCAATTCCGGCGGCGTGGGCCTGGGCATGACCATCGCCCGCGAGGCCGCGGAACGGATGGGAGGGCAGCTTAGCCTGGAGGAGACCCCGGGCGGCGGCCTGACCGCGGTCATTCGCCTGCCGCGTACTTGAAGATTCGAGCTGCTCCCACTGGGTTCAGTGATCCACCTTCAGAGTTCAGTGTTGGCCTGATGCTTGTGCATGTGTACTGACCGCTACAAACCCCACATACCCACGACAACTTGCCCCTTGAGTCTGCATAAACCGGTACACCCACCGGTTTTCCATTTCAGGGAGTGAGTCCAATGATTGGTAGCGTCAGCAATTACACGAGATATACCGGTACCAGCAGTACCACCACCAGCAACGCCCGTTCGCAACAGTTCCAGAAAGAACTGCTCGCCAAACTCGACACCAACACTGATGGCTCGGTGGGTCAGGATGAGCTCAAGAGTGCGCTGTCGCAGAAAAGCAATGACGGCCTGCTGGTCAGCCTGAGCAAGAATTTTTCCAATCTGGACAGCGACAACAGTGGCAGTCTGAGCAGCGAAGAGATGGCCGCCATGGCCCCTCCACCACCACCGGATAAGTCGACGGATCAGGCGCCGAACACAGAACTGGCCGATGCCGTGATCAGTGCCCTGGATGCCGACGGCAACGGCACCATTAGTAGCGACGAACTGAGCAACGGCCTGACCAGCGCGGGCAGCAGCGCCGACAGCAGCCAGATTTTCTCGGCCCTGGACAAGAATCAGGACGGCACCGTCAGCAAGGACGAATTGGCTGCCAGCCTGACTCCACAGCCGCCACAGCAAGCGTCCAGTGATGAACTGTTCAGCAGCCTCGACGCCGACAGCGATGGCAGCGTCAGCGGCAGCGAACTCACCAGTGCATTACAGGCCGGTCATTCATCGACCAGCAGTGACACCAGCGCCGCCTTGCTCAAGGCGTTGGACAGCGACAGCAGTGGCGGCGTCAGCCGCGATGAGCTCAAGGCCGCCCTGCAAGCCGGCCGCGAGCAAACCAGCGACAGCACCACGGCTCAATCGACCACCAGCGAGGCGCTGAACAAAATGATTGCCAACCTGAGCAAGCAGTATTCGCTCGACAAGGTGGCGAGCGTGGGCAAATACCTGAACGTCGCGACCTGAAGTTCTATCCGAAACAAAAGTGGGAGCTATCGCCGCCAGGCTAGCTCCCACAGGTTTTCGGCTGGGCCGCTAACTCAGCGCTTGCGCAGAATCACGCTACCGATCGAGTAACCGGCGCCGAACGAGCTGAGCACCGCCAGTGAACCGGCGGGCAGATCGTCCTGGTTCTTGTGGAATGCAATCACGGAACCTGCGGAGCTGGTGTTGGCGTACGTGTCGAGAATCACCGGCGCTTCCTGTTCGGTCGCATCACGACCGAGCAATTTCTTGACGATCAAGTGGTTCATGCTCAGGTTGGCCTGGTGCAGCCAGAAGCGCTTCACGTCGCTGACGTTCAGCTTGTTCTCTTCCAGGTGAGCCGCAACCAGTTCGGCCACCATCGGGCAAACGTCGCGGAATACCTTGCGGCCTTCCTGGACGAACAGTTTGTCCCTGGCACCGATACCCTCTTCCGCAGCGCGGTTGAGGAAGCCGAAGTTATTGCGGATGTTGTTGGAGAACTTGGTCAGCAGCTTGGTGCTGACAATGTCGAACTGGTAGGGAGACGTGGCCAGATCGGCACGTTCGATGATCACGGCGGTCGCGGCATCGCCGAAAATGAAGTGACTGTCGCGGTCGCGGAAATTGAGGTGGCCGGTGCAGACTTCAGGGTTGACCATCAGGATCGCCCGGGCCTGGCCCACCTGGATGCTGTTGGCGGCGGTCTGGATGCCGAACGTGGCGGAAGAACAGGCCACATTCATGTCGAAACCGAAGCCCTGGATGCCCAGCGCTTCCTGAACTTCGATGGCAATCGCGGGATAAGCGCGCTGCAGGTTGGAGCAGGCGACGATCACGCCGTCGATGTCCGCCGCTGTTTTACCCGCGCGTTGCAACGCTTGTTCAGCGGCGCCGATGGCCATCTGGCACAGCACCGACCATTCGTCGTTCGACCGCTCCGGCAGGCGTGGTGCCATGCGCTGCGGATCAAGGATGCCCTCCTTGTCCATGACATAGCGGCTCTTGATGCCTGAGGCTTTTTCGATAAACGCGGCACTGGACTCGGTCAATGCTTCGACTTCACCACGCGCGATGGCGTCAGCGTTGTCGGCATTGAATTGCGCCACATAGGTATTGAAAGACTGCACCAGCTCTTCGTTGGAGATGCTGTTAGCCGGTGTGTACAGGCCGGTGCCGCTGATGACGACGTTATGCATGGTCGTGTCTCTATCTGTTCAGGCAGAAAGTATTGGCACCGTCGTACCAACACACAAAGGGATTGTTCCAGTCACAGGAAGCAAACCTGGCATCGCTTTATTCCGTACCGCCTGAACCTTAAAGGCTCAAAACAGCGGGGCCGGCGTTTATAGGCGCGAAGTTTGCCATAAACCTTGGGTTTTGGCCCCTTTTTGCTGGATCAGGAACCACTGACACAACACTTGACCCGTGGGAGCGGGCTTGCCCGCGAAGACGGCGGCACAGGCAACATCATCGCCACTGACAAGCCGCTCCCACAGGTATTCGACTCTATGGCTCGACCTGGCTCCACTGCTTGCTCAAGCGTTTGTCGGAAATCGGCACCTTGGTTCCCAATTGCTGGGCAAACAGCGAAACCCGGTATTCCTCCAGCCACCAGCGATACAGCTCCAGTTGCGGATCGCGCTTGCCTTCCTGGGCGTGCTTGTTGGCGCGGGTCTGGTATTGCGTCCACAGGCCGGACAATTCGCCGCTCCAGACCCGATCCCGCTGCACCTGAGCGCCGATTTTCTCGAAACGTTGCTCGACCGCTTTCAGATATCGCGGCAACTCCTTGAGCCATTGCATCGGCGTTTCCCGGACAAACCCCGGATACACCAGATGGCTGAGCTGCTGCTTGATGTCGTTGAGGGCTACGGCTTGCGCCAGGTCGATCTTGCCCTTGAAGCGCTTTTGCAGACCATGCCAGAGCTTGAGGATTTCCAGGGTCAGCCTGGCCAGACGCTCGGCATGCTCGGTCCAGGCCCCACGCTTGCGCTCGGCCAATGATGCGAGCGCAGCGCCATCCCGGGGTAACGGGTCTTCACCTTCGAGGACGCAGCTGTCGAGACTGGCCAGCAGGATGTCTTCCACCAGGCTGTCGACACGCCCCATGTCGCGGTACATCAACCCCAGTTCGGTCAGCCCCGGCAACTTGCCGCGAAGGAACTTCGCCGGTTCCGCCAGTTGCTGCATCAACAAACGCTGCAAGGCCCGGCGATGCTGGAACTCGGCTTCGGCCGGCGTCGAGAAGCGCCCTTCCTTGACCGTGCCCGCCTCTTCCACCAATGCCGGATACACCGTCATCGACAGCCCGGCGATCTTCTGCTGGGTTTTCTCCGCGACTGCGGCAAACACCTTCGGCTCGACCGGTTGTTGGCTTTTCGCCGATTGCGGGACGGCCAACGCGGCCTGGCTGGCTTCGGCGAAACGCGCGGTGAGCTCGGCCAGATCACGGCCTTCACCGAGGAACTTGCCCTGGGCGTCGACGATTTCCAGGTTCATGCGCAAATGGCTTTCGACCTGCTGCGCCGCCTCGGCCCAGGCTTCATCACTGACCCGGGCACCGGTCATGCGCAGCAGCTCGCGGCCCAACGCCTGGGGCAAGGAGCCCTCGGCGAAGGTCATGCGCTGCAAGGCTGCCTTGATGAAGTCCGGCACCGGCACGAAATTCTTGCGCAACGCCTTGGGCAGGTTACGCACCAGGGCAATGCATTTGGCTTCGATCACACCCGGCACCAGCCACTCCAGGCGCTCCGGTGGCAGCATCGGCAACAGCGGCGCCGGCACACGCAGGGTCACGCCGTCGCGCGGATGGTTCGGCTCGAAGTGATAACTCAGCGCCAGTTCCAGATCACCGATGTGCAGGGTGTCCGGGTAGTGCTGGGCAGTGACTTCACTGGCTTCGCGGGCCAGCACGTCCTCTTCGCGCATGATCAGCAACTGCGGGTTTTTCTGGCTGTTGATGCGGTACCAGCTGTCGAAGGTGGCGGTCTGATGGATCTCCGCCGGCAGTCGCGCGTCATAGAACGCGAACAGGGTTTCTTCATCGGCGAGGATATCGCGACGGCGGGCCTTGGCTTCCAGTTCGTCGAGCTGTTCCAGCAGTTCCTTGTTCGCGCTCAGGCACTTGGCCTTGGACTGAATCTCGCCGCGCACCAGCGCTTCACGGATAAACAGCTCGCGGGACACCACCGGGTCGACCGGGCCGTAATGCACCGGCCGGCGACCGACCACGATCAGCCCGAACAGGGTGATCTGTTCGAACGCCACGACCTGGCCGCGCTTTTTCTCCCAATGGGGTTCGAAGTGGTTTTTCTTGATCAGGTGCCCGGCCAGCGGCTCGATCCAGTCGGCATCGATCTTGGCCACCATGCGCGCGTAGAGCTTGGTGGTTTCCACCAGCTCAGCGGCCATCAGCCATTGCGGGCGCTTCTTGCCGATACCCGACGACGGATGAATCCAGAAACGCCGCTGACGGGCGCCCAGGTAGTCACCGTCTTCGGTTTTCTGGCCGATCTGGCTGAGCAGGCCGACCAGCACGGCCTTGTGCAGTTTCGGATAGTCCGCCGGCTCTTTGTTGAGGCTCAACTGCATGTCGCGGCAGATCAGACTCAACTGGCGATGGGAATCCCGCCATTCGCGCAGACGCAGGTAATTCAGGAAATTCTTGCGACACCAGTTACGCAGCGGGCTGGCGGTCAGTGCCTGGCGCTGCTCTTCGAAACCACGCCACAGATTGACCAGCCCGGCGAAGTCCGAGTCCGCGTCTTTCCATTGCGTGTGGGCCTGATCCGCCGCTTGCTGGCGCTCCGGTGGACGTTCGCGCGGGTCCTGGATCGACATGGCGCTGGCGACGATCAGCACTTCCTGCAAACTGCCGAGCTTGGCCGCTTCAAGCAACATGCGGCCCATGCGCGGGTCCACCGGCAGCCGCGCCAGTTGCCGTCCAAGCGGGGTCAGCTGGCTGTTGCGGTCCACCGCCGAGAGTTCTTGCAGCAGGTTGTAGCCGTCGCTGATGGCCTTGCCATCCGGCGGTTCGATAAACGGAAACGCGGTGACCTCGCCGAGGCGCAGGTGCAGCATCTGCAAAATGACCGCCGCGAGGTTGGTCCGCAGGATCTCCGGATCGGTAAATTCCGGACGCCCGAGAAAATCTTCTTCGCTGTACAGGCGCACGCAGATACCCGGCTCGACCCGTCCGCAACGGCCCTTGCGCTGGTTGGCGCTGGCCTGGGAAATGGCTTCTATGGGCAGGCGCTGGACCTTGGCGCGATAGCTGTAGCGGCTGATGCGCGCGGTGCCGCTGTCGATCACGTAGCGAATGCCAGGCACCGTCAGCGAGGTTTCCGCAACGTTGGTGGCCAGGACCACGCGACGGCCAGGGTGCGACTGGAAAATCCGCTGCTGCTCGGCCGGTGACAGGCGTGCGTACAGCGGCAGAATCTCGGTGTGCTTGAGCTGGGCCTTGCGCAGCATGTCGGCGGCATCGCGAATTTCGCGCTCACCGGGCAAAAACACCAGCACGTCGCCAGGACTGCGGCGTTCACTGCGTTCGAAGGCGGCGATTTCATCGAGGGTGGCGAGGATCGCCTGATCCACGGTCAAGTCATCCTCGACGCGGTTGCCCTCTTCGTCTTGCTCCAGGGTCAGCGGGCGGTACCAGGTGTCCACCGGGAAGGTACGGCCAGACACCTCGACAATCGGCGCATCGTCGAAGTGTTTGGAGAAGCGCTCCAGGTCGATGGTCGCCGAAGTGATGATGACTTTCAGATCCGGGCGACGCGGCAGCAGGGTTTTCAGGTAACCGAGCAGGAAGTCGATGTTGAGACTGCGTTCGTGGGCTTCGTCGACGATGATCGTGTCGTAGCGTTCCAGATAACGGTCGTTCTGGGTTTCCGCCAGCAGGATGCCGTCGGTCATCAGTTTGATCAGGGTATTGGAATCGCTCTGATCCTCGAACCGCACCTGATAACCGACCAGCGCCCCCAATGGCGTGCCCAATTCCTCGGCGACGCGGCTGGCCACACTGCGCGCTGCGATTCGGCGCGGTTGGGTATGGCCGATCAAGCCATGCTGGCCACGACCGATTTCCAGGCAGATCTTCGGCAGCTGGGTGGTTTTACCCGAGCCGGTTTCGCCGGCAATGATCAGCACCTGATGCTTGAGCAATGCCTCCTTGATTTCGTCACGCTTGGCGGCGATCGGCAGGCTGTCGTCGTAACGAATCACCGGCAGGCTGGCCTTGCGCGCCAGCACCTGATCACAGGACGCCTGCATGCGGGTCACCCACTGGGCCAGCCTGGCCTCGTCGGGTTTCTTGCGCAGCTCAAGCAACTGCCGCCGCAGCCGGTGGCGGTCGGCGAGCATGGCGTGATCGAGGTTTTTCAGCAATTTGTCGATGGAGGGCGATTCGTCGGTCATCAGGTACGCAATTCAGTCGTCTAGTGGCGCAGGGCGGGGATTGTCGCAGATTTTACGACCGCTGCGCGGCCGATCGCGAGCAAGCTCGCTCCCACTGTAGATCGCAGCGAGCACACAAATGGCGGCACCACGATCAAATGTGCGAGCTTGCTCGCGATAGCGTTGGACCCGACAACGCGCTTACAGATCAGTCATTCGTTATCCAGGCCTTTGCGCCGATACGGAAACACATCGATCACTTTGCCGGCGCGAATCGCCTCTTGCAGGCTTTTCCAGTAATCGGCGTTGTACAACTCACCATGCAGTTGATTGAACAGCTTGCGCTGCCCTGAATCGGCAAACAAAAACGGCGGGAACTCTTCAGGGAATACGTCCAGCGGCCCGATCGAATACCACGGCTCGGAAGCCATTTCATCCTCAGGGGTACGCGGTGCCGGGATATGGCGGAAGTTGGCCTCGGTGAGGAAACAGATCTCGTCGTAGTCGTAAAACACCACGCGACCGTGACGGGTGACACCGAAGTTTTTCAGCAGCATGTCGCCGGGAAAGATGTTGGCCGCCGCCAGTTGCTTGATCGCCAGGCCGTAGTCGTCCAGCGCCTCGCGTACTTGCGCCTCGTTAGCGTTTTCCAGATACAGATTCAGCGGGGTCATGCGCCGTTCGGTCCAGCAGTGACGGATCAGCACCGTGTCACCTTCCACCGACACCGTGGACGGCGCGACCTCCAGCAGTTCTTCCAGGCACGCCGGCTCGAACTTGCTCAGGGGGAAACGGAAGTCGGCGAACTCCTGGGTATCGGCCATGCGCCCGACGCGGTCGACGCTTTTCACCAGCCGGTACTTCTCGATCACCGTGGCACGGTCGACGTTTTTCGACGGCGAGAAACGGTCCTTGATGATCTTGAACACCGTGTTGAAGCCCGGCAGGGTGAACACGCTCATGACCATGCCGCGCACGCCCGGGGCCATGATGAACTGGTCGTCGGTATTGGCCAGGTGGTTGATCAGCGCCCGATAGAACTCGGACTTGCCGTGCTTGTAAAAACCGATCGAGGTGTACAGCTCGGCAATGTGCTTGCCCGGCAGGATGCGTTTGAGGAAGCCGATGAACTCTGCCGGCACGGGAACATCGACCATGAAGTACGAACGGGTGAACGAGAAGATGATCGACACGTCCGCCTCGTCGGTGATCAGCGCATCGATCTGGATACCATGGCCCTCGCGATGCAGCAGCGGAATCGCCAGTGGCCATTGTTCATCGGCGGTGTAGATGCGTCCCACCAGGTACGCGCCTTTGTTGCGGTACAGCACCGAGGAAAACAGTTCGACGCTCAGTTCCGGGTCCTTGCACACCCAGTCCGGCAGGTTCTCGCGCAACTGCGCTTCAAGGCGGCGCAGGTCGCCGGGCAAATCGGCGTATTCCTCGCTGAAGCGATAGTCGGCAAAGATGCTTGCCAGCATGCCCGACAACTGGCCATGGGGTTTATAGGTACGGGTTTGCGCGGCGCGGGCCCGGCGCAGGCTCGGCCGGGTGGTGTGGATGAACATGCAGCCGTCGCTGATCAGGTCATGGCTGAACAGCCCGCAGAAAATCGAGTTGTACCAGGTCTCGGACAGCTCATCGTCGAAACGCAGGTCGATCAGGCTGATGTAGGCGCTTTTCACCAGCGGCCAGGAGCTCACGTCCAGCGTGTCGGTATCAAACGCCGTGCGCAGGCGCTCTACGGTTTCGCTGACTTTGTCTTCGTACAGATTGATCCGCGCCGCCGAGGCCGACTGCGTCTCCTGCCACTGAGCCTGCTCGAAACGGGCCCGGGCGCCATCGGTGATCTGGCGAAAATGCTCGCGGTAATCGTCAAAGCCATCGAGGATCATTCGGGCGATGTCGGCGGCTGGCCATTGCTGCGGCATGGTGAGACCTCTGCGGGAATTCGGGAAGCCAGAGCTTAGCCACTGAAGCGGGTACAGGAGAAGCGTAATTTCGGCCGACACTTGGACAATTGGTTGGGTCAGCAATGTTTTTTCGTTTTTTTTAACTCGACCGTTTAGTCAGGAAAAAATCGCCTCACACCTCAATGGCCTAATGAATCGACTCATCCGCAACCCTCGCACCGAGCGGCTTGTCGATCCAATCAAGCCATCAGCTCATCCACCCCAACCTCTGCTCTTCATCGCCCTCCTCTCTGCGCTAGGCCTGAAACGGCACGAAGGTCGGCCTTACCAAAATAGTGGCACTTTGATATATACGCCACCTTCACCCGCCTAAAAACAAGATCTTCGGTCAACGAGGACTACCTCTCCTAATACACCAAAGGAATAATTTCATGCCGTTAAGGAATCTTCGCATTGGTTTGCGTGCAAGTTTGAGTTTCGCCGTTCTGGCCAGCCTTCTGGTACTGGTCGGACTGTTCGGCATCGGTCAGATGGCGACCCTTCGTGAAAGCGCGAGGGTTCTTGAAGAAGTGTGGATGCCGAGCAGCGAGAGCATCCACGACAGCGCGGCCAACATTGCAACCATCCGCCTGGAATCGTTGCGGATGAGGACCAGCAACCTCAGCCAGGTCAAGGAAACAAGCAGGGGGATCATCAGCGCTCAACGCCAGGAATTGCTCCAGCGCCTCAACGATTACGCAGCCCTGCTGTCCAGCGATCAGGAACGGAGCATGCTCGACAGCCTGAAGACAACTGTCGCCAAGTACCTGTCACTCGTCGACCAGATTATTGTCCACATCGACGCCGGCCATGACAGCCAGGCATACGATCACCTCAACGTCGAAATGAACGCGCTGGGTAGCCTTTTGGATAAAACCCTGGAGTCGATGATCAGTCTCAATCAGCAAGGTGCCGATGCCGCGGCCACAGCCGCCACGTCGTTGTACCAGCGCGCACAATGGATCGTCAGCACGATCATCGTCATCGCATTGATTGCCACCCTGTTGCTGGCCTGGGCATTGACCCGCAGCATCACCACGCCGATCAATCAGGCATTGAACGTCGCGCGCCGGATAGCCTCGGGCGACCTCACTGGCAAGATCGCCAGCGACGGCAAGGACGAAGCTGCGCAGTTGCTTGATGCCCTGGCCGACATGCAGGGCAACCTGCGCTCGACCATCCACGGCATCGGTGAATCGGCCCGACAACTGGCTTCTGCGGCCGAGGAAATGAGTTCGGTAATGGAGCAAAGTACCCGCAGCCTGCAACAGCAGAATGACCAGATCGAAATGGCTGCCACCGCCGTCACCCAGATGAGCACGGCGGTGGATGAAGTCGCTGCCAATGCCGTGTCCAGCGCTGAAGCCTCGCAAGCGTCGAACGAGGACAGCAAGCACGGGCACGTTCAGGTCAGCGAAACCATCACCTCGATTCAGGGCCTTGTCAGCGAAGTGATCAGCGCATCGGAACAGGCCCAGGGCCTGGCCGATCAGGCGCAGGACATCAGCAAGGTACTGGAAGTGATCCGCGGCATCGCCGGGCAGACCAACCTGCTGGCACTCAACGCCGCCATCGAAGCGGCGCGGGCCGGTGAAGCCGGACGCGGGTTCGCCGTGGTGGCCGACGAGGTGCGTTCGCTGGCGCAACGCACGCAGAACTCCACCGAAGAAATCGAGCTGATGATCACCAACATCCAGCAAGGCACCGGGACCACGGTCGGTGCTTTGCAAAGCAGCGCCGAACATGCGAACCAGACCTTGCGTCGGGCCAACAGCGCCGGCAATGCGCTGGAGAAAATCACTGCGTCGATTTCGCAGATCAACGAGCGCAACCTGGTGATTGCCAGCGCGGCCGAACAGCAGGCGCTGGTGGCCCGGGAAGTCGATCATAACCTGGTGAACATCCGCGATCTTTCGACCCAGACCGCCGCTGGCGCCACCCAGACCTCGGCCGCCAGTCATGAATTGTCGCGACTGGCCGTCGACCTTAACGGCCTGGTGACACGCTTTGTAATTTGATGCCGGTTTTTCGGTTGCCACCGGCAAGGCGCTCGGCAACACTCTCGTCCCGATCAAGAAGGAGTGTGCCGTGAGCCCTGCCGATATCGTTCGTTTACTGTCGCTGGCGGCCATCTGGGGTGCGAGCTTTCTGTTCATGCGCATCATTGCCCCGGTGATTGGCAGCCTTCCTACCGCTTTTTTCCGCGTATCGATAGCCGCCGCCGGACTGCTGGTGATTCTCGGCCTGATGCGCATCAGCTGGGACTTCAAAGGCAAGCTCAAGACCGTGATGCTGCTCGGCGTGATCAACTCCGGGATTCCGGCGACGCTCTATTCGGTGGCGGCACAGGTGCTACCGGCCGGCTATTCGTCGATTTTCAATGCCACCACACCGTTGATGGGCGTGTTGATCGGCGGTCTGTTCTTCAGTGAAAAACTCACCGCTGCCAAGCTCGGCGGGGTTTTTCTCGGACTGCTTGGCGTGGGCGTGCTGACCCGCGCCGGCCCGGTGGCGTTCGACCTGCAATTGCTGATGGGCGCCCTCGCCTGCCTGCTCGCCACCACTTGCTACGGCTTTGCGGGGTTTCTGGCCCGCCGCTGGCTCGATCACGCCGGTGGTCTCGACAGCCGTTTGTCGGCACTGGGCAGCATGCTCGGCGCGACGTTGTTCCTGCTGCCCCTGTTCGGCTACAGCGTGATCAGCCAGCCGCCGGCGAGCTGGGGCGGCTGGAGTGTCTGGCTGTCCTTGCTGGGGTTGGGGCTGGGCTGCACGGCGCTTGCCTACATCATTTACTTCCGTCTGCTGAGCTCGATTGGCCCGGTGAAATCGATGACCACGACCTTCCTGATCCCGCTGTTCGGCGTGTTGTGGGGTGCGCTGTTTCTCGATGAACCGCTGTCGATGGCGCACATCTATGGCGGGGTGTTGATTGCGGCGGCGTTGTGGTTGGTGTTGAAACCGACGGTGGTGAAGGCAGCCCAGGTGACCGCCCGATAAACCGCTGGCGTTTTCAAGGACGTCTTCGCTGGCGAGCCAGCGGATTGCCCGCCAGTGACGGGATGGGCTGTTTTTGATCGGCTCACCGCGACCCTGGATATTCGCCATCACGCCAACTCCCGCTCGGCCATCTCGGCTTCGCGTTCGGCGATGGCGGCTTCCAGTTCCGGGGAGCGTTTGGCCCACTGCTCGGGAGGCAGGGGTTTTGACCATTCGATGATCTCGGGGTAGAGCAGGTCTGGCGGCGGGTACAGTTTTTTCCTTTGCAGGTAGGTGGCGAGTGGAGCATTGAAGATAAATACGCCGAATACTCCTTCCCACAGCACTGTTAAAAACCAGCCGCGTTCTTTGGCTTTATCGTTCAGGTAATCGATGTAGTAACGCAGGTTGGCGCCGGAGTTAAGCGCTGCAGCCTCCGGTGCGGCTTCCGGACCAACCTCCATGTAGCTACGCATACACTCCCACAACGCCATCGCTGTGGTCCCGCCGCCGCAGTTGAAGCCCAGTGAAAAATGCTTGTTGTCCTCCCTGGCCTGCGGGTCAGGGTTTTCGAAGCCAATGATCAACAAACCCATGGTGGCTCGACCAGCCTGACTGACCGACGACTGCTGGGTGGCGGCGGCGGTCACGGTTTCCCACGGGACGATCCAGTATTCGCCATCGTCGCGCGGGACGCAGACTTCTCGACGTTGGCGGTTAAAACGCACGGGGAGAGGGACTTCGCGGAAGAGGCCTTGGATCAACAAAAAAATCGGGATGACCATGATGCAGGCCCCCAACACCAGCGCATCTGGATCCTCGAAGAAATAGGCCAACCCCAGGAACAGCATCACCATCGGCCACATCACCATCACCGCAGAGCCGATGCTGTAGCTACCAACATCCAGAAATACGTCATTTTTGCGCCAGATAACGTTGAGCACATCGGAGGGTTTTTGACCCGTAGGGATAGGCAATGGCGCCAGATAGTCATTGCGCGAAAGCAGCCGTTTTTTCGTGGTACCTGCCGGGGGCGTGCTCATCGTTTGCCCTTGGGTTGCAGGTACATCGCACCGGGATGGTCCTCGCCGAGCGGGTAATTCGGCACCCGATCCAGTTCAGGCGTCGGGTCCGCCCACAGTGCGGTCACGCCCGTTGAGTCATTCAGGGTGAAGGCCAGCCCCCGCCCGCCGCCGATGAAGTGTTGGGCACCGAGCATCGCGATCAATGGCGTGCGATAACGCACACGCAGGCCTCGGGTATGCGCCATCACGCCAACTCCCGCTCCGCCTGCGCGGCCAGTTCGGCTTCGCGTTCGGCGATGGCGGCTTCCAGTTCAGGGGAGCGTTTGGCCCATTGCTCGGGTGGCAGGGGTTTTGACCATTCGATGGTCTCGGGGTAGAGCAGGTCTGGCGGCGGGTACAGCTTTTTCCTTTGCAGGTAGGTGGCGAGTGGAGCATTGAAGATAAATATGCCAAACACTCCTTCCCACAGCACTGTTAAAAACCAGCCGCGTTCTTTGGCTTTATCGTTCAGGTAATCGATGTAGTAACGCAGGTTGGCGCCGGAGTTAAGCGCTGCAGCCTCCGGTGCGGCTTCCGGACCAACCTCCATGTAGCTACGCATACACTCCCACAACGCCATCGCTGTGGTCCCGCCGCCGCAGTTGAAGCCCAGTGAAAAATGCTTGTTGTCCTCCCTGGCCTGCGGGTCCGGGTTTTCGAAACCAATGATCAATAAACCCATCGTGGCTCGACCGGCCTGACTGACCGACGACTGCTCGGTGGCAGCGGCGGTCACGGTTTCCCATGGGACGATCCAGTATTCGCCATCGTCGCGCGGGACGCAGACTTCTCGGCGTTGGCGGTTGAAGCGCACGGGTAGAGGGACTTCGCGGAAGAGGCCTTGGATCAACAAAAAAATCGGGATGACCATGATGCAGGCCCCCAACACCAGCGCATCTGGATCCTCGAAGAAATAGGCCAACCCCAGGAACAGCATCACCATCGGCCACATCACCATCACCGCAGAGCCGATGCTGTAGCTGCCAATGTCCAAAAACACCTCGTTCTTGCGCCAGACGATGTTGAGCACGTCCTGCGGTTTTTCTCCGGTAGGTAGGGGGAGCGGCGCCAGATAGTCATTGCGCGAAAACAGCCGTTTCTTCGTGGTGCCTGCCGGGGGGGAGCTCATCGTTTGCCCTTGGGTTGCAGGTACATCGCACCGGGATGGCCCTCGCCGAGCGGGTAGTTCGGCACCCGATCCAGTTCAGGCGTCGGGTCCGCCCACAGTGCGGTCACGCCCGTTGAGTCATTCAGGGTAAAGGCCAGCCCTCGCTCGCCGCCGATGAAGTGTTGGGCACCGAGCATCGCGGTCAATGGCGTGCGATAACGCACACGCAGGCCTCGGGTATGCGCCATCACGCCAACTCCCGCTCCGCCTGCGCGGCCAGTTCGGCTTCGCGTTCGGCGATGGCGGCTTCCAGTTCCGGGGAGCGTTTGGCCCATTGCTCGGGAGGCAAGGGTTTTGACCATTCGATGATGTCGGGATAGGGCAGGTCGGGCGGATAAGAAAGTTTCAAGTTCTGAAGTTTCTCCGCCAAGTAAGTGCCCAAAATCGTGATGCAGAAAACGCCCCAAAAAACGCCTAGCAGATTGCCCTTGCGCAAGTCGGTGATGATCGAACCAATTTGTGTTTCTTCGTAGGGAGCGATGCCGACACGACTTTCAGGAACCGCCTGCGGCCCGATCTCCATATAACTGCGAACGCACTCCCACAACGCCATCGCCGTGGTGCCGCCGCCGCAGTTGAAGCCCAGTGAAAAATGCTTGTTGTCCTCCCTGGCCTGCGGGTCCGGGTTTTCGAAACCAATGATCAATAAACCCATCGTGGCTCGACCGGCCTGACTGACCGACGAATGCTGGGTGGCGGCGGCGGTCACGGTTTCCCACGGGACGATCCAGTATTCGCCATCGTCGCGTGGGACGCAGACTTCTCGGCGTTGGCGGTTGAAGCGCACGGGGAGAGGGACTTCGCGGAAGAGGCCTTGGATTATAAAAATGGCTGGGATACCAGTGATCACCCCTCCCCCGATAAGAGTAAAGGTGCTCAGTTCAGGTGAAATATTTCTGAGTCCATAAGCCAGAGATAAAAACAACATCACCCCCGGCCACAACACCATCACCGCAGAGCCAATGCTGTAGCTACCAACATCCAGAAATACGTCATTTTTGCGCCAGATGACATTGAGCACATCGGAAGGTTTTCTACCTGTGGGGATGGGCAATGGCGCCAGGTAGTCATTGCGCGAAAACAGCCGTTTTTTCGTGCTGCCTGCCGGGGGCGTGCTCATCGTTTGTCCTTGGGTTGCAGGTAAATCGCACCGGGATGGCCCTCGCCGAGCGGGTAGTTCGGCACCCGATCCAGTTCAGGCGTCGGGTCCGCCCATAGGGCTGTCACGCACGTTGAGTGATTCAGGGTAAAGGCCAGCCCTCGCTCGCCGCCGATGAAGTGTTGGGCGCCGAGCATGGCGGTCAATGGCGTGCGATAGCGCACACGCAGGCCTCGGGTATGCGCCATCACGCCAACTCCCGCTCCGCCTGCGCGGCCAGTTCGGCTTCGCGTTCGGCGATGGCGGCTTCCAGTTCCGGGGAGCGTTTGGCCCATTGCTCGGGAGGCAAGGGTTTTGACCATTCGGTGATGTCGGGATAGGGCAAGTCGGGGGGAGGATTCAGTTTCCAGCGTTCAAGCACGTCGATCAGCAGCGTGTTGAAAATGAAGATCCCGCAGAAACCTTCCCACAAGAGGGTTAAAGGCCAGCCTCGCAATTTTGCGGCTTTTACAAGATCGTCCAGATAGGTCGCCCATATCCCTTTAGACCAGTCGAAACGTGCCGTCTGATCCTCGACAGCCTCCGGCCCGATCTCCATGTAACTGCGCATGCACTCCCACAACGCCATCGCCGTGGTCCCGCCGCCGCAGTTGAAACCCAGTGAAAAATGCTTGTTGTCTTCCCGAGCCTGCGGGTCAGGGTTTTCGAAACCAATGATCAACAAACCCATGTTCGCTCGACCAGCCTGACTGACCGACGACTGCTGGGTGGCGGCGGCGGTCACGGTTTCCCATGGGACGATCCAGTATTCGCCATCGTCGCGCGGGACGCAGACTTCTCGGCGCTGGCGGTTGAAGCGTACGGGGAGCGGGACTTCGCGGAAGAGGCCGTGGATCAAGATCAGTACCGGAATGCCCAAAACAATCGCCCCCAGGATCAAAACATCCTGGCTGAAATCAGAGTCGAGATTTCTCGTGAAGAAAGACATGGCTAAAAACAGCATCACCGAAGGCCACATCACCATCACCGCAGAGCCGATGTTGTAGCTACCAACATCCAAAAAAACGTCGTTTTTGCGCCAGATGACATTGAGCACATCGGAAGGTTTTCTACCTGTGGGAATGGGCAACGGCGCCAGATAGTCATTGCGCGAAAGCAGCCGTTTTTTCGTGGTGCCTGCCGGTGGCGTACTCATCGTTTGTCCTTGGGTTGCAGGTACATCGCGCCGGGATGGTCCTCGCCGAGCGGGTAATTCGGCACCCGATCCAGTTCAGGCGTCGGGTCCGCCCACAGTGCGGTCACGCCCGTTGAGTCATTCAGGGTGAAGGCCAGCCCCCGCTCGCCGCCGATGAAGTGTTGGGCGCCGAGCATGGCGGTCAATGGCGTGCGATAACGCACACGCAGGCCTCGGGTATGCGCCATCACGCCAACTCCCGCTCCGCCTGCGCGGCCAGTTCCGCCTCGCGTTCGGCGATGGCGGCTTCCAGTTCCGGGGAGCGTTTGGCCCATTGCTCGGGAGGCAGGGGTTTTGACCATTCGGTGATGTCGGGATAGGGCAGGTCGGGCGGATAAGAAAGTTTCAAGTTCTGAAGTTTCTCCGCCAAGTAAGTGCCCAAAATCGTGATGCAGAAAACGCCCCAAAAAACGCCTAACAGATTGCCCTTGCGCAAGTCGGTTATGATCGAACCAATTTGTGTTTCTTCATAAGGAGCGATGCCGACACGACTTACAGGAACCGCTTGCGGACCGACCTCCATATAACTGCGAACGCACTCCCACAACGCCATCGCCGTGGTGCCGCCGCCGCAGTTGAAGCCCAGTGAAAAATGCTTGTTGTCCTCCCTAGCCTGCGGGTCCGGGTTTTCGAAGCCAATGATCAACAAACCCATGGTGGCGCGACCGGCCTGACTGACCGACGATTGCTGGGTGGCGGCGGCGGTCACGGTTTCCCACGGGACAATCCAGTATTCGCCATCGTCGCGCGGGACGCAGACTTCTCGGCGTTGGCGGTTGAAGCGCACGGGGAGAGGGACTTCGCGGAAGAGGCCTTGGATCAAGATCAGCACAGGAATACCCAAAATAACCGCCCCCAGGATCAAAATACCTTGGCTTAAATCAGGGTCGAGATTTCGAGTGAAGAAAGATATGGCTAAAAACACCATCAGCGTGGGCCACATCACCATCACCGCTGAACCGATGCTGTAATTGCCAATATCAATAAACACCCCGTTCTTGCGCCAGATGATGTTGAGTACGTCCTGCGGTTTTTCTCCGGTGGGTATAGGCAACGGCGCCAGGTAGTCATTGCGCGAAAGCAGCCGTTTTTTCGTGGTGCCTGCCGGTGGCGTGCTCATCGTTTGCCCTTGGGTTGCAGGTACATCGCGCCGGGGTGGTCCTCGCCGAGCGGGTAGTTCGGCACCCGATCCAGTTCAGGCGTCGGGTCCGCCCACAGTGCGGTCACGCCCGTTGAGTCATTCAGGGTAAAGGCCAGCCCCCGCTCGCCGCCGATGAAGTGTTGGGCGCCGAGCATGGCGGTCAATGGCGTGCGATAACGCACACGCAGGGAAACCGTGGCAGGTTGGGAGCTCAAGACATTGCTCAGTGTGTTGAACGGGCCGCTGAGGCGCAGGCCCTGTCCTTCCTTGTACGGTATCCACTGGCAGGCGCTGCTGGCCAGCCAGTGCGGTGTCAGGTCGCGCCAGGGACGCAGTGGCTTGAAATGATCGCGCCGGCCGGTTTTGATCTGTTCACGGTAGTTCAGGCTGTCCACCGGGTCACCGACCATGCTCAGTTCCAGGTAGACACTGTCGGGTTCGGCACCTGGCAAGTCGAGGGTCAGGTGATTGATGGAACTGTAATACTCGAGACGGGAAGGGCCATTACCATGGTTGGACTTCAAGTTGCTTTCCATGCTGACCCGAGGCGCATACAGGATGAAGTAGAGCCGGTCGAGCTCATCCTGCTGGGCCTTGGGCGGGATTGGCTGCAGATCGTTGGCCCGCGCCTTTGACCAGCAGCAGTTGTTCAGGAAGTTTTGCAGCGGGGTTTTCTGCAGGATACTGGTGATCAGGTGCAATACGCCCAGTATGAGAATCAGCCAGTTCAGCGGTCCCATGAACAGCGTGTAACGCAAGATGGCGACATCGACTGCAATTGACCCTGCCAGGGCACGAGCGGTGTAACCAACCCCTAACAGCGCCTGGGTGCCGAAGGTCGCTATTTGTCCACCGACCACGGTTTGGCGCATCTCCAGCCACGGATCGACTCGGTTTTGGGCGCTCTCTATTTGTATTTGTAAGGATTTGAACTCTGTGAATGCCGCAACGGCTGACAATCCACCAATCACCCCACCAAACAGAGTCAGAGTCGGGGCCATTGTCTGTCCCTTCCCAATTTCTTTAACCCTCATCCCCTTCCGCACCTGATTATCAACCACCGCCACCAACGCCGCCCCCGCATACAACGTCGCCGAAACCGTGTCACGAACCCGCCGGCTATCCATCCCCTCCAACACCCCGACCTGACTCAAATAGTTATTCGCATTGACCACGTTCAACAACAACGCCGCCAACGGCACCACCCCACCACTGTTGGCCACCACCGGCGATTGGATGATCCGCCCCACCTGCCCGGCGCCAATGGCCTTGCCGGTTGCCCTGGCCCATTGGCCCAGCGCTTCGGCCTGTTGGCCCAACAGCTTCGCCACTGGCCGGCCCGCCTCGGTGACAAACTGCACGCGCGTGTCGTTGCCCAGGCGCGCGGCGACAAAGATGCCCATCCAGGAACGGCCGAGGCCGTTGTCACCCTTGAGCAGCAACAGCGCCGCCGCCAACCGGTTGACCAGCACGCTCCATTGGCTGCCGACGTCCCGCGCCATGTTGGCGATGTCGCGCAGGGTCGGTTCGCTCAACGGCGCCAGCGCCTGATGGGTCGCGCTGAGGTTGTCGGAGGCCAGGGCGGCCGTCAGCTCGCTCAGGCGCGAAGCACTGTTAACGGCCGCATCGATGGAGGGTGTCCAGGCGTTGAACAGTTGCTTCAGGGCGCCGCCGTCAGGGGCGCGGATGTAGTCGGCGTATTGTTCGGCCCCCTGGGCGCGGATGCACTGGGCGGTCAGGCAGCCGGTGGCCAGTTCGGTCAGCCAGCGGCGCGTCTCCAGGTCGTCGTAATCCACGAACCAGGTGCCGCTGTGTGAGCGCTTGAGGTACAGGCCCCGGTCGGCAAACAGCGCGGTGTGACGTTGCTCCAGATGTTGGTAGTGCCCTGCGGCGGTCTGGGTGAACCAGATGTTCATCGCCTCGAGGTCGATGTATTTGCCGACCTTGGCACTGAAGAGATGGTTATTGAGGTTGGCGTGCTTTTCGGCGCGGTATTCGCGGACGACGAATTCTGCTTCGGTGTACAGGTCCTCCGGAATAAAGGCCCGCACCGGGGCGACGATGGCGGCGATACGTGCGTCGCGCTCGGCGGCCTGGGCCTGGGTGGGCTGCCCGCCGTATCGACGGGCCTGGGTTTCCGCCTTGAGCTCTTCGTCCAGCCGATGCTGGGTGTCGAGCATGACCTGGCCCTGGGCCGGCGTGAGGTTGATCTCATGCGCCTTGTAGCGGTAGCTGATGGACCCGGCCAGTTCGGCGCCGTCCTCGCTGATCAGGCTGCGCACGAACCCGCCGATGCTCAGGCGCAGATTGTTCTCGCCCAGCCATTTTTCGTGATTCGCCTCCAGCCATTCCTGTTCGTGATTGATGTCACGCAGCACACCCAGGTCGTCGTCGAGACAGGCGAAAACGGCGAACAGCCCCTCGGTTTGTGCATTGGCGCCGTCCAGCCAGTCCAGAGTGCCCTGCCCCTCCCACGGCTCGGCGCTCCACTGGCCCGGCGGCTGGTCGCTGACGTCGGGGTGCAGGGCCAGG